>NZ_JAZETN010000001.1:0-659426 GCF_036864475.1 Alteromonas sp. S005 | reverse complement strand
CTTGCCAAGCAGAACCTCAACTACAAGTATTTTCTCAACACGGCCTAAATGGAAAGTGCTTGGTATATACCCCGACTATGGCAACTTAAATGGGCAAGTTTTAGCACCACTCCCTTTATTCAACCAACAAAACATTGTAGTAAGAAATAACCTATTTTCCGGCGTGTTGGCTATATACCCTAAGCCAAACGTCTACCAAAAGGTGACAGCGAGTAGCGACGTTCCCTTCACAAAAGATGAACTGGAGCAACAGCTAAAGACTCACCTTGGAGATGACGCCGACATAACCCTCTATAGCAGGCAAGTGCTTTTAAATACCTCCATGGATACGTTTGACCGCACTTTTGTTTTGACCGACGGCCTGAATATTACAACCTTGCTTGTTGCAGGCATTGCCTTCGCGGTGTCTTTAACCGTTTTGACTATAGGCAGCTCAGCGCAACTGTCTGTACTAAGAGCATTGGGAGTTAGCCAGCTTAAAGTTAAGGCATCGCTATTTATGCAGTACCTGTTACTATGTTTTGTTTCAGCATTGCTCGCTATTCCATTTGGCATTTACTTAGCTTACGTCTTTATAAATTTAGTCAATCGATACGCGTTTAACTGGGTATACCCTCTTTCAATTAAAGTAGACGTCATTCTTTCTAGTGTGAGCCTTTCTCTGCTTATCGTTTCACTGGTGCTTTTATTACCTCTAGGGAAACTCAAACCCAAAATCGACTTAAGGCAGGAAGTCCAGCTATGACGCTAAAATCTAATCGCTTCAGCCACTATAGCCTTTGGACTTTATGTAAATTTAGCTGTTTACTACTTATATTCATTTGCTCATTGTTGTCTGCTTGTAACGATAGCTCGAATACAGATAAGCAAAATAAGAGCAGCGCGTCGTCAAAAGCCTATACACCTCGGGGTTTCTTTGGCGATATGCAATCGAGCGACGCATTTACTTCGGTAGAAAGAAACACGTATGTTGAGCTTCCTGAAGATCATAAAAGCCACCCCGACTTCCAATTAGAATGGTGGTACTTAACCTTTGTGTTAAGTAGCGAAAACGGCCAGGAATTCGGCTTGCAGTATACGCTTTTTCGATTTAATTCTGATGCGGCCCCCAATAAGCTTACTAATGGGCCAGCCATGCGTAGCTGGGCTAACGGACAACAATGGATGGGGCATGCCTCACTGCACACTTTAACGCATCACTATTTTGAAGAGCGATTTGCGAGTGGCGGCGTAGGTAACGCTTACGTCAGAACAAATCCCTTCACTACGGTTATAGATGATTGGGTTTGGAAGGCGGCGCAAACAATGCCGGGAACCAAAGCCAACATAGACAGAAGAGCCATGTTTCCTTCCACCTTAAGCTTCGCTTTTGGCCAACAAAGTACTCGCGAAACGAACGAGTCACTTGAAGTATCTTCCCCCCACCCTACAGAAGCGTTCCCTAAATACGCTGACGCTCAAAACACTGAAGCGTTTAAAGCCTCGCCCGTAGATTCACAATTAAACAATGGACGAACAACAAAAAACAACGCCGTTAAGGTCGCGCTTGACTTGGACTCATTGGGTCCGTTTATAAAACAAGGCGATA
This sequence comes from Alteromonas sp. S005, assembly GCF_036864475.1. NCBI lineage: Bacteria > Pseudomonadati > Pseudomonadota > Gammaproteobacteria > Alteromonadales > Alteromonadaceae > Alteromonas > Alteromonas sp. S005. The sequence goes on along the minus strand of NZ_JAZETN010000001.1, from coordinate 657,838 downwards.
ATGGCTACAGCAAAAAGACGCAAGACGAACGGCTTCGCTCTTACTATTACAGCCAGCCATTCATTAATGCGAAGGGCACTGTAAACATAAAGGGCAATAACATAAAAGTTGAAGGTAAAGGCTGGTTTGATCACGAATGGACGAGCCACTTGGCCAACAGTGAGGCGTTAGGGTGGGACTGGTTCTCGCTGCATTTAAGCGACGGAAGCAAACTCATGGCGTTTCGGATGCATTCGAATACTGACAGCGAAGAAAAAAGCGAAACTAAAAACGCTGAAGTCTTCACAACGGCCAGTTTCATAACTAAAAATGGAATGAAAGAGACCATCGAGCAATCCAACCTATCTATTACGCCAACAGACTATGAGTTAATCAAACAAAATGGCGAACAGGGAAACGAAAATGATAGCTCAGCCCGTTTGGTCCCCACTGCTTGGCGCATAAAATTACCGACAAAAGAAATCGATATTTCTGTTCGTGCATTTAAAGAAAAGCAGTGGAATAACAGTTTATTCCCCTACTACGAGGGACGAGTTGAAGTAGAGGGCTCCCACTCGGGGAGCGGCTTTATGGAATTGACGGGCTACTAATAAATAGACCAGTTTATCCGTTCACTAAGCGAAGTTAGCGCCGCCACGCCAAGCTGAGAATTCCCCACACTGTTAAGTGCGGGTGAAAATACGCAAATAGTGAATCGACCGGGTACCACCGCAACAATACCGCCGCCGACCCCACTTTTGCCCGGCAGGCCCACTTTAAAAGCGAAGCTGCCCGCTTCGTCATACATACCGCTCGTTGCAAGCAATGCGTTCACTTGCTTGGTTTGGTAAGGTGTTAAGACTTGCTCATTTGCGCAGGTTGAAAAGCCTGCGTTAGCAAGAAAGCTCGTGGACCGCGCTAAATCTTCACAGCTCATTTCTAATGCACAGTTGTGAAAGTAATTACGAAGTACATCTTCCACGTCGTTTTCAAAATTGCCGTAGGCTTTCATCAAATACGCCATTGCCGCATTGCGAGAACGGTGTTCGAATTCCGAATCGGCAACTTCTCTATTAACTACGATTTCCCCGTTACAGCTTAAGCGCCTTACGAAGTCTCTCATCGCTATAAATGGAGATGCAAAGCGCGATTGCACCATATCGCTTACTACTAGTGCACCTGCGTTAATAAAAGGGTTGCGCGGAATACCATGTTCGTATTCTAACTGCACTAAGGAGTTGAACGGTAACCCTGAAGGCTCACACCCTACCCGCTCCCACATGGTTTCACCATAATGGTTTATAGACAAAACCAAGTTAAAAACTTTTGAGATACTTTGTATTGAAAAAGGCACGCTTGCGTCACCGATAGACGTGATGTGCCCGTCAATATCACAAATAGAAATGCCAAACTGCCGAGGATTAACCGTCGCTAACGCAGGGATATAGTCTGCGACTTTACCCATGCCCAGCATAGGCTCGACTTCGTCATAAATATCCTGCAGTAACGATAGCATTTCGCTTTCCATTCTCTCGCTTGACCTCTTTTTTGCTGATTTCTTTTCTACTAATAAAATAAAAGCGCCTGTTAGAAAAAACGCCGGCGCTTTTATTTTTAGTTCTATTGTCTGTGTGTTGCGTCAATAATGCACTTTGCTAAAAAAGCCTTATCACGTACATCTACCCCGACGTTAGTTGCAGCGCCAGTCTTCTTTGAAGTCACACAAACCATCGTCATCTTCATCAGACGTAAGCTCAATATTGGTAGATACCTTTTTTGATACTTCATTTGCGTCATTATCGATTTTTATTGGCTGTTTTTTATCAATAAAACTAAAAATAGTCTTAGCAATATCGGTATTATCGATTTGCCCCATAAATGACTGGTGGCCTGCACCAAAGGCAAACACTTCTACATCCACACCGGTATGACCGCCTGTAGTCCAACCTGTATTTGTTTTAGCATCTAGGAAGGTTTTTACTGCCATAAAGCGCGTCTTATCATCTTGATTTGATACGCTATTTAGCGTGGCTAACTCTTCTTCGCTTAACGATAGCCCGAGCTTCTGCCCCACATACTCGCCAGGGTTTTCTTCATTAGCCATATTAAGCGCTATCGTCATTACAGAGGCTGTCATTGACTTAAGGTGTTCAGGACTCCAGCGGTAGTCGCCATTTGCACCAATTGTTAAACCACCGGTGCTATGGTCAGCAGTTAGTACAACCAGTGTATCCGGGTTAGCTTTAACATAGTCGCGTAGATACTCCATGGTTAACGCCAGGTCATGCATTTCAGCCATGGCAGAAGCGATATCATTTGCGTGCCCCGCCCAATCTACCTGGCTAGCCTCTACTAAAAGGAAGAAACCATTGTCGTTTTCTAAGTGCTTGATAGCGTGTTGAGTTAAATACTCAAGACGGTTTTTACGCTTATCATCCAGTACTGCAGGCAGCGCTACAGGAGCAAACAGACCAAGCACATTACTTCCTGCCGGTACTGAAGCTAGGCGATTATATGTGTCGGCATATTCGTAGCCCCCATCGATGAACTGCGCCAGAATATCTCTGTCTTCTCTTTCAAAGTAGGAAGTACCACCACCTAACATTACGTCTGCCACGAACTCACCATTTGCGCGTACGTCAAAGAAATCCTCAGCAATTTCGTTGTAGTTCTTGCGGCTTTCGTTATGTGCAATGTATGACGCTGGTGTTGCATGAACAATTTGCGAGGTTACAGCCAAACCAGTACGCATACCTTTGCTTTTAGCATGGTACATGACCGAGTTCACTGGCTGTTTATCAACATCAACACCTATTGCACCGTTGTATGACTTAACACCTGTGGCAAGCGCTGTTGCAGCAGCTGCTGAATCAGTAACATAACCCGATACACGAGCGGGGTAAGTCGATGCATTACCCACTAGAATATCGTCAAACACAACCGTCTCTACTTCCGGTGTTGACGGATCATCTACATAATTGCGATAAGCGGTGGTGTAGGCGGGCCCCATACCGTCAGCAACTACCATAATGATATTTTTCGGCACGCCTTTGACTTGGCTACTGTTTGTGTTTGCTGATTCGGTCTTTGATTCAGTGATACCACAGCCCGCAAGAACAGCAATAGACGCACAACTTAGCAATGATGTGCGAACAAATTGTTTAATCATTTAAACTTCCCTGAGTAAGTAAAGATACCTGCTGACGTTATAAGCCGCAGTTACTGCAAAATCGATATTATCGCGAATGATTCATTGGTATTAGTAAAGCGATAAGAGGTAATAGTGTAAATCAGGCAAGCAAGATGCTCAAAGCTTTTGGATAAAATAAGCTTGTGGTGAGATGACCGTGTAGTCACCTCGTCTGAATGGACGATTTTGAATAAAGGAAAGTCTATTTGCTTTGAGCCGCAAGGTATTCACGCATGCGCTGCTGCGCCACGTCTACAAGCATATCAGGCTGAAATTTAGAGATAAATCTATTACACCCTACTTTTTCAACCATAGCATCATTAAAGCTACCGCTTAATGAAGTATTGAGTGCTATGAACAGATTGCTCATTCGAGGGTCGCTACGTACCTCTGAGGTAAGCCGATATCCGTCCATTTCTGGCATTTCTGCGTCAGTAAACATAAGCAAAATTTCATCCGTAGGTTTTTTCCCTTCGTCGGCCCACTTTTTGAGTAATGCTAACGCTTCAGCACCGTTTTTTCGTTCGATAATCGTAATACCAAGCTGCTCTAATGTATCCTTTATTTGTTTTCTTGCCGTGCTGGAATCATCAACAATCAACACTTTTTTACCTACAAAGTGATTAACGATATCTTGATCTAACACTTCCTCAGAGATAGATGTATCGTAATCGATGATTTCAGCGAGCACTTTTTCAACATCTATTATCTCAACCAGCTCCTGTTTACCCTCAACATTCACCTGAGTTATGGCGGTTAAATAATTAGATTTACCAATTCCGCTCGGGGGCGGTTGTATGGTACCCCAAGAGGTATTAACGATATTTTTAACTTCGCCAATAATAAAGCCCTGCACGCTTCTATTGTATTCAGTGATAATAACGTTTTTCGCCGTAGCTTCTGTGGCTGCTCCGCGCATTTTTATCGCCTGACGCAAGTCTATAATTGGAATAGAGCTGCCGCGGTAATTCATTACACCTTTAAGATTATTATGGGAACCAGGCATAATGTTAAGCTTGGGTACATTGATAACTTCTTTGATTTTAAAGACATTCATGGCAAAAATGTGACGGGTTCCAAGCTGAAACATCAAAAGCTCAAGCCTGTTTTCCCCTACAAGCTTGGTTCTTTGATCCACCGACGACAATACACTGTTACTCATAACGCCCACTTATTCATTTTACAATCAAAGGCCTAGAGCCAATTTAACACCGTAATATTAATTGGCTTAGCCACAACAACTTATCGCTAAAGTTACTCTTACAGTCATAACAAAGCTATTACCCTTTTAGCTAATAGACAGCTGAAAAAATCAACATAATTAAGGTTTTATCACTAAAGCCACCTTGGCAGTGGTCACAAACTTTAGGAACTTTATTGACTAGCATTAGCTATTTTACCAGCGACTCACTCAAATACGTCAACGCGTGTTTGCATTCACCGAAAATACGCGCGCTGTGCATCGTTATTACCTAAAGGTAGTTTAAATATAGGCGAACAAGGTGAAACATGCTCTCTTAATTAATATCGCGATTTTTCCTGTAACGCCCCTCTATGCTGTTTTAGCGATAAATGAATGAATTTGCTATGGCACATTATCGGAGCGTGAAATGAGCGTCTCCTGACTTAGCTTGAAGTTTGACAACGCACCAACAAAACATTCACAAAATAAATGACCGCAATGCAAAATATATATTTCTCTTATTCAAAATCCCGCACTAGGATGAAATGGAATCAACGGGAACGCCCAACAGCGTGAACATAAACAACGTTAAGAATTTTAATTATAGTCGGGAGAGACGCTCATGTCGCAATATCAACAAGACATTGATAACTTCGCCACATTAAAGGCAGCACAAAACGGAACTTGGGAAGGTATCAACCCAGAATTCGCTGCACGTATGAAGGTTCAAAACCGTTTCAAAACAGGTTTAGACATTGCTCGCTATACAGCAAGTATCATGCGCAAAGACATGGCTGAATACGACGCAGATTCGTCTCAGTACACACAGTCACTTGGCTGCTGGCATGGCTTCGTAGGTCAACAGAAAATGCTTTCAGTTAAAAAGCACCAGGGCACAACTAACAAAAGCTACCTTTATCTTTCAGGCTGGATGGTAGCAGCGCTTCGCTCTGAGTTTGGTCCTCTTCCTGACCAATCGATGCACGAAAAAACGTCAGTTTCTGCACTTATCGAAGAGCTTTACACTTTCCTTCGTCAAGCAGACGCACGTGAACTGGGTGACCTTTTCCACAAACTAGACGACGCGAAGAAAAACGGTGGTGATGTAGCTGCGATTCAAGCTGAGATCGACAACTACGAAACTCACGTAGTTCCAATCATCGCTGATATCGATGCGGGCTTTGGTAACGAAGAAGCTACGTACCTACTTGCAAAGCAAATGATTGAAGCGGGTGCATGCTGTATTCAAATTGAAAACCAAGTGTCTGACGCGAAACAATGTGGTCACCAAGACGGTAAAGTAACCGTGCCACACGAAGACTTCCTAGCGAAGATCAATGCAGTACGCTATGCATTCCTTGAACTAGGTGTTGATGAAGGTGTAATTGTTGCACGTACTGACTCACTAGGTGCTGGCCTTACTCAGAAGATCCCGGTATCTACATCAGAAGGCGACTTAGCTGCTCAGTACAATGCATTCCTTAAAACTACTGAAGTTGCAGGCGCAAGCGACCTAAATGAAGGTGACCTAGTTCTTAAGCAAGGTGGCAAATTGGTTAAGCCTGAGCGTCTACCAAACGGCTTGTTCCGCTTTAAAGACAACACAGGTTTTGACCGTGTAGTACTTGACTGTGTAACGTCACTTAAGCACGGTGCTGACCTGCTTTGGATTGAGACTGAAAAGCCTCACGTTGGCCAAATTGCTGAAATGGTTAACGCTATTCGCGAACAAGTTCCAAACGCTAAGCTGGTATATAACAACTCTCCATCGTTCAACTGGACGCTTAACTTCCGTCAGCAAGTATTTGATGCTTGGACAGAAGAAGGTAAAGACGTTTCTGGTTATGACCGCGCGAAACTTATGTCTGCTGATTATGACGACAGTGAACTTGCAGCAGCGGCGGACGAGAAGATTAAGAGCTTCCAGGCTGATGCAGCTCGTGAAGCAGGTATCTTCCACCACCTTATTACGCTACCGACTTATCACACTGCAGCACTGTCTACAGACAACCTTGCAAAAGGCTACTTCGGTGAAGAAGGTATGCTTGCTTATGTTCGCGGTGTTCAGCGTCAAGAAATTCGCCAAGGTCTAGCGTGCGTTAAGCACCAAGCGATGGCAGGTTCTGACCTAGGTGATACACACAAAGAGTACTTCTCTGGTGAAGGTGCACTTAAAGCGTCTGGTGAAGATAACACCATGAACCAGTTCGACGTATAACGCGAACAGGCAATGAGTTAAACGGAAAGTATCCCAACCTTTCCTACAGGGCACCTTCGGGTGCCCTTTTTTGTGCGCGTCATTCACTTCACTTATGCTTTTTGCATAAAACAAAAAAAGCCATATTTTTCTAAACTTCATAAAAAAACAATATACCAGCTATATTTCAATACCTTATAGGTATAACGGCGGCCAATTTAAGACTAAACGCTTATCTGACAATCAAATAAAAAAGCTTTATAATAGCTAAGTTTAATTAGGTTTAAAAAGAGCATTAGAATAATGAATATAGCGAAGGTCGACCTGAATTTATTGGTTTATTTAGATGTGCTGTTGCGCGAAGGAAGTGTAACGAAAGCTGCAAACCAGCTAAGCATTACTCAGCCAGCAATGAGTAATGGCTTAAAGCGACTTCGCGATCTATTTAAAGATCCGCTTTTAGTTCGTACCAGCGATGGTATGACCCCCACCAAGCGCGCGCTTGAACTTCAGCCGATTATTCGCGATGTACTTAGTCGATTAGAAAGCTCTATTCAGCCAGAAACTGATTTCGACCCGTTAACCAGTGACAGAACCTTTCGCATTATGACCAGTGACTATGCAGAGAGCACTTTGTTACTTGAACTGGTTGGAAGACTGGCCGACCTAGCACCCAATATTACGCTTGACCTTATTACGCCTAGCGACGTGACGTTTCACGATGTAGAACAAGGTAAAGTGGACATGGCAATTAATCGCTTCGATGAACTTCCTTTGTCATTTCACCAAAAAGTTATTTGGTACGATTCATTTAGCTGCGTGATGAGTGCTGACCACCCGCTGGTAGAAAAATGCGATCTCGAAGGGTATTTGAGTGCCCAGCATATATGGGTAAGTAAAACGGGATTTGGTGTTGGAGTAGGTATTGACCCGAACGAAGTTCAAAAGTTGGGTTGGGTAGACGCTGAGCTAACAAAAATTGGCAAACAGCGTGCAATTCGCGTGTTTACTCGTCATTACCATGCAGCGCTTCAGATTGCGAAAAAGCAAAAACTTATTGCTACCCTACCAAGCAAAGCGGCGCGTTTATTTAAACACGACCCAGATGTGGTGATTAAAGAGCCGCCTTTCGACATACCACCTATTGCGCTAAAAATGGCGTGGAGTGCCCTACTTCACCACGACGCAGGTCACATTTGGTTGCGCCGCTTAATCAGCGATGTAGCTAGCGAAATGAATGCGGGCTAAACATTCACAAAATATATGGCAGAAATACAAACCATAAATTAAAAAACTATCTCTATACACACTACACTGGGTGGACAGACAAATGTATAGAGGTAGTTATGCAAGGATATATTACTAGAGGCCGACTACAGGTTGCCGAACAACTCGATAACTTTATTAATGAACAGGCACTTCCTGGCACAGGCGTAGATAAAGACACCTTTTGGCAAGGTGCAGAAACCCTCTTCGAAAAATTCATTCCTCAAAATCGCGCGCTATTAGAAAAGCGAGAACAGCTTCAGCGCGCTATCGACGATTATCATAAAGCTGGTAACCCAGTAAACGGAAACGAATATACCGACTTCCTAAAAAGCATTGGTTACCTTGTAGAGCAGCCATCACAAGTAAGTGCACAAACACAAAACGTAGACGCTGAAATAGCGACAATGGCAGGCCCTCAGCTAGTCGTGCCAATCAACAACGCTCGCTATGCACTTAACGCGGTAAATGCCCGTTGGGGAAGCCTTTACGACGCACTATACGGCACTGATGTCATCAGCAATGAAGGTGGTGCAGAAGCGGGAAAAAGCTACAACCCCGTACGCGGCGCCAAAGTCGTTGCGAAAGCGAAAGACTATCTAGATAGCATGATACCGCTTGCGAAAGGCAGCCACGCTGACGTTACAGAGTATAAGATTGAATCGGGTAAATTGGCGATCACTCTTGTCGACGGCGATGAAACCACCTTAGCAAACACAGAGCAATGGCAAGGGTACCAAGGTGACATTAGCGCACCGTCAAGCCTGTTATTTGCCCACAACGGTCTGCATTTTGAAATTCAACTAGACCCGACTCACCCTATTGGCGAGAGCGATGCCGCAAACGTAAAAGACGTACTGGTTGAAGCCGCATTAACCACTATAATGGACTGCGAAGATTCCGTTGCTGCTGTTGACGCTGAAGACAAAACCTTGGTGTATAGCAACTGGTTAGGCTTAATGAAAGGCTCGCTAAGCATTGAAATGACAAAGGGCGGCAAACAGCTTGTTCGCGCTATGCATGACGATAGAAGCTACCAGCCGTCTAAACACGCTTCACAAGACGAGCTAAAAGACGGCGAACTAGTACTCTCTGGTCGAAGCCTTATGTTTGTTAGAAACGTGGGCCACCTTATGACTAACAATGCTATGCTCTTTGACGGCGAAGAAGTGCCAGAGGGGATCATGGACGGTTTAGTCACTTCACTTATCGCAAAGCATGATCTTTTAGGAAACAGCAAATTTAAAAACAGCCGCGAAGGCAGTATTTATATTGTTAAACCTAAAATGCACGGGCCAGAAGAAGTTGCATTCTCTAACGCATTGTTTGGTGCTATCGAAGCCATTATCGATGTTCCAGCTAACACCCTTAAAATGGGCATAATGGATGAAGAACGCCGCACAAGTATCAATTTACAATCATGTATTGCCGAGGCTACTTCACGCGTTGTGTTCATTAACACGGGTTTCTTAGACAGAACCGGTGATGAAATTCATACCTCAATGCTTGCCGGCCCTTTTGCAGAAAAAGCTGCCCTTAAGTCGATGGCATGGATTAAAGCTTATGAGACCGCCAACGTGGCTGTAGGTCTTCGTTGCGGTCTTTCTGGCAAAGCGCAAATCGGTAAAGGCATGTGGCCTATACCTGATGAAATGCAAAATATGATGACCGCCAAAATAGGTCACCCCAAGGCCGGTGCTAATACTGCTTGGGTTCCCTCACCTACTGCAGCGACACTGCACGCGCTTCATTACCACGATGTAAATGTGTTTGACGTTCAAAAGTCACTAGATGAAAACTTTGATGGCCTTGCTGACATACTTACCATTCCATTGTTAGAAGACGCGTCTACGCTGACTCGCGAAAGCATTAAGCGTGAAATCGACAATAACGTTCAAGGTATTTTAGGCTACGTTGTACGCTGGGTACACCAAGGTGTAGGCTGCTCGAAGGTTCCTGACATCAACGATGTTGGCTTAATGGAAGACCGCGCGACCTTGCGCATTTCATCGCAGCATATCGCGAATTGGCTAGAACATGGCATTGTGAGCGTTGACCAGGTAAAAGAGTCCTTGGCGCGTATGGCTGTGCTAGTGGATGAGCAAAACGCCGGCGACCCTGAGTACATTCCTATGGCGCCTGATTTAGACAGCTCAATCGGCTTCTTAGCGGCAAGTGACCTTATCTTCAAAGGGAAAGAGCAACCTAGCGGTTATACTGAACCTTTATTGCACGCCCGTCGACGGGAGATGAAGGCGAAACTAGCTGGTAATTAAGTTTAGCTATTAAAAATTAAATGCTAGAGAAAGGAAGCCCATCTACTGTTGTAACAGAGGTGGGCTTTTTGTTTTGTTCATCTCTATTGGCTAGCTTTTCGAAGATTGGCGAGGTGATGGAACGCCCTCTGTATGTTTCCGGCTGCAAAGCACCGAGCAAAAGCGCAAAGCAATTAAGAAGAATATGCTTCAACTGCCTCAGTATGTCAGCATGCTTATTAGAACGTTTATGACGGCGATTTCTCGGGAATACGTAAATGCAAAGTATTGGCATAATACTGTGGTGGTAAATACAGGTGAAATTTCAGCGGTAGACTTTTCACTATCGCCTGAGATCAAGAACACACTTTTTGAACTTGGTTATGCAACCACAAAAGAATTTTTGCCCAAAAAGTGTGCGGGTGTAATGAAACGCAGTGCACTTGATGTGTCGTAACCTCATCAAGTGCTCATTGGAAATCAAATTTTGTAAAAGTCTCGATACCAATCAACAAAGGCTTTCACGCCCGTTTCTACGTCTGTTGAAGGCTGATAACCAGTGTCGTTGACCAATGACGATACGTCAGCATACGTATCAGGCACATCGCCTGGCTGCATAGGAAGAAGCTCTTTTTTCGCCTCAATACCCAACGCGCTTTCGAGGGTCTCAATAAACTTCAAAAGATGAACGGGCGTTTGTGCACCAATGTTATACACCTTATAAGGCGCTTTACTGGTGCTTGGATCTGGGTTACTGCCATCCCAACTCTCATTAGGTTTCGCCACATTATCTAACGAACGGATAACCCCTTCCACGATATCATCAATATAGGTGAAATCGCGACGGTGATTACCGTAGTTATAAACCTGTATTGTTTTGCCTTCTAAAATTGCTTTAGTGAACTTGAACAGCGCCATATCTGGACGGCCCCAAGGCCCGTAAACAGTGAAAAAACGCAGCCCTGTTGTGGGCAAATTATACAAGTGACTATAAGTATGAGCCATCAGCTCGTTTGCTTTTTTAGAAGCCGCATACAAGCTAACTTGGTGATCTACGTTATGCTGTTCTGAAAACGGCATAGTCTCATTCGCACCGTAAACTGAGCTAGATGACGCGTACACCAAATGCTCGACGTTATTATGGCGACACCCTTCTAGAATATTCACAAAGCCAACAATATTTGAGTCGACGTAAGCGTTAGGATTTTCAAGTGAATAACGCACACCCGCTTGAGCAGCCAAATGCACCACTCTATCAAATTTGTGCTCTTCAAAAAGCGCAGCCATTTTGTCGCGCTCTTCTACCCCCATCTCGATAAATGAAAATAAATCAGCAGCAGTAGATGATTTAATTTCGTCTAGACGAGCGTGCTTTAAATTCACATCGTAATAATCGTTAATGTTGTCAATCCCGACAATTTGGTCACCACGATTGATAAGGTATTGCGATACAGCTGCACCAATGAAACCAGCTGCTCCGGTGACTAAGATTTTCATTTATTGTTCCTTAACATCTTTTCTTTGGACATGATGACGACTTTCAACATCTCCTGTAACTGATTTGACAATGCTTCGCCAAAGTTTAGAGACAGTATGTTTCACTAATATATTAAATGGCATTTTTAATAAATGTCCTCGAACGAATGCCAACCACTGTGCTAGACCCCGAAACTTTACATCAACTAAACGGTGATCAGCAGCAAGAACCTTACCAAATATAAAATCATTTAATCCTAATCTAATGCCCTTTGGTAATGGCTGTTTGAAGCGTTGATAAATGTGGGCTGGAATTTGTCTGTCAAAAACTCTTTCTAGATATCTAAATGCTAAAAATAATTCGTTTTCAAAACCAGTGTTTTGCGCAAGTTCAAACAAACAATTCACTTCATCAGCGTCGCAAACGATTTCATCTAGCAATAGTGATAAATCCGATAAATCTCTAAAACCGTTAGTAAATTCTTCAGAGAAAAACAAATGTATAGCGGAGTGAAGGAACATTGCCGCAGGCCGAAGTACTTCAACTCCATATTCGGTCTCTATGGTGGATTCAAAAAAGAACTCAATATTTGGGGCTCGGCCACTTACAACGGGAATAATATTATGGTGAACATCTAAGACCGTTCCCCTCTGAAAATGACGCAGAGGAGGGATTTCATGAGCCCACTCTCGGTAGTACTTTTGGTCATATTCAGAGTCCGTGTCTGAGACAAAACCAAACAAATGAAGTGCTCTTTCAACTTTCGGAATATCATCTTTGAGTACCAAAAGATCGATATCTGAAAATATTCTCCCCTTTGCAGCTTTGCTGTCTGCGATAACGTAACCTGCTCCCTTTAAAACAATCAACTTATTATTTAATGCTCTAGAAATTTTTGCATTAACGAGTTTCACTTCATTTATAACTTGATTGTGAAAAAGAGTTTCATGACGAATACTTGCAACCAAGTGGGCATGTGCTGTAGGAGGTATATGAAAATCGTTATCTGCATCACTTAAAAGTATAGATGCGACTCTCGGTAGCAAAGAGTTAGCACGGGCAACAAGTATCAAATCACGCCACTCTGATGTAGAAAGCGAATTAAAGTGACTACCGGTTAAGATATCCGTTAAGATTGTTTGCACACAGCGAGACACTAATTATTCACCTCGCTTTCCAAGATATTCCTCAACTCATCCACGTTACTGTATGTCGCTTCTAATAAAAGCAGATTAGGTAGTTTACTAGAGATGAACTCGAAACCTTCATGACCAAACAAGTCAAAATTAAAAGCGTTTTCAATTAACATACTTAATGTTGAGATTTGTGTCATTGAAAAGACTTCTGTAGGGCTATTTGCAACATACTTCGGGAAGACCACAGCAAATAAGTCGGCACTCTCTGCACACCGCCTCACAGAATCAGTGGGCGGCCTTACATGTGCCACATCACCTTTTTGAGTATCTGTCGCGATATCTGAGATAAAAGCTTCGGGAAACCAGTCTTTAACGAGTGAAATAGAATTATTCTTTAGGCAAATAGGGCGAACGAAAGGTAAAACTCTTCCTGTTTCTATGTCTAGTACGGCCATTTCATCGGACAACAGCCGCCATCCGGACAGCGCCAAACTGGCACATAAGGTACTTTTTCCTGAGCCTGGAGGGGCTGGAAAAATCACAGCTTTACCACTTTTTTCAAGTACAGCAGCATGAAAAATTAAGTATTTATGATAAAAATTTGCAACACACCAATTCATTCCCCACTCGAAAAGTGGATAAGCATGCGCAGAAGGCAACGGTTTGAAGGGAGTATGCCCGTCTAATTTGAACACGGCCTGTGTTTTGAAGAACCTGCGGAAATTTGAAGGTCTTTCAACTGAAATATTAAAGTCAAACCAATCTGAGTTTAGCGAGACTTTGTAATCCCGGTAAAGCTCTGCAATAGTTTTTGTAACCTGCGAGAAGGAAGAACTAACATTGACTGAAATCAAGCCGAACTCGATATTCAATTCAGACTTTTTTAGAGTATTTAAATATTGAGCTTCAGCTAGCTCTGACAATAACAAATGACTACGCCCCAGAAAACTACTAATCTATCAGATTATTTTGAGAAAGTAAGTCCGTAAATTCAGAGATATCGTTATTAGAAAGGCCAAATTCATCTCCATCCAACTCCGGTATAGCAGGGAAGTTCACTGAATTCTTCCAAGCTTTAACCAGACTTTCGTACTTAAAAGGGAGGAACAGTACCCGATAAGATGGTAACAACTGAATTGCAACTCCTGAATTATCAGGAGCGCAAAAAACGCTAATAGAGGGAAGCTTACTCAACTCTATAATCAGTATGTAGCCTTAACGGCGGCTACTACATCGGCCTCTCGAAATACACCGCTGTCGATATCATCGTAAAGGCCTTGAACATAGGCACGAGCATTCGATTCACTCGTTCCGTTTGGAAGCGGGTATAAACCACTTCTAGCATTTAAATACGCTACAACAAGAGCCTCATTAGTTTCGTTATAGTGACCCCAATTAGGTTGTAAGAATTTTAGTATATTCTTTTCACTTTTATCGCTACAGATAAAAGGAAAACGTCCGAAGCCAAACACATCTTTCCACTTAAAATTGGTTACGGTTTCCATAGTAGGCTGAGCTTCTTGGCCGGCAAGAACCTTCCTCCAGGTTCTAGGAGATCTACCCTCGACATTTGCCGTGGAACAATCTCTTGCCTGCGATAAATTTCCAGACAAGTTACCAGAAACAGAGCACCCAGTTGCTGAGCTTCCTCCAGCCCAGGCTGTTTTGGAAGCAAGAGCAGCTACGACGCCACCGGCAGCAGCCTTAGTGATAAACTGACGACGTGAATTCATATCTTTCCTAATGTCCTTATCAACATTCGAGTGCTTCATAAATTTTCTCAAATTCTGTTTATTGTAGCTTCAGAAGAATTCTGAAGCAAAAATAGAGCCAATTATAAAAACCCCATAGATCAAAAACTTACGCACAACAAATGTGTAAGTCGTAAAAAATACTGACAGGGCGCACACTTCAATTTGCGACGTTTGGGTGAATTATAGCTCAAACAAAAAACTAATTACTACCTTTAAGACAACAACTCATCATCTTCGAAACCAGCGTGAGACAGAAACTATGTCAATTTGTAGCGTCACTGATGAGTTTATGGACATATTTAACAGGGATAGCATACGAGATGCCTGTTGGTGATGATAAAGCACTTTCCTTTGTGTCTTTTACTAATACTTTATTGATAACCCCCACAACTTCTCCTGATTTAGGGTCGTACATGGGGCTTCCACTGTTTCCGGGGTAAGCAGTTGCGTCCAATTGATAAATGAGACTTACGCTTTTTAGTCTGTTCATCATAGTTAATGTTAACTGGTTGCTATTCATAGCTGGGATCGCATCGGGTGTAATGGCTGAAATGTAACCTCTATGTGTAGCAGGATACAGGCCTAAAATAGCACCTATTGGAAATCCCGTTAGTGCAATTTCAGAACCTGGTAATATTAATTCTTCATTTCCCAATTCAAGGGGCTTTAATTGAGAATCTAGCTTCAGCAAAGCTAAGTCATGCTTTGGGTCTATCTTCAGAACTTCCACCTTTATTTTTTTTACTACGCTCCCCTCCCCGCTAAGAACCACATAATTTTCAACGATAGTTGGGTCTAAATCTTCTGATACAACATGATAATTTGTAACCGCAAACAGTCCGTCAGCGACGACAAAACCAGTCCCTAATACACGGGGAGATGAATGTTTTATCGGAGCATCGATCGCGATGGCTACCGTCCCTTCAGAAACAATCTTGACTATCGTGGTAAAATCAGTAGGTTTATTTTGCTCCGCTATAAGTCCTGTGCTAAAAAAAATTAACAATAGAAAAGCTCTGCAGAATAAATTTTTCATAAAATTTTTGCCTATTACGCGTAAGCTTAGAGTTTAAATCAAAAACAACGAAATAAAAGTAATGTTCTTTCTTAAGCAAATTATTCTTCTCCTGATATCACCGCTAGTGGTGAGTTTAATGCTGATGACAGCGTCTTTGATCCTGCTGAAGGTCAAGAAGGAAAAGATTGCAAAACGTTTATTTGTCTCAGGCTCTTTAATACTATTTATTTTTTCACAACCTTGGGTAGCTAACGTTTTACTTTATCCGTTGGAGCATCATGAAAAACTTTATGATTCATCAAAAATTTCACGAGGTGAAATTATATTTGTTCCCGCTTGCTATTATCAAACTCGATATGATCTGCCGGAAGTTTCGCGTTGGCATGAATGTTCAATGCAAAGGCTAATTCAAGCTAAGATTCTTTCCGATGAATTGGGAATTCCAATTATTGTAACCGGAGGAAGCTTTCTTTCTGATAAAAACGTTAAATATTCAGAGAAAGCGAAGCAGTTTCTCGAAGTTTTGGGTGTACACCCAAATAGAATCATTTCAGTTCCTGAAGGCACAGATTCACAATCAGAGGTGAACGCATTAAAACGCAGGTTTAATCGCTTAAGCCTAATTACCATAACAAGTGCCACTCACCAATTTCGATTATCCCAAATACTCAAAAACGCCCATATTAACTCAAATGTTGTTCAAGTAGACTTTCAAAGTTCTGGGGAGTTAAAACCATTTCTTACATCTCCTTCAATACTGGCATTGGAACGCACGAGAAGAGCAATTTACGAATATATGGCTATTGCGAAATACTATGTTTTGGAAAAATAGTATAAAAGGATAAGGTAAATTGTGTAAAACATTTGCTAGACTGTTTGGAAGGATGATGTTTGTGTGGACCAAAGTTTAGTGGCTAGTAAAACAATTATAGGGCGCGTGAAGTCAATTGTCGGCAGAGACAGTAAACTGGGAAAGGCACTTGGGGGCTTAGAAAAACTTCAAGAAGCCAAATTTATCTCAAAGCACTTTTCTGAGTTCCTAGAGCCTGTGGTTGCACAATCAGAAAATGCACGAGCTGAAAGTTATAACATTAGGCACAAAGTTTACTGCGAAGAACTTGGTTTTGAACCACTCAGAAACAATTGTCTCGAAACTGACGAATTCGACGACTTTTCAAGTCCGTGTTTGATTAAGCAAAAAAGTTCAGGCCATTTTGCTGGGACAGTGCGATTAGTTAGGCCACAACTCGAAGACCAACTTCTCCCTATTGAAAAGTATTGCATCAATTCAATTACTCATGAAACTTTAAATCCGCGCAACTTTGCACGGAAAGACATTTGCGAAATCTCTCGACTTGCAGTGCCGCTTGAGTTTCGAAAACGTCAAATGGACCGTTTCTCTGGAGCTGCGACTGGTGCAATTAATGAATATACGTATTCTGAGAATGAATTAAGGTGTTTCCCTTTTATCGCTATTGGCCTTTATTTTTCTGCTGCTGCCTTAGTGATACACAATGATATAAAACATACATATGTTATGATGGAACCCCGTCTTGCTCGGAGTATGAGGTTTGTAGGTATTCAATTTGAGCAGGTGGGCCCCGTTATTGACTACCATGGTAAGCGCGCTCCCTACTATATTAATCCATCGTTGCTTTACGCTAACTTAAGACCTAGTTTTAAGATAATGTTAAAAAACATACAGCACCAAGTTGAAAAATATCCGAGAGATTAGGGAATCGCCTTCTAACCTATAATTGTTGTAGTCAAGCCTAGCAATGTTGACTAAGTAATCTGTATATTAGCCTTCAGTACTATTACTGTCGCATTCGGAAATCTTTATGAGAACACAAATCTTTGGGTTTAATAAACTAAAGAACCTTCTACTGGAGTCAGGGTTTCTAGCATCACAGATTTATGCGGTCGATAATGACGATGCGCATTTCACATATCCCGAAAAAAATTCAGCTATACTAGTGCTCAAACCATACCCTTCCGAATCAGATGAATCTTCGCGATATATAGAAATTATAAGGGTAATTGAACTTGCAAAATGTAATGATTTCTCAATCCACCCCTTCAGTAAGGGTGCTAATCTAGGCTATGGTGGTCAAGAACCCTATGATCCAAACTGCGTTGCTTTAGATTTAAGCGCTTTCAAAAGAATAAGCGGCTATAAGAAAACAAGCGGACAAATAACAGTAGAGCCTGGGGTGTCGCAGGAAGCGATTAGTGAGTATTTGACAATAAACGGTGGTGTTCATATACATGACACTACTGGAGCACCTAAATTCGCGAGTGTTGTTGGTAACTATCTTGAGCGAGGTTTTGGGCATACACCAATGGCTGAGCACGCTAAAAATATCCTCCATGCAGAAATTATAACTCCCAATAATAAAGGAGAACCACCTTCACATTTTGTAACTTCGACCGACGGCACATCGTTTGAAATTAACGGGAAAATGCTATCCAGAACCTATAGCATTGGCCCTGACCTGACGGGAATCGTAATTCAAAACAATGTTGCAATTGTAACAAGCCTTACCATAAAGCTTTTAAAAAAGCCTGATTGTTTCGTTGCTTACTTCATACCATTTAAAAAAGATGACATTGAGCAAATGATTGATACTTGTGCGCTCCTGAGAAAACAAAACACCATACACAGTGCCGCACACATTGGAAACAACATGAAGACACTACAATTGCTTGCCGTAGAATTTCCAGAGCTAATTAAATCTTATAGTTATGATGAGTTAGACAAGTTAATCCACAAATTCGGCCTTGATGATTGGACGCTTTCTGGAGGAATGTACGGTACACAAAACCAAATAAACGCACATACTAAAGATCTAAAAGCCGCAATGAAGAAGTTAGGTGTAAAACCTTTATTCATTGATGAAAAAAAGCTTCGCTTTATAAAAAAAACATTGTCTCTTCCAGATAGTCTTAACAATGCTTTAGTTAAAAAACTGATTACTAGTGATAGCAGAATTTTAAGAAAAATAGGTGCCAAACTTGCCTTAAGAAAAAGCCTATTAGAATTGTGTAAGATAAAGCAAGGAATTCCTAGCAATGAATTTCTTCGAACTATCTACTGGAGAAACCTACACAAGTTGGAAGATTCAGTCCCAAATCCAAGTAAGGATAAAGTTGGCTTATTGTGGGGAGCGCCTTGCTCTGAGATATCGAGCAAAAACTTTAAATTAATTACTTCTATTATGAATGAAACATGTAAGAAGTATGATTTGGAATGTCCAATATCAATAACCCTCATAAATGAAAGGACAATGGAGTGTGTATTGTCTCTTTCATGGGATAGACAAAAAGAGAAAGAGGAAGAACAAGCTTTAGTTTGCTATCAAGAAATAATGCTCAAGTGTGCTTCCATGGGCTTCCTTCAATATAGAATGTCTACGCTTTCCAATCACTTTCTAAATCGTCAGCATTTACCGCTGCCTATTGAACTCCCCGAGCTTAAATCGTGTTTTGATCCTTGCAATGTAATCTCACCTTCAAAGTATCAATTAGTGTCTAAAAATTTTACAAAAAAAAATTAGAAACAACATAAAACAAGAAAAATCAAAAACTTAACAAGTGGCACGCCGTATGCTTGTTTTTACAGCGTAAAACAGACCTACTGTTCAAAACAACGGAGCGTGGAAAATGAAATTTGCAACAACTATCAAGTATGCAGCGATTGCGGGAGCACTTGCTACAACTTCAAATGCGACTGCTGGTGTGTCTGCAACAGCCTACTTAGAATTAAACAACTTAATTGTACAAGTCGACACTGACGGTAATTTTACTCCTGAGAATGTTAATCCATTAGATTTTATAGCAGTAGTTGTAGATGCGGGCTCTCGCGAAGTTAACACCTTTTCAAATTATAATGGTGAACTTGCTTCTGACGCACCACCAAAGTTCGAAGCTACAGAGGCAGCGAACGCTCAACTAGTGTGCTCTGGCTCTTCTTGCGGCGTTTTAGGTTTATCAGATAACATGCAGTCAGTAGACTCTGGTAATATCGTCGCCAGCGATGCGTTCAATTTTGCAGCCGCAGATGTAAATGTTTCTGGGAGCGCGCTTGGAACGGGGGCATCTGGTTTCACATACGCAGATGCAGGTATTTCAGGTGGAAATAATGAAACTGCCGCAGCAACTAGCAATATTGCGAACGATATTATAACGCGGATGACATTTACAACGCTCGCTTCTATTAACGTTCGCTTTCAAGCTTTTATGGATTATTTAATAGATGCAATAATTTCAGACGATATTGCAGCTGATCCTACAATTAAAGGTTCTGCGTCTGCAAAAGCGACTTTTGGGTTAGAGCTATCTAACTCTGATACAGGAGCCGCTGTAGATATTGACAGTACTAACGGAGGGGATGGTCTGACATTTGGCGATAATGCCCAGGATAGAGTTGGTAGAGGTAATCTTGTGTCCTTCTCTGGTAACGACGAAGAGTTTCTCTCTGGTTGGGCCACTCTGGCGGCGAACACAGAGTACCAGTTGGTTATTACCCAAACGTCAAATGTTCAGGCTAGCTTGGTCCCTGCGCCAACGACCTTAGCGATTGCGGCTTTTGGCCTATTGGGCTTAGGTATGACAGCTCGCCGAAAAAAGTACATGTAAGATTTTGATCTTTTTAAAAGCCGGATAACACTCCGGCTTTTTTCCCATCTCTCGCCTTGAAAAAGTTTTAGGCAATGACACCATTATTACTAGAGAATAAAATTGCAGCGCTAGACATACAGAGCGTCTTACACATTCAATTTAAACCTACAGTAATTGATTGCTTTGGAAAAGACTGAATTACTTACGACCAGCCTTAAACCAAACTACGCAATAGTACATCTTGTTACTTAAAGCAAACCACGATATCTTAACAAAAGAATTCACGGACGTCAGATGTATTAAAATGCTCAAAAATAATATTCGATTTGCCACTGCTCTAGCCTTACTGACTTGTATTGGATGCACTCCAGAGGTTCAACAGGATTATATTCAAGACACCAAATCTGCACTCGAAAAAGGGCAGACAAAAAAGGCTGAATTAGTAATAAAACAAGCATTGAGTGAAAAACCTACATCGAGCCTCAGATTATTGCTTACGGAGGTTTACTTGGTCAACGGCAACATAATTGGTGCCAAGCAGCAACTCGAAAAGGTAGAAGTTGAGACTCTTCTCCCTTCTGAGCAAAGCAAAGCCGAGACTTTGAATGTCCATTTAGCAGTTCTCAGTTTTGATGGCACCTATCATAGACTTTTAAATAACGAGACTGTTTGCGAAGCGTGTCGAGTAGCAGAAGCATGGGCTAGCACAGCATCCACGGATTACATTGATGTACAAAAAATTGATAGCAACACGAGCGCGTATAAAGTCTTTGAAGCATTTAATAACAATACCCTTTCAAGTTTAGATATCTCGTCATTAATTAATAGTTCGGCATCCGATATCGAACTTCTTGTTATAGGGGATTTATTGAGAAGAACAAATAACCTAGACGGAATGATTACGGCTTACAACGCATATAAGAAAAATAATCCTAACGTTTTGAATATTAATTTGCCATTGGCTCAAGCAATGCTCATCAAAAATGATATCAAGAAAGCTAAAGAGCTTGTTAACCCAGTGCTTGCAAAATTTTCTAAAAACCCAATGGCTAACTATCTTAATAGCTTAATTCTATTGAGCGAGAATAAAGAGATTGAGGCATACAATGCTATCTCGTTAGCCGATAGCTATGGAATGAACTCTCCTTCTGTTTCATTGACAAAGGGGCTTTTAGAATTCAATTCTCAAAGTTTTGAATCAGCATTAAGTAGCTTTGAAAAAGCAACAAATATGGCTCCAGACAGTGAACTAGCTAATACCATGCTTGTTGCTACCAAAGTCAAACTGGGCATTACTGACGACGCACTAGAAATCCTTGCAACCCAAGAGAGCTTTTCGGATTTGGATGTATCTATCATTGGACAACTCATTGGTACTGATAACCAGGCTCGAGAATGGGTTACCTTACAATCAAAGCTGGCTCAAAGCGAATCGCCTAAAGCAAGAGTGCTAAGCGGTCTTATTGAGTTAGCACGTGAAGGCAGCTCTGAAACATTAAGTAAACCTGGTGACTCTTCAGATAGCACTTATAATCTCATTCAAGTTGCAATGATGATGAACAAGGCTCAATTTGACCAAGCACTAAATTATGTCAACGAGTGGCTAGAAAGAACAAACGACAAAGTAAAAGTCATGAACTACAAAGCAGCCATTCTCATTGCTAAAGGTGACCGGGACAGCGCAAAGTCAGTTTATCGAGACTCATTAGAACTTTTGCCCACAAATAGAGCCGCTCACATGTTCATGGCACAGTCTGCGGCAAAGAATAAAGACTATGAGAGTGCACTTATATCTTTAGATAAAATACTGGCAAACAATCTCAACGATGTCGTTGTACTAAAGTTATACCTTGCCTTCCAAAAGCTTTCCAAAAGTGAAGAATACGAATCGAAATTACTTAACTATATTGACAACGCTATTGCACAATTTGACGACAACGTTCTTTTTAAATTAATGAAAGCGGGTATCTTCGCTACTCAAGGAGCAAATGAACTTGCACACAAAGTTTTAGACACTGTCGATACCGAGAAGGCAAAGTCAATAAATCAGTATTGGGAATTGCAACTTTACCTAACGAACCGTTCGAACAACGTAAGTCAAGCAAGAGACATAGTCAAAGCATGGAATAAACAGTTCCCTGACAGCACACGTCCGAATATTGCACTTGCAACTTACCTTGAAAATGCAGGACAATTAAAAGAAGCAATTTCAGTGTTAGAGCAGGTCCCTCATTCTCTTGACCGACCAAAAGAGAGCCTTGCGCTAGATGTAAAGCTAGTTGCACTTTACATACATCAAGGGAACTTATCTAAAGCGAAATATAAGATAGGACAGCTTGAGAAAAGGTCTAACCTTCCACCAAGCCTCTTAAATTATCTAAACGGTTCATACGCTATCAAGCAAAATAATTTAGACAAAGCAAAATCGTTACTCACAAAAGCTTACAACGAATCTGGTAGCTCTCACACGCTTAAATTAATTTATGCGCTAGACCTGAAGCGTGGAAAAGTCGATATTGGCATTCTTAAAGCACACCTTAAACAAAACCCTAACGACCTATCAATAAAAGCACTCTTAGCTGAGTCATTAATAGAACAAGACAATGCTCAGTCAATAGCTATTTTTGAAGAGATCGTTAGTAAAACAAGTGGTAACACTGATGTATTAAACAACTATGCATGGGTCCTCTACCTTGACGGTAAAAACGACAAAGCTTTTGAAATTGCTAAGCGAGTCGTTGAATTAAATGCATCAAACCAAGCCTATTTAGATACGTTGTTTCGCATTTTAACTTCTTCAGAGCGTTACGACGAGATAACCGCGTTTTCAAATAATGTGAGTTCTGATTCTAATGCGCTTTTGTTAGCAAACGCACACATGCGTCTTGACGAACAAACCCAAGCTCAGAAGGCTTTAGCGACTGTCGAAAAGTCGAGTTTGACTGAAGAAGATTTATCTTTATACGAGAGTATTTCAAAAGACGTAAAAAATTAGCACATGGAAGAAACACAATGGCTAACAGATGTAACTTGGGAGCAACTCTCCACTGTCTTACACGATCTAAACTGTGATAACTTTTCGCCATTTTTAAGTGAGGGCTTTCTCAAAGCATGGTTTTCCCAAAAGACATTTCCGGTTCATATGTTTTTGCTCTACGAACAAAGTACTGTGAGTCACTTTGCATTAATCGGTGAGAGCTTTAAAAAGAAATATGGGCTGACTTTTAAGTTAGCCCATATAAATCAAACTGGTTGCCCTCGTAACGACCAAGTATGGATTGAGTACAACGCGTCATTTGGTTTGCCGGAGTATCGAAACCGTTTTTTTTATTTGCTCTTGAAAGAATTAGTGCGCCAAAACTTCGATATTCTTAATGTTTCAATGACATGTGAGTTTCTTTTCCCAAAAAAGTATCTCAGCAACCTTTATAGTGACGCTCATACATCGCAGGGCTTCCGTCGGAGTCTTTCTCGTGAATTTACTGTAGAGAAAATAGTTTCTTGCCTCTCTGCGAATAGTCGAAGCAAATTACGGCGAAGTCTTAAAGAGTTACAACTTCAATTTGGCCAAATTAATGTGACCATCGCTGAAGGTTTAAATCAAAAACTTTCATTTCTAGAGCAACTAAAAAAGCTTCACATCAAGCGATGGGGAGACTCTGATAATGGCAGCGGGTTTGAAAATGAAATATTCAAAGATACGCTAAAGAGCCTTTTAAAAAATGAAAGCAAGCTCTGTGAAATAGCAAAAGTTACAGCAGGAGACGCTTTACTCGGTTATACGCTCAACTTAATTCAAAAAGACACAGTCTTTTTTTACTGCTCTGGAATAAACCTTGATCTTGCAACAAAACATATAAGGCCCGGGTACGTTCTGCATCTTGCTTTAATGGAGTATTATGCTCAACAAGGTCTAAGTTGGTATGACTTTATGGGGGGAGCCAGTCAATACAAAAAAACATTATCTAATGACACAGTTGTATTTCACTCTCTACAAGTTCCAACGAAGACATTTAAAGGTATTCTTACACGATTGAAAAATTATCTGACTAATTTAAAAGTAATTACCTCAGAGTTCGTAAAATCTTGGCGGGGTTACCTCCCACTATAACCCCCTCAGGTACGTCATCAACAACTACAGAACCTGCTGCGACAATGCTCCCCTTCCCTACATTAGCCATGATTAGAGCGCCATTCCCTAACCAACAATTTTCACCTATTTCGATTTTTGTGAACGTGCCACCTTGGTCTTTTATCGGCTTGGTGGGATCATCGAAGTTATGCTGTCCTTTCCCGCTCATGATATGAACGCCGCTGCCGAGCAACGTGTTTTTGCCTAATACACATTTACCAATATTGCATTGAGGGCCAATGTACACTCCTTCATTAATGCTGGTGTCTTGCTGAGAAAACAAAGTTCCAAAGGAAATCAACGCGTCTGGGGAGCACTTTGTAAACACAAAGCGATAAAAACCGCTGCGCAAATAGCTGCCTAACTTGCCGGGTAAAAGCGACAAAAACTGACTGTAGCTCGCTATCAACGAATCTTTATTTGCAATCATCGACAACAACAGATAAGACACTGTTACAGGACTTATTAATAACGCTAGCAATAAAAAAGCAATAAGTTTAATAATTTGCTTCATATTTCTTCCAATGCATGTTTAAGGGGCTGCAACTGTTGCTGCCAACTGTAAGTACTACGTAGCGCATCAAAAGCTCGCTCTGCTTTTTGGCGGGCAGTGTCGGTTTCGTTTACGCACAAAACGCACGCATCTATAAACGCATCTTTGTCATCAGCAATGAACATAGTACTTTCATTAGCATAACTTATCCCCTCTGCACCCATGCTGGTGGTTACCACAGGCAACTTACATGCAGCAGCTTGTAAGACTTTGTTTTGGACACCTCTGGCTAATCGAAAAGGCGCCACAAATGCGGTGGCTTTATGAAAATGTGGCAGCATATCATCAACAAATCCAGTAACCTCGATAGCGTCGCCGTTCTCAGCTAACTGTTGTATTTCTTTTATTGGATTCATACCCCCCACAGTGAAAGTAGCATTGGGTAAACGTTGCTTTATTGTCGGCCAACAACATTCTACAAACCACATTACCGCGTCTACGTTTGGTTTGTAATCCATTACACCGGTAAACAAAAAGTTCATCTTATTTGTGGGCGCTGATGGAGGGAAAAAGGCAGAAAAATCTAAACCATTCCCAAGTACTTTAACCGGCTTCAAAGCACTCACTGACTTTTCGAATAGTCGGGTTTCTTCTTTCGCAATAAGAAATGTATCTTCAAACTCTTTGTTTGCTCTCGCTTCAAGTTTTCTAACTTGCTTACTCTCGCGACGGTATACTGCGCTCATGGGGAATGAACTAGACTCAGCGTATTGTCGCCATTTGTCAGAGTCTACGTCCATCATATCCATAAAAAGGGCACACGAACGACGTTTGTAATGAGCAGAGTTAAAAACGTAATAACCTAGGCTCGAAGCGCTAAGTAACAGCGCGTCACAACTACCACTCAGCCGCGCATCAACCTCTACCTGAAGCTCTTTGCTATAAAAAGCCCCAACACTAATGGCTTGCCCATTAAGTAGTGCCCAACTATAGCGCTTAATTTTGCTAGGAAGCGGAAAAACGGTTACCGAAATATTCAGCTTTTCACTAAGCGCATTAGCATCAACTTCGTCCTGTTCGCATTCACCTAAACTAAGCACTTCAACGCTATAGCCAAGTTGAGTTAAAAACTCAATTTGATGATAAGTACGAAGCTTTTCTCCCTTGTTAGGCGGGTAAGGCACTCGTTGTGCTACTACAGTAATATTGCGCGGCGTCGCCATCGTTTAGTCCATTAGCAAAATTTATATAATTCAACACTATAGTACGTTGAAGGTTGTAACTCGTCAAAACTACAAAATATAGATGTATTACTCCACTAATGCTCACAATTTCTTGGGCTAACCTTAATTTCCTGAAATAGTTACCTTGCCCAATTGCAAGGCGGCTTTGCGTGAGCGTCAAAAGTTAGCTAAGTAGTATAAAAAGGCAAACACATTGGCATTACATAACAAGTAATATAAAGTATCGACGAGTCATTACATACCAGTCATGGACGATAAATAAGTAACACAATGCAGCATTTTGTTTTTAGTTTACGTAACGCGAGTTCGCATACTCAACGCGGTTTTTTCAGCGTGGGAGTTCCCTGCCCAGAAGGAAAGTTTTCAGTAACTGACTCACTTGAGTTAATTGATGAAAATGATGAACATGTGAACGCTTCATTGGAAATAAGGCACTTGTGGCACGACGGCTCAATAAAATGGTTGTACATCACTGGAATAACGTCTTTACCCTCCAATTCAACGGCAAATTATTCTCTCCAGCTAACAACAGCTTCCCTGGCTCATTTCACTAACCCAGTGAAACATGTTGATTCGAAAAAACAGATAAAAATACTATTATCAAATGGCAAAACGATATCAATTGAGCGCAATAAGCCAGGCTCGATTGACATTAACAGCGAAATGTCAACGTGGTTAACTCACTATAACAACAATAAATATGATGCATTGCAATTCGTGAGTATTAGCGAGTTTAGTTATGAGGTATTGCGAAGTCATCGCCAGAATGCAGCAGTAAGAATCAAGCATAAAGGGCAGTTTCAAATTCTGGACAAAGTGCTAGATATTAAATTCCAAAGCACAATTTTTTTAGCTGATGGTGACGTGTTAAATAACGTAAGCATCACAAACCCTGCTGCATCCCTTCACCCAAATGGCCAGTGGGATTTAGGCGACCCTTCATCTGTTTACATCAATGAGTTGTCACTCGCTGTAAGTAAACAAGCCAATACTATAAGACTAAACGAAAAAAAGACTGTTGTTGCCACCGATGGAGATACCTTAGTTCATCAGGCTTCTAGCGGAAAGGTGAATTGGCAAAGCCCCGTTCACGTCAACGCTACAAACCAAGTTAACTTAACCCACAAAGGCGTTAAAGTTTTTTGTAATGACGAATTAGAATACGAAGCGGACCAATGCCAACCGTATGCCACGTTCGAATTAGAGGGAAACTCCTGTTTAGTACTTGAGGTAAAAGAGTTCTGGCAACATTTTCCTTCAATGATGACCGCCAGCAATGATAGCACGTTTGTGAGTTTGTTAGGCGCGAAGAATAGCGAACCACAAGAGTTACAGCCCGGAGAGCAACTGACTCGCAGCGTAACATTATCTAACACTCCAATTACAGCTTTCGAAGTAACACTCTGCAAAGACTGGCTTCAGTATTCTTCTTGCCTTCCTTTTGCGCCCTTTAATGTTCCTAAAAAACTTCAGCAACTGGTAGATAAAGGCGTAGATGGTGAAAGTTCATTTTTTCACAAGCGCGACGCCATTGATGAGTACGGATGGAGACATTTTGGCGAGTTGTATGCCGACCATGAAAAAGCATTAGCCCCTGATACTCTTTTTTTCGTGTCGCATTACAATAATCAATACGACCCTCTTTGTGGAATGCTTTATCAGTGGGCGGTAACCGGCGATCAGCGCTGGAAAACGCTGGCCGACAATTTAGCTAAGCATGTGGCAAATATAGATGTGTATCATACTACGTTAGATAAACCTGAATACTCTGGCGGATTGTTTTGGCATACCGACCATTACGTGCCGGCCCATACAGCTACGCACAGAACCTACTCCAAAAATCAGCCCATTGGAGTATACGAAGATCATGCGGGCGGTGGTGGCCCTGGTGGGCAGCATTGTTACACCAATGGTTTATTGCATCACTACTTGTTAACAGGCTGTGATACATCTAAACAAGCATTACTTAAAATTTGCAGCTGGATAGAGAGTTATTACGAAGGAGACGGCACGCTATTAAATGCGCTACTATCGATAAAAAATGCTGGCACGGAAGGCTTAAAAAATGTAAAGACAGGCCAATACCCTCTCGATAGAGGTACCGGTAACTATCTACAGGCCCTTATGGACAGGTACGCTCTACTTGATGATATAAGCGACATTAAGAAGTGCGCCCATATTATAAAATACACAGTATCTCCAAATGAATGTATTGCGCAGCGACGGCTACACAATGTTGAAGCCACCTGGTTTTATACTGTTTTTTTTCAAGCGGTGTGCCGTTTCATTACAATTAAAGAACAACTTAAGCAAACCGACAACGACTATGCCTATGCAGTAAGTGCCTTAACGCATTACGTAAACCACATGCTTGTTCACGAATATCCTTATTTAGACAAGCCCGAAATTTTAGAATTTCCAAACGAAACCTGGACAGGCCAAGACTTACGCAAACTCTGCTTGTTTGCTTTCGCAAAACCCTATATGCCAACATTCGCTCAGGCAATCGAACAAAAAAAACAAAGCCTTCAGCACCAAATTATCGACAGGCTAAGCAATACCGAAGAAAACCAAACCACACGCGTTTTATGTCTAATGATGCAAAATATGAATTTTGATGCCTACGAAAGCGCAGCTGCACCCAAAACAGAACTATTAAAAGAACTTTCACGAAAGCCTCATGAAAAAGAACAAGGTGCGTTAAATAACAGTAGTAGAAAGTTTCCAGTAAAAACTGCAAACCTCACTACTTTCATTTTGCATACACTTCGAAATTTTTCATTAAGCCAAGAGCGCAGCCAAGCTGTTAAACGATTCCCGAAATTACAGCAGTGGTTGGGTAAGCCATGATTGCCACAGCAACCAATTTAAAATAATGAGTAGCAATGTGAACAGCCCTATAAGCAACAGTGCAAGCAACACCAACATGCACAAAGTAGTCAGCTTTATTATTCCTCATAAAGGTCGCGAGACTATGCTGCTACAAACTCTAGAGAGTATAAAACAGCAAACGTTAGACGCTGACAAGTTTGAAGTGATAATTGTTAGTCAAAACGAAAATGTATCCCAAGGCTTAGCCGAGTACGAGCAGTATTTCTCGCTTATAGTAATACACAACGACGACGCCAATAGTATATCCCACTCAAGAAATCTTGGCGCTTACAGAGCTACAGGCACCTATTTAGCCTTTCTTGATGCAGATGTGGAAATAAACAAAGACTGGGCTGCAAAAATGATATCGGATATCGAAATAAGGCCTGGTACAGCGCTTTTATTTGGAACCCAAGTTAACAGTCAAGAACCAAAACCGATGGAAGTAATCCGAACCGCTTTAGCTTCTGCCACTTCAGGCGGGTTTACTGAGTCGGCCCCAGGTGCCAATTTGTTTTTACGAAAAAAAACATTTATCGAAAGTTCAGGTTTTCCAGAACACTTAAGAACTTGTGAAGACATTTACTTCACAAGTGAAATAACTAAGCTTGGGAAAATTTTTCATTACTCAGAAGCCTGCTTTGTGCATCTAGGCGAAGATCAAGATTTTGCCTCAATGTTTAAAAAAGAAATATGGCGTGGGCAATCTAATATTGCATCAACAAGCGGCAGGCCCATCCCCCTTCGTGAGTTACCTAGTTTTATTGTACCTTTTGCCGTAACTCTAGGATTGATAATTTTATTGCTTAGCCTACTGTATTCACGAACTAACTTCGCTATTATATTTAGTCTAATTGCAGGAGCACCTCTTTTGGCGTACACGCTTCGACTTAAAAAATTAGTAGGCAACGACGTATCGTTTTTTAATTGCCTGCGTTTTTATCTTGTGTACTTCCCAGCGAGAGCCATAGGAACATTACTAGGAGCACGCGGCGCGGTAACCACCAACACGCATAAATAATAATGAAAATATTGCAGTTTATTTGTTCTACAGGGTTTTATGGCGCAGAGCGCTGGGTATTAGCACTTTCTAAACATATGCCAAGCGATGTAACTAGCGAGTTGGCAGTAACCTTAGAGCCGGGTACGGAAGACTTAGAGCTGGTTAAGCAATTCCAATCTATTGGTAAAACTCATCACGTTCCTATGCAGGGCCGGTTTGATTTAGGTGCAGTAAAAAGGCTCGCCGCGCTAATAAAAGACAATGATATCGACATTATCCACACTCATGGCTACAAGTCGGATATTTTAGGGGTGATGGCCGCTAAAAAAGCCGGTATCCCTTGCGTGGTAACGCCACATGGGTTCGAAAATGCGGCAGACTTGAAGCTTCGACTTTTTATTTGGGCGGGATGCCAAGCCATGCGATTTGCCGATAAAGTGGTTCCTCTATCAAAGCAGTTATTGGCTGATGTAAAAAAATTCAACATTGCCGAGGACAAACTGTCCTATATTCAAAACGGTGTAGACCTTTCTGAGGTTGAAGCAGTACGAGTAACTAAAACCCCGAAACCACAAGGTAGTGTGAAAACTATTGGCTTTGTGGGCCAAATGATCAGCCGCAAAAACATTACCGCCATACTCGACTGTTTCGACGCTCTATATAAAAAACGACAAGACATTCGTCTAGTGTTTCTTGGTGATGGCGAAGACCGCCCTAAACTAGAATCCTATGCTCATACTCTCAGTAGCTCCGGTGCTATCTCATTCTTGGGTTTTAGAAACGATAGGTTAGAACAGCTACGCGATTTTGATATGTTTGTTATGACTTCTACTCTGGAAGGCATACCGCGCTGTTTAATGGAAGCGTGCGCAATGGAAATTCCAGTGTCGGCCTACGATATTGCGGGTATCGATCAACTCATTACTCATCGAGAAAGTGGTTTACTTACCCCTTTGCACGATAGCGAACAGTTACAAAAAGACTGGGAAACACTACTAGACGATACCCGCTATGCCCAGCAACTAGCACAAAATGCGCGTACCTTTGTACAAGAGAATTTTTCGGCTCAGCGTATGGCTGACGAATACTATGAATTATTTTCTATTATGCTGAATGAGAAACGCAATGGGTAAACCCAACGTTTTATTTGTTCTTACTATAGATACAGAAGAAGAATGGCGGTGGGACGAAGAGTTTCCACAGCATAACTGTTCGGTACAAAACGTAAAAAAGCTACCTGCATTCCAAACCTTTTGTGAAACGTTAGGCATAAGGCCCACCTATTTTGTCGACTACGCTGTAGCGAACGACGAACAAGGTAGCGCTATCCTTCGCGAATTTGTGAATAGAAAGAAAGCAGAAGTAGGTGCCCATTTGCATCCATGGTGCAACCCACCGTATTTCGGTAAAACTACCGAAGCCGAAAGCCACGTAATAAACTTACCAGAAGAGCAAGTAGTACAAAAGTTAGACGAACTGCACCGCGTTATAAATAAAAAAATAGGGGTAACGCCTCGTTCATTTAGAAGCGGGCGCTGGGGTATGAAAGGTAAAACTCTTGAACTGCTGGCCTCAAGAGGCATAACTGTAGACAGCAGTGTATACCCCTTTTACGAAAATGAATTTTTTCACTGCAAAGGTGCTCCGGTTACTCCTTACTACCCGAGTTTTGAGAATGCCTTGGTACCAGGTGAACAACAAAATATTATGGAATTGCCGGTAACGGCAGGGTTTAATGTGGCTGATTTCAGCAAAGCGGATAAAATCCATTCTAGGTTATCAAAACCGCCATTTTCAACACTAAGAGCTGTAGGCCTTCTTTGGCACACTAAAATTCTTAAGAAAATATATTTAAGCCCTGAGCTATCTGATACAAAAAGTATGATTGAGCTAAGTGATACCTGTTTGGATAAGCAACACAATGTAATTCACATGTACTTACATAGTTCTAGCTTAATTGATGGTGTTACCGGGCTTTTAAACGTAGACAATGCCTATGAGCTAATTTGCTCTCGCATCTCACGGTTTCTTGCACACCTAGAAGTAAGAGCAAACGTTTCGTATTGCACCATCTCTGAGGCGGCAACGCGACTTACGGCAAAAGAGGGTGCTGTTACAACACAGCTATCGCAAGGACAGCATTGTGAATAATAACAGCGATGAGCAAATAGTTATCCAAGTTGCTACTCTATCAGATGTTGCAGAGTGGGATACTTATGTGAGTGCGCACAAACTAGCCTCTGCATATCATAAATTTTCATGGCTAAATGCTGTAAAACACTCCTACGGGCACGAGCCATTAGGGCTATTAGCAACAAACCAAAGTTCAAAAAAAATAGTGGGCGTATTGCCAGCAGTATTAATGAAAACGCCTTTTTTAGGCAAACAAATATGCGCTTTGCCATATTGTGATGTGGGGTATGCGCTGGCAGATAACGACGATATAGCACTTGAACTGCAACAATTTTTAACTCAGCAGCTTTCTGCAACTGGCGGTAAAGCGCTCGAAATACGTAACATAAAAACTGAGCCACAATCACCTAGTAGTTTAGAAAATCAAAAAGTAAGAATGCTACTTCCATTACCAAATAGCAGTGAAAAATTGCTAGCAGGATTCAAATCTAAACTTCGCAGCCAAATAAGAAAGGCAGAGAAAAACAGGCTTATCGTTTCGCTTGGTACTAATCAGACATTAATTAACGACTTTTATACGGTATACACCAAGAACATGCGCGATTTGGGTTCACCCGTGCATGCAAAAAAATGGTTCGAACAAATAGTCGGTGCTTACGAAGAAAGCTGTATAATTAGCGTAGTTTATAAAGACAACACCCCCATTGGCGGTGGCCTAGTATTAAAAAACGCTGCTAGTGCGTCTATTCCATGGGCGTCTACCCTTCGCGAATACAATAAATTGGCCCCTAACATGTTGCTTTATTGGTCGCTATTAGAACACTGTGCAGATTCAGGCATAAACACGTTCGATTTCGGCCGCTCTACCTATGAAGAAGGCACTTACAAATTTAAAAAGCAGTGGGGCGCACAGCCTCAGTTGCTGCATTGGCAAAAGTTTGATCAACACGGTGCACTTATAAAAGAGCAGCTAGCAGCCACGTCGCCAAGTAAACTGCGCCCCATCGCTGAAAATATGTGGAAAAAGCTTCCTCTTACAATTACCGTAGCCGTTGGTTCGACAATCAGACCGCATATCAGCTTATAGGGAATTAGAAAACATGTGTGGTATCGCAGGTTTTAGTTTATTTAATTACAACGAAGGTGGTGAAGAAGCACTTCACGCTATGCACCACGCTATTTTGCATCGCGGTCCTGATGCCAGCGGCATCTACCTAGATGATCACATCGGGTTATGCCATCGCCGTTTGAGTATTCTCGACTTATCTGAGGCGGGTAACCAGCCTATGTATTCTGCCGACAATAATTTAGTTATTGTTTTTAATGGCGAAATATACAATTTCTTAGAACTACGAGCAGAGCTTGAGCAACAAGGCGTTGCCTTTAAAAGCCATACCGATACTGAAGTTATTCTAGAACTTTACGCTCGTGAAGGCGTTAAATGCCTTCAAAAACTGAACGGAATGTTTGCCTTTGCCCTGTGGGACAAAACAAAACAAGAGCTATTTATCGCCCGCGACCGTTTAGGCAAAAAGCCCGTTTATTATTTTTCTGACAACGGGCGCTTTGCGTTTGGTTCAGAAATTAAGGCAATACTTGCACTAAAAGATATTCCGCGAGAAATTCGGTTAGACGCGGTTTACGATTTTTTTGCTTATCAGTACGTGCCTGACCCAAAAAGTATATTTAAACACATACACAAACTCCCCCCCGCCCATTATCTTGTTTTAAACAAAGACGGTTTTAACATTCATGAATATTGGGATTTAAGCTTTAAGAATATTTCCTCAGCCAGCGAAGAAGCAAACAAGGTTCAGCTAAAAGCATTACTCGAAAAAGTGACCAAACAACGTATGATTAGTGATGTACCTTTAGGTGCCTTTTTGAGTGGCGGTGTAGATAGCTCGGGCGTTGTGGCGATGATGAGTGAGACAAGCGAAACACCGGTTAAAACCTGTACCATTGGATTTGATAATAAAGAGTTTAACGAAGCAGATTTCGCACGTGAAATAGCTGAGAAATACGAGACAGAACACCATGAGTTTACCGTACATCAAAATGTTGCAGAACAATTAGAATACATTGCTAGCTTTTTTGATGAACCCTTTGCCGACCCTTCGTTAGTACCCACGTTTTTTGTGTCTGAACTGGCCAGAAAGGCCGTTACCGTGGCATTAGCCGGCGATGGCGGCGATGAAATGTTCGCGGGCTATGAAAAGTACACTACGGATGACATTGAAAACAAACTTAGAAATAAGTTTCCTGAAAGCATTAGAAAAACGATATTCCCAAGCCTTGCAAAATTAGTAGGCGTATTGCCAGGGGCTATTGGAAGAAAAGGGAAGTCGCTACTTACCAGTTTATCGCACGACCCCGCCATGGGCTTTTTCATCACAAACAGTATGATGACCGACGATATGTGGAATAAGCTGGTTAAACCCAACGTAGCCACAACGCTTAACGGTTACCACCCAAGCCAATACACGCTTGATATGTACAACAAGGCTGATGGGCCAGATCACTTAAGTAAAATTTTGTACACCGATATTAAAACCTACATGACAGGCGATATCTTGGTTAAAGTAGACAGAATGAGCATGGCTAATTCTTTAGAAGTACGAGCCCCTATTCTTGACTATCAAGTTGCAGAATTTGCCGCTACCCTCCCCTCGTCACAAAAATACCGTTATGGGGAAAAGAAGTATTTACTGAAAGAAGTGTTTAAACCGTTTATTCCCGATTCTTTGCTGTATAGAAAAAAAATGGGGTTCAGCACGCCATTGGATGAGTGGTTCAGGGGCGAGTTAAAAGCATTGTCAGAATCAAGACTGCTTCAATGTAATGAGGGTTTAAGCGAAGTATTTAATACAGCCGCTATTAGTTCTATTTGGCAGGAGCATCAAAACCGCACGAAAGACCACGGCATTGTATTGTGGAGCATGCTGATGTACCAAATGTGGTACGACCGATATGCCGTTATACAAGAGCGTACATCATAATGAAAGTAATGCACGTTACCTACGATATGCGCATTGGCGGCACTGAAATGGTTATTAAGAACATCATTGAGGGAAATGTTAATGCAAATATCGAAATGTCGATTTATTGCATAGAAGCCCCTTTAGGCCCTTGGGGTGAAGAGTTAGCGCAATCTGGAATTTGCATTACCACAAAAGAACGCAAGCCAGGTTTTGATACTTCGCTAATTAAAGCATTAAGACAACACATTAAAGAAAACAACATAGATATATTACATTGCCACCAATACACCCCTTGGGTATACGGTGCGTTAGCAGCGGCCTTTACAAAAACAAAGGTTATTTTCACAGAGCATGGGCGCTTTTACCCCGACAGTACAAGCTGGAAAAGAAAGCTCGTTAATCCGATATTACTCTCTTTCACATCGAAGGTAACCGCCATTTCAAAGGCGACAAGTGAAGCATTGACTACCTATGAGTTCATTCCTAGTCGTAAGATTGACGTGATTTACAACGGCATTAAACCAGTAATGGTAAAGCAGAACGAAGTGCACATATTGCGCTCGCAGTTAGGGTTTAAAGAAACCGACATAATAGTAGGTACCATCGCACGGTTCGACCCGATTAAAAATCAGCTTATGATGATTAACGCATTTGCGGACGCCGCGAAAGACCAAAATGACCTTTATCTACTGCTGGTGGGTGATGGTGAAATGCGTGAAGCCTTGCAGCAAGAGGTAGATAAATTAGGTATTAACAATAAGGTTATTTTTACTGGCTATATTGCTAAACCTGCAAACTATTTAGCGCTAATGGATGCCTTTTTACTTTCATCACTAAGTGAAGGAACCTCGATGACGTTGCTTGAAGCAATGAGCCTAGGCAAACCTTGTGTAGTAACAAGTGCAGGCGGTAACGCCGAAGTCATTACTCATAACTTTAATGGCCTAGTGACAGAAAACGAAAACAGAAATGCATTTGCAGCAGCAATATCACAATTAACACAAAGTCATGGTTTGCGAGAAAATTTTGGTAAAAATGCAATCGAGAAATTTGAATTGCAATTTAGTGCACAAAAAATGAATGAAGCATTCCGAATTCAATACAATTACCTTATGCCGTCGGTTCAGTGAGAATTTAACGTGAAAGATAAACAAAAAGTAGAGTTGGTTTTCTCTGAAGTATTCCCACCAATGCATGGTGGAAGTGGTCGTTGGTTATGGGAGGTATATTCTCGCCAAGATGCCGACAAGTATGTTGTGGTTGCCGGTAACGCAGAAGGTGATACCCTTTTTGATAGTAAAGCCGAATTAAAAATTCATAGAATTTCTTTTAATTATTCGTCGTGGTCTGATTGGGCGCTATTTTCACTGGGCGGCCTTATTTTTTATACCAAGCTTTTCCTAAAACTTAGGAAAATTATTAAGCAATACCATGTAACGGCTATTCATTGCGGGCGGTGCATTCCTGAAGGCTTTGTTGCCATGCTGTTCAAGCTTTTCAAAGGTATTCCCTATTATTGTTATATACATGGTGAGGACATAGAGAATAGTGCGACTAGCCGAAGCATGACTGCCATGCTACGACCGGTGCTAAAGCGTGCAGACTTACTCATTTGTAATAGTAAAAACTCGCACCGCCTGTTATTGCAACATTGGGATGTAAACGAAACTCAGTGCTGTATTGTTAACCCAGGTGCGAATACAAAGGCGTTTGTTCCTACTCCTCGTTGCGAAGATACCCGGGCCAAATTAGGTTGGCAGGACCGCTTTGTATTGATAACCGTATCGAGGTTAGAAGAACGGAAGGGCCATGACATGATGATAAAAGCCATGGCTGAGATTGTAAAAACCGTACCCAAAGCGTTGTACGCAGTTATTGGTAGCGGACCTTGTCAGGAATACTTAGAGCAGCTAACAATAAAACTAGGATTAAGCGATAATATTTCGTTCATGCCCAATGTGAGCGACGCTGACATGATTACCTGCTATCAGCAAGCGGATGTATTTGTGTTACCTAACCGCGATATAGGCCGAAATATCGAGGGGTTTGGCATTGTAATGATAGAGGCGCAAGCCTGCGGCATACCCGCTATAGGGGGTATGTCGGGTGGCACACCCGAAACCGTGATCCACGGTAAAACTGGATACAGTGTAGATTGCAGCACACCAAACTTGTTAGCGGAGCACGTTATAGTGCTGGCACAAGACGAAGCCAAACGAACTCAAATGGGCGAGAATGCGCGCAAACACGCAGAGCAATTTGACTGGGGGATTAAAGCACCAGAAGTCGCTGCCATGATCAAAAAAATGGAGCAAGCTCTGTGATATCTGCCCTGCTCTACTTAATCCCATTTTTAACAGGCCTTCTTATGGCGTTTCGTCATGGCCCCATCCTGATATTTATGGTGTATCAGCTGGATTACTTTTTGAATCCACAAAACAAGTGGTGGAGCAGCTACCTTCCCTTTGTTGGCGCCCAGTTCTATTTGGTACTGGCCATGATCATTGCCTTTATTATCGGGTTTGGTAAATACAATCAAAATCCGGCGTTTAAGCATCCACAATTTAAGTTTATGTGCTTAACCATATTGATGTATTGCCTGGCTTACTTTAATGCGCCGTTTACTGAATATCATTTAGAAGCTGTTGATGCATTTTTGACGATGCTTGTTGTCACTTTTTTAGTTGTGAAGCTGTGTAGTGAAAAGAAGCATGTTTATTGGATCATAGACACTTACCTTTTTAGCGCATTCTTGTTGGGTTTCTATATTTATGGGTGGGGTCGCGACAGCTCAGGTAGAGTATCAAATGTTGGCATGGTGGATGCCCCCGGTGCAAATTTTATCGCAGCGGCTTTAGCACCAACAATTATATTGTTTATAGCTAAATTAATTGCTGACAAACGGATAGTTGCCCGAGGCTTGTATGCCATAGGTTTGGTTTTTGTTTTAAATGCTCTAATTTTAATTAATAGTAGGGGTAGTTTTGTTGGGGTGGCCGCTGGTATTAGCTATTTTATGTTTATTAGCTTTAGGAATAATGCCTTCACCATAAAAGAAAAACGCGCAATATTTTTTGGTATATTACTATTTGCTGGCGCGCTTTTTAGACTTGCTGATACTACATTTATCGACAGAATGATGAGCGTAAAGGAGGAAGCAACTTTAACCGAAGAAAAGGAATCGGGTTCTACTCGCGTTTTCTTTTGGCTTGCAGCGATCGATATGGTTCAAGACCACCCATTTGGAGCTGGCGCAGGCGGTTTTCAGTACTACGCGCCAAACTATATACCCAGTGATATAAACACGGGAGAATCAAGAAACCGTGCGGTACATTCCACATGGTTCGAAACCTTGTCTGAAGCAGGGTATTTAGGCTTTATCTCTTTCTTTTTAATGATTTACTGTACATACTCATCATTTCGAAAGACACGGCTTTATCTCTGGGCCAAAAAAGATTTTGTGAACAGTGCAATCGTGCTTTCTGTTTCAAGTGGTTTTATCACTTTTGTTGTTGCAATGACGTTCATTAACCGACTAAGGGGCGAAGTATTATATTGGCTTATTGCACTTTCAATGTGTTGCGCCAATGTGTTTCTAAGAGAGGAAAGTTTTGGAAAAAACAATGCATACAGTTCAACAACAAATAAACGTATCGGGTAAGTGTTTTGGCTAGTCAATATATTAACTTTATTGATGGCTTGCGTGCCATTGCAGTAATAAGTGTACTGGTGTTTCACATTGAGCCGGCTTGGTTACCTGGTGGCTACATTGGCGTTGATATTTTTTTCACAATATCGGGCTTTCTTATTACACGAATACTTATGCAACGAAGCGATAATAGAGGGTTCTTTTTTCAATTCCTAATTGGTCGTTGCCGTCGTTTGTTTCCTGCTTATGCCGTTGCGATAGCATTTACAGTTTTTGTTGCTTCATATTTGTTGTTACCTAATGAAGTAATAGAGATTTCGAAGGCTGCTTTTACTTCAAGTGCGATTGTTTCTAACATATTTTACTACTTGAGTTCCGATTATTTTGACGCGACATTAAGTAACCTTGCGCTCTTACACACTTGGTCGCTTTCAGTCGAATGGCAGTTCTATCTGGTTTTCCCACTGTTGTTTTTTAGCCAGCACTTTAAAAAGTATATTATACGGTATTTAATTGCTTTCACTGTCATTTCAATATTCATTACTTCGTATTGGGTGACGGTCGATAAAAGTGCAGCATTCTACCTTACTCACTTTAGGGTATATGAATTCGCAATCGGAGGGTTACTAGCATGTGTTTCATCGTCTATGCTTTCCAGAATTGACGAAACTATCAGTAGCAAGTGGAAAGAATTTGTAGGCTCTGTTTCATTGCTATTACTTATAGCCATTTGTTTTGTCTATGATAAATCTACGGTTTTCCCCGGATATACCGCTGCACTTGTTAATGTATTAACTGCAATAGTTGTGTTAGTAGGTATGAGCAGTTACAAACCATTGATCTTTCGCTCATTCTTAAACACCAGACCAATGGTTTACTTTGGTCAGCTGTCATATTCATTGTACTTATTTCATTGGCCTATTATTGTTTTCAGTGATATGTATTTCTTGGGTGAGAAAAGTCTTAGCTTTTATTTTGTAGTAATCATTTCCACATTGTTACTGTCACACCTTACATTTAAAATCGTGGAGAATAGATTTAGGAAAAACACAAAACAAAATACTAGAGCCACAATTACAATCGCTGTTTCGTCAGGTATCGTGTGCTTCTCTTTTTTTCTTGCGACAAAATTCACCAATGGCTTCGACTTTAAATACACAACTGAACAATTAGAGGTGATCAACTACGAACGATGGGGAGCATTCCCTGGAGAGTGCAGTGCAACTCACGCCAAAGACGAGTACTATTTGTGTCAATTGGGAGAGTTGGAAAAAGCCCCAACAGTCATTATCTTAGGTGATTCTCACGCACAAACTTTAGTTTGGGAACTTGACCATATTTTAAAACGAGACAGCTTATCAGCCATTTTTATCACGAAAGGAGGCTGTCCTCCTTTGCTTGAAGGTGTTCCCGCTACAACAAATATTAGCAAAAGCAACTGCCTTATAGCGCAAAATAAAATTCGCGAAATAATAGAGTCTACGCCGTCGTTAAGACATGCGTTATTTGCTACCCGTTGGTCGATCTATAAAGACGCCGAGTTTGATGCATCGCCAAATTACCAAACGAGAGAGTTTAGTGTACGATTCAAAGATACTTTGCGGTATGTCAGTGACCACGGTATCGAAATAACACTTGTGCAATCAATACCAGAACCTGGTTATCCCGTACCCGAGTACCTAATCAGAAGCGCTAAACTCGGTAAACAAATTGAACCGTTTACGTTTGATAGTGCTAGTCAGTTAAAAATTGCGAAGTACAGTGAGTATTTAACAAAAGTTATCGAGCCACAAAAAATATTCTGTAATATTGAATTAGTGTGCGAAACAACAGCTCATAGCGTTCCTTTGTATTTTGATTCAAATCATCTAACAAAAACAGGCGCGAGTATGCTACTAAAGGATTTAACATTTAGGACGTTGCAATGATTGATGCAAATAGCTTTGACAAAAAACAAACCTATAGATTTGATGTTTGCATAATAGGGGGAGGCGTAGCAGGCACCATTATTGCTCGAGAACTTATCAATACAGGCTTAACGGTTGGGCTCTTCGATGCTGGAGAGAAAAACTTTACAGCAGAGTCACAGAAATTTTATGCGCCCGAAGAAAAACCAACGCACTATGAAGATACGTCCTACAATAGACTCCGTTTTTTAGGTGGTTCAAGCAACCATTGGGAAAATGGCGTGTCGCCTTTGAATCCTCATGACTTCAAAACCTGGCCAATTTCATACAACGACGTTGCTCCCTACTACCCTGAGGCAGGGGAGTATTGCAGCGTTGGGAATAAAGACTATAGCCTTGAAACATGGCTAAGCACGCTTCAAGGTGACGACAGTTTAAAACCTTCTGAAGCAGTAAAGCTATCAATTGCCAAAGGCGCAAAAATCCCTACCCGTTTCTATGCCAAATACGGTGGAGATTTAGAAGCCGCTCAAAATATTACGGTAATGGGAAATGCCAATTTAATTGATGTTGACTTTGATGGTGAAAAGATAACCAAAGCGTACTTTAAAAACTATGGTTCAGTTGAAGTTGTAGTGGAAGCGAGCACTTTCGTTATGTGTATGGGTGGAATAGAGAATGCCCGTTATATGCTTATGTTCAATGAAAAATATGACAATAGGATAGGTAACCAAGGTGGTAACGTTGGCCGTTATTTCATGGATCACCCTGTTATTCCGGCCGCCCGATTTTACCCCACGGAAAAATTTAATAGAAACCTAGTTCAATCGGTCATGCTCGATGATGTAGGTCATTCAGTCGTCGCATTCATGGAGCTTACCGAGAAGGCTCTTGAAACCAACAACCTGATAAACATAAGAATGCCATTAATGGCATCCTCTAAATTCAGTCTTGCGACCGGAACTGACTCAATGCACGTTATTGGCCGCGCCATTTCCGATCTCGAAATTCCCGATGATATGGGTAAACATCTTGGAAATATATTCTCTGACTTTGATATGGTACTTGAAGGAATATCAAGGAAGTTGTTTGACGAAAAACTATTCGACGATGCCGCAGAAAAGGTCGGATATAACATTTGGGCTATGGTGAATCAGTCACCTGAGAAAACCAACAGGGTTGTACTGGGGACTGAACGAGATGATTTAGGGCTCAAGAAGCATAAAATCGAGTGGTCGTTGAGTGAGAAAGATAGGAACAATGTTTGGGACAGCTTGAAGTTAGCCGCATTAGAGTTAAGTAAATTAGGTCTAGGTAAAATGCGTGTTATGGAAGAGTTCCAGTCACGTATTTTCTCAGAACAAGTCTTTTTTGCTCATCATCATATTGGCACTACAAGAATGGCACAATCTCATGACCAAGGCGTTGTAGACACTAACTGTAGGGTCTTCGGTACAAGTAACCTGTTTGTGGCAGGCAGTTCTATTTTCACATCTGGAGGGCACGTGCCTCCAACTCTCACAATTGCAGCCTTTGCACTTC
The DNA here is from genome assembly GCF_036864475.1 of Alteromonas sp. S005. NCBI lineage: Bacteria > Pseudomonadati > Pseudomonadota > Gammaproteobacteria > Alteromonadales > Alteromonadaceae > Alteromonas > Alteromonas sp. S005. Next base: position 615,808 of record NZ_JAZETN010000001.1, on the reverse strand, counting down.
GCTTGGTAGAACACATAAAGGATCAGTACCATGTCTAGTAAAAAGTTAGGAATTAGCGAACATACAACCCGAAGAGACATATTAAAATGGTTAGCAATGCTTCCCTTACCTGTTGTTACAAAGCTGGGCGCATTTACTAGCACTCAACCTACACTGTCAGGCGTAATTCCTAGCAATGTATTTTTGACTCACTGGCAAGCTAAATATGACGGTACGCCTCTTAGTCATGTTCAAAAAATTAAACAAACAAAAGTAGAACTAAGTAAGTGTGTACAATCAGAATATTTAAATGAAGACGTGGTGTTTGTAAAGGGCATACCTTTATCAAAAACCGAGTTAGCGGTAGCGGCATTGCTTACCTAATCATTTATTAAATATTGAGCACTTGCTCGTTTGAGCATGCTGAAACGGATAGCCAAAAAATGCATGATAAACACTTTTCTTACCGTCCAGACATTGATGGTTTAAGGGCAATTGCTGTACTTTCAGTAGTTATTTATCATGCTTTTCCGAGTCTAATTCCTGGCGGCTTTATTGGCGTCGATATCTTTTTTGTTATATCAGGTTTTTTAATCACCAGCATATTACAACGTGAACTCATTGATTCTACATTCTCAATAAGGCGCTTTTATGAGCGTAGAGTCAAACGTTTGTTCCCAGCACTAATTATGGTACTTCTTTTTGTAACAGTTTGCGGTTGGGTTTTACTACTTTCTCACGAATTTGCATCACTGGGCAAATATCTGGTGGCCAGCGTTGCTTTCTTTGCAAATATTTCATTCTGGCACGAGTCGTCGGACTATTTTAATACTGCGTCAGAACTCAAACCTCTTTTACACTTATGGTCTTTGGGCGTTGAAGAACAGTTTTATATTGTTTGGCCACTAATCCTAGCGATTGTTATTAAATTAAAGTGGCGTTTTGAGCTGGTAGCATTAGTTCTTGCTACTGGGTCATTTATACTCAGCATTGCTACTGTTAAAGAGTATCAGTCCTTCGCATTTTACTTGCCGTTTACACGATTTTGGGAGTTAGCTGCAGGCGGAATTTTAGCAGCTTTTAGTTTTTCGAAGTCAACTGTATCGATAACCCCGCAAAACAAAACTATACAAGATGCAATGTCATTATTAGGCTTAGCTCTCATAATTATGACATTAGCAGTTATAAATCACTCGTCTGTGTTTCCAGGTTGGTGGGCGGTACCGCCCACATTGGGGACGGTACTGTTAATCTGGTCTGGTCCCGAAAGCTGTGTTGCAAAGCTATTTACAACCCATAAAGTTTTCGTTTTTATCGGGTTAATCAGCTATCCACTTTATCTATGGCACTGGCCTTTACTCTCATTCGCCAGGATTGTGTATGAATCCACGCCGCCCGCAACTGTTAGCGGTATATTGGTGATTACATCAATACTTCTCGCATGGTTAACCTATCAATATATTGAAAAACCATTGAGGCACTATTCAAAAAAGCCAAACACAACAAAAAAACTACTTATTTCGCTGTGTTATGGCATGAGTATATTTTTGATTATTGGCCTACTCGCCTATACAAAGTCTATACCCGTTAGACTTCAGTCGTTGAGTAACACAATATCCACAGCTGTAGAAGACTGGGATACCGTTGAAAAAGGGGTGACAGTAATAAAAGAAGGAAGCGAAAACGGCGTTTTATTTATAGGTGATAGTTATATCCAGCAATTGTCCCCGAGGGTTTCAAAACTGTATGCAGACGCTCCAGAGTCGCTAAGACCCGTCACATTCAGTGTAAATCCTGGATGTGCGCCTATTACAGGAATCGAGAGAGTATCAATTTCATGCGCTGATGATGTTCGCAAAAGTTATGAGCTCGCAAATAAAGAGAGTTTTTCAACCGTTGTAATAGGTGGCTCTTGGTGGGGCCTTCAGAAGCGAGGTGACTACTATCTTGCGGATCAAACAAACACTAATATGCTTAATTTACAATCGGACGAAATACTTACCGAAATTCTGAAATTACTTTATCAAGATATTGAAAAACTAAAACAATCTAGAAAAAAAATCTATTTAGTTATGAATCCACCTGGTGGCGACCTAGCAAACCCTACACGTTTTATTGACCGCATAATGTTCACTCCTAAACCGGCGGTAAAAATGGTCTCTCTCAGTCAGCACCAAGAACGTGTTATATATATAAATAGCAAGCTGGCTTCCTTAGTTTCACCATTACAAATTGAATTAATTTACCCCGAAAAATGGATATGTGACGATTTGCGCTGTCACTTTACAGATAGCAATGGCATTCCCTATTATAAAGATGCAACACACTTTAGGTCGACGTTCGTAGCTACCGAAATTAAAGGGTTTGACTCTATTATCAAGCGATGAATCGTAGTGGTTTTATACCAAATTATCTTTTGCTGGCACTGCTCCTCTATTAGCTAATGGCTGTTGTCTGGACTAATTGAACTTACAACGAAGTCGTTATTATTTCTACTTGTTGAACAGCATTAAATTCGACTAGTTTTTGAGCACTCTCACACGGTATTATACCGTTTAACCTTACCGTTGCAGTATAAGAGACTTTATCTGAAGTGCCAAAGGATGCTTCACAAGTAGCAGCATAATTAACCATGTCGGAACAAGTACCACCAGATAAATCCCGAGCATCATATAATTGTCAAAATGTTCATTGAACTGTGAAATAAAAAGCGTTACTGATGAGCAAATCAATGAAATAAATAACGTTTTCTTAATTGAAAATAGATAATCAAAAGGATTTAAGTGTATTTGCTTATACAAAAGCCAAGATATGAGAATGTAATCTATTATACCTGTTGCAACAAATGCTAGTGAAATATATCTAGGTTCCATAGCGACGCAAAAAACTATGGCTACGATCAAGAAACCAAGTGTAATGGCCCGCGAATAAAACAGCTCTTTTTCAGCTCTATTCGTTATCAACGTAGGTATTGCGAAATATGTTAGAGTCTTTAATACAATCCAAACCCCCAATACTTTCGCCAAGCCTACAGACGCTCCCCATTGATCGCCAAATAAAAACATTATCAATGTTTCAGCAGCGATAGTAGCGCATATTGCAGGAGGAAGAATAAAGCCAAGTGTCATTTCACTCGCATTCTTGTACGTATCTTTCATGCACTTGTCAGCTCGTTTTTGTTCAGAGATATAAGGCAAGGCTATCTTAGATATACCATTGCAGAGTAACTCCTGAATAAACAGATGCAAACCTAACGCGCGCGAGAAAAAGGCAACAAAAGACGTACTTGCTAGTTTGCCCAAAATGAGATCAGGTATCGTTGATTCAAATCGAGTAAACATATTGATTAGAGAAGTGTAAATTCCAACCCTGGCAACACTTTTTAATCGATCGAATTTTGGTTTCCATGACATAGACTTAGGTTTAAGAACCCTACCGATCAATAAGTCCACTAAATATCCCAATGTCTGACCTACCGCTAAAGAGTAGTACGAGTAATCAAGGTTTATTAATGTTACTGATACGAAAAGCGCGATTACAGGTCCTACGTTCGTTAAGAAAAACAGGCGACCAAACGAAAATTCCCTAGAGAGCAGTGCATGCGTGCAACTCACAAATGGGGCAAAGAAAAAACTGCCTGATAAAATTACGACTAAGTACATTAACTCTTTTTGCTCATAAAATGACGCTACTAGTGGAGATAAAGTGACCGCAATAATTCCAAGGCCCCAAGAAATAATGAGAGAAAGCCCCAATGCATTAGATACTTTTTGTTCTGAAATTTCTGCTTCGCTGATTAAGTAAGTATTAGTACCGAGCATTCTAACTTCACTCGCTAACACCATAATTGATGAGGCAATAATGAAAACGCCAAGCTCGTTTGGAGATAATAAGCGAGCAAATAGTAAAACAGACAGTAAGTTAACTAATCTGTTGAAAATTTCCGATCCGGAAGAAAGAAAAAGCGCTCTTCTGACAGCCAATGTAAGCCTCGTAATGTCGTCCTGAACTACTGAAATACCAAATAGACTGATGATAAAATACGCATTTATCCAATACTATTTAGAGATGAACACAAATAATACTAGATAAACTGAATTACACCTAGCAGAGCTATCGTTCGATAATATTAAAGTTGAACCCTCGGCATAATAAATGAAATACTATCACCATACTTACTAAAAGCACTAAACAATGAAATTCACAGTAGTCATACCAACGTTCAATAGAGCGCAACTGCTTAAAAAATGTATAGACAGTATCGTTGTTCAAACCCATCCAGCAGATGAAATTATTATCATTGATGACGGCTCCGATGATGAGACCGAACAAATCATATCTAGCTTCCAAATTCGACAGATCAAATACATTCGTCAGCAAAATACCGGCCAGATGATCGCGAGATTCAATGGGATAAATATGGCATCTAACAAATGGATTGCACTTTGCGACAGTGATGACATTTGGGAACCAAATCATCTTGAAGTACTTAATAATGTCATCAAAAGTTATAGTGACCTTGATCTTGTTTATTCTAATTTTTACGAGTTTGGCTCTGCGTCAACGCTTGAAAATAAGTTACAAACCGCGCCAGCTCAATGGCTAGAAAAATCCATAGCTGCACGCGAAAATAACACATTTTTTCATCAGGACCTTTTCAAACATTTATTGTATTTCACACCGATATTTCAATCGTGTTTGGCATTTAATAAAGAGTCATATTTTGAGTTCTCTGCTTTCTCAGAAGAAATATCTAAACAGAATTTAGGGGCAGAAGACTTCTATTCAATTTTGATTTTTGCATTAAAAGGGAAAGTTGCTGGCACTTTCAAAAAAACAGTTGGGATACGGAAGCACATGGCAAATCACTCTGCCAGTGCAGCTTTTTCGATGGAAGGTGAAATAACCATTATTCAACAAATATTGAAGGAAAATAACAGACACCCAGTTGTTATTGATTGTTTAGAAGAAATCAATAATGCAATAATCCAAAGGCAACGTGCCCTATCATATCTATATTATGAGGCTCGGGATTATAAACGGTTTAATGCTGTACTTCGTGCGATACCATTTGAATTCAAAAATATGATAAAGAAATGCCACCTGCATCTGTTGTCATATTTCATCTCCGATAAACAATAAGCTTAGGCCTAGAACATGAAATTTAGATACGATATCAATGCCCTTCGTGCCTTGGCTGTAATTCTAGTTGTTCTTTATCACTTTGACATTCCTGGTTTCAAATTCGGTTATGTAGGCGTAGACATATTCTTCGTCGTGTCCGGCTTTTTAATGACAAAGATCATCGCTGAGGGGATTTCAACAAGTAGTTTCTCTTTTCCAGTATTTATGTATAAACGCGCGAAAAGGATACTGCCCGCATTGATTACAACAGTTCTAGGTACAACAGTTATCGCGTGGTTGTTGTTGCTGCCTAGTGAGTTTAAAACTTTTGCAGCACATGCAATCACCAGTACTTTATTTTTTTCAAACGAATACTATGCATTAAGCTTTGGGTATTTTGATGCAGCGCCCCATACTAAGTGGCTTTTACATACATGGTCATTATCAGTTGAGTGGCAGTTCTACCTTTTTCTACCCGTACTGCTACTTTTTTTTAAAAGCGCCAAAAAAAGCAGCGTCCTACTCACAATCTTTTTCATGACAATGATCTCATTTGGCTTTTCATTATTCTACAATCAAACGTCCAATCCCAGGCTTTACTTCGGACTTGAGACTCGGGCCTGGGAGTTACTTTTTGGGAGTCTTGCTTACTACACAAGCGCCCTTTATACCTTAAAGCAAATCAGACGTTTCCGTTTTTTATTGCTGTTAACACTTTTATTGGCATTACCAACCATTACACTTATTGATGGGTGGCCTAATCCACTAGCCTTAGTTCCCGTGGCAACTACTGGGATGTTAATTGCCATAAAATTTGATTATCAATTTTTTAGATCGAGAGGCATTTTCTTTGTGGGCCTTTGGTCTTATTCCATTTATTTATGGCATTGGCCAGTATTTGCGCTTTATAGGTATTTCGGAGCTCTCGACAGCATAGACAAAGTTCTTGGTATTTTAATCTCATGCATTTTAGGAGCTATATCATACGAACTAGTCGAAAAAAGACTTACTAATATCGCACTGTCAAGCAAACGCAACTCTCTGAACTCTATTAAAATACTATTTGCTGGAGGTTTGACGACTTCGTTTCTTTTAATCGTATTTTTTTCCAATGGCGCAGAGTTTCGGTATTCAAAAAAGGCACTCGCAGCATTAAGTGCAATTAACGATACCAACAAACATTTTGAAAAATGTACAAAAAAATTAACGTCACTTGAGCACTCTTGTATATACGAAGGAGAAACACCAACCATTACAGCCATAGTTTATGGAGACAGTCACGCTTCAGCATTAGCATCATCGGTTCATAGTGTAAATCGAGTAAGAGGAAGCACTCTAGTACTATCACTGCCAGGTTGTCCTTTGTTAAGAAATATTAAAATAAAAGGCTCTTCACAACCAAATCAGTGTGATGATTGGAATAGAAATGTAATAAACACTGTAAAAAACTCATTCAGTAGTGTCCCGATAATTGTCTCAAACAGAATATCCGTCTACATTCACAACCAAACTGATAACTCACGTAAAACAAGTGATGGACCTTTGGTATTACTAGATGGCATCAGTTTTGACGAGTCCAGCAGCCTATTCATCGAAACTTTTTACGACAATTTATTTCGAAATATTGAAGATTTATCCAAGACGAACCCAGTTTACTATGTGCTTCCCATACCAGAATTCCCGTACAGTGTTCCCAAAAAACTGGCTCTTATATTATCCTCCTCTGAGAAGCCTGTAGAAGATCTTAGAATTTCTGTTGATAGTTACAAAACTAGAAATGCAGAGTTTTTTGCTGCTCAATCTAAACATTCTTTTTCCGAAAATGTCATTTTTCTTGACCCAAGATCCTTGCTTTGCAACAAATCATTCTGCGATGGAACTCGTCAAGGCGTTCCTCTATATTCGGATAGCGATCATCTAACAGAGAGTACAAATAAACTAATAGCACCTTTGTTTCACAAATTGCTTACGAACGCAGATTGAAGGATACTATGCAGAGAATGATAAAAAGATACAGGGATAAAGAGGTAAAGGATGTTATTCAATTCATTTGAGTTTATTTTTTTATTTCTGCCGATAACAGTGCTTGTTTATTACGCTTTGGCAAAACGGGGAGCAATCGAGCTCGCGCTAATCTTTCTACTTGCAGCCTCACTATATTTTTATGGTTACTGGAATCGTGTTTACTTAGTTCTTATTGTCGCCTCGATCATTATTAATTTCTTTTTGGGCCGAAAAATTGGACTAGCAACTAACAAACGCAGAAAGACCTGGTTAGTTGCAGGTGTCGTGCTAAACCTCGGTCTATTGGGCTATTACAAATACTTTAACTTCTTCATTTCTAATATTAATGCTGTGCTGGATGTGGGCTGGAACACAGAAAAGATCATATTGCCACTAGCAATCTCCTTCTTTACGTTTCAGCAGATTTCCTACTTAGTAGATGCTTATAATAACAAATGTAAGGAATATAATTTTTTACATTACTCTTTGTTTGTTTGTTTTTTCCCGCAGCTTATTGCTGGGCCTATCGTTCATCACAAAGAGATGTTGCCTCAATTTTTCCAAAAGGAAAATTTATCGCCCAAACTCATAAACTTTGCCGTCGGCATTAGTATCTTCGCATTGGGCTTTTTCAAAAAAACCGTAATTGCCGATAATCTGTCAGTCTATGTTGGCCCCACCTTTGATACGCAGATACAGGTTGATCTCATTCAAGCATGGGGCGCTTCACTGGCTTACACGTTTCAGCTGTATTTCGACTTTTCTGGTTATTCTGATATGGCCATCGGGTGTGCACGCTTGTTTGGTATTACCTTGCCTGTGAACTTCTTTTCACCCTACAAATCTACCTCCATTGTGGAATTTTGGCGGCGTTGGCACATTACACTTTCGCGCTTTTTGCGCGACTATCTTTACATCGCACTAGGTGGTAATAAAAAAGGGTCATTTCAGCGCTATCGCAATTTGTTTTTAACCATGCTGTTAGGTGGGCTATGGCATGGTGCCGGCTGGACATTTGTGATTTGGGGTATGTTACACGGTATCTATTTAGTGATTAATCACGCCTGGCGCTGGTTGTTAAACATGCTGAAGTGGGCGCCTACCTCACGCCTTTATTTAAGCTTTAGCTGGCTAACTACCTTCATAGCGGTGGTATTTTCATGGGTCTATTTTCGCGCGCCTTCGTTACAACGCGCCAATGATATTGTACTTGCCATGCTGGGGAGCAATGGCGCAACGATTCCCTCCGGTATTGCCTATCGGCTCGGCGAACTCAGGCATACACTTGCCGAAGTTGGCGTGAATGTCGGCCAGGGCAGCGGCAGTTTGTTAATGGGCAATACAATTTGGGTATTAATAGCTGCTGCCATCGCGCTTTTATTGCCTAATGCTGCACAGATGTTTGATCGGCAAAACGGCGTACTTTTCGAAAAGCCAGGAGCGTTCTCTATGCAAAATCCTGTGCTAAATATTATCTGGCAGCCCAGCTTAAAATGGAGTGTTGGCACTGCATGCTTACTCGCGGCGGGCATACTCACGCTTGGTCAGATTTCTGAATTCCTTTACTTTCAGTTTTAACCATTATGACTATTCAACGCTATGTAAGCTTAATTGCTGGTTTCACCATACTGATTCTGACGTTAATTGCAGGGTTTAACTATGTGGTCAACCCTTATCTCATATTTAACAGCCCTCGAATCGATGGAGTAAACGCGATTAAGGCTGATATTAGCAATTACGTCAGGCAAGCAAAAACCTACCATCCTCTGAACGTACAAATAGATACATTGCTAGTCGGAAATTCACGTATTGAAATGGGGTTTAATCCAAACCACCGCTGTTTGAGTTCTTCTACCTACAATTTAGGTATTCCTGGCGCAAGTGTAGAAATGCAAGTGGCCTATGCCCTGAACGTGTTAAGGCAAAAGCCAGGTATGAAACGCGTTATCATGAGCCTGGATTTTACAGACTTTATTCATGAGCTCAATCAAGCACCGTCTTCATCATTTAGCTTTAGTGGGCAAAACAGCCTCAGCTATTTCATTGATGGGCGAGAAAACGAAGACTTCTGGTTTTATTCGTTAAAAGATAAATACATGGCGTTGCTTTCGCTTGATGCGACGACCAGTAGCCTGAAAACTCTAGTTTTACAACGAGAAACATCAGCAACCAGAATGGAAAAAGGGTTTAACCCGGCTAGAGACCTAGCCAGCAGTACAAAAATTGAGGGGCCGTATCGCATCTTTGAACATACACTTGGCATGCTAAGAGACATACTTCACAACAAAGCCTACCGAACGGTGGCTTTAGAGCAAAATACACATTATCTGGCGTTGCAGGCAATGGTCGATTATACAAAGACAAACTCGATAGAACTAAAACTGTTTATTAACCCGCTGCACAGTTCTTTTTACACGCTTATTGATGAAGCCGGTTTAAATGATGACTTAACCCGATGGAATAGCGATATTAAGCAGTTTGTTGCTAACAATCGGTTAAATTGTCATTTTTATGATTTTGGGAGAATACCGGGCAAAACAGATGAGCCGTACCCAGATCAAACACAGACTAAAGCGTTAAACTGGTTTTGGGAGCCTGCACATTACAATGAAGCGTTTGGCGACACGCTAATTGAAACGATCACTCAACCGTCGTGCAGTGCGTTGTAAGCCGCCACAGCATGATAACCCAACACCTTATTTAAGCTATCTCGCGTTCGCTTAGATTGTTTTTTATTCATCCAACCGCCGTGCACCTGATCAACGTATTCATTTACAACAAATGCCATGCTGCGAGAAAACCGCTTAGAGTTTTGCATTGCATCATAGTTGTTATTTTTAAGATAGGCTGTTAAACGCAACCACTCAGCCTGTGCCCACCAAACCGGTTCTGGCTCAACAACCTTACCGTCGTAGTTACTTCTGGCAGCAAGACTACCCTGGTTTTGGTTCCATCCGGTTTTTATCGCATAATCGTAAAGTGTCTGCGCAACATCTCTAAAACGGCTATCAAGGCCGTTATCTACTGCCGTGTGAAGCAGGTAAGCCCATTCAATTTGGTGCCCAAGCTCAATGTAACCGCCATTGTTTATGGTAAGCGGTTGATTAACTTGTTCATAGTACTCGGCAATGTAGCCTTGTGGTTGCAGTAAATCGTCTTCAACAAACTGGGCAATAAATTCGATATCCTGCCAAACACTTGGGCTTTGAGTAACATCATACAGGGCTAGCAGCGCCTCAAACAAATGCATTAGAGGGTTAATCGACCAAGCTTTGAAATAAGTTATATTGGACTTTTGCAATTGTGAAGCCCTGGCAAGGGATAGCCCAACTGACACCTCTCCTATCATCCAAGTTTTAAGGGCTGCATCTAAATAACGTTTATCCTGCGTGATACGATATGCATGTACCATCGCGAAAATTGCGAACGAGGTGCCATATTCTTTTGGTCCATAGCGTGTTTGCGGTTGATTGCGTGCAATACTGGAATACCAGTTTCCGGTAGTAGAGTCATACATATCTCGCAGCATAAGATCTGCGCTGTAGATGGCTGCGTCACGATAATGCTGCCTTTGCGTTATATCAAAGCCTTTTGCAAACAAATATACTTGCCTTGCTTGAGAGTATAGCTCTACCGTGTCAGTGGGAGTAGCGTGCCAGTCGGCATTAAAGGTTTGCACCATAAAATTCTGGTTTTGTACTGCCCAGTTAAGCCGGGGATCAATTACCTGAAGCATTTGTGCTTTGGACTGTTCAGGGCTAATCATCAGCCCCTGCCCTTTGGGTTTAGCATCACACCCCGTTAGTATTAAGCTATAGCCGCATAATAACAAAATGATAAAAGGCGTTATTCTCATCACGTATTCCTAAACCATGTAGCGGGTAAATACTGCAGTATTAGCTGCTTAAGTCTTAACAGCTGATAGTGCTTACTATAGGTGAGTAACAGTGCAAACATGCCGCTGTAGAGCACAGCAAACATCGCGAGTTCTGCTGCTGACTGAATATAGTGAGTAAGCGTAGAGTTGCTGTCGGGAAAGGGTTTGGTGTCAACTAACCATATGGGCATCATAGCAAGCCCCGTCATACTAGTAATAACTATTGCCAACATGAGCAAGGGTTTTAAATGCTGCCAGTAGCCACTAAATACCCAGCCTAACAATACAAGCGCGCTGATTAAACCTGCAACCGCACGTGCCCAGGCTAATTCAAACAGGCTTAACTGATTACTAAGCGCCCAGAGTAACGCCAACGCAACCAACGCCAGCGACAGCACGTCAAACACAAACACCAGGCGAACCTGATTTAGTGCAATAAGCGCAGCATCTAATACCTGCACAATGCACCAGTAAAAGAACAAAATCGCTAATACCGGTAGCAATTGAGCTGCTACCGACCACTTTTCACCCAGCAATAAAAAAACGAATGGTTTGGCATAGAGGGCTAGCACCGCTAATACGGGTATACTGATCGCAAACACCACGAGTAGTGAAAAGGCGACATTGTTTAAAAGCTCCGCTTTGTTATCCCTGTCGTTTTTATACACCGCCAGTAACGGTTCTATTGCAGGGTTTAACAGGTAATGAGCAGGCATCATAGCAAGGTCGCGAGCCATATGGTAATTACCCAACAACGAAGTACTGAACCATTTTGCAACGACAAATGTGTCAATTTGCGAACGCGCATAACCTAACAAATGTTTACCCAACATCCACTGTGAAAACGCCCACTGTACCCTGACCTGTTTAAGCGTAAAGAACGGCCTGCCACGCACCAGTAAATAGGAAAAGATCAGCCCAAACATGGCAACCAGCACATCGGTAATAACAAATGCCCAGTAATTACCTAACACGAGTGCAAAGGTGATCAACATAGGCAACGCAAATACACGCTCCGCCAGTGATAACCAAAATAACGGTTTAAAACGAAGCTGACGCTTGAGTAACATAAGCTTGTAAGACTTTAACGCCTGCAGCGGCAGAATGATGGCACTTGCCATAATTGCCAAACCCAACTGTGGTTTGTCGAAAAATGCAGCGATCCCGTTAGCACATACCATAATGACCAGCGCAATAATCAGTTTTAACAACAAATTAAACGACCAGGCCGTCTGCAAATCAAAATAGCCTACGCTGCGCTTTTGTACGATGTACTGTTCTCCCGCCGCGTGTGAAAGGATATCAAACAGATACAATGCCATACTTACAATGGCAATAAACCCGAAGTCCTCTGGCGTTAATATACGTGCGACGATAAAGGTGCTCAAAAGGCCAAGTGTCTTACCCAGTAACTTAGCCGCTACAGATAAAAAGGCGCTGTTTACAACCCGGCTGGCATCCGACATCCCGCTAAGCATCCGGTTTACTGGTTGTAACTAACGGAGTTAGTGCACCGAACAGCATAAAGTAAAACCACATACTGGTGCGCGCAGAATCGGTTGGGTCGCCAAACAAGCCAAATGCAAACTGACCGGCTAAAAAAGCACTAAAAATCGCCGCAGGGAGGCTGAGTAACTGCTTGCTCTGATAAAACGCCATAAACCCCGTTAGTATCAATACCACAATTAATAACGTACCCACTACGCCGAACTGATAAGCGAAACTTAAGTAAATGTTTTTTATATGCCACACTAAGTGCTCAAAGTCATAATAGAAAAACCAAAAATCGCTGCCCGTTTCAAATGAAGGGTTGTTTAGCAGCTCATTGCCACTGGCATCAACTAGCGACACCGACTCTACAATAAGCGGCACCTTGCCCACTGTCGCTTTTAGGGTAAGTGCTGCCGGAAGTGAAAACACACTATCGGGTGTAGCCGTAAGACCCATTAAATAAGAGCGGCTTTCACCCTGTGGCGAAGCGGGAAGGTTCTGGCGCACGGTATTACCGCATCCGCCCGCCCAGAACTCAAAAATAATCATATTTCTGCGGCACAGTGCCACCGCTACGCGAACATCTTCCTCGGCCTGATAAGTGATTTCGAATAAATACGCACCGTCATTATCTAAACTCAGCCGTTGAGAAAGCATAAGATCAGAGCCGGGAATAATAACCAGCGACTGATTTTGTTTATCTACTGCGAAGGTACCAATTTTATCCAGCTTGCCTGCGCCAGATAGCGCGTAATCGGTAGGCATTGCTCCTAAACCGTGCCCGAACAAGATATCGGAGGTTGACCAGCGGCCACTGTCTACTATGCCCTGCCAGTGCGACAGACGCATATCTAAATCGCGGTCAGTGGTTTCGGCGCGAATCGTAATCCGCGCGCCAGAAAATGCGGCAGCAATCAACACACTTAGCAGCAAAACAACCAGTGTCTCAATACTCAAACGCACAAAATCTGGCTTATTTTCGGTGGGTTTTCGCGCCAGAAAAAGCAGCACAAACGCTGTAAGCGCTCCACAAATCGCCAAATACACTTCTTGCATTGCTACGTTATTCGCATCTACCCACTGGCTATTCTGCAGGCTATCCACGTTTATATAAGCAAAACTAATAAACGCAACCACCAGTGCAGCTGCTCTTAACCCAAGTAACGGTGTCCGACTTACTCCACACAATACGCTAACCGCATACACTACTGCTGCTGATAACTCAGCAAAATACCCAGAATACCCGTGTAGCCTATACACTGAGTAAAAAAGCAGACTATAAGCAACAGTTAACGCCACAGCCCTTCCCCACGGAAATGCTGCGGTAGCGCTGGTACTTTTGTTATTAAGCTGTCTTTTAAACAGATTGATAAAAAACATACCGCTTAACACCGCCATAGCAATAAAACTGGCGGCATATGTGGCGCGGGTGAACCCCATCAACACGCCATACATCACGCCAACAACCGAGGCAATGGCGGCAAAGCGATAAACGGGCTGGTTAAGTAAGAAACAGGCACCTAATGTAAGTGGCAGTAGAAATAAGTACATGCCGTCAATACTCTCACCGCCTGTGTGCATACCACTTATAATGCCTGTAGTTCGATAAGCCGAGCTAAGGTTAAAGAAGGTATTAACCTTGGTATAAATATCTGCGCTAGAAAACAGCGTATCAAGCACTTGCTTTTCCCACATAATAACCACAAACATTACAAAGCCACCCAGCATAGCGGCCAGTAATAAATGCTTTAACGCTTTTTCTGGCTCATCTGCCTTTTGTTGATAAAAAATCCACGACAGTAATAATGCCCAAAGTAAGCCTTTAAAAATAACCAGCCCATTTAACGGTGAAACATAAAAGTTTGAGTACGTCGGGCCAAATGCATTTATCCAACTCGAGTCGAAAGACGTCAATAAACAGAGGGCTACCACACCACTTGCAATGTAAAAATGCCGTGTATTTTTATGACGCGTTTTATTAATTAATAAGAAATAAAACCCTGTAGCGGCAACAAAAAAATCGAGTTCGTCTAGAATGTAACGGCCAGTCCAAGGGGCTAAGTTAACCGCTATCGTTATGAATAAGAGAACGTATAGCCATAGAAACGGAAGTATTCTTAGAGCAAACAAGTACGCGACAATTGAAGCTGTCAGTGCTATTTGATAAGCAGGGAAAGTAACCATTCCATAAATCATGAATGTTAACAATAACAACGAAAATATTAGGCTTATCATATTGCGCCCATACAATGTGGCGTTAATCATGCCGAATTGAACTCATTAACTTTGGTAGCGTTACTGTGTTTGATAACATTTACTCAAAATCCACTAATAATGGCTGTTATTGCATTCTCTAACCCATCAGAATCATGCCCCTCTGCGGCAAGTACGTACATTCTCCCGCCACTGGCATTTCCTAACAATATATTCTTCAATTGATGTACTTTGGTGTTTACGGAACTCGTGAATCGCATATCGTCGACGTTATACCACCTTACAATACTGAGCTTCTCGCCATTTGAAGATACAACATGATAAACAGTGAACGTTAACCCGTTTGTGCTTATATTGGTGGTATGGCTAAGTGAATACTGCTCGGGGTCAAATAAGCGATGTAAGTCGCTTACCAGCTCGTTATCGGTTTCACTAAACCACGCCGTATAAAGCTGTACGCTACAGTTAACGTTTAAAAGGTAAATGTGTGTTTGTGAGTCTGGTTGATGTACTTTTGGAGACCAGCTTGCCATACCACAGGCTTCGTCGTTAAGCGCATTAAGGGGTATAACTTGCTCCGCAGGCGATGCTGACGGTGTGCGCGTAATGGCCGACAACCACAGTAACCCTAATATTAGTAAGCTTATTACGCCTATCAACACTGGTTGGCTTACCACTAGCTTTGCTAATTTGCCGACATCAGCTTCCTCCACTTCACCGTGAGTGTAACTGACTATGCTGCCAGTTACAGGCGTTCGCAATAACTCCCCAATACCCAACAAACATATAATAACGAACGCAAAAAAGAACCACCCATAAATTAAATGGTCAGCGCCTGCTGCGTGCTCCATGTCGGTCCAGTACGCGATAAGAATGATACCGTACACACGAACTATGTTGGCTAACACAGGGAAAATTAGGGAAATAGCAACAAAAACAGCTCTACGTTTAGCCGAAACTAAATTCAAGTAAGCATACAAACTACCAATAACAAAACTTGCAATAAAAAAGCTAACGCCAGAGCAGGCCTCGGCCACCAAAAAGCGCCCTTGCGGTATTTCTATATACAAGCCACTTCTAAAAAGCGGGACGCCCGACAAGTGCAGCAGAGCAACGGAACCGTCTGCTGCAATTTCCTGTAAGTAAGGAATTAACTGCTCGCCCACGGGAATACTAAACAGCATAAATACAAGCGGGAATAAAATAGTTCTAGCTGCCTGAGTACCAATTAATAGCCAAATAAGCGCAGGAAGTAACGTAAAAGTGGCGGCATGCAAAAAAAGCTTAATGTCACCGGCAATACCGATTACGTAAAGAAATAAGGCTGGAATTATTACAGCAAGCGATAAAGCGCTTGTTTGTATAGGCTTGCTCAGTAGTTCGTATCGCTTCAGATAAATAAGATAAAAAGCACCCGGTACAATAAAAAAGCCATGGTTAAATATTTCGTTTCCGTACCAAATTTCTACAACGGTGGTAAGGCCCTGCCAACAAAACGTTAACCATAAGCTAAGTATTGCAAAAGCTGAAATGTAAAACGCTGTATTTTTAGCGAACGAGAAGTCCGCTAAGTGTTGCTGTTTTTTATCTTGCGTTTCGCCATATTTCATCCGCAATTCCCTGCTTTTCATTATTATCGTTTTTTAAGGCTTACTTTATTTCATAAGCATCGCACATGCTTATCCAATTAAAGTCACTCAATAGTTTTTCTACCTTTCCTTCCATTTTAGAAAGGTTTATATAGTGCCGTGCTTTCGACTTCCATGGTGCATTTTCAAAGCGCGGCTGTTGTGCATCAATCTCCCAAGGATGGAAATAAAAGCTGTAAGGAGCGTTTTCGGCTTTCATGAATTCAGTAATGCGACGCTTCGACAACCAATAGGGATATAAACGGAAATATCCTCCGCCACCAATACCAACATTAACTCCCTTCTTTCTAATAGTTGGGATAGGGATTTCAATAAGGCCATTTTCACGCTCATACTTAAAACGTGGCCACTCAGGAACGCCATAGAGGTCGTGATTGATTGGGTACGTACTTGATGAATAAACAAACCCAAGGTCTTTGAGAATGTCGTACGCCCAAGTATTAGAGTCGTTGATAGAAAAACTCGGCGCTCTATATCCCTTTAATGCTACGCCGCCGATATCTTCAAGAATATCTTTGCTTTGCTTTATGTCGTCATAAAGTTCTTTTTCGCTCATAGTGGTAGCGCGCTGGTGTGCTAGACCATGACTGGCTAGCTCGTGCCCTTCACTCACTATTCGTTTTATTACGTCAGGACAGCGCTGTGCTACCCAGCCAAGCGTAAAAAAGGTAGATTTGACATTATTCGCTGCAAATAAATCTAACAGCCTTTGGGTGTTGTCACCTACTCTGAGACTAATGTTATCCCAGTCTTTTTTATCAACTACACCTTCGAAAGCAGAAACTTGAAAGTAATCTTCCACATCTACTGTCATAGCATTAAGACGATTATCTAGCTTCATGATTATCGCCCTTTGCCAAACAGTACAATCTCAACTGTACGAATTAGAATAAGGATATCTAACAGTAAACTTTGATGCTTTACGTAATAAAGATCGAACTTAAGTTTTTCCATAGAATCTTCTACGCTAGCGCCATAAGGGTAATTGAGCTGTGCCCACCCAGCTAAACCTGGTTTAACATTGTGACGTTGATTGTAATAAGGCACTTCGCGTACAAGCTGCTCTACAAATTGAGGCCTTTCTGGACGGGGGCCGATAAACGCCATTTCGCCTTTGAACACATTTAAGAGCTGTGGTAATTCGTCAACTCTATATTTTCTGATGAAGTGGCCAATGCGGGTAACACGGTCATCGTTTTTACTTGCCCACTTAGCGCCATCTTTTTCTGCATCAGGCCGCATACTTCTGAACTTAATGATTTTGAAAAGTTTACCATTTAAACCTACCCGTTCTTGTTTATAAAAAACAGATACACCTGTACGTCTTCCATCATCGCAATAAATAATGAGTGCTGTAACCAGCATGATTGGCCAAACGAAGAGAAAGATAAAAAAGGCTAATATCGCATTAAGCGTATAATCTAGCGCATCTCGCAAGTAATTCTGGCTCTGAAAGCCATTGGAATAGATAACCCAGCTCGGGTACATCAAATTTACTACAATTTGCCCTGTTTCCCTTTCCATGAAGTCTAAGAGCTCGGTAACTTCAATCCCTCTAAGCCTACAATCGAAAAGTACTTCTACCGGAAGTGTTCCTCGCCGTTGGTCGCAAGCAATAACTATTTCTTCAATTTCATTGTCTGCAATAAACTGCTGAAAGCTTTCATCCACTTTTAGGTGAATTATTTTTTCTTTCTTAATACCGTCTTCGCGGTTGTCACCCGGAATAGGAATGAAACCAACTAATTCAAACCCTATTCTGTCTACGTCTCTACGCATACGCTTTTCAATAATTGAAGCTCTTTCTCCTGCTCCGAGCACCAATATGCGTACTTTCCCAAGGCCCAACAAGCCGAGACGGTTTGTGAAATACCTGAAAACAACTAAGGTTATAATAATTGAACAAACTGATGCCGGCAGGAAATAAGAATCCATGACCAAGTCATCAAAAAATGCTCGACTTAAGACTTCGACTAAAAAATAACTCAATCCCACGCTTACGAATATGCGACGGATAATACCTCGGAATGTTTCTCTTAACTTCGCTTCATATAACCCGACAGAAAGCGAGCATAACAAAATAGAAACGGTAAGCATTCCTACATTTATAACTAGCTTTTCAACCGAAACGTCTGGCGACATTCCAATTTGCGTGAGAATAAAATGAGAAATATAGCCCATATAAGCTATGAGCAACGCTTCTGTTATTACTAGTATATTTGAGCGTTTATTTTGATTGCGCTTGTTTATTGCCACCCCTGGCCCCCTAAAACTGCGGCGTTTTTCCCATCATAAAGGGATTTATTCCAATAGACTACAATTGATATTGGCATTATAGTGACATTTCCCGTAGGGTAAACGACAAAAGCCAACTATTAACCATAATGAGTGTAGGATGATCTCTTATGTTCCGCTTTAGAACGCTAATTACATGCTGTGCCCCCATTTTATTTATTGGTCTTAACGGTTGTAGTAACACTGGGGTTTTACCTGAAGCAACTACTCGACCTTCTCTAACTACCGATGTAAACGATTACCAATACCTAATCGGCCCTGGCGATTCGTTGACAATCTTTGTTTGGCGTAACCCAGAAGTATCGGGCAACTTCATCGTTCGACCCGATGGTAAAGTAACTACATCACTAGTTGAGGATATTGATGTAGCCGGAAGAACGCCTACGATGCTTGCTAGAGAGATTGAAGAGCAACTTTCCACATACATAAATAACCCTAGGGTTACTGTCAGTGTAAACAATTTTACAGGTCCTTTAAGTGAGCAAGTTCGCGTAATTGGTGAAGCGACAAACCCCAGTGCTGTGAGTTATTCCGAACACATGACCTTACTGGACTTAATGATAGCGGTAGGCGGACTTACTGAATTCGCGGATGGAAATAATGCGAAATTAGTAAGAGTCGTTAGTGGAAAACAAGAAACCTTCGAAATAAACATTGACGATTTAATTAGAGATGGCGATATCTCGAAAAATGTCGATATGTTGCCTGGCGATATCGTGATCATCCCAGAAGCTTGGTTCTAGTTGTAAAGTAGTAAACGGAACAAATAATAAAATGCAGGACTTACAACAAACGTTAATCCAGATCCTTGATTATGTTAAAGGAGTATGGATTAAAAAGCGTTACGTGATTATTTTTTCATGGCTTATTTGCCCTGTTGGCTTTTTGTATGTGGCCAGCCTTCCCGATGTCTACTCGTCTAAAGCGCAGGTATTTGTTGATACTCGCTCGGTTTTACAGCCGCTGCTTCGTGGTCTTGCGATTCAAACCAATCCCGACCAAGAAATTCAGATGATGGCTAAAACGTTACTTAGTAGAAGCAATGTAGAAAAAATAGCCAGAGAAAGTGACCTTGATATTACTACGACAACAGAAGATGAGTTTGAATCTCTGGTAACATCACTTTCGAAAGAAATAGAGCTATCTTCAACTGGACGAGATAACATTTATAACATTTCATTTTCCAATAAAGAGCCCACAGTTGCTCAGCGTGTGGTTCAAGAAACGTTAGATTTATTTGTTGAAGGATCTTTAGGTAACAACCGGAAAGATACGGATACCGCAGGCCGCTTTTTAGATGAGCAAATTGCAGAGTACGAATCTCGCCTTACAGAAGCAGAACAGCGTTTGGCTAATTTTAAGCGGCAATACAATGATATATTGCCACTAGCGGGTTCATATTACTCAAGCTTACAAAGCTTAAATGATGAGCTAGAAGCTACACGCCTTCAAATAAAGCAAACGCAACAGCAGGCAGAAACACTTAAGAAACAAATTAGCGGAGCAAAACGAAATGACAGTTTTGGTGTAACCAATCAAGACGAACCGGTTCTCCGTACTCGCTACGATGACCGTATTCGTGCTTTAGAGGAAAAACTAGACAGGCTTACTCTTCGCTTTACTGATTTGCATCCAGACGTTGTTGAAACAAAAGCACTGTTAAAAAGCTTGGAAGAATCTAGAAACAAAGAAATAGCAGCATTTCTTAGTGCTGATGAGGGGGATCAAAACCAACCCCTTTCAGAGTTAAATCGCGAAATTAAACTTGAAGCGAGTCGCTTAGATAGCCAAATAGCTTCGTTTAAAGTTAAAGAAACGGATTTATTGCGTAAGATTTCTGAACTAGAAAGTAAAGTAGACTTAATTCCTCAGATTGAAGCAGAGTCATCTTCTTTAAACCGAGAATACGGTGTCACCAAACAGAAATACGAAGAGCTACTTTCTCGCCGTGAATCAGCGGACCTATCAAGAAGAGCTGATGTCTCGGCAGAAGACCTTCAATTCAGGATAATAGAGCCACCGTTATTGCCTAAGAGACCTTCTGGACCGAACCGTTTGATTTTTTATACTGCTGTTTTGGTTATAGGTTTTGGGTCAGGTATTGGCATTGCATTTCTAATTAGCCAACTCAATCCTATATTGATAAGACCTAAGCAGTTACTAAATGTGTCAGATTATCCAATCTGGGGCACGGTTACGCACTTGAACATTGAGCAAATTAACAAAACTAACAGAACTCGACTCATCGTATTCTTACTCTCTAGCGGTACTATTTTGGCGATGTATGGCGCATTAGTTGCGGCTGAAATTATGAACATAGACTTATTTGGAGGGCTTATTTAATGAAAAATACTATTGAGAAAGCACTTCAAAAACAAAAAGAAGCGAAAGCCGCAAAGCAAAGCGCAATAGGTGACGAAAAACTGCAAGACACTGTACAGTCAAATGTAACTGAAGACTCGAAGGTCACAATTGATATGCCGGCTGCTGCTGAACTAGAGCCGCCTGCTGAAAAAATTGTTGCTGAGGAAAAGGAGTTTACCAATAAAAAATCTCCTCTCGACGAATTTGTTATCGATTTTGCACGTCTTGATAAGAATGGGCATATTTCACTTAACGGTGAAAGGAAGCAAATTAACGAAGAGTACCGAGAAATAAAGCGTAAGCTTTTAGCAAATGCTTTTGGTTCACTAGCGAAAACCCTTCACAACCCGAACATTATTATGGTTACCAGTAGTCGCCCTTCTGAAGGGAAGACATTTACTGCAACCAACTTGGCAATGAGTATTGCATCGGAGCAGGATAAAACCGTACTTCTTGTGGACGCCGATGTACTTAAGCCTAATGTATTAAATACTTTAGGGTTAGAGCGTCGTAAAGGGCTAATGGAATACTTGACCGGGGACGTTGACGATATTTCAAATGTGCTGTACCCAACCAACATCGATAAGCTGAAAATTATCCCTGCAGGAAAATCGCACCATTTGTCTACCGAACTGCTAGCAAGTCAGAAAATGCATGACACTGTTAATGAATTTGCTAACAGATACCCAGATCGGATAGTTATTTTTGATACACCGCCTCTCATTGGTATAAACGAGAGCGCGATCCTCGCAAATTTCGCCGGCCAAGCGGTTGTGGTCGTAGAAGAAGGCAGAGCGAAAATAGGCGATATTAAAATGTCTGTGGAGCGACTGAACCCAGACATGGCGATAGGTTTTGTAGTGAACAAATCTGTACATAACGACACCGATGGAAGCGGATATTATGGGTACTATTACTCAGAGCGCAGTGAATAGGCAATATACAATGCCTACGAAGAGAATATTAAAGCTAACACTTGTTGCAGCAGCCGTTGCAACAAGTTTTCCAGCTTTCGCCAAACTCGACATCAACGCTCTAGCCACTACCGATACTATTCACCAAAGTGTAGAGACTGAAGAAAATGGTAATCGTTCACTTACAACTTTAACTATCACTCCGCAAGTAAACGCGACTTATCAAACAAGAACATTCCAAGGTCTTTGGTCTGGTACCTATACCCATCTTGAGCGCGATAATGATGATACTAGCCAACGTCAAGATTATGCAGAATACAGTTATTCGGCACAGTGGGTACCCTTTGAAAATCTATTGTCTTTTCAAGCAGCCGGAGCTTTAAACTACCAAAATACTAATTCAGCTAACTTCTTAGTGAGTGACTTTATTGCAAACTCTGACAGTTTGGCGAAAACTCGCTCTAACAGACTTTCATCTACGCTAACACTTGAGCAAGGTGATTGGATCAGAGGACAAGGCACGGCATCATACTCAGACACCGCATCAGAGCGTTCTCTAACTAACAATAACGCTTTAGACAATGACAGTTATCAACTTACTGGTAATTTAATTAATGGTGATGAAGCTAAGTACTTCATCTGGTCAGTAACCGGCACTTATCAAAATACCGAACGAGGCCAGGCGAACATTGGCGATTTTGAGTCACGAACTGGTGACGGTTACATAGACACTCGAATTTATGGCGACTGGGCAATCCGTTTAACCGCTAGGCACGAAGCAAATCAAATATCAGACAGAGACGATACTACTAGTTTAGTCAGAGAGTTCAATTCTTATGGTGCTGGTTTAACTTATCGCCAAGCAGAAAATCGATATATATCCGTAACGGCAAATAAAAGTGACTCAGATTTAGAAGAAGATGACGACGAAACCTTCATAGGTCTAGATTTGCAATGGGCGCTAAGCACCCGTACTCAAATTGCTGCCACTTACGGACGTCGTTTTTACGGGGAATCGGCTTCAGCAAGTATTGGCTATAATTCTAAATATTTGCGGACGTCGTTTAGTTATTCAGAAGATGTAACTAATACCTCTAGGCTTCTTGCCGACCCAGAGAATTTAGGCGTATTCGTTTGCCCTACAGCAACGACATCTATCGCTGACTGCTTTCAGCCTGACAGTTTAAGCTATACGCCCAATGTCGGCGAGCAACTGGTCCAACTTACGTCTCAAAACGTAGAGTTCGACGACAATATCATTTTAAGAAAAAGTTCGAATTTTCAGGCAGGCTACGATTTTTCTCGCGTTACCCTCGCTTTTTCATGGCGCTACTCTGAAGATGATTATTTAGATGAAGATAGACTAAGACGCACTTACTCATTTGGTACCAACCTAGCCTATAAAATTGGTAGCTATACAAACATAACTAGCAGTATCAATTATGCGAATGTTACAGGTCGGGGAGCACAAGAAACCTTCAGAGGCGAAAGCGATAACTGGAATGCATCTATTGGTCTAGAAAGAGAGTTTGGTCGTCGCTTGAAGGCAAGTATTGATGCTAGGTATCTTGAGCAAGAAGGTGATTTGAACACGGGGGTGACTCAGTTTGGTAACAACTACACTGACCGTCGTATAAGTGCTTCTATCACTTATACGTACGACTAACCATTTGACATCTATTGACCAGTAGGTTATCCACTTAGTATATAAGTAGCTTAGCCCTATCCCAAAAACGCCTCAAAGAGGCGTTTTTGAATTATACTCAAATTTCAGTGACCAACTTAACCATCACTCTTTCTTATCATCACTCTTAAGCCGCACGTAAGTCTTAAACTTCTTCTTCATAAGCTTATCTACGTACTGTGTCATTTTCACTTTCTGCGAGATTGCATCGTCTAAAGCATCGACTAATTCAGCCAGCATATCCAAATAATATTTGGTGTCGCGAATAACATTGCCTTTCGGCGTCATAATAGTCTGGCTTTCTGGGTGGTCGGCAAAGCCCAGATGTTCGGTGACTTCTGCGCCTGTTTTATCCGGCTCGAACATCTCGGCTTTTACTTCTTCAATCACCTCGTTTACCGCTTCAGCATCGAAGCTCTCTAGTTCTTCTAAAAAGCCATAAAGCATTACCCTGTCCATAAGGGTATTAATTTTACGAGGTATGCCACGAGAGAACATATGAATGCGTTCTAACGCTTCGTCACTAAACAACGCAGACCCGTTCCAACCGGCGTGATGCAAACGGTATTCGATATATTCTTTACACTCTTCTAAGGAAAGTGGTGCAAGATGACACGACGCCACAATACGCTGCCTAAACTGCTCCATATTAGGCGCACGCAGGATAGGCTGAAGTTCCTCCTGACCAAGTAAAAAACTTTGGATAAGCGGCTTGCCGTTCAGCTGAAAGTTACTCAGCATTCTAAGCTCTTCGATAGTTTCAAGAGGCAGATTTTGGGCTTCATCTACAAGTAATAAAGCACGGCGACCCGCTTTATTTAAGTCGTACAAGAAAATCTCTAACGCTTTGAGAATATCAGCTTTTGAACGCCCCTCAGTAGGGATATCAAATTTGGAGGCGACCATTTTTACTAGTTCGTCTGGCGAAAGCTTTGGCGTAACTATTTGCGCTGCCGCAATATCATCTTCAATTTCTTCAAGCAAGCTGTTTGCTACGGTAGTTTTACCCGTTCCAATTCCACCGGTAATAACAATAAATCCCTCGGCTTGAGAAAGGCCATACTGCAGGTAAGACATAGCACGCTTGTGCCATTTACTTGCGAAGAAAAATTCAGGGTCTGGGGTTAACTGAAACGGTTTCGAGTTAAGTCCATAGTAACTTTCGTACATACTATTTGCCGTTATTCCATTAGAAATATGTGTTCAAAACCAAGGCTTAAAGTTGCTCAAGGCTAGCGCGTTATGCTTTACCTATGCTTTTAATCCATATGGTAACCAACAACGCGCCGTTATCGAAGTATTATCTTTATAGCTTCCACTAAAGGCTTATCGCAGTTTGTTTTCAGTAATACGCTCAATGATACCCGTAGTCGATACACCATCTTCAAACGTTAGTACTTTTACCTCACCACCATTTGCCTGCACTTCAGTGCCACCTGCAATCTCTTCAATTTTGTAGTCACCGCCTTTTACCAATACATCTGGCAATAATCGAGCAATAACTCGCTGAGGCGTATCTTCTTCAAAGGGTACAACCCAATCGACTGCGCTCAAGCCTGCCAGCACCGCCATACGTCTGCTTACGTTGTTCACTGGGCGACCTGGGCCTTTTAGCTTGGTCACAGACGCATCAGTATTAACAGCAACAATTAGACGGTCACCAAGCTGTGCCGCTTCTTCAAGATAGGCAACGTGACCAGAGTGCAAAATATCAAAACAACCATTGGTCATAACTATCCGCTCTCCTCGGGCTTTAGCTGCTTGAAGCGCAATTTCTAGCTGGTCTTCATTCATCACGCCGCCATCTAAATGCACCGACTGTTCACCTAACGCCAATGCTAGCTCTGTATTGGTCACAGTTGAGGTTCCCAGTTTTCCAACAACAACGCTTGCTGCTAAATTAGCAAGCACGCAAGCTGCTTGAAGCGGTAACTTACAGGCTATAGCAACTGCTAAAGTTGATACTACCGTATCTCCTGCCCCGGTTACGTCATACACCTCTTTCGCTTTTGCTGGCAAATGAAATTCGGTGTTGTCGCCGTCAAACAATGTCATGCCGTCTTCTGAGCGCGTTACAAGAAGTGCATTTAACCCTAGCTTTTCTTTTAATTCAGAAGCTTTACTAACCAGTGCTTGTTCACTTTCAATTTCGCCCACAACACTTCGAAGTTCATCCATATTAGGAGTGATCAAAGTCGCACCAGCGTATTTACTAAAGTCACTTCCTTTGGGGTCGACAATCACACGCTTGTTCTTACTGCGCGCTTTTTCAATTAATGCTTGCGGGTTGCTTAAACAACCTTTTGCGTAGTCGCTTAAAATAACGACATCAGCATTGTCTAGCGCCTTATCGAAAGCTAATTCCAATGCTGATTTATCCGTATCTTCAAAACTCTTCTCAAAATCTAAACGCAGAAGCTGCTGATTTCTGCTCATCACCCGAAGCTTTGTAATAGTATCGAAGCCTTCAACTTCAAAGAACTCACAGTGAATGTTGTGAGTCTCTAATCGCTCTTTCAATATGTTAGCGTTTTCGTCTTTACCGCACATGCCGAGCAGGGTTACCTCTGCACCTAACGTTGCTACATTCACTGCAACGTTGGCCGCGCCGCCAGCTCTATCTTCAGAACTATTAACGTTCACTACTGGCACAGGAGCTTCTGGAGATATACGCCCTGTACCACCGCTCCAATAGCGATCTAACATAAGGTCGCCAACAATAAGCACTTTTGCTTTACTAAAATCTGGTAATATCATACTGAGAGTAACTTTTTAGACATTGAAAACATTGGCACAGAGTATAACAGCCAAGACAGGCAATACCCACCAACCAAACGCAAATCCGCTTTGGTATCTTTATATGGTCGAAAACAAGTTCGGGCAGATTTATACGGGTATTACTACCGACCCTAAACGTCGAATAGCCCAGCATAGAGGACTGTTAAAAGGTGGCGCAAAGGCCCTTAAAGGTAAGTCTCCATTAATTTTCAGGGCCGTATTTGAGATTGCCGACAAAGCAAAGGCGGCAAGACTTGAATATGCGGTTAAGCAAATGAGTCGTGCTCAGAAGAACGGCATCATTCAAAAAAAGCAGCTCAACGATTTGCCATGTATAAAGTCAGCGTTTGAGGACTAAGTGTTTGGCGACTGATTTGCCGCCAAACATCATTTAATATAAGCCCAGAAAAAAAGAATTTTAAGAGCTAGGTTCGTGAAAAACCGCCAAACTGCTTAACTAGCCTCCTAAAACACCATTGATGATCATAGCGTTACCGATGCTTAACGTAAAACCTAACGCCGCTACGCCAACATTGTGCTGATGGTCCACTTCTTGTCGAAAGTTCATCCCGAAAAGAATGATTTTTTTATTCACTAGAACCAATAAATGAAGCGCGATAGCCAAACACACACTCACAATCAACCATCCCGTTACGTTACTCACATAACCCGATGGGTTGTAAATAAGTAAGTTCTTTGCTGCTGAAACAATCATAGCCGTACCAAGCAGATTACCGCTATGCTCAATAGCGAGCGCTAACTGCCCTTTCTCTAATGCTCCCTGAAACGAGTCATTTTGATTATCACGCGCATACCTAAACTCTAAAATTCGTGTCATCACTAGTAGCATAGTCAAAACTACGGTAAAGCCGGTTACTATGGCAATCAGCGCGTTCATGTCGCTACCATCAACCCATATCATAATATTGCGCAGCACTATTGCACTGGCGACCAAGCTCGCAGCATCAACAAGTGCCACACTCACACTTCGTTCGGCTATCATTGTGTGGGTGTCTAGCTTGTTAAGCACTAATTTATCATGAGCAAAGCGCCCAAATTTCACTAGCATGATCCCCACAAAACCAAAAGTCACCATGCCAATGGCTGCCTCTTGGTACCCTACCCCTATGTGACGCCCTACTACTGAACTTAATACAATGCACAGAGACAACATGCCTCCAGCAATGCTAATCCCAAACGCAAAGTTATCTTTTACACCAAGTTCTTCGGTTACTGAGTACTTTCTAAATGCGCCAGTCAGCCATTTCATAATCATCAGTAGCACTAACGCTATTGCCACATCCATGGCGAGGTAGATCAAAAGTTCCTGCGTTAGAGGTACTAGTTTTAGTAAGGCTTCCACGTTATCTTTGCTCCTTGAACATACGAAGTTCTATGCTGGTTGTCCCTAGAAATTAAAACCGTTGAAGTAATTACGATAGGGGAAATAGCATCCATCCTTGCTAAATGGGTACAAGGATGACAGCGAACTTGTTCAGATTTATTTTAATAAATGCCTGCAGAAGTCACTGCCATTATCCAAGGCAGCAAAGAAAACAGGCAACGAATACTTTTGGTAAAACCGTGAGTATTCATTATTTTACACGATTGATTTCTCTTGAGACGCGAGCATTATGCCAATAGATAACGAAAATAGCATGACAAACCTAGAGCAAGCCGACAAATTATGGCAGCAATTGCTAGATTCACCTGCCTTAACCGAAACCGATCAAGTCATTGTAGAAAACCATCGCGAAGCACTTTTAAGCGCTTTTGCTCGCTCCGCTTTCCTAGCTGAAACATTGATACAAAAGCCCGCGTTTATTTCCAGAGTCGTTGACCCCTTGTCTAATTTAACTGATTCTGACTCGACTATTACTCACTTCAGCACTGAATTAAAAATAAAACTTGAAGCACTTAAGAGCGAAGACGAATTACTAAAGATACTCCGTGAATACCGCAATCAAGAAATGGCACGTATCACCTTCTTAGATGTGCTAAATAAACAAAATATTGAAGATTCACTTGCACAAGTTTCAGCATTGGCAGATGCGCTGATAAATAGCGCTTACCATTGGATTTACCAGCACTTAGCTCTCCGCTACGGAACGCCAAAGAGCGACAACCAAGATATGCACATGTACATTCTTGGTATGGGCAAACTCGGTGGGCAAGAACTCAACTTTTCGTCAGACATTGACTTGATATTCGCTTACCCAGAAAAAGGCGAAACTCGCGGAGGCAAGAAATCATTAGAGCATCAACAATTTTTTACCAAGTTAGCCCAAAAGCTTATTCAAGCGCTGAACAAAGTTACTAATGACGGGCAAGTCTACCGTGTTGATATGCGCTTACGTCCGTTTGGGGACTCAGGCCCCTTAGTCTTGCATTTCGCTGCGCTTGAGGACTACTATCAGGACCAGGGCAGGCACTGGGAACGCTTTGCCATGGTGAAAGCAAGGGTCATTAATGATGACAGTTCAGATAATGCTTCGTGGCTAAAAGGCATTCTTCACCCGTTTACGTTTAGACGATATTTAGACTTCACCACGCTAGATGCGCTACGCAATATGAAGAAGCTTATCGCTACCGAAATTCGCAGGCGACGTTTAAGCAACAATATTAAACTGGGTGCTGGCGGTATTCGAGAAGTTGAGTTTTTTGCCCAAAGTTTTCAGCTTATACACGGTGGTCGTGAGCCTGCTCTGCAAAGTAAGTCTTTACTTCATACCCTAGACGTTTTAAGCGAATTAGATATTGTAGAAAGCGAAGTAACAAAGCAGCTTAAACAAGACTATTTATTCTTAAGAAAAGTAGAACATACATTACAGCAAAGCCAAGACCGTCAAACTCAAACATTGCCCGACGAGCCGTGGCAACAAAATGCGCTGATTGATGTTATGGGCTTTGCTGATTATAGCGACTTCTTAACCCATGTAGACGAAGTCATGGCTCGCATTCACGGTCATTTCAACGAATTAGTTGAGGAATGCCATGACACACATTCAGATGAAGACCAGCTCTTTATTGCATGCCAAGACGCATGGCGTCTTTCTTTGCAGGAAGATGAATTTACTGAAACGTTTAGCGACTATCTTTCCAGTAGGGAAAGTAATCAAATCTTCACCATTCTCGTCGCCTTTAAAGATAAACAAAGAAACTATCGCATAGGTCAAAGAGGCGAAGATACGCTGAACAAACTTCTTCCAGAAATTTTATATGTATTAATTAAGCAGCACCCTAATCACACTGCACAAGTATTGAGCCGATTATTAGGCGTGATTGAAGCAATTACCGGACGCACAACCTATCTTGATCTCTTACTAGAAAACCCTGATGTACTTAAGCAGTTAGTTAGGCTTTGCGAGAGAAGTGACTGGATAGCGCAAGAAATCAGGCGATTCCCGCTTTTATTAGATGAGCTACTTACCCCACTCTATTTAGGACAGCAAAACACAGACATCAAAACCAGTAAACAGGAATACCAGCTC
This sequence comes from Alteromonas sp. S005, assembly GCF_036864475.1. Lineage (NCBI taxonomy): Bacteria > Pseudomonadati > Pseudomonadota > Gammaproteobacteria > Alteromonadales > Alteromonadaceae > Alteromonas > Alteromonas sp. S005. The sequence goes on along the minus strand of NZ_JAZETN010000001.1, from coordinate 585,944 downwards.
GAGCTGCGCGAGACTATGTTGCGTATAGAGCAAGATGACGTGGAAATGTTGATGGATGGGCTTAGGCAGTTCAAACTTTGCCAGCAGCTTCGTATCGCAGCCAGCGACATCAGTGAATCCCTGCCCATCAACAATGTAAGCGATAAACTAACCGTTTTAGCAGAAGTCATTTTAGAGCATGTCGTTAACGCAGCATGGATGCAAATGCGACAGCGCTTCGGCGTTCCTTCACACCTTGAGGGTAATGACAAAGGCTTTGCCGTTATCGGTTACGGTAAATTGGGTGGCTATGAGCTAGGATATGGGTCGGATTTAGATTTAGTTTTTATACACAATGCGCCCCGTTCAAGTAATACAGACGGCAAAAAATCGATTGAGGCACAACAGTTTTATATTAAGTTGGCCCAACGCATTATGCACCTCCTCAATACTAAAACACTGTTTGGTCAGCTGTACGAAACTGACTTGCGTTTGCGCCCTTCTGGTAACGCAGGGCTATTGTGCTGTCACATAAACGGTTTCGAAAAATATCAAGTTGAGGAAGCTTGGACATGGGAACACCAGGCGCTGGTGAGAGCAAGAGCTATTTACGGCGACACATCACTATTGAACGACTTTTCACAGGTAAGGCATTCAATTCTCAGTCAATCTAGAGACCCCCAAACACTGTCACAAGATGTCTGCAAAATGCGGATAAAAATGCGTGAACACTTACTGGCTAAAAATAATGAAAAAGTAGATTTGAAGCAATGTGAAGGCGGTATTACCGACATTGAATTTATTGCGCAATACCTTGTGTTAGCAAACGCTTGTACTGTGAAAGCAATGACGGAGTATCCAGATAACCTTAGAATTTTCGATGTTGCAGCCAGCGCGGACATCATTGATACGCTAACAGCACAAAAACTTCAAAAGGCCTACTTAAGGCTTCGTGAGCAATATCATCATCTCACCCTGGCGGACACCAAGTACGCTGATCAAAGTGAAGAGCTAGATATTATACGCGAGCAAGTGAGGCAACACTGGGATACATTATTTGGCAGGCGCAGTGACTGAGCCTGCCAACGAGCTACCCCCGTACTCGACGACATTGATTTTTTAGAAAATCGGTCTCTTGGGCCGTAACAACTAAAGAGCGCTGCTCTGCACAAAGGTAAGCTTGAACTTCGCCTTCGAAACTACTGTCAATTGCGCTTGCGATCTTAGCTAAAGAACCGGCAACTGTATTGTCTAGTTGAAATTGATGTTTGATAACAAAGTCTTGTTCCAGGTTCCAAATTAGCTGCATACCTTCCGCTTGCGCATATTGTGAAATAGCCTCGCGAAGCGTATTGCCTTCGTTGAAGGTGCGATATTTGTGTTCACCAGTCCAGTTCTTTTCAACTGGACGTGTTTGACTGGACATCTTGGCTAACTTGCTGTCTAGGTTAGGATCTACACCAGCAATATCAAGCACGAAATCCCCCTGTTCATCCTCTAATGGATCAGTTGAAGACATACGAAAGTCACGGTAAAACTCGCTAAGGCCCTTTGAAACAGATTTCTCTTCTTTTTGTGACTCAGGTGTAGGTGACTGTTCGTGTGTCTGTAGCATATAAATCAGTACGCCTGCGGCAATAACAAGCACTACCGCAATACCTATTTGCTTTGCCCAAAATGAAGAGCTTGAATAACTCGTCTGTCCCATAACCTACCAATCTGTGATCACACTAAAACTCGATATAAGCTGATTAATCTCTACTTATATCTATCTGAATATCTATACTTTAGCCGAACCTGTTTTAAAGTGCCTTTATCCTATTTATCTATTTTTGTAAGTGCAAACTGGTTGTGACAAGCCACGGCATATACAGTTATTGTGCTCTTTGGTTACCTACTGCCATTTATAAAGTTCCATTCTTTGCAAAGTGCTGGCGACTCGTTCGCTCTAGTTAACCGCTGTACCCTTCTTCGCTCGGATGACTTTTTGTTCGGCGTTTACAATGATTTATAAAGCGATTCGGGATTACTCTCGGGGCGCGTCTTGAAACGCTTATGCATCCATAGGTAGCTCTCTGGCTGTTCCTTCACTGCACTATCAATGTGCTGATTTAAGAGAGTTAACGCCTCTGCATCTTCCATTGCGCCCAGTTCAGAAAGTGGTGGGTATATTTTTATCTTATAGCCACGTTTTGTGTATTGAGACGTTATGATCATAGGCTCAGAGTTTGTGCGTCTTATAAACATAAGCGTCGCCGTTGTTGTAGCCGTTTCTTTTACGCCACCAAATGGCACAAAAATGCTCTGTCTAGGGCCGTAATCTTGGTCGGGCAGATACAGGCATAACTCTTTATCATCAAGTGCTGCAATAAGCGCCTTAGCATTTCGTTTATCAATCATGTATTTGTTAGAGCGGTTGCGCCCGTGATACTGAAGATAATCGACTAACGGGTTGTTGTGCTTTCTGTAAAAGGCAATACTAGGGTGGTAAAAACCTATGCCACGACACGCAAACTCTAAGTTCATATTGTGTAGCGCCATACCAAAAACGCCTTTACCTTCAGCAAGGGCTGCTTCCACGTGCTCGGTGCCCTCTATTTCAATAGCGCGTTTGACCCGCCAGTCAGGCCACCACCAGCCCATGGCTGTTTCAAACAACGCCATACCCGTTCTGCGTATGTTTTCTTTATAAAGTGCTTCAATTTCACTTTCTGACAACGACGGGTTCCAAAGTTGTAAATTTCGTTTTGCAACTTTCGCTCGTTTAGGCACTGCAAAAGCAATTAGCTTTCCTGCGCCGCCCCCAATAGTTCGGATTACAGGTAAAGGTAGCCAAGTAATTGCGTATAGGATAAAAACGCCCAACCAAACGGGCCAGAATTTAGGGCCAAGAAATGCCAACTTAAACTTAGGAGCTTTAATTGCCGCCGCCAATGTATCTTTCCTAGTAAATGAAGTGGGCGGCATTGTAGCAGAAGGTTTTTATCGGGGCTAATTGGGCCAGTTGAACAACAAGATGGTTAGGGTAAACGGTATGACAACCAATATAAGGCAGGCAGCGACTGGATTACATTATTTGTTAAACGTCACCACCTAGCCTTTGGGTTTGGTTTTGGGTTTGCCGAACCGCTTGTTATTAGCTTGCTGTAGCAAGAATAAAACGAACTGTAGCTCAGTACTCTTTGTCTATCTGCTTTAATTTTTTTTCAAAAGATTCGTACTGCTCTTTTGAATCATAATCAAAGTGATACTGATTATGGAAACCAAACTGAAGCTTTACGTTAACGTCTTCGATGTACAGCGTATAGCCGTCATGGTCAGTAAACGCTGTTATTCCGTTAAGCTTATATTGTTCGTTTTCTTTTGCCCCATGTTGGCGAATCTTATCGAAAACCTGAAGTAAGAACTTGCTGTCTAATTCGTTTTTCATCGTAAATCCATAGTTGTGAATTTACTTATTTTTACATGAACAAACGTCTTTTGGATTCAAATGAACTACGAGTTCTTTTCTATGCTTTGAAAACAGACTCTAGTCGTCATATTGTGAATAATGATTAGTAATGTGGTCAGAGACAGCAAACATCAGCCTTGTTGTAAATTACCGCTCTCACGCTTGCTCACTATTTAGAAGTTGTAACGAAATCCAAGGTTAACGATATGAGCTGAAAAATCATCTTTACCACCAAAATAGGTGTATTCAACACGAACCATTGACTGCAAGCCAAGATAATAGTCAAAGCCTAGCCCTGCTAGCCCAGCAATAATAGTGTCATCGTAACCGCAAATAACTGCTTCGCTACCACAAGCAGAACTATCTACGGACGCATGTTCAATATCAACACTTGCAACGCCCAGCTTGTAATAGAGCTCTCCTTTTTGGCTGCTTGCTTTGCCCAGTAGAGCCAAATATGGGCCTTTCGATGAAATTGATTGCTCATCGTTGTCCGTATCAATGAGAGAGATATACCCCCCTTCTACATACCACTGACGATGGAACTGATAGCCTAGAGCAGCAGAGTAGCTAACGTCTGCTTCACTATCTACTTCAGTATCTACATTTCCATATCCAATATTCGCCACCGCGTAACCGTTAGCTGAGGCCAGCCCAGGAAAGGCTAAGCTCGCAAGGAACGCACTACCAATAGCAATTTTGGCGAAAGATTGTGAAAGACTACGCATTTTTTACTTCTCCTTGTTAAAGAGCGCTAACTATAAAAGACAATGAGAATAAATAAAACGCGCTTCGAAAAAATTAGTGGACTGTAAAAGCAGCTTCACCCCAAAAAATGTCATGGACCTACGAAATGTGTATTTTTTGACCATTAAATTTGAGCAATGTTAAACGTTTGTTTAAAACTATCGTACTAATATTGCACGGTTATCAAAACTAACCATTTATAAACTAAAGCGTTTTTACAAAATTTGATCTTTTTCAAATAAGGTGTAGTATTAACTAAAACAACTGGTCAGATGAGCGGATGAGTTATTATGAGTATCAGAACTAGCTTAAAGAAAGTATTACCTCCAATTTCAGTTACAGAACAAGAAGCCCTTGACGCGGGTGACGTGTGGATTGAATCTTCTATTTATCAGGGTAAGCCTGACATGCAGGCGCTACGCGATATCCCTCAGGCAAAACTGAGCGCGGATGAACAAGCATTCATGGATGGTCCAGTAGCCGAACTGCTAGACATGATTGATGATTTCGAGCTTGGTAACGGTAAACATATTCCTCAAGAAGTTTTAGACTTCCTTGGTAAGAACCGTTTCTTCTCAATGATTATTCCAAAGAAATTTGGTGGTCTTGAATTCAGCCCTTATGCAAACTCGACTATCGTTGCAACAATCGCTGCGAAAAGCGGTGCAATTGCGGTAACTGTGATGGTACCTAACTCGTTAGGCCCGGGTGAGCTTCTAATGCATTATGGTACAAACGAGCAGCAAGATTACTGGTTACCTCGTCTTGCGGACGGTCGCGACATTCCTTGTTTCGCGCTAACAAGCCCAGAGGCAGGTTCAGACGCAGGTGCTATCCCTGATGCAGCTATCGTTACTAAAGGCGAATTTAATGGCGAAGAAGTTCTTGGTCTTCGCGTAAGCTGGGACAAGCGCTATATTACGCTTGCTCCAATTGCGACTGTACTTGGTCTTGCATTTAAAGTATTTGACCCAGACCAACTACTTGGCGACAAGTTAGAGCTAGGCATTACGTGTGCCCTTCTTCCTAAGTCGCACCCAGGTGTTGAGCTAGGTAACCGTCATGACCCTATGGGCGTACGTTTCTATAACGGTACTACTCGTGGTCAAGACGTGTTTATTCCTATGGATTTCATCATTGGCGGTCAAAAGAACATTGGTCGTGGCTGGCAGATGCTAGTTAGCTGCCTAGGCGCGGGTCGCGGTATTTCACTTCCAGCGATGGGTGTGGCTACAGCACAATCTGCATTTAAAGGCACAGTAGAGTATTCATTCGTACGTGAGCAGTTCGGTCTTCCAATTGGTCGCTTTGAAGGTATTCAGGAAAAAATGGCAGATATCGCAGGTAAGACGTTCTTACTTGAAGCGATGCGTGTATTAACTACTGAAGGTCTTGGTCTAGGCGTTAAGCCATCGGTAGTAACGGCAATTGCTAAGTACCACATGACTGAACTAGGTCGCGACGTGATGAACTCTGCAATGGATATCCAAGCGGGTAAAGCGATTCAACGTGGTCCTCAAAATACATTGGCGGGCGGTTATGCTGCACTTCCTATCGCAATTACGGTAGAAGGCGCGAACATTCTTACTCGTAACCTAATGATCTTTGGTCAAGGTGCAATGCGTTGTCACCCTTACCTTAAGGACATGGTTGACCTAATCCACAGCAACGAAAGTTCAGCGGACGCAGAGTTCAACAAGGTCCTTCGTAAGACAGTGGGCTTTAGTGTTAAGAATGCGTTCCGCAGCTTAGGTAAAGGCTATCTTCCTTTCCTACGTGAGAGCGAGTCTGCGCTACCTGAGGTTCGCAAATACGAGAAGCGTGTAAACAGCATATCTGCGAAACTAGCGCCATTGGCTGACCTTTCGCTTGCAGTACTAGGTGGTGACCTTAAGAAAGCTGAGCTTCTATCTGCGCGTCTTGGTGACGTAATGAGTTACCTATACGGTGCGATGGCAGCAATTCGTTTCTACGAGCAGCGTATCGAAGATAGAAAGCTTGCGCTTCCGTACTTTGAATACGCAATGCAGTGGTCTTTACAGCAAGCTGATCAGGCAATTGTTAATTTCATCAACAATTTCCCGAACACAGCAACACGCGGTCTAATGCGTCTTCTTACTAATACTTACACCAACAGTGTTGCGGGTATTAGCGACGACCTAGTACGTGAGTTATCAATTGCATCTATGCAAGACAACAGTGTGAAAGAGCAGCTTACGCATCTTGTGCGTGTTAGCCCAGGTGATGGTAACGATATTAACGAGCAGGCGTTTAAAGCGAAACACGCAGTAGCGCACCTTCTTAGTAAGGTGCAAAAAGCACTTCGCAAAGAGCCAGTAGTGCCGTTCATTTCGTTTGAACATGCACTTAACAAGCTGCAAGAAAAAGGCGTAGTAACGGCTGATGAAGCCGCTAAGCTTCACGACTACAACGAGAAGCGTAAGCTAGCGGTTCGTGTAGACGAATACACCTTCGATATGGAACTTGTTCCTGCATCACAAACGCTTAAAGCGATTGATGGCGGTCAAAACGCGGCTTAAATAGTAACAGCACAAGCGGTGTCAAATTGAAAAAGCCCTGTCAGATTTCAACTGACGGGGCTTTTTAATTCCTGTAATCAAATTTAACGCTCATTAACTTTTCCTTTGTTTAATCTGTACCTATCCTTGAATTAACGACACTTCTATATGCAAGGATTCTCGCCATGAAAAAGGCGCAAATTTCGGTAAATAAAGGCATTTCATCGTTCTTTTTTTATCTATTTTCATCGCTATCAGTTGTCGCTTTTGCAGAAGATAACGCGCAAAATTTTATCATTGGCGAACTCAATCATCCTCGAGTTTCCAGCTACTATAAACCTTTAGTAGAGCGCGCTTATCTCGACCTTGGCATGGAAGTAAGGTTCGAGAAAGTCGGCGGTGAAAGAGGGCTAAGACTTTTAAACGAGGGAATGACAGATGCAGATGTTGTTCGCTACGATGTTGTCGCACAACCCGACAATAATATTGTTATTGTCCCACCTGCTCTCTCTCATGGCGCATCATTTTTATTATGTATTAGGGGCGCAAAGTGCGATAAAAGTGTTTTGCAAAACCCAGACAAAGCAATAGCCGTTACCACACGTTTCTTCTTCAATATGGACGTAAGCCCAGATGAGCTGAGTGCTAATATCATTGAGTTTGACAATTTTAATCACGTTATCGATTTGCTGTTAAATGGCCGATTCAATTACGCGATTATACCCAGTGATTATTCAGAAAAAGCTATTTTTGAGCAGTCTGGAATAGAGTTCATCCCACTTGTAGAGCACGAGATAGTTCATGTTATCCACAAAAAACATTCTCATTTAGTCGAGCGCCTTTCCGCTGCCCTCGCTAAGCAACTTGAACTAGGAAGAAATAATACCAGTCCGCAAATGAAAACGCCCGCTTCAAGGAAGCAGGCGTTTTGATTGGATGGGTATTTAACGCGTTTTTTATGTTTTAACTAGATAAAATCTATACATATCACGCATCAAATTACCTCGTTTTAATCGAACATATACTTAAGAGAAAGTACTGTTGTACGACCATTAAGAGGACGTGCACGTACATAGCTTCCTACTGCGGCAGAACCTTCTTCTGATTCAGTGATGATAAACTCATCAGTCGCATTGTTCATGTTAAGTGACACTGAGAACTGATCGTTTACCCAGTATGTAGCAAATAAGTTTACAAGGGTATAACCGTCTTGCTTAAGGTCATTGTTATCTTGAACATAATACTCAGTAGAGCCTTGTAGTGAAGCACCAACAGACCACGTGTCAGTAACGTATTCTGGAGTAATAGTCCAGATCCAATCCGCTTGACGGCGAGGTGTATTACCTTCTAATGCTGGGTTGTTAACATCGTCGCTAATCTCTGCATCTGTCCACGTTAGGTTACCAGACATGACAAAGTTATCCGTTGCATTCCAGCGACCTTCAAGCTCAAGACCTGTCGCTTCGTACTCACGCATAAACGTAAGACCGCTAGTTACCTCAGCTTGTGTATCTTCAGTAACCGTGTCGAACAAGGTGGCGTTGACCATTAGGTCTTTCGTCCCGTACTTATAACCAATTTCAAACTGCTTAGTTGTGTCGTAACCTGAAGTCGTACTTGTTAGACTACCATCTGCATTTAGCGTACCGCCAATTTGTAGTAGACGGTCAGCAATTGCACGGCCACCTTTTGAGTAACGAGCAAAGAAAGTTTGGCTGTCGCTTAGAAGGTAAGAACCACCAATTGAGTAAGACGTGTTATTCGCGCTGTAATCTACGATTTGAGACGCCGCACCAGCACGGTTAAGGTTAATCACACCACCGCTGATAAATCCGCTGTTAGTTGCAGAAGCATCTTCAATTTGCTCAATTACGCCGTTACCGTTTAGGTCGAAATCAGTATTACCACCACAGCAAGAGCTAATAAGCTCGCCAGAAGCTTCTGTGGTATCGTGACGTACCGACGCATCAATCAGAATGTTGTCCGATAACTCAAAGCCAACGTTCATGTAAGGTGCTTTAGTCACATAGTTAAGGTCCCATTCCCAAGAAAGGAAGCTTGCCGACAGTAAGCCATCAGATACTAGCTCTACACCGTCTGCATCAGTAATGGTTAGTAACTGAGAATTGTCACCGTCAAGTGTTTGAATAAATGTCTGCCAGCTAGACCAGCTTGTTGCGATGTCTTGATTTGAGTAGTAGTAACCAACCGTTAGATCGATACCGTTATCAAACTCTTTACGCAAGCTGAAATCGTTGATCATGTTGCCAAGATCATTGATACGCGTGTCAAACTGAAGGTTTGTGAAAGCTTGCCCCGTATATACATCACCAGCGCCAGGACCATTAGCTAGTACCACGCTTGTGCTGTCACAGTTTAGCGCATTGCCGTCACCATCTGTCGCGCCGGCGCAAAGTGCTGAAGCAAAGTTTGAAACATCGCCAGGGCCCGCTGGGAAGCCGTCAGTAAATGGCGCGATAAAACCGCCAGAAATATCTGAAATGCGGAACTTGTTAAGTAAAAACAGGTTTTCCGCTACTTCTAAATCAACTTCTACACCGAAAGAGCTAACTTTAGATTCAATACCGTCACGTACGTCGCGGTTCTCAGGGTTTCCGAAGCTATCAAAAGTAGAAATATTTGTGTTATATGCAGAATTCAGCGCTTGTGAACTTGCGTCATAACCTGGTACTGGGCCGTACTCACCATCACCTTTCACAAGTACTGGTGAAGGAAGATATGTTGATACCTTATCATCCAAGTTTTTGTAGTGGAAACGGATGTGGCCGTTATCTAGCATTTTAGTAATGTTAAATTTAACCTGACCGCCTTGGTCGCCGTTGTAACCAGTTTCACGAGGGCCTTCACCGCCACGAGCAAAACCGGCAATATGATAATATAGATCATCAGTGATTTCGCCACCGTAGCGGAAATCTAAACGGAACTCTTCATAGTCAACACCGAATGATGTACCGATAGCACCACCACCTACTTCACCAGTATTACTGATCATGTTGATAACGCCGCCGGGCGAGTTACTTGCAAACGTTGATGCTGAACCACCACGCACTGCTTCAACATTCGCCACTGACCAGTCGTAACGTAGGAAGTTATCTGCGTTACCAAAGTTAATGTCACCATACTCTAATACTGGTAAACCGTCTTCATGAAGCTGAAGAAATTTGGAACCGCCTGTTGCTAGCGGGATACCACGGATGGTGATGTTTGCGTTACCGCCACCACCAGAAGACTCAGCGCGAATACCAGGAAGAGCGCGGAAAACTTCGGCTGTTGAACGTGGAGCAAGTTTTAAAATATCTTCTTCGTCAAATGCGCTCACAGAAACACTAGCTTCTTGCATAGTAGCACCGCCAGGTGCAGCGGTTACAACGATTTGCTCAAATTTTTCTTTCGACTTGTTTTCCGCATCTGGCGTTGCAGTTTCTTGTGCAATTACAGACCCTGACAATGCGGTACAAACTGCAAGAGTCAGTGCGTTGAGTGTGTGATGTTTTTTCATGTTTTTCTCCGGCAATGTGTTGGAGTTGTTAAATCCTAAGTAGCCTCTTCCCCTAGACTACTAGGTTTAGTGGCAACACAATAAGCTTAATCGATTAAGAATCTATAACAAAAAAACAACATTGTAAACAACCTGTGAAATATTTATTTTAAAAACACCGTTTAGAAAGAGACAAATGTTAATAGCCTTATTCTAAAGTCCAACTTAAATAGCTTAACAGGCACTATCACCTCAAATTAAAAACATCGATTAAGATAAGTTAATGTAACAGTATGAACGCTAGCAATATGCTCAATAACTTGCTGACTTGTTAGCAGCGCGAACTTGCTAAACTGTGATCTTATTAGAACTATTAATTGAAAAACGTACTATATTGTAGCTGTATATTTTTATGTGTAGGCTGAGATAAATTTAAAAGACGAATAAAATCGAAATGTGTATGCGTAACAAACCTTGCTTAGACAAGTAAGTACTACCGATAGGTTTCAAAGGTTGAATAAACAACACGACAATATCTCAAGAGTCGAAATAGAAAGAGACACCACCGACATGCTTTTGGGCAATAGTTTCGTCGGTCTTCTGATGACGATATTCGCGTTTTCAGGCCTTGTTTTTTTCTTCGAAAACGACCAGCCGTCGGTCTTTACGCACAAGCTGCAAGTGTGGGTTGCTATGGCAGGGGGAGCAGGTACGGTTCTATCGCCAGACAAAAAGCTTGTAGGTTATTATTCTACGGCACTTCTCGTCCCTATGTCGTTATGCGCTATTACAGATGAAGAGGGCGAGTTTTTTATTTTAGGCGTTTTGGGATTGGTCTTTTGGTTTGGTATTTTTATGAGTGCTTTTCGTTACCACAAGTTTTTCATAGGTACGCTACACCTGAAAGCAAGAAACAATAGCCTAGTAGAGCAGATGAAAATTGAGCGCAGCGAAACAGAAAAAGTTAATCAGCTTCTTATTGCCTCTAACGAAAAGCTCGATGCCTCAAACGCGACCCTTGAAGCTGAAGTCGAACGACGAACCGCTGACCTCTACCGACTCTCGAATCGTGATCCGTTGACTAATCTACTTAACCGAAATGGCTTTTTAAAATACCTTAATAACTTACTCGATACCACGCGGGCGCTAGATAATTCGCTGGCGCTTCTATTTATTGACCTGGATGGTTTTAAGCAAGTTAACGACAGTTTAGGCCACAAAATCGGAGACATAGTGCTGGCAGAAATTGCTGACCGTTTGCGCAACTATACAGAAGAAAACCATCTCGGTAGATGGGGAGGTGACGAATTTGTAGCAGTCATCCCCTACGCTAATGTCGACACGGCAAAAGCGGTAGCTCACGCCATGCGCAGTGGTGTCACCATTCCTATTATTGCCAATGATAATCAAATAACCCTTGATGCAACCATTGGTATAGCTATGTTTCCCGAACATGGTGAAACTGCTGTTGATTTGATTCAGCAGGCTGATTTGACCATGTATGATCAAAAGCGCGAACAGCGAGGCTCCATTGGTGTTTTCAGCCAAGCACTTCATCAAGAAATCAAGCGTGAGCAACAACTTTGCGAACGTTTGCGCTGCGCCATCGATAATGGGGAATTTACCGTTTTCTATCAGCCAATTATAGACGTTACTTCAAATACGCCTTCTTCAGTAGAGGCGCTGCTAAGATGGAAATGCGATGATGAAAGTATTTCCCCAGCTGTATTTATCCCACTTGCTGAGCGTAGCGGACTTATGCCGGAAATAGGGGCATGGGTATTAAACCGCGCACTTATCGACCTGTCTCACTGGCATTTTAGACAAGGTCTTGCAATATCAGTCAATGTGTCAGTCTCTCAACTGCTTGATGATAGCTTTCTTAAAACTGTAGACAATGCACTAAAAACTACACAAATCTCTCCGGCGCGGCTTCATTTGAAAATTACAGAGAGCGTTTTCGCTATCGATAAAGAAGTGGTAAGCGTAAAAGTCAATGAACTCGTCGCGCGAGGCATTAAAGTTTCTATTGATGATTTTGGTACAGGCTACTCATCATTGAGTCGCCTACAGTCAATGCCATGCGATTTTATTAAGATTGATCGTTCTTTTGTACAGAATAGCTCTGAAGAGAGTGATACCATTATAAGGGCGACACTTTTGATGGCAAAAGAGTTTAACTGTAAAACTATTGCAGAAGGAATCGAAACCGAAGAGCAAAAGCTTCATCTTGCTCAGCTAGGTACTGATTACTTGCAAGGTTTTTACTTTGCTAAACCTATGAATGCCAGCGACCTAATCTCTTGGTATAACGAAAATTATTAATCACCATGGCTCAACTTTATTTTTATTACTCTGCAATGAATGCAGGAAAATCCACATCTTTACTTCAATCTGCTTACAACTACCGCGAACGCGGAATGCACTCAATTATCTACACAGCAGCGTTAGATGACAGATACGGCGTTGGCAAAGTAACGTCGCGTATTGGCCTGCAAGCCGACGCTAAGTTATACGCGAAAGATGACAATTTATATGCGTCGATAAGCAAAGATTACGAAGCACGTAAACCCGATTGCGTCTTTATTGACGAAGCACAATTTTTAACTAAAGCGCAAGTTAAACAGTTGGTTGACGTTGTTGATGAATTGGGAGTTCCCGTTCTAGCTTATGGGCTAAGAACTGACTTTTTAGGCGAAACTTTTGAAGGCAGTCACTATTTACTGGCTTGGGCTGATAAGCTGTCAGAGTTAAAAACGGTCTGTCATTGCGGAAAAAAGGCAAGTTTCGTAGTCCGTTTGGACGAAAATGGCAATGCCGTAAAAAATGGCGACCAGGTTCAAATAGGTGGTAACGACACTTACGAATCCATGTGTCGTAAGCACTTTAAAGAATTGGTGTGGAGTAAGACTTAAATTCAAATGCACCTAAGCCTTTTGTTTCAGGGTAGTTTCACGTATTGCTCAACTAAGGTTATAAACTTAAAAAGCAAGTTACTTCCACGGGCTTGCTTTTTTTACTTAAACATTTAAGCCACTAACTTGCACACTCGCTAACCTGCCACTATTGTTAAATTGCTGTAAACAAAACTGTATTCAAAGCATTTAGCAAGGATATCGCATGAAGCACACAAGCAAATTCAAACCTGCACTGGTTGCCATCTCAATCGCAGCAGCGCTGCACGGAGCCTCAGCAATAGCACAAGAAACGAAGGATGAATCGCAAGTTGAAGTTATTCAAGTTTCAGGGATTCGAGGGTCGCTAATTCGTGCCCAAGCAGTAAAGATGGACAATGACTCAATTGTAGAAGCCATTTCAGCAGAGGATATCGGTAAGCTCCCAGATTCGTCCATTGCAGAGTCCCTTGCCCGCTTACCCGGGCTTTCCGGTGAACGGGTTGGAGGGAGAACGTCAGGAATATCTGTTCGCGGGTTTAAAGAGGACTTCACCGGAACTTCACTAAATGGCCGCGAGCTGATAGGTATTGGTGACAACCGTGGTGTTGAATATGATTTGTACCCTGCAGAAATAATGACAGGCGCCACAATTTATAAAACTTCAGATGCGTCGCTAATAGTACAGGGTATCGGCGGTACAGTTGACCTTCAAACAGTACGCCCTCTAGCTGCTCAAGAAACGCTTACCGTAACCGGCGTTTATGAACTCGGAGGTAACGACTCTGACAACCCAGAGTTTGATAACAGTGGCAATCGATTTGCCCTCTCATTTGTAGAAAAATTTGCAGATGACACCGTAGGTCTAGCACTCGCTATTGCTTCAACCGAGTCGCCCAGAAATGAGAGAAAATACGGCGTTTGGGGTTACGGTGAAAATGATGAAGGACAGGTCCTTCCTTTTGGTTTAGATTCGCAAGCAATTAGCCGAGTATTAGAGCGGGATACAGTTTCAGCTATTCTGCAATGGCGCCCTACAGATAGACTAGATATTGTATTTGACGCCCTCGATATTGATTACTCTGATTCAGGCGTTATCCGCGGTTTTATAGAACCTTTTGCAGCCGCAAACGTTACCGGCAGCGGTGTAAATAGTTCTGGCACACAGATTAATGCCAACCCTGTGTTAAGAACAGATCCCGCTCAAAAAGACGGTGAGCTTCAAACCTTTGGTTTAAATATAAAATACGACATAAGCGATGACTGGACTGTAATGCTAGATGTCGCAGATAGTGAATCAAGTAAGCGAGACCTACGGGGTGAATCTTATGCAGGCCTCGCACGCTCTGGCGCGCTTAGCGAAGATCAACTCGGCTCGCGCCAATTCCAAATGAGTGCCGATGGCATTTTCTTTACTGACAGTAGCGGTCTTGATGCATTTTCTGACCCAGCCTTATTGCAGCTCGCCGGCCCTCAAGTTTGGGGTGGCGGCATGGCTAATATTGCCGATCAATTTGCCACTGATGCCCTGCAAGCGAACGGCCAGCCTTACAGCTATTTCAATGCGCAAGACGGCTTCTTAAACTTCGCCGACTTTGAGGAAGAACTCACCACTGTGCGCTTTGAAGCAGTTGGCTATGTTAACTGGAGCATATTTAATACCTTTACTGCGGGAATTAACTACAGCGATAGATACAAAGCGAAAGACAACAAAGGCTTTTTCGCAACAGCCTCATCGTACCCTTTTTCAGAAGCGATTCCCCAGCAGTATCTATACAACGGACTAGCCGATCTGACATGGGCGGGAATGGGCAATGTAGTAGCGTACGATGGATTTGCTCCTTACAATGATGGTGAGTACACACTAAACGATGCCGGTCTATTAGAACCAGACCGTTTGGGCGATACTTACACAGTAAATGAAGAAGTCACTACCGTTTACGTACAGCTAGATTTTGAGACCGAAGTGCAGGGTTTCAATGTAAAAGGCAATGTGGGCGCTCAATATGTCCAAACTGATCAAACCTCATCAGGTTTCATTGGTATTGTCGGACCAAACTTCGCCGTATGTGATGATGACGGTAATGAGGCAGTCGATGCCGATTGTATAATAACGGACGGCGATGATTACTCGCATTTCCTGCCTAGCTTGAATATTAGTGTAGAGTTGGATGAAAACCGCTATTTACGCTTGGGCGCGTCTAAAACCATAAGCCGTGCTCGAATCGATCAGATGAAGGCATCGGGATTTGTTAAATTTGATCAAAACATTGAGCTTATTGCCACGGAAAACTCTGAAGAAGCAGTAAGAGAGTTTGGTTCTCCGTGGTCTAAGTTTACAGGAAATCCAACCCTTCGTCCGCTTGAAGCGAATAACTTTGATTTATCTTTTGAAAACTATTTTGATGAAGAAGGTTATGTCTCAGTTGCGCTTTTTTATAAAGACTTAGTTAACTGGACCCGTGACGGTAATCAACTCATCGACTTTACAAACGATGTCACAAACGAAGGCGCAAACTACTTTATTCCAGGGTTTCACGACAGAGTGATCGATGTGGCTGGTAATTATGGCCCTCAGGATACGCCTTACGAAGTGGGTGACTTAGTAACGCCACCAGATCAGGGGTTCTATTCATTCTTCGAAGACGGTCTTGAAGGTGAAATGAAAGGTATTGAGCTGACGGCCAATATTCCATTGAGAATGGTGGGGGATGTACTGGACGGCTTTGGTATTGCCGCTTCAGCAACTATCTTAGATGCTGAACTCGAAGATGGCACAGCTATTCCCGGTCAATCTGACAATACATACAGCATTACGGTTTACTACGAGGCTAACGGATTCGAAGTAAGGGTAGCCGCTACAGACCGCTCAGAGTTCCTTACTTATCAACGCGGGGGCTCCAACAAAATTGAAGCTGCTACGCGGGATGCTGTCACCCAGGTCGATGCACAAATAAGTTATGACTTTGCAGATAGTGGCATTGAATATTTGGAAGGACTAAGAGTTTCCCTTCAAGGCGTTAATCTGACTGATGAGAAGGAAGAAACCATTGATGATGCAGGCATTGTTACGCTCCGCCGGGAGTTTGGTCCCTCATATATGCTTAATTTAAATTACGCTTTCTACTAAAAAAAACACTGGGCATATCTAACCTTGCTACAGGTTAATAAGGCGCACTTATCTCGGGCGTCTTATTAACCTTTTCGAGAAAATTTCTTTAAACAGTTTCTCCAACGCGAAGCTCAAAAGGCAAGGTACTTTTGGTAGAAACCATGCTAAGTAAAGCTTTGGTTGCTTCAACACCTTTACTTGCACTCGATTGACATACAGTAGTTAGGCTAGGTCGAGCACGCTCGGCTTCTTCGATTCCATCAAACCCCGTTATTTTAAGATCTTCTGGGACCTTAACTCCCATATCTAATGCTGAGTTAAGTAACTCGAGTGCGATGATATCACTCATACACAAGACAACATTTGGCCTGGGAGAACTGGTCAACACTTCTTTGGCTGCCTGCTTGGCAAAGTGTCTATCACTTTCTGGAAGGTGCCATATACGCTCATTGCTTACCGTAATATTTTTTTCTTCCGCAGCTTTCAAATATCCATCAAGACGGCGGTGGGCAATTGAGCTATCTACATCAATCAATGGGCTATCATATATACGACACGTAGAGGGTGAATCGATAAGGCGTAGCCCAAATATTGCCACGTTGTCACCCTCTTTTAATGCATGGGACGCAACCCGATAAGCCGCTTCTTCGTTGTCGATATTAATCGACGGCTTATCTTCGATATCAAAATCTACCGTAACAACCGGCTTCGGAGACACTGCTAATTCTTTTACCAGATTATTATTGCGAGGCTGACCATAGCAAATAAACCCGTCAACAAAATCTACTACATCAAGAAGGCTGTTTGAATCACCCGCGTAAAGTAATAAGTGCTTACCATTCTCTTGCAGAGCAGATGAGACCCCTTTGATAAATGTGCTAGCTACTGGGTCGCTCACCATATAGGAGATACTGTCGGCGAGCACTAGAGCCACAATATTTGAAGTGCCCTTCCTTAGAATTTGCGCGGCTTTGTTTGGCCCACTGTATCCAATCTTTTTACACTGCGACAAAATTTCTTCGCGCCTCGCTTTGGATAATTGGTCTGGACGATTAAACGCGTTTGAAATGGTTGCCGTTGATACGCCTAACTGCTCAGCAACATCTTTTAGGGTTAGTTTCGTTTTATTCATTGTTATAAGCTCTTTTAACGAGACTTACTACCCTGATCAAAAATAAACAAAGGGTAGCAAGCTTGCGCTTCGACTACCCTTTGACTATACCATTAACTTAAACGTTTAACGCGCAATTTAGTCACTAATTTAACGTCTAAGTATAAAAATACATTGAGAAGCTTAATTTTAAGAAGCTCTCTTTCTACCTTGTGCCGAAAATTTTATCCCCGGCATCACCGAGCCCTGGCAGTATATAGCCTTTTTCATTCAGTCTTTCATCAATAGCAGCTGTGAATATATCGACATCGGGGTGAGCATCGACTACGGCTTTGATGCCTTCAGGTGCAGCAACAAGAAACAACCCCATTATTCGACGGCAGCCTTTCTTTTTGAGTAGGTCAATAGTTGCGATTAACGTTCCTCCGGTTGCAAGCATAGGGTCGACAATCAGTGCGGTTCGTTCGTCGATATTTTTAACTACCTTATCAAAGTAAGCAATAGGCTGAAGGGTTTCTTCATCGCGATAAAGCCCAACCACACTAATTTTCGCATTTGGAATTAGCTCTAATACACCTTCTAACATCCCCAACCCGGCGCGAAGGATAGGCACTACCGTTATCTTTTTCCCTTTAATTTGTCTTACTTCTACCTCGTCGCCTGACCAGCTTTTAATTGTAGCTCGCTCTGTCGGCAGCGTTCGCGTTGCTTCATAGGTCAGCAGATTTCCTACTTCAGAGGCAAGCTCGCGAAAATCTTTGCTACTAATTTTGGCATTTCGCATAAGCCCTAATTTGTGCGCAATGAGAGGGTGGGTAATTTCATGAACGGCCATGTAAGACTCCTAGTAATCGATTTCATGCTATTTTAACCCAGCCGTACTTGAGTTAAAGCGATTAGTCGTAAAAATATGTTTATTCAATGCTTTGAAATGTCATTTTTTACTCTAGACAGCACTCATATTTGCTTTAACCTAGAGTTGCAGCTTTCAATATCCATATGTACTTATTATGGAGCCATTTAGTAACCCTATGCGATATTTTCACACTCGTTTCGCTGGAATTTAGGGATATATTTCTATTGGTAATTCGTGAGAACAACGGGAAGTACAGTTCTTTCATAAAGCCTGCTTAAAGTCACTTTATAAAACCATGTTTATCTATTTCAAAAGGAATTGTTTATGCCTTACGCTAAACGTTTTCGTTATCTTGCTATAATCGCACTCAGTTTTTGTACTCATAATGCGTTCGCACAATGGGAACAAATTACGCCTCATAATGAAGTTGTCGTATCTGTACCTGGCGGTGGAGAGAAAACCGCTTATCCATCATGTTCCCTTCCCGCTTTACCTGGGCCTGAAGGGTTAGCTCCAAATCCATTTTCGTTTTATTTCGAACAGGGCGAGAGTGACAATTTACTGATTTACTTTAACGGTGGAGGCGCATGCTGGGATGACGCAACCTGCCTTGCTTCTATGCAGCTCGAGTTCGACGACAACCCGATGTCACGGGCCGCTTATAATCCTTCAGCCGTAATCGAGAATACGCCTTTTATTTCGGGCGGAATATTTGAGGATACGGAAGAAAACCCTTTTCAAACTTGGTCAAAAGTTTTCATTCCTTACTGTACTGGCGACTTACACTTGGGCTCTAAAGATACGCAGTATGTTGACGAGCTTGGAATCGTTACAGGCCTACCAGGTGCAGAAGTTACATTAAGACACCGTGGCCACGACAACGCGCTAGTTGTTATGCAGTGGATTAAAGATAAACTGAATAATGATGATTTATCACCTAATAAAGTGTTACTCAGTGGAAGTAGTGCCGGTGGATACGGCGCTACATTCAACTTTCCCTACTTCCAATCGCTGTTTGGACGCACCAAAGTAGCGCTTTTTGCTGATGCGTCCCTAGGCGTTATTTCAAAAGGTTTTACGCAAACAGTGCTAAATTATCAAGGCCCGTGGGGTATTGAAGACACACTTCCAAGAAATTTCCAACGTTTAATAGGTAACTTTAACTATCTAACCCTTAATAAACAGGTGATGTTGCGACTAGCTTATCAGTACCCTTGGAATCGCTTTGCCCAGTATTCAACCGGGACTGATATTGTCCAAATTCAGTTTTCAAAAATTTCAGATCAGGTTTCAAGAGGTAATTTAGACCCAACGACATGGGGAGTAACAGAATCTGATTTAGGCTACATACTTGGCTGGCAGCTTCAAGCTAATGCATCGGTTCATGCGCTGTCAGCATTCACATGGAACTACCAATTTTATATTGGAGAAGGCACGTGCCATATGGTGCTAAACGATTTCTGTGAGGACAATGCATTCCCAGTATCGTCGCCTAGCCCATTCTACAATGAGCAGAGTGCACAGGGTATTTCCTTTAACGAGTGGCTATATACGTTCGCTACATCACGCCGCTTTAGAGAAAATAGCGCAGCATATTATCAGTAGAATACGCAGCTCAAATTCTTATTAGCATTGACCAACAATATGGCGAGTCCAATCCAGTAGCGGTTGGATTAGCCATCTTAAAGACGAAGACTTGTTGGTTATAATTTAGCATTTTTAAAGCAAAAGCCCCTTCTCCCTTACCCTACTTGTAATGTAGCGCCATCTGGCATAGTCACTTCAATTTTCATATTTCCGCCAACGGCTGCTAAATATGCTGCTGCGCGTTGAAGAGAAACATCCTGGATACGCTTCGATTCCAACTTGCTCACGCCAGAAGCCGTTACCGATAATGCCATTGCTACAACTTCTTGTTTAACCCTGTGCTGTTTTCTTATGTCACCTAGTGTAATTTCTTTCATTGTCTTTTACCGAGAATTTCGGGCATTAAAAAAGCCCAGATGGTGATACCTTCTGGGCTTTTGCAAAACGTTCTTACCTGCAGTGCCCAGAAGCCAATACTTGCCCCTGAACACCGACGGTCAGGTGCAATCAGTAATTAAAATTATAAAAATAACCAGTTGAAACGTTTTGCATGATAATTCTCTTTTCACAATGTGCTTGTACAAACGACCCTGTGCCGCGACTAAGCTAAATGTTTAGGCTTCGGTGCTTTTTAAAAATTCAGCAGCGGCCTTCAGTCACTTATCCTTAACCATACCATGTAGATAAGCAATAGCAATGACTTTCCAAAAAGGAAAGTGCCTACAGTAGGCTATGGGTGAGTGATTAGACAAGAAGTACCTTTAAAAGGCTACGCTATCACCCACCGCCGCTTGCTTGAGTGATGCTAGAAAATTGGGGACCTGGTCGCTTCCTTCTTCAGGAGACCAGCTTGCAAAGCCTTTATCATCGACGGCTTCGTAAGGGCCCTCTTTAACTTCCATGAAAACTACTGGGCTATGACACACCGTTGCGTGCCAGGTATTAGGAGGAATCTCAATTCCGCTGGTCTCTCCACTGGCCGTTAGCGTTACTCTGTTTTCAACGTCGCCATCTTCGCTGAAAAATAGAATGTCTAATTCGCCTTCTACCACCATGAAGAACTCCCACTTATGAGACTGTACATGTCGATGAGGCCGCACGTAAGAATCGGCCATCATTGCAATAAAAAGACGCTGGACCATATCAGTATAAGATTTGTGGACGTTAAAATTTGCTCGCCGGCGAGGGCTTGTCTCTGCCGACTGCTTAAGCGTTTCAAACAATGCTTTATCAAAATACTGAATAGTGTCCAACGTCACGTCCTGTTAATTATTGCGATAGTGTCTAAAGCGTATCGCTCCTTCACGAAGCAATGCAAGCTTAAGTGACCAATAGATCTCCTAATGTAAGTTACCACATCATCAAAGGCTCGCGACCTCTATCCATCCACCTTGTATATGCTTCACTTTTTTATCTTGGTGACAGAACACAGGGATCTTCCAGCCTTCCTCGCTTCGTTTTTCTAACCGACTGTCAGGCCAGGTGTACGCCGCTTGAGAGGAGACCTTAACCCATTGTTTATCCGTAGTTACTGGCGCTCGTCCAAGCGACTGCCACCCTTTGCTGTGCGTATTCACTTCCACACCATTTGGGCTAAACCTGAGCATGGGCGATTGGTGTTCATCCAATACCACCATATGATGATCCCCTTTATAACTAACTCGAATTGCCCGTTCAGCGCCTGGGACCACCATAGCGTTCAAGTCCGCGATTGGCGACGACGCATTATCTACGGTTACCAAAGTACGCTTATCAGGGGGCGCCAAAGACTTAAAGTAACCGGAAATATCACTACGCTTTCCGTTTAAAGCAATCGCAACATTCCAGTTATCGATGTGCTCATCTGTTTTTTCAAGTCGTTTGTCATACCAGCCATAGTAGTTATTCTTACTTACCAGCTCCCATTTAGATTCCAGCTTATTGTCTGTCACCCACTCTGGCAATGGTCTAGGCCCTGCGGTTTGTACTTTGTACCACATTGGGTGGTCCCAATTCGCGTAAACGCCGCTTGGCGTTATGCGAATAAAAGGCTCTCCGTCGTTTCCAAGTACTTCAAGCTTTCCTTTGCCGGTAAACTCTACAAGAATTTCATTACCCAATGGTGAGCTTTGAATTTGAGAAATTACATTAGCGTTTTGGGTGTCGACCTTTTCAATGACAGGTAGCCACTCGCCCGCGACAGCTGAAGCGCCGTGGGCAGATGCATTTGCGGCCGTTAATAAACCTGCACACAGCATGATGCTTAGTGATATTACTCGCTTAATCATAGCTATATTCTCCTACTGGCACATCGCCGAGAGTTCGCCTGTTACCGTAATGGCTTTTGATGCAGAAGGAACTAACTCCCCGTTTTCATTACGCGCATTTACAAAGAGCATGTAATCCCCTGGTGGAACCACCGCTTGCTGACTAGGCATTTTCACCACCACTTTTCTGTTGTTTTTGCGCAAAATAGGAAGTTCCACGCTTCGCTGATCGCCATCTATCAAGTGAGTAATGTTAGTGCGTCTTATAAGCACTACCGACTCTATTTTTGCATTCATGGCTGCGGTAGCGGCATCGGTATTTTTAAGGCCTACCGCAAAACGTTCTCCCACCGCGACGGTTTTGTTTCTTTTTCCAATCGCAGGACGGTCGCCAAACATATAAGAGGGCTTATAGATTTCAAAGGAAGGATCTCTTCCGTCGTTTGGCGAAAACCCTGGAAGCGTAACGCTATAGGCATAAGCGGTGTTAATTGGAGCATGCCCACCAATCAACACACTACCATCAGGTAACAAGGCAGCAGAGTTATGATAAGTACGTGGTCTATTTTGTTCGGCAACCTGCTTAAATGTTTCAGTTTCAGGGTCAAATATTTCCGCTTTCAAGATGGGTTTACCTGTTCCAGGTAACACTACCTCATCTCTGTCCGCGCCCGATACGACTAACACCTCACCAGTAGGCAATAGCACCCCTGTTCCATACCAGCGCCCCTGATTAAGACTCCCTGTTGAACGAGAGTCATATAACATTTTCTCGCCTTCAATAGTTACCGAGTCGATACGCGCTAAATTTGTCCCTAAATACAAACCTGGGCTTGTTGCCGCAACACCGGTTAACACGCCACCAGCGGTAAGAAACTCAGCTTTACTGTAATGACCATTTTCATCTGGGGTGAGCGGCAGCATCATTGAAAATGTTGAACCTCTAAATCCAGCACCGAGCAGGGCTTGTACATCAGCTAAGCGATACGGGTCGTCGATTATAGGCGCTAGCGCATCGAAGGGGTTAGCGATAAGCTCTTCCGTTAAACCAGTGAGTAAACCACTTAACGACTCATCAGCTTGCGTGTTAGTCACATTGAGGAAGCTTGCCAAGTCAGAAATACCCGCTTCGCTCAAGTGGAGTGGAAGACCGGCGAAACCAAGGTCAGCCCATGTTTTTGACTGCGGGTCATATGCGGCGACGATATTCCATAATGCCTGATCGTAGCTTTGACCGAATGGGTTAAATGCTTGTCCGCCCCCGTTGTAAAATACATGACCGTTTGGCAGCAGGTGTAATCTTGGATAAAGAGGCAGTGAACGCTCGGCCAGTGGGCCGTTATCAGTCCATTCTCCGCACGATGTGTCGTAGGTTTCGGTAACGGTAACATTGCGACCTGAAGTTTCAGGGCGGGTTAAATAAACCGGCTTCACTAACTTAGTAACGCCACTTGCTACCAGCACGTTTCCGTTTGCTAACGACAATGCACTGGGGTACCAACGTCCAAAATTCATATCCCCTGTTTTGCGCCAGCTGTTATCGTCAGGATTGAAAATACGGCTATTTTTAAGCCCTTCTAGTTCAGACAACCCGAAATTAATCGGCTCGCCAAGTAGGCTCGTGTTCACACCAGGCTCATGATAGTAATCAGTTCCCCCCACAGCCATAAGCTCGCCGTTAGGTAAACCGACCAAATCGGCACAAAAAAGCGCACCGTCGTTGTTGGTTCTATCGTCATCGGTGTTCAAATCAAGGGGCAACGACGTACCTAAAAAGCCCGTGATATCGCCAATAATGGTTTCTGAATCATTGCCATCAGGGTTTGCCCCTGCATCGACGGGTGATGGCGCTATCCAACTCGCTTTGTCGTTTTTCATCGTCAGCACGCGGGTTTGATCGTTAATTATGGCTGAACCGATTTCCAACAGCGCGTTATATTCAACGTTTTCTGTGCCTTCTAACGCATTAAAATAAAGAATACGGCCATCGTTCAATAGCGCCAAACTACCTGCGGCAGGTTTGCATTTCAGCACACCGTCTTCGTTTTCTTCACATTTCCCATTATCTGGATAGTTGTTGAGTGGGTTAGTAATGTTCGTGTTGTCTTGATCTGGGAATTCACCCGTCACTAACGGCTCTTCGAAAGGATTTGTAAAAATACCCTGCTGCTTACAAACAGCAATATCTGAACATTCCGGGGTAACGATGGGAACCTTACCCTTATTACGATCGGCAAGGGCGAAGTGAGAGGTGATACTTAATGTAAGTAATGTGAGTGTGGGTAAAACCAGTGGACGTTTGTGCATTGTGGCATCCTATTCTTGTTAAGTTAACATGCCGTTTTATCTCTAAAGTTAGATCACAAATGTAAACAGCATGTTAACCAAACGACTCAATCGGATGCTTGGATGCAAAAAATATTATATTTTTTATTTTTTGTTTTGAGCCCGCATTCTACGGCTTTGTTCTTGACGCTTCTCTTCTCGTTTTTCTTTCCGATCTTTCTTATCAGGTGTTAACGAGCCTGTTTTGAATTTTGCTTTACGCTTGGCTTTCGCTTCAGCTTTCTTCGCCGCCTCAAGTGCCATTTCTTCTTTTTCGACTTCTAGCATTTCCGGTGTCTCTAGCGTTATTCGCCCCAACTTGCCCGACTGCAGTTCTTTAAGCAGAATCTCGCATATTTTATGAAGATTTACGCGACCACCCGCTTGAATTGCTCCGCGCGTTTTAGCGGCAGCTTCCAGAAACTCTATTTCAGTGTCGGGCAACTCTTCCAGCTTATAGCGCTCCTTCATTACCTCTGGATACGCTTTAATGAGGTAATCTGCTGCAAAAAAACCGACATCGTCGTATTCCATGGCGGTGTTTTTAACAGCACCTGATGAAGCCAAGCGATAAATGGAATGTGGGTTTTCAAGCTTAGGCCAAAGTACTCCCGGAGTATCAAACAAAATGATACCGCTGCCTAAGTTTATGCGCTGCTGGCTTTTCGTCACGGCTGGCTCGTTGCCTGTTTTAGCAATGATTCGGTCAGCCAAAATGTTTATTAGCGTTGATTTGCCCACGTTAGGTATACCCGTGATCATAGCTTTAATTGCTTTAGGCTGACCTTCTTTATACGAACAAATGCTTTTAACCAGCTGCATAATTTGCTTGCTGTTGCCCGGGTTATCGCTAGAGGTTGTAATCGTCTTCACGCCGCGCTCTTTCTCTAAGCTCTCCTGCCAGCGCGCAGTAATTTCTGGGTCTGCCAAATCATACTTATTAAGAATTTTAATACAGGGCTTGTCGCCGCGTATTTTTGCAATTTCAGTATTTTCACTGGAATACGGAATACGTGCGTCAAGCACCTCAATAAGAATGTCTACTTGATTAAGCGACTCTTTAATTTCTTTTAGGGCTTTGTGCATGTGCCCCGGGAACCATTGTAATGCCATGGTTGTGTCCTATCGTAATCGAGTTGAGAGTGCGTGCTTAACGGGTTAATTCATAAGCGCAGATATTTACAGCGCTGGCTAAGTTTAACGAGTCAATCTTACCGCTTCCCGCAATGGTATACGCCGTTGCATTAAGCTGTGATAGTGCGTCAACAGGCACGCCACGTGCTTCGTTGCCAAACAGATAACATTGGTAATCACCAAAGGTGTTAGAGGTGATATTACTTCCATCCATATCCAAGAAAGCGAAACGTTCGAACCGCTCGCCTAGGCTTTCAAGCGCTACGTTTAATTCCATGTTTACATGGAAAATAGCCCCCATACTTGAGCGCACAACTTTCGAGTTATATGGGTCCACACTGTTTGGGCTTAGTAACAGCGTAAAATCACCAAACCACGCTAGCGTCCTTAGTATGGTGCCTAAGTTGCCAGGGTCTTGAACTTCATACAAATAGATGTACTTTTCGGTACTGGGTTTGTTTGCTGAAATGCTGGTTTGTGACCGCTCTGAATATGACACGGAGTTAGGAAGTGGAACGCGAGCGATAATACCTTGAGGTGATTTAGTATCGCTTAGTTGCTGCATTTGTTGCGACGATACCGTTTCTACCTTCATATTAGAGACTGAAGAATCAAGTCTTTCTTTCACCCATGCCTCATACTCAGCCGTTACATAAAGGGTGATATCACCTAATGTACTACTGTCATGCTGAGCAACATTAATTAACTCTAAAACTAAGTGCTCTCCTTCCACCAAATAGAACCCGAACTGCGTTCTAAATTTCTTTTGATGAAGCTTTTTCACGTCACTTAGTTTCATTTGCACTGCCCTTTTTATAACTTTCGGCGCAAGTGTAAGGTATGAAACCCAAAACGCAAAGCAGCAACGCTTAATAGCGCTGTAAAAAGGGCGTCATACAATTACCAATAGGATAAGATATCACCTATCTTTTTTTACAATAGTAATACTTTCGGGGCTGTTTAGTACCGCTTTAGAGAGGTTTAAAGCATAACCAGGCCCTTCGTTACTTAAAATATGAGAGGGTAAATAAAACGTATTAATAGACTCCGCACCGTACATTGCTGCGTCTATTCGCCGCCAATTCCCATCAAGCCAAAACTCATTCCATGCATGACCAATCGCTTCTACATTGCTGTTGTCTTCAACTATTATCGTACCAACGACGACTCTGGCAGGAATAGTAAGCGCTCGAGCTACTGCCGCAGAGAGCACCGCGTATTCTGTGCAATCTCCGCTCTTAGATTTTGCAACCGTCGATGCAAAGGAGAAGCTATGAATATAAGAAGGCTCGGTAATATAGTTTGCAATAAATGCTTCAATCTTCGCGCCTACCTCAGCAGAGTAACTCTGTACTTTTGTTTCTTGAACGCTAGCGCTAATGCCTTCATACTCTTTTTTTACACCTTTACCATAATCAGACAAAAAAGCAGAAGTTACTTCTTTAACCGACGCTTCTTCATAGTCAATTACAAACGTATTAGCAAGATATTGAGAGTGTGGCGGTTGGTCATCTACCACCGCCGTTACATTTTCACTTATTGAAAGCCTTAAAAGATTATTGTGGTGACCCGCTACTTCTATACCACGCCACTGGCCTAAAACCGAACTCACTAAGTCGGGGTCGTAAACCTTTATATCAAGCAATATCTCATTGCCAAAGGGCAACGACACGTTTTCGCTTAGCGTTAGAGGGATTACTGCAAACTTAGGCGTGCTTTGCGCATAAACAGTGTTGGCAGCCCAAAGGCTAAGCAATAATGTGATAATAGTGACTTTTCTTCTGACTATTTTATGTTTCATTAGTTCTCAATAGCCGAGTTACAGCTCTGTTGGCTTACCAGACACATACAAGGGTGAAATGTGGAAATCCATAGGCCCCATTTTCATTTCAGCGTTTTGCATAATAAACGCCTCATCCACCGTATAGTTGACTTTAAAACCTATGACGTCCGCAGTCAGTTTTAGTAAGCCATTTTCAGTGCCATTTTTTTGTAACTCTGTTTCTGTCGCCTGGGTGGGGTCTGCGTCAGCATTCCACGTATAATAGTTAGCCGACGTTTTATCTGACGCCGCTAGTTTTTGCGTTTCAAGGTAGGCGCCAAAGTTTGAAATTAACTCTCCGGTGAAAGCAAGTTCAGAAGAAATTGCTTTGCTTTGTATTTCACCTTCTAACACCCATTTATCGTCTGGCATAGAAATACCCATTGAAGAACTTAATTCACTATTTTCTACTGCATACTGATACGCGTTGATTAACGTACCGTCAGCGCGACTCCATGAGCGAACGCGGGCGTCAGTGGATGCTACCGTGCTTTCATCGACGGGCAATATTAACGACGTTGTCTCAACAATCTCAACATCGCCGTCGGCATCTTTTAAAAATTTTTCCGACACTATTCCCACTAATTCGCCGTGCATCTTCATGCCATTAATAGCGTGAAAGAAAGGCTGCGGGTTTGAGGATTTGTCTACGGCATTCACAAAAGACGCAAATACGTCTTTGAATGTTTCTCGATAGCCCACTTCATTGTGCAAACAAACCTGAAGGCCATTCGCTGTTTCAGCGGACATTCCCTTGAGTAGGCCCGACACACGCTGTTCAGGCTCACCTAGGTTGTACAGCAAGTTGTAGGCGAATACCGGTGTATTCCCCATTGTTGACATATCCAAACTAAAATTAAACTGGCTATCGAGCACTTTCTCCTGTGCTTTTGAAATATTGGATACTGCATATTTCATCATGTTCACAAGAGAATTTGCTAAGCCGTCATAGTCTTGAAAAGCCCAGCATTCGACAGGAGACTCCGAACCAATATCAACGGTGAAATACCAATAGTCTTCAATTGGTGTAGCATCAGACCACGTACCAATGGCAGTTGCGTTGATAGGAAACACTGGTAGCGACACTCTGGTGCGAGGCAAGTCCCTCGCCTCTTTTTTCAATGACGTGTTAAACCAATCAGGTAACTGTTCGCTTGTTACATAATCTTTAGCGCTCAAGGGTGAAGCAACAAGACCTGACATTAAGCTAAATACAAGCAAAGAACGTTTCATCATTTTTAATTCCTTTTAACTTTAAGGTTTTTATTCTTCAGCAACCACATAAATGTCACCGTCGTAAATACCTTGTACAGTAAGCTTCTGGCTTGCCAGGGCCTGAAGGTAATCAATATGCGCTTGCTCCACTTTCTGTCCAGGAACAATAAGTGGAATACCGGGTGGGTACGGAGTAATTAAGCCAGCTGCAGTGCGTCCAACGCTGTTTTGCCATGGAATGGCTTCTCTAGGGCTGAAAAACGCTTTTGACGGAAGGTCGTCTAAATGAATGGGCGGAATGTCTGCCGGTAACGGGCTTTTGCTCTTGCGTTTACTAAGGTTAACAGCACCGTCATCAAGACGTTTCAATGCGTTGTACAGCCTTACAATTTTAGAGCGCATTCCACCTAGCGTAAGCAATACTAAAATAGTGCTATGGGTAAACTTCTCTATTTCTAAACCGACTTCGTCCATCAAGAAACGATGTATTTCTTGGTTTGAATAATCAAGTGCCGAAACGTCAATTAAGATTTTAAGGGGGTCGTGCCCAATGTTGTCACTTTCAAAGTGAGAAAACATATTCGCAAAGTCACTAGGCGAGAGTATTTTAAGTCGCTTGAACTTGGCCATTTGCGATTTGAGTTCGGCAACATTGCTTAATAGCTCATTAAGGATTTTGTAGCCTTCCATTTCCAGCTGCTGCCGACATACATCAAGCGAGGCAATCAGTTGATACTTAGGCGAGGTACTGGTGTGAATAGCAAACACTTCTTTAAAGAAGTCCTTGTCAAAGTCAGGGTCATTCACATGAATAAAGGATGCTTGTGAGAACGCCGACACCACTTTGTGCGCAGAGTGAGTAATATAGTCTGCCCCAGCGGCGATAGCCGAGTAGTCACGCAATGCAGGGTGGAACAAGGAATACGCAAACCATGCTTCGTCAATGAACACTTTAATGCCATGCTCATGGGCTAAATTTACGACTTGCTTAAGGTCGGTCAATAACCCGTCATAGGTACAGCCCGTCAGTACGATAAGTTTAGCGTCAGTATTTTCTTTAATAAGCTGCTTAATTTGCGCCATTCTAGGCGGTGAAAAAATACCGTATTCAGGATTAAATACACTGTCTAAATACACTGGCATGGCTCGCGCCTGAATAATGCCGTAGTGCACCGACTTGTGGCAGTTTCTGTCGGCAATAACTTTGTCGCCCTCACGCAACAGCGTCTGCAAAATAATTTTGTTCGATGTAGACGAGCCGTTCGTGACAAAATAGGAATGGCGAACTTCAAATGTATTCGCGACAGCGGCTTGCGCTTTTCCAATAGCGTGAGTGCCATCTGAGAGTGAGCCTAGTGAGTCTACGCTTACCGATAAGTCACTAACAAATACGTTGCGGCCAAAGAAACGATAAAAATCAATGATATAGGGTGAATTTCTAAAACTTGCGCCACCGCTGTGACCTGGCGTATGCCACGAGTCGTTAGACTCTACCACATAGTCTTTATATTCAGTCCAAAACGGCGTTTCGTTTCTATCGTCAAAGTCATTGATGATATAACCCAGAATAGATTCTGGGTCTGAAATAATGTCGTTACGATAGAAGAATGATTCAATGCCATTGGCTTGGTTTACTATATCTAACCCTTTTACGGCATCGCCTAAGACATACACGGGAAGTTCAGGGCGAATGCGTTTAATGGCGTCGATAACTTTCGCGTTGTTATCAATCACCGCGTTGTGTGCAGAAGACTCTTCGCTTGTTGTTTTCTCGTTCGCGTTTTGTGAACTAACGCTTTCTGCTGCGGGGCTCGTATTTTCATTAAGTACGCCAAATAAAGGCTCAACGTCTGTCAGCTCTTTAACCTTCGCCACCACATCCCAGCTAAATACCACAGCTTGAATGTCACCGTCTTCTCGAACAAATTGCAATGCCTTTGCAACTGAGTTCGCTTCAAGCAGGCTTATTTCAACGTCACTTCGGTCGAAGTAAGCAATGGTATTGCTTATGCTCGACGTAATTTGTTCCAACAGATCAACAGCATCTTCTATAACAAGAATTTTTAAATGAGGGCGCATTAACCAACCATGTAATTAATAATGAGTATTTGGCGCTAAGCTAAAACTCACAAGGCTAAGAATCAATAAACTAAGAATCTATAAAGAAAAACAGTAAAACTAAAAATAGTGTAACTCTGAATTTCATTGGTGTCGTGTAAACTCTTGCTCAACTTTAGCAATAGTTTTTACTTGAGTTGAACAGGGGGAATACACATATGCATACATCTACCTTTCTAACTCAATCCCCACATGCCTACCTTTCAAAATCCACAGAGCACGTAAATAATCTACGAGAATTCTTACATTACGCGAAGAACGTGCTCCCTTCTATTGCATCTACAAAGAAAAACGCCTGGCCAATACATCATGACCACTGTTTCATGCGGGTGATTTTAGACAATACTGTCGGCTGTGCGTGGTATGAGGTTATTCCCTCACCGGCCTATAAAAACCTGACCGACGAACAGGCCTGCGCTGCATTAAATCTGGCGAGACAGATAGCCACTGAGAGTGTCTCGCTTCACGTACTCAACCAGCGCTCGAAACAGTGGCGCAATAAACAGCTAAAGTTGGAGTTTTAGTATGACAAAACGTACAACTATTAATGATGCAATTCTGATTCAAGACGGCCAAGACCTAGAGCGAATAGTGAAAGATAAAAGAGCGCAATGGAGGGCTAATAATGCTAAAGCACGACGCAGGCAACGCCGTTACAAAAAGAAGCTTATTGCAGAACTTCCCCATATTATCAATGATATTCATAGCACATATCCCGAAGACGATGCGTAAAGCACTATCATAATAGATATCAATTACCTACAATCACTGCTAGAAAGTTGCGCTTAATAAAGTGTGGCGTACATTAATTCCTACCAAGAAAGTGACAGGACATACCATGGCGTTTAATTTAGCTATTAATAACGATATTGCAGTAATCACCTTTGACGACGGAAAAGTTAACGCCGTCGGCTTTGAGCTTATTCAGCAGTTCAATGATGCCTTAGATGAAGCAGAGAAAAACGCAAAAGCAGTTGTATTACACGGCGGTGAAGGCAAGTTTTGCGGGGGCTTTGATTTGTCAGTAATGAAAGCTGACGACAAAGCAAAACAACACGAACTGGTATCAAAAGGCGCTGATTTAATTGTGCGCCTGTATAGTTTTCCGCTACCTGTTGTCGTTGCTGCAGAAGGTCACAGCATTGCAATGGGCGCAATTATGCTTATGGCTGCGGACCTGCGTATTGGTAAAGATGCAGATACTAAGTATGGTCTTAATGAAACCGCCATTGGTATGGTGCTGCCGCCATTCGGTATGGAACTAGCCAAAGCCAGACTCGCTAATACTAGCCAAACTGAAGCCTTACTTTTCTCGCGCATCTATCAAGGCAGTGAAGCGGTTAAAGCAGGCTTTTTAGATGCAGCAGTACCTCAAGAGCAGGTATTAGCGACAGCCATGGGTTATGCAGAAAAACTCAAGATGTTACCTAGGAAGTCTTTTGCTGAGTCTAAAATACAATTGCGTAAAGAAACGATAGAGAAGATGAAAGCTTAGCGCTTAAGTTATAACAACGCGTTGAGACTGGTTGTTTCAACGCGCTGTCTAAAGCAATTACTTTACAGGTCCAGAACGGCGTTCAATCTCTTCTTTGAGGGCGTTTCTTAGGCCCAATTCGAAACTCAATTCAGCAAGCACAAAAAGTGGGCCTATGGCCAACCCCATTATGTCGTCTACGAACGCAGGCTTTTTTCCCTCGAAATGATGACCAATAAATTGCAGTACCCACCCACCGATAAAAATGCCTAAAGAGATAGCAAGCCAGATATTTATACTAAGCTGAGCAATAGGTTGAGCGAAATAGACCATAGCTCCTGTAATAAATGCCATAACAACGCCCAGCTTTATGTCTAACTTGATATAGAATGCATTGCCTATCACCCAAACGAACAAAGCTGGGCTAATGACCATAGCTCCCAAAATGGGGGCATTCACAAGAAATGCAGGCTTACTGAGTAAGCAGAGCACCGAAAAAACAATAAGCGGGATGCCGATATAATGGGTGTAGATGTTTTTCTGATCTCTATGGTACTTAGCGTACTCACTTAAGTGTTGTTCTAGATTTTTCATACTGCGCCAACATTTTATTTGTATTGTGATGGTCAGTTTACTCCTTGCGATCCCACGCAAACTGTCGGCTTAACGACAAACAGAAAAAAACTGGCTTAGCATGTACGTTTTTTTAACTGAGTAATATTGCTGAACTTAGTCGTGAAAAGCGACTCCTACCGCTATTGATGAATAATAAGTGGAGTTTTCATGAATAAAAGGAAGTACCTTTTGACTTTAGCAGTACCTGCACTTCTCGCCTTAACGGCTTGTAGTTCAGTTTCTTCAATGTATTCGAATGATGAACAAGGACAAAGTAGTGAGGAGAACAAGCTAACACTTTCAGCTAGCCATTGGCAGGTCGAAAGCATAAATCAAGCAGGCATTATCGACTTTAGCCACGTTACTCTTGATGTGAATGTAAGTGGTGATGTTAGCAGAATAAGCGGAAGCACAGGCTGTAATCAATATACAGGGGCGCTCGATCTTGCGAATGCAAACAAAGCATTCAGTGCAGAGAGCAATGCTCAACTCTTCTCTGCCGATAAAATTGTACTTACCAGAAAGATGTGCGCCCCAGCACTTATGAAACAAGAGCAAAGTTTCGTAGATGCTCTGGCTTCATCGAAAACTTACGCAATATTGGATAACACGTGGCTAGTTCTTTATGACAGCAATGATAACGAAACAGTAAAAGCGATAATTTCATCCTCCTCCCAAGGATCAAACTCTGTTACTGCTAATAAACGCGGCCTTGGAATTAAAAAAGGGTCGAAAGAGACAGCTAAAAAGCAAGATATTGCCGGCGCTACTACACAAGCCAATAGGAGAACCTATAAGTGTGAGACGCCAAACGCCAGTATCACAGAGCTGCGTGTGAATACACTTGGCCCAGATACAAAAGCAGTCTCAATCAACAATATGCATCACATCGTGCAGCTATCACGTTCTGCATCGGGAGCGAAATACACCAATAACAGAGGTGTGGTGTATTGGAATAAAGGTGATGTTGCCACCCTTTCCATAAATTCTGGCTACTATCACTGTAAAATTGACCATTAAAATTCAAGCAGCATCATTATCATACAAGCCCTAAAACTTATTGAGAAAGATTAACTACTTTCTATAGCGAGCGTCGGCGCTTTCTATAAAGTGCCGAAACCGCTATGCTCGTGTAATGCTCGCCATGTGCTTTGCAAAGCACTGCGCCAGCCACCACTCTCTGTCAAATAGTTTCAATTAAACACTTTTTCGCGGTTCCGTCTCTTTGAAACAAACACCGTCCCCGGTAATTAGCATTTTATTTATATATTTAATGTTACGCCTTTAATCACTAAAAATCAGCCACTTAAGCCGTAAATACACGCACTTAACATCCTTATCACTTGCCGTTAAATATGCTTCAACGTTGAAACAATAGTTAGAACACTATACAATTTATTTTTATTGAACAGCCAATTAAAATAAAAACACTGCTTTTCTTTAACTAAATCAAACACTATTAAGCCTGCAGAAACAGTGCTCAGATAGAGGTGAAGGTAAAGAAAACTAAAATGGTGTTTATTAAGCGTAGAGCGATTAGTTCGGGCGCTTCGAACGCTTAGCGAGAAAAATAGTTTCAACACTATTCATCGTATTGAAACCAAAGAGATGTACTCGCTTGTACGTATGTATTTTTCACGCAAAGAGCGCGCTAATTGGCGAGCATTGTCAGCACTATTTAAAGTAGGAGTTTATGCATGTCATTACCAACTTATCAGAATTTCATTCACGGCAAGCCGTTGGCGAACAAAAGCAAAGAAACCTTTGCAGTAACCAATCCGGCAACCGGTGAGGTAATTTATCACGTAGAAGTAGCTGATGAGTTTATTCAACAAGAAGCGATCAAGAGTGCTACAGAAGGCTTTGCGGTATGGTCAGCAATGATACCTATCGAAAGAACTCGCATTCTTAACAAAGCGGTTGCACTGCTTCGCGAACGTAATGATGAACTCGCTAAATTAGAAGTACTCGATACCGGTAAGCCTATTCAAGAAGCTGACTGTGTTGATATTGAAACTGGCGCTGACGTTATAGAGTATTATGCGGGCCTTGCCCCTACTCAATTAGGTACCCAGCAGCCTGTTGGCAGCGATTTCTTCTACACGCGCAAAGAAGCGCTAGGTATCTGTGCCGGCATTGGCGCATGGAACTACCCTATTCAAATCGCTTGCTGGAAATCAGGTCCCGCCCTTGCCGCAGGTAATGCGTTTATATTTAAGCCGTCAGAAGAAACCCCTATGGGTGCGCTTAAACTGGCTGAAATTTTCACTGAAGCTGGTATACCAGACGGCGTATTCAATGTGGTTCAAGGCGCAGCACAAGTAGGCCAATGGCTTACAAACAGCCCTGACATAGACAAAGTATCGTTTACCGGTGAGGTAGGCACAGGTAAAAAGGTGATGCAAAGCGCCGCTGCGTCAAACTTAAAAGATGTCACCATGGAGCTTGGCGGTAAGTCTCCGCTTGTAGTATTCGAAGATGCCGACATTAGCCAGGCTATCAGCGCCGCTATGCTCGGTAATTTCTATACCCAAGGTGAAATTTGCACTAACTGCACCCGTGTTTACGTTCAGCGCTCTGTTTATCAAGCCTTTATTGATGAGCTTAAAACCCGTACCGAAAACAACATTGTTATGGGCGACCCGCTAGACCCTAACGTTAACTTAGGCGCACTTATTTCTAAAAAGCACCAAGAACTGGTACTTGGCTATATTGCCAAAGGAAAAGAAGAAGGCGCAACGCTGTTAACCGGCGGGAACGCTGCCTCTCCGGCATCTGCACCTAATGGCTATTTTGTCGAACCAACAATTTTCACCGACTGCACTGACGATATGACCATCGTTAAAGAAGAGATCTTCGGACCAGTAATGAGCGTGTTAGTTTTCGATGATGAAGACGAAGTGATCGCACGGGCGAATGACACTGAGCTAGGTTTAGCCGCCGGTGTGTTTAGTAAGGATATCCAGCGCGCGCACCGCGTTATTCATCAGCTACAAGCGGGTATTTGCTGGATAAATGCATATGGGAATTCTCCTGCTGAAATGCCTGTAGGCGGTTATAAACAGTCAGGCATTGGACGTGAAAACGGCGTTGAAACGCTTAATAGCTACACACAGACCAAATCGGTTTATGTAGGTATGAGCCAAATTGAGAGCCCGTTTTAAGCCGCAGTAGGAGTACATATGCAAACATTTGATTACATTATTGTTGGAGCAGGTTCTGCTGGCTGTGTGCTAGCGAACCGCCTGTCAGAAAATCCTAAGCACAAAGTTTTGCTGCTTGAAACCGGTGGCTCTGACAAAAGCATTTTCATAAAGATGCCAACAGCGCTGTCTATTCCGATGAATACCGACAAGTATGCATGGCAATTTAATACTGAAAAAGAACCGTATTTAAATAACCGTGAAATGCACTGTCCACGAGGTAAAGTGCTTGGCGGCTCGTCGTCTATCAACGGTATGGTGTATGTACGCGGTCACGCCAGAGACTTTGACGAATGGGAAGCACACGGCGCAGAAGGTTGGAATTATCAAGCCTGCCTACCCTATTTCCAAAAAGCAGAAACTTGGTACAAGGGTAACGATGCTTATCGTGGTGGCAATGGGGAACTTGGCGTTAACAACGGCAATGAAATGAAGAACCCGCTTTATACCGCTTTTATTAAAGCCGGAGAACAGGCGGGCTACGACATCACGAGCGATTATAACGGTAAGCAACAAGAGGGCTTCGGGCCTATGCATATGACCGTCAAAGACGGCGTTCGTAGCTCAGCAAGCCGTGAATATCTTGACCCAGTTAAATCTCGCAAGAATTTAACTATAGTGACGGGCGCGCTGGTTACTAAAGTTGTTCTGGAAAATAAAGCCGCAAAAGGCGTTGAGTATGTGGTTAATGGCAAAGCTGAAACAGCCAACACATCTAATGAAGTTATCTTAAGTGCCGGCTCTATCGGCTCGCCACATATTCTGCAACTTTCAGGCATCGGCGATAAAGATATTCTTGAAAAAGCAGGCATCGATGTTAAACACCACCTGCCGGGTGTAGGTCAAAACCTGCAAGATCATTTGGAATTCTATTTCCAGTACAAGTGCAAGCAGCCAATTACGCTAAACCGTAAGCTCGGCTTAATTTCAAAAGGCTTGATAGGCGCTCGCTGGTTGCTTAACCGTTCTGGTTTAGGCGCAACGAATCACTTTGAATCTTGTGCTTTTATTCGCTCCAAAGCTGATGTGGAATGGCCTGATATTCAGTACCACTTTTTGCCAGCAGCCATCCGTTACGATGGTAAATCAGCATTCGACGGCGACGGCTTTCAGGTACACGTAGGTCACAATAAACCGAAAAGTAGAGGTAGCGTAACCCTTCAGTCGGCTGATCCAACAGTACCGCCGAAAATCTTGTTTAACTACTTGCAGCATCAAGATGATATTGAAGGATTTAGAGCTTGCGTAAGACTGACAAGAGAAATCATCGCACAATCTGCATTCGACGATTTCAGAGACGGCGAAATTCAACCTGGAGAACATATTCAAACGGATGAAGAAATCGATGCCTTTGTGCGCGAAGCTGTTGAAAGTGCTTACCATCCGTCGTGTTCATGCAAAATGGGTGAAGACGAGATGGCTGTAGTTGATTCTCAAACCAAAGTACATGGCATCAAAGGTCTGCGAGTGGTGGATTCATCTATCTTCCCTACCATTCCAAACGGAAACCTAAATGCGCCAACCATCATGGTAGCTGAAAAAGCGGCAGACAAAATTTTGGGTAAACCTGCTTTACCCCCACAGAATGTGGCGGTAGACATTCACCCGAATTGGCAAACCGAGCAACGCTAAACGTTAAAACGATATCGCACCAGTGTACTTGTTGTTGCAACAAGTGCACCTTCCACAGTGCCTATATGCCGCCGATTAAGGTGACAATGCGTGTAGCTGGGTGGTCTGTTTAATAACGAAAAAAAGGAAAAAACATGATTTATTTTTATCAATACTGGGAGGGTGATAATGACAGTATGGCTTAGTGCAGGCATTATTTTCACTTTGCTTTCGGTGGCCTATATTTTATTTAAATGGGGCAACATGAAAGTGGTAGGTGTAACGCCGGTTAGAACCTTTACCTTTATTGCCATTCTTTTTACCTCGGGCTTAGACGTGGGCCTCATTATGTTCCCACTTACTGAATTTGCTGGTTATGCTGACATAAGCGCAAGTCCTGAATACGCATTCACCAATCCACTCGCCATTGAGTTTGGATTTTGGGGTTTCTTAATTTGGGGATTCTACTTTCTTACTTGCTTTTATTTCTGCGTAATAGAACCCAAGGTTAAATTTTTCGAGCTTCCTATCGTGAAGTTCGTAAACAACGTGGTAATCATAGGGACCTGTGCTTTTACAGCTTTCTTACTGCTATCTAACCTTCCATGGTACCTGCCGGCAGTGGGAGATGGAGAATCCATCGTTCCTACGTTCTATCTGATTGTATTTGCAGCGATTGCTTTTGCGGTGTACTCAAGTACTAGCATTAAGTACGTGCGCATTTTAAGCCTTACCACAACGTGGGTATTTATAGCGCTTATTATTGGCATGTGGGCGGCGGCATTTGTGTTTGGTGAAAGTGAGATATCAGCATACTTTAGGAATCTCGGCCTTATTGGCGGCTATTTCGCAAATATTGATCACTTTGTATTGCCAATTAACGACTATCACGAGTTCTACCTATTTTGGTGGTTCAGCTGGAGCATTATGATAGGTCAGTTTACCTCTCGTTTTGTAGGTGGTCTTAAAACTTACCAAGTTATGCTGGCTATGATGGTTATCCCATCTATACCTATCGCCGCGTGGTTTTCGGTACTGTACCACTATCACAGCGCCGGAATTCCTACAGAAGGAATAACCAATATGGCCATGGTATTTGTAGGTATCGTTTTTGTAATCAACTCACTTGATTCACTAATAAGGCTGTATACCGAAAACCTGAATATGACCGTTGAGCGCATTGGTAAAGGTAACTACATTGCTCTGAACATAGTCGCACTATCGTTACTTACACTGCTGTTCAAACTAGACTTCTTGCAAATTCAGTGGGTAGGTGCGTTAGTTATCGCTATCTTCTTTAGCTGCTTTGCTTTCATATTGAGTCAGAAGTTTAAATCGGTGACGGCTATCAAAACCTCGCCAAAAGAAAACAAAATCGACTTTACTAAGATAGAAAATCTCAACTAACTAAATCATTTACTTCTTACCTTCTTAACATTGGCTCACTTTGAGCCAATGGGGGTAAGTATTGCCCGAAGCTCGCGGAAGAGCGCGCTTTATAAGAAATGGGCGAAATAAAACAACGATAAAAAACAGGTGTTTAACAATGAAAAAATTGAATTCTCTTTTTACATCAACTCACATATTCGCAGTGGCTCTCGTAACAACACTATATTCTTCAGCCACGTTCGCTGATTGGAGCGCCAATATTTCTGCGGTATCAGATTATACCTTTAACGGTTTAAGCCAAACACAAAATGACCCGGCTCTTCAGGGCGGTGTTGATAAAGCTTTTGATAACGGGACGTACGTTGGCACTTGGGCATCTAACGTTGATTTTGGTGGCGACACCAACCTTGAGTGGGACGCTTACGTGGGTCGTTACCAAATGCTCACCGATGCTGTCAGCATCGACTACGGCATTGCCTACTACTCCTACCACGGTGGTGACGATTCAAGCGACGGTAACTATCCGGAAATCTATACTAAATTAGGTTATGCCAGCGACTACGGTAATACCGAGCTTAACCTTTGGTACACGTGGGACTACTTTGGCACGGGCTCAAGACACACTGTTGCTATGATTGCTCATACCTTTGAGCTTGCGCCTAACCACAACCTTCGTGCTAGCTTTGATGTATCTAACTCTTTAGACAGCGATACCTGGGTATGGCGTGACGAAAACACGTCTTTCTATCACTACCGTTTGGCCTATCAGACAAGCTACAAAGGATTAGACTTTGAGATTGCTGCTGAAAACACGAACCTCGATATAGATACCGCCGACGAACGTATTGTGTTCGGTGTATCTAAGACCTTTAGCTTTTAATCAAACAGGCTCGCACTAGCTGGGGCTATCGTTTTCTAACATAGAGGATAGCAGTAGCCCCTGACTTGCAGCGCTGGAAAGGCCCTCGACACTCCAGTCTGACCACGCTGCCATTTCTCTTGACGCATTAATGAAAATTGTAACATTTCGGCCGCTGTCTTTAGCCTGATACAAAGCCCAGTCTGCTATCAGAATTGAATGCTCCCACACTTTTGAATCAAGTGTACAACCTTCCCAGGGTAGCCTTGTCGCCCCTATAGACATTGATATAGGCTCAGGAATCTCTAGTACTTGATGAAGCGATGCGATAGACCTATGCAATCGCTTATTAAATTCGACGATATCGCTTGAGTTAATGGAAGGAACAACCAACAGAAACTCCTCTCCTCCCCATCTTATCAACTTGTCGGTATTGCGACTTACTGTCTGCAAAGCTCTTGCGACATGATAAAGTGCACTATCACCTTTATCATGCCCATAGGTGTCATTTAAGTGTTTAAAATTGTCTAGATCGATTAGAAAAATGGCACATACATCTTCAAATTCAGTTTCAGTTTCAGTTTCAGTTTCAATTGAGGTACCAACTTGCTTTGCTTTTCCATTTACTAAATCAAAAATATTAGGTATGAAACGCTTAACTGCTCTTCGATTATATAACCCAGTTAACGGATCGGTGATCGCCGCTTCTTCCAGCGCTTTGTTTTTTTGTTGAAGTTCCTTATTGACCCGTTCAAATGCAGCAGTACGCTCATTGACTCGTGCTTCAAGCACCTCGTTTCGTTGTCGATAAGAGGCAATGCGAAGGCGGTAAATGACATAAAAAATTGCAAGCAAGGCTAAGGCGGCAATTAGCTTAGCCCATATAGATTCCCACCAATTTGGATCTACATAAAGAACTATTGTGTCTCCTGGTAACCAAGCCTCGCCCTCTAGTCTAGATTGAACTTCAAAGGTAGTTTCACCTGCTGACAACTTAGCCAAGAAAGCCTCTTCCCGTGGACCTGAATAAATCCAGTCGCTATCGTCTAGACGGTATCGGTACTCTGGAACAGACTCTGCAGAAAAAACAGGGCGCGAAAAAATAATTTCTGCGTTTCGCTTTTTGTTGAGACTAATTCGATTGCTATAACTATTTTCCCGTTTACCGTCCACGTAAACGCCAGTAATGACTGCTTGTTCTGTTAGCTTTCGACTCTCACTATTTTGTACTGCTAATACACCATTTAATGTTGGTAAATATAGGATATCTTTAAATACAACAGCTCTCAGATTACCCGCTCCATTACAACACCGTATATCGGTACGCGCGCTGAAAGTACCATCATCCCGCAACACAACCGTACTTTTCAATTGAGTATCAGTAATGTCATTTATTTCCACATAAGCAACACCACTAGCACCGCTCAGCCAAAGCTTCTCTCCTCGCACTGTAACGCTGAAAAGGTCTTGAAAAGGGAGGCCATTTTTGATGTTGAACAAGCGCCAACGCTTGTATTTATCAAACATGAACAAGCCGTGTCCGTACGTTCCAAGAAGTAGCCTTCCATCGTTTAACTCAAGAAGTGAAGACGCAAACACACTCGTGCCGCTAAGTAAGTCAACCTCCTGCCATTTACCGTCTTTTAGACCAAATAGACCTGACTCTGTGCCAACCCACAAAACGCCGTCTGACGTTCTTAAGATACTGCGAACAGATAGGTTTTCAAAAGTTGAAATAGGCTTGAAATCGGTCCCGTGAAACTTAAATAGTCCTCTTGTCGTCGCGACATAAAACGCGTTCCCATCGTGGTAGAAGGTGTTAACCTGAAACCCAGTAAATTCGGCTATCGATTCGAGCTGTGTTGACCCGCTTTGCCCCCTGAAAAGTCCCTTGCGAGTCCCCACCCATAATTCACCATCAAGCTCAGTAACGCTGTAAGCATCATTACCTTCAATTGCACTTGTAGCAACAGATAACGACCAGTTGTCCTCTTCGTTTTTTACAAACACGCCTTTATTTGTTGCGGCGTAAAGATGTTCCTCTTGAGCAAAGAAAGACCAAACTCTCGCACTAGATATATCTTGTTTAGGCGCTTCACGCCTTAGATTTGTTTTCCAGAAAATGACTAATCCATTTGTTTTAGTGCCGAGAAACCACGTTTCTTCATCATTAAGAAGCACGCTATTGTCGAGCAAAAGATTATTATTTATAAATGGCGTCAGGCTATTGAGGGTTGGCTTTGCATTTGAAGAAATGTTAAGTAACTGACCTTCATCTGAAACTGCTACAACCTTACCGCTATGAGTGCTAAATATGCTTCTAAATGTAAATTCAGTAGTAGGTGGCATAGCTGTTATCAGACAGTTCTCTACAGAGAGCTTGAAGCGATGAAGTTTTTGATCTTGCAAGATATAAGCTGTATTTGCATGCACTATGAAGCGTTCGGAGTTGGCTGTAGCGCCTAAAGGGTAGCGACATTTTTCTTTTACTGACGATGCAAGGCTCGTTTGCAGTAACTCACCTTTAGCAGTCAACAACCACAAGTCTTGTTCATCGTAGTAAGCATGTGTAATTGTATTTTTTGCGTAATCGTATGACTTTGCTTCGTCGTCTTGAAGTGACCAAATCGAATCAGTGACCACCCATTTTTTACTTTTATTATCTGCAATAACTTGTCTTATTTTCTCATCACCAAAACTAGCGTTAACGACTTCAAATTTTCCATCATAGAAACTCACCAGCCCAATGCCTGTCACTATCCAAAGTCGGCCGGTATTGTCCAAGAACAAATCGTGGATCCAATTTGACCCTAACGCTGGAGTATTTATGGTGTTGAAGAACTCAAATTTTCGACCGTCAAAACGAGCAAGGCCATTTTCTGTACCAAGCCAAACAAAGCCATCTTTATCTTTGATTATCGCCTTAACGGATATTTGAGGGAGCCCATTAGCCGATACGTATTGACCCTCATCATAGGTAGGAGCGCCAGCCACCTTCCACCGCTCA
The DNA here is from genome assembly GCF_036864475.1 of Alteromonas sp. S005. NCBI lineage: Bacteria > Pseudomonadati > Pseudomonadota > Gammaproteobacteria > Alteromonadales > Alteromonadaceae > Alteromonas > Alteromonas sp. S005. Next base: position 543,171 of record NZ_JAZETN010000001.1, on the reverse strand, counting down.
ACTCTGTAGCTCTCAGATGCTGAAGTAGTATTGATGGAAGTCAAAAGAAAAACGACGATGGGAAGCAAACAGGTGATGCTATATACAGAAAAATGATGGCTTTTCATTGACCCTCAAAAAACAAATAAAGACGCCCGAAGCGTTATTTCACAAAGCTAAACTTTGATAATTACAAACAAACTAACATCAATATAGTTGTTCACATAACATAAGCTGTCAAATCAACATTGGTATGATATTAGTGGCCAAAAGACCATGCAATAAAACGGCTTAGCTTGCTTCCCTGCCCCATATCAACCACTTTGCACTGAGTTGCACCATAATAGTTGATACTAGTTTTAATGGGTTTTAAGTGAGCACTTTTGGAGACCAAACAGGTAAACCACTCTACGTTGTTTTTTGCCTGTACGCTTTCTTTAATCATGCGTTGAATAAAAGCCAACTCGCCGCCTTCACACCACAGCTCATTAGCTTGCCCCGCAAAATTCAAGTTTGCACCCTGCCTTTGGTAAGAAGCACTTTTGCCTTGCAGCTTGGATTTACGATCACCTAAACCTTGAACTTGATTATCGGTAAACTTTCCACCACTTCGCTTCTGCTTATTGCGAGTTAAATTGGATGTTTTTCTTCGTGTGCCAGACAGCGCCTCTTGGGCCGACTTATGAAACGGAGGGTTGCACATGGTAAAGGTAAATCGCTCGTTTTCTTCAATCACCCCATTAAAAATATGCGCACTATTCGTTTGTTTACGCACTTGGAATTTATCGGCTAACACGCTGTTTTTGCTAGCAATGACACTAGCGTTTTTTACAGCAGCTTCATCAACGTCACTACCTACGAACGACCAGTCATAGGATGTAACGCCGATAATAGGATAGATAGCATTTGCGCCCACGCCTATATCTAATCCACGAACGTTTTGACCTTGCCTGTTTTGCGCACTGCTTTCTGTTGTTTTTAGTAAATCAGCTATACCGTGAATATAATCGGCTCTACCAGGTACAGGCGGGCATAAGTAGCCATCGGGAATATCCCAATACTCAAGGCGGTAATAGTGACGAAGTAAGGCTGCATTAAGCACCTTCACTGCTTGTGAGTTAGTAAAATCAATACTGGTATTGCCACTTTTTGCCCGAACGAGATAAGGTTTAAGCGCTGGGTATGTCTGGCACAGCGCATCCATAGGATAGCCGTTCTTGTGGAGATTTTTTGGGTGCATGAAGCGCTACTTTTTGTGTGAAACTAAGAACTGGGATTGCACGTTTTCATCGAGCAACTGGGCACCGCTACCTTGGGCTGCCACTTTATCGTCGGTATTGTAAAGCCTACAGCGGTCTAATGACAAACACCCACAGCCAATACAGCCTTCAAGCGACGTCTTCAAACTTGTCAGCGCCGCAATTTTTGCTTCGATGTGCTGATTAAACACCGTGCTTAATTTTGCCCAATCAGCTTGTGTTGGCGTTCTGTTGTCTGGAAGTGTAGACAACAGACTCTTTATCTCAGCAAGGGAATACCCCATATTTTGCGCAATCAAAATAAAGGAAACTCTGCGAATGACAGAGCGAGGAAATGCTCTATTTCCGCCATTTGTGCGCACAGAAGGAATAAGCCCTTCGTTGGCATAATAGCGAATTAATGAAACAGCATTGCCAGTACGTTTAGCTATAAAGCCAATGCTTACCATAGGTTCTGGTGCCATGACGCCCCTTTCCAATTTCGAAATAGCGGGTAAAAATCGCTTGATCTAAAGTTAGCTTTAGATACTAAGCTGTTTTTCGTTGATTATCTATACAAGGAGAAACACATGACAACTGCATACTTAGAGCACACGAATATCACTGTTCAAGACCCGGATACATTAGCTAATTTGCTTTGCACACTGTTTGGTTGGAAAGTAAGGTGGAGCGGCGGCGCTAAAAATGACGGCTACACCGTACACGTAGGAAACGATAAGGACTATCTTGCGCTCTATAGACCTAAAACAATTAATGAGATAGACAGTGATTATAAAACTTTGGCCAATATTAATCATATCGGCATTGTTGTGCCCAATTTAGATGAGGCCGAACAACAGGTTCTTTCCCTAAATTTCGATACCTATAGCCATGGCAATTATGAGCCTGGTAGACGCTTTTACTTCATGGCACAGCAAAATATAGAAATTGAAGTAGTATCGTACTGCTAATTTATGAAGTCTACTTCCCCCTCAGGGGCGATTCAGAAAGGCATAATGAGATTATATTTTTGATAAAGCTGTGCGAGCACACCTTGCTCGCGCAAAGCTTCTAATCGTTCATCAAATGCGGTTTTAAGTGCCAAACCATGTTCAGTGAGCGCGAAAGACCAATATAATTTAAAACTGCCTAATTCAGATATCTCATATTCAGCGCGGTCGTCGCGCTCGTTTAAAGCGAGTTGCACCAAACTATCGGCTCCAACATAGAAGTCGATCTTTTTCATTGCTAGCAAAGTTAATCCCTTATACGAATCTTCAACTTCCAGTCCCATCGTCGCCTTTTCTAAATAGGGATAAAACACCATATCTTCATAACCAGAGCGGTAAGCGCCGAGTTTGTTATCAAAAGAATCTCGCGTTAGGGTATCTTGTATTCGGCTTACCATAACTACGGTCTCAATAAGTACAGGTCGCTCAGAATGATAAAGCATTTCAGTCTTGTGCATAGCACCTGTCATATCAATATTTCCTTGCAACACGTTCTTCACGCTACGTTTCCAAGGGTAATAGTGAATATCGACTATGTACTCTGGTTCTGGAAAAATTTTATGTACTAACTCGTTATAAAAGCCGCTTCCGTCGTAGTTTGTATAATCTTGCCAATAGTCAGTGCCCCACTTAATCGACGTTTGCGCAACAGAGTGGAAGCTTATAAACCCACAAAATAGCAAACAAGAACAAAGAGAAAATTTCATCAAGATATCCACTCAATTGATTTATATATACAAAGCGTAAATAACGTGTTAACGGTATAAAGAATAGCCAGTAAATACCAAAACATTCGTCAAAACAACGGAATGCATATGAAAAAAACCTTATTTCTTCTACTCACCCTTGTTGGTTTCAGTGTACAAGCCAATTCTGTGCTGTCGATGAAAGAAAGAAGTGCTTTAATTGATAATATTCTTGAACAGCGTTTCAGTGATGTACTCCCCCACATTATGGATAAAGAAGGCATCGACATGTGGGTGTTGATGTCACGAGAATACAATGAAGACCCTGTTTTAAAAACCATGCTGCCTTCAACCTGGATTTCCGCTCGACGCCATACCATGTTAGTCATTTATAACCCAGGCGATGGTCAACCGCTGGAACGTTTGGCCGTTGCAAGATATGCGGTAGGGTCACTATTTAAAAAAGCGTGGGATAAGGAAGCACAACCTAATCAGTGGAAAGCCTTGAAACACATCATAGAAGCCCGAAATCCCTCGAAAATAGCCATTAATACGTCAAATGCATTTGCTCTTGCAGATGGCATGACTGCTACCGAACACGAAAAGTTTATGGCTGTGCTCCCTAAAGAACTAAAAAACCGTGTAGTGAGTGGTGAGAAGCTTTCAATTGGTTGGTTAGAAACCCGAAGTGATCTGGAAATGCAGTATTATCCTGTTCTGGCCCAAATTGGTCACTCTCTTATAGCAACGGCATTCTCAAATGAAGTCATTACACCTAACGTAACCACTACTGATGATGTTGTTTGGTGGCTTCGAGATCAAACGCGCGTTTTAGGGCTCACCAATTGGTTTCATCCTACTGTTTCCATCCAAAGACAAGACAATGAAGTGTTTGATCAAATCAGCGCTTTCAGCAAGCGTCCTGGTGAAAACATTATTCGACCGGGCGACCTGATACACGTTGATTTTGGTATTACCTACTTGCGACTTAACACGGATCAACAGCAGCATGCTTACGTATTAAAACCTGATGAAAAAGACGCGCCGGCGTCACTTAAAAAAGCACTCAAATCCGGAAATCAGTTACAAGACATTCTGACCGGTAATTTTAAAGTAGGTAGAACGGGTAACACTATTTTGAGTATGTCGCGACAGCAGGCTATCGAGCAAGGTATCAAGCCCGCTATTTACACCCACCCGCTTGGTTTTCATGGACACGCGGCAGGTCCAACGATAGGAATGTGGGATGCGCAGCAAGGAGTACCAGTTCAAGGAGACTACCCAATGTTTGCACAAACGGCCTACTCTATAGAGCTTAATGCGGCGAGCTTTATTAAAGAGTGGGACAAAGAAATTAGAATTATGCTGGAAGAAGATGCATTTTTTGACGGTAAATCGGTAACCTATTTAGATGGTAGGCAAACTGAGTTTCATTTGATTCAGTCAGATGAAAAGCAATAAATAAGCGTATAGCTTCGTGCCTTTTTCAAAAAGTAAGAGTTATCGATTGGCAAGAAAAGCCAGTGTAGAAAAGGGATTTAGAAGTAAAATACGTAAAGTGTCAGGCCTTTCGCCTTTTCAAGCGAAAGGCCATGAAACTGTACAAAATATTAGCAGTAGGTTGCTATCCTAAAACGTGGTCTTATTCAGCTGCTGTGCGAACTACTACGTTTTCTGCGCTGTATTCACGAACAAAGTCAGACATTTCTTTGTGGTTACAGATGACGTTTTCACCTTCCAAACCAAACTTCGCTAGTGCTGCATCTTTACCTACAGAAAGTGCCTCTAGACACGCTTGTGAAGCAACATCTTTATTCTTTGCAACAAGTGCTACTGTTTTTGCGTTTTCAGTTGCCTTGTTGTTTTTGTACATGTAAGCGAAAGTGCGAAGCGACTCGCCGTTACAACGTACAGATGCACTGAATTCTTCAGCGTTAAAACCATTTGCTCGGATAAGGCGCAGAGCCGGGCCAAAACCTTCTTTAGCCGCAGTCAAACACGCTTGTGTTTCGATGTTGTCGTTAATTGGTTTCAGTACTACATCTTTTGCGAAAGATTGAGTAGCAGCAAGAGTTAGTGTTAAAGCAATAGCGAAAGTAGACAGTTTCATTTTTTGAATTCCTATTTTGTAACTAAATTAGATATCACCTAAGTGATGTGTACATTACGACCAAAATTTTCTAAATATAAAGCTATTTTCGTAATTTAATTACAGAAAGCAGGATTTAAACATACAGATCACGACAAAAATGAAATTAATTTACATAAAATAACAACATTTATATAAAAATTTACATATAAGTCTTTTTAGTTACAGGTTACCCATTAAGAGCGTACAAAAAAGCGCGCATGAAATTACTTTCAGCGCGCTTAATTCAAAAAATGATAGTGGGGTAATAGCCGTTATCAGCGTAACCTTAAATTTTTGACCTACAAAATGAGATCGTGCATCCAATTAAGTGATGGCAACTGCTGTTCTGGTTGGTAAAAGAGACGATTCAGCCTGCCCAACAAATTGACTGAACGACTAGGATCATGGGCTTTCACCCTGTGCTCACTTTCGGTAAGCATGAATTCCCAAGGCTGAAGATTAAGGTCGTCTACTTCTTCTTGCGTGACACCAAGTGACTTCAGCGTTGATAAAATGCGTTCCGTCTTACTTTCGATAATCGGGATAATCTCATTGCCATAGAGGTCATCGAGCGGTTTATTGATAGCTTCCAAAGTGTGATTTATCGCTGCCCATACCTCATCGTGATCAAACGCCCAGCCTCGGGGAGCATAGTAACCCTCTATTTCCCATTCAAATTCGGCATTACTCACCGCAATAGAACTTTCTGCTTCAGGAGAATAGGCTAGATCGGGTTTAGCGCCAATGTTGTAGGCGTCTACACTCATGGCAACGCAAATGATCAAGTCACCACAATGTTGCTTGTTTGTATAAAGCGCTTCAAATGCTGCACGCTTAACGCCCATCCAACCATGCACTTTTGAAGGTTGTTCGACAAAGTGTCTTACATCATCTGGCAGGTCTTCGCCATAGGCATTGATGAGCAGTGGAAGTGGGTTTTGATCAGGGGCTTCGTCCGGCATCCACACTTCGTATTCTTGTCGATTATCGGCTTTCCCGCGACTCTTAATTCCGTAGGACAAGTTCACGGGGCGGCAAATACTTCTATCTTCATCTACTTTATGAAAATACTCAGAGCGCATGCGCTTAATAAATGGAGCATCTAACCCTGCTAACGCAGCTGTTGGATAGCGATAGCCTATCTCGCTATGTTCAACCATGTGCAACGTTGGAATAGCTTGCGCTAGCTTACTTTTAAGCCCTGATAACGCGTTTACTTTTGGAAGAACGATACTTCTTTCTGGCTCAATAGTAAGTCTGCTTCCATCTTCGGTGACAAATTTGGGTGTTTTATGAAATTCATAATCTGAGAACCCTAATACACTCACCGCGGCGTTTCTATATTGAGAAAGCTCACTAAAAAGCGCAGTATGATTGCGAATATGCTTAAATAACGGTCTTGATTCGGTCATATTTACTTCCATTTCGGCTACTTCCGTTCTAATACCAGTGTCTATTGACCTAACTTTTTTGGTTTAAAAAGCGATGCCATATTTTTGCGCCCACATCATCGTACTCTTTTACAAGGTTACGGTAGCGCTCGCGCATCGCCACATCTATAAATGGTGAAGGCAATAAAGGGTCAAACACCAATTTATATAACGCTCTGTCTCCTATCACATAAGATTCTTTGGTGGCTTCTTCAAGGGGCAAAGTAGGCAATCGGGCAAGAGATTCCTCTATTTCAACGCATCCGTCTTTATAAAGCGCCTCTAGGTTTAGGTAGCTCCATAGTTTCATAGCCTTGGCTTGCGTTTGATTATCAAAATCGCTGGCACTAAACACAAGTGCTTTGCTCGATAGACCAAGAGTGTGAAGTTTGCCTCGCACCTCACCTATTCCACCTGCAAAATTGTTTGGCCTTATATACAAATCACTTGCAAGTTTCCTCATACCCACAAGTTTAAGTGCACGCTCAGCAGCCCTTAGCTGCTTTTTATCACTCTTAGGAAGGAAACTTGTTTGAGCGACAACCCAATCATTTTGCCAAGGTACAAGCCCATTCTCATCTTCTCGCCACTGATGTATTTCTTTAGCAAAGCAAATGCCTTTATCGCCTAGTTTGTAATAACCCCTCTCAACCAAAGTGATGAGCTTTGCAGACTGCAAGCGGGTTAGCGTTACGCGAATATTATTTTCAGAAATACCAAACAATGCACCTACTCGAACAGCTGCGCTGGCATTCATCTGAATATTGTCTCTTGAGCCTAATAACTTAAGCAGTAGCTTTCTTGCTACGGGCTTTTTCTCTTCTATTTGCTGCAAATTCTACTTACTTCTTCTTCAGAAAGGGCTTAAGCGCTTAATGAGGCCTCAACTACATCGATAGCTTAAATGGTTTAAGGCTAAGAACGCGCCCTCCCATAATTATATAAACACGCGCCATTCACAAACATTACATACTTTACTTATTTTAATATATTCATGTAATGTTTAAGCGTTATGATTTATTGTAGAGACATCAGACAAAGATACGTCTTACATATTTACTGAGCGGAAATGCCATGCCTTTGCCGAATCGATTCGTTACACATGTAGTAGAAAACCAGCCCACTATTCCTGCCCCCTACAATTTGTGGCGTGGTGATGCGTTGCTACGCGTATTTTTAAACCAGCACTTGCCGCCATCCCATCAGCATGATGAAGGTTTGTTAGACAAATATGGTCGACTCGCGGGTGACACACTTATGAACCATGGAGAGCTTGCGAATAAAAACAAGCCCGTTCTTCATACCTTTGATCGCTTTGGCCGTCGTACAGATAATGTAGAGTTTCATCCTAGCTATCACGCGCTTATGGAAAGTGCAATGGAACACAATGTGCACAACTATTCGTGGAAGCATGAAGGTATTGATGGAGCACATACCATCCGGGCAGCACTAATGTATATGCACTATCAAGCTGAATCTGGCACCTCTTGCCCCCTAACTATGACACACGCAGCGATCCCAGCCATGCGATATGGGAAAAGCTTACCGCCCTACTATCTAGATAAAACTATTAATGGCAAGTATGACCCTCGCGCCATTCCGGCAAGTCAGAAGCACGGACTGACGATAGGTATGGGGATGACTGAAAAGCAAGGGGGTTCAGATGTTAGGCGTAACACCACAAAAGCCTCTAAGCAAACTGATGGCAGTTACAGTATCGTTGGCCACAAGTTCTTTTTCTCAGCGCCCATGTGCGATGCGCATCTTATACTTGCGCAAGCTGAAGGCGGTTTAAGCTGCTTTTTGTTGCCAAGGGTGTTAGAAAACGGTGAACTGAATAACGTTCGAATTCAGCGCTTGAAAGACAAGTTAGGCGATTGGAGCAATGCCTCCTCTGAAGTTGAATTTCAGGACGCCACGGCATATTTGATTGGTGAAGAAGGTCGTGGCGTGTCGGTGATCATCGATATGGTGTCACTTACCCGGTTAGACTGCATGATAGGCTCATCTGCTCTAATGCGGCAATCACTGGTTCATGCCTTACACCACGTAAGTCAAAGGGATGCCTTCGGCAAAACGCTAATTAATCAGCCTTTAATGCAAAATGTACTGGCAGATCTAACGATAGAATGCGCAGCTGCTACCGCGCTTACAATGCGCGTTGCAAAAGCGGTAGATAGTGCACAGAATAATAGCCATGAAGCAGCATTGGCAAGGCTGGCCACCGCCATTGGGAAATACTGGGTTTGTAAACGTACGCCTATGTTTGTGAATGAAGCGCAAGAGTGTTTGGGTGGTATTGGCTACGTTGAAGAAAACCCTATGCCCAGATACTACCGCCAAGCCCCACTTAATTCTATTTGGGAAGGCAGTGGAAACGTGCAATGCCTGGATGTACTGCGCGCACTGGCGAGGGAGCCGAATGTTAAAGAGGCCCTGTTTAACGAACTTAAAACACAGGCAGGCAAAAATAAACACTACGATATTCACCTTAGTAAGCTATGTGACGAGCTATCCAATACCCAAAATATGGAAACGCGTAGCCGATATTTAACTGAGCAAATGGCGCTAGCGCTACAAGCCTGCACTCTTCTTGCTACGTCAGTCGATAACGACAACGCCCTGAGCGATATTGCCCACACATTCTGTGAATCGAGGCTAGGCAACGGAAGTGGTTTCGCTTTTGGTACACTGCCCGACACCACGACGTTTGAGGATATTATTTCGCTCGGGCGAGTTTCATACGGTTGAGCGCCATCGTAGGATTTCAGTTCAGATTTTAATAATTGAAATTGATTTTGTTCAATTTGACTTGAAGTTCTACGAGCACACTGGGCTTGCACTATCGTTCTGTATATGAAGCCTGACGCAAGGCCCTGTTCAGCCATAGGTGCAGCAAGCCCTAGGCGCAATGATTTGAAAGATAAAGACCTTTCGTCATTGCCGACCCCATTCTTTTCCCCCCATTTCGACCAACCGAGACGCGGCTCGTCTAAAGGAAAAGGCAAGATCATTGGCGGACGAAAATTGAGCAAGTGACACGCCAACGCGCCCTGTCGCAGACCACTCATAGTATTTCCCCTCTTTGGTGCGGATCATGGTCGTAGCAAAAGAACTCGAGTTTCCACCTTTGTCGTTGACAATTAATTCTCCATCGCCATCATTGCTTTCAACATGTGCTTCAAATTCGACAAACAACTCGTCGAGCGGGACTTGTGCTGTAAGCACCAAGCGGGTACGAGATTCATAACACGCATCAATGAGGGTTACGAACCGTCGCGCTTCGTTGAGGTGATTGGCGTCCAGTTGAGGGACGCGTTCCATAATGATGACCGGAAACCGGTAGCAGAGGGCAATATAGTCGGCCGCCCCGAGCGGTTGGTAGCACAAATCGGAGAAGTTAAACCAGGCGCACCGGTCATTCAATCGGGTGACCTTGACAGTCCGACCAAAGAGGACGGGAATGATCTCAGCCTCAGTTCCAGATGCATTGCCACCGAATATTTTTTCCAACTGCGCCTGTATGTTGTCATTAATCTTGCCATAAACATCTTCGTTCGACCAAAAATAAGATTGACCATCCGCTCGAGTTTCAAGTCGATAATCTACACTAGAGTTCTCCATAGAAATAATGTCGAATGTGTCTTTCAACATGTCGATGAATGGCAAAAAGAGAGAGCGGTTGATGCCGCCCTCGTACAGTGCCTCTGGGGCGCGATTGGAAGTGGCCACAACCACGACATTCAAATCCAACAACAACAAAAATAGTCGTTTTAAAATCATGGCATCGGCAACGTCCGTTACCTGAAATTCATCGAAACAGAGGAGTTGGGCTTCTTGTGCTAATTGTTGCGCAATGATGGGGAGCGCATCATCTCTTGGGTGCTTTTGTTTGTAGACAAAGATTCGATGATGGACTTCTAGCATAAATTCATGAAAGTGAACGCGGCGTTTGGTTATTTTTGCGTGGCTGTGGCTGTTCTTGTTACAGCTTTGATTTTCTTCAGGAGCATCAACCGACGCGTAAAAGAGATCCATCAAAAAGCTCTTGCCCACCCCGACCGGCCCATGAATGTATATACCTCGCGGTGGTGGACCAAAAGACCACAAATCGAACATCTTTCGAAAAAAGGACTGGGTAGATGCCAAGGTTCGCTCCAGTGAAAGTAACAGCGGACCGCTACTTGTAGAGCTGCTCTTTTTGGCTTTATGAGTGCACACTGGTACTGGCGGAAGCGAGGAAAGGGACTCATGCAGAGCATCGAGTTTTGCCGCCAGAGCAAATTGCGCGTCATCTTGTCGCAACTCCCCCGCATCCACCTTGTTTTCATATGCCACTGTTACTGGGCCTGTCGGGGAAGACCGCCGAACTACGCTATGTTGTGCTGCTTTATTATCCATCACCGTCTTCATCATGAACCTGATGAGTTTATCAACATGGTGCTTTGGTACGCTTGATTTCTATATGGGTATCAATTGATTTTGTAGTAAAGACTCAAGTTCAAGGTCTCAACTTGCAAGAGTAAAACATAACCATATGAATAATATTAATAAAATAGAATATTTATATTTTGTTTACTCTCTAAACAAAACATAAAACCACTTAAGTCGGATAACACATACCTCCACAAATACTAAATAACCTAAAAAGGATTAACCGAGTAACCTCGTTTGGCTAAGCGCGCATGGGCTGTCATGGCTGATAGGTCCATCTTTACGCCTTCTATCAAAGCGCCTTGTTCAACGCCATGGGCTGCAGCTGACTGGCCGCATACTATCACTTCAACGCCTTGTTTCATCAGTGCAGTAAGTAGCACTTCATTGCCGTTGGATTGCTCTTTGCGCTTTTTGAAGAACTCACTCTTTAACATTTCTTCTGTGGCTGAACCGTGAACCACAAGTGCAAGGGAAAGGTTGTCCTGTTTCACGCCGTTAGCTACATGCATGTTGATAAAACGTGCCAGCGACTCAAACTTGCGGTTAACCTCTCCTGTTTTTGCTGCTTTAGCTACGTCAAACGCAACCTTGAATGTCTCATCTTTAGCAAAACTAACGCCCTCCACGGGCGCATGTTTTCCAAAAGAACTAAACACTGGGCCATACTCAAAATCTGATTTTGCTGAAACCTGCCCCGTTATAAAAAATGACACTGCCAAAACAAGTGCCGCTTTGCTGTTCACTTTCGTCATACTCATTTTCATATTCCTTGAGCTTTAACGCGCAGGTAGCACTGTTTTATATACTTCGAACGTCATGTCGCTTACATCGCTACCCGCATCTTCGATTTTGCTGTTGGTATAATAAAGCTCATCGTTATAAATACTAAAGGTATCAGCCCAGCTCACCACATCGCCTTTCACAAGTGTGCGAAGGTCGAGACTCGGTGTAAGGTACTGCACCTCTTGCTTTTCCAGGTCAGCTAAATAGACATTGCCTTCGTGATAAATCATGCCATCTGGCGCACCTGTTGTAGCGACTTTTCGCACTTTTTTAGCCACTTCCTCATTCGATGCTTTCTTTATATCAGAGGTATTAATGGCATATAGTGAATACCCCGACAAAGCATGGAAATATAATGTGTCATTCAACGTATCTAACGCGATGCCGTCTGATTGAACGGTCATGTTGAAGGGTTTACCTTGAATGTTTAACGACTCTACCTCAGCTTTTGTGGTTTCGTGATTATCTAAAATGCGATAGCTGGTATTGTCATCGAGGTTATAAACCACTAAACCCGCGTGTGCCGAATCCGTCATGTATATACGATTCGTGTTCTCGTCTACGCGTAAATCGTTAATGTAGGAATCAGAGTGATATGCATCTTCACTGAGGATCAAAGTTGCTTCGATTTCGTTTGAAGCTAAGTCAACGACAAACAAACGAGGCGCACCAACTACCCCACTAAACTTAGGATTTCGAGTATCTAAAACATACAGCTTGTCTTTGTGGGCAACCACTGACTGCACGGCCAAAAAGCAATCCTTTCTTACCTCGCTTTGCGCTACACACTCGTTTGTTTCAGTATTGGGGTATGCAACAAACTCTCCGTTATCGGTAATCTGAGCCACAGAAAATCTCACGCCGTCTCGCCAATTGGGCGCGTTCACAAATACTCGCCCATCGTTACTTACCGTTACACCAGTAATTTGTGTGCCTTTAATGTCACCGACCAATTCAACTTGAGAATCCTGTGCGTCGTTTGCTGCTGCGCTTACAGAAAAAACTGCCGCCATGACAGTGGCAGTTAACGTGCGCTTCACTTGCTTAATATGCATATCCTTTACCCTTTAAGTCTTTTCTTTAAACATAGCCGCTCGCTTACTGTAAACATTCAAGCGTGCGCTTTGGCATGCATATAAGAAAACGAGTAAGCAGCATTTAATAACAATGCATACGGTTTAAATACCTTAGCAGAGCACAATTCAACGACGAGTGACGACAATTCAGCGAATTACGTTCAGTGAGCAGAAGGCTGTAGCTTATCGTCAACCCGTTAAGTGTTAATTCAGATCTAAAATAGGGTATTCTGTCGTTAAAGTGAGAAATAGTTAAACTTTTCTGCTGACGGAGCATCCTTTTAACAGCAGTAATTTAGAGAGGATTTGTTATGCGAAGTAGCACTTCAACAAAATGTCACAGAGGCTTTTGGAAACAGAAGTATGATATTAAGTCAGCCTTGTTGTCGTTGTTAAGTTTAGCGTTAGTTGTTGGATGCGCCAGCAAACCTCAAATCAGCGTAGATGACACGCAAAACTTTGCAGACATTAAAACGTTTTATATTCAAGCGCCACTAAACCCTGTTAACGAAACTCTCGCTAACCATTTGTCTTCAACCATAACTGAGCGTTTGATTACAAAAGGCCTAACGCCAACAACAGAGAACGACGCCGATGTGTCAGTAGGTTATCTTCCATCTACGACCACAAAAGAAGATGGAACCACGTTAAATTTAGGATTGGGTACAGGAACCTTTGGGCGCTCTGGTGGCATTTCTCTCGGCAGTATATTCAGCATACCCGTGGGCGAGCAAACCTCTTTCCAACAAGGTCTTCAAATAGATATAGTAAAAGATGGAAAGTTTATTTATAGCGCATCGGGTAGCGTTGAACTCGAGTCTAAAGACAGTATTAGTATTCAAAACAAGCTTGATGAACTGGTAACAAGCTTGCTTGAACAGTATCCAGCAAGAGTTGCTCAGAACTAGCGAAACAGGTTTATCAAAGTTGAGCTCTCCCCTGTTTTTTAAAACAAGTGCTGAGAACACTATAACGTTTGCAAAAAAGCGCCGTACAGGCGCTTTTAGTTTGTTAAACATGGTCTACATTAGCTGTGCTGACGTTGCTTTTTGCCACGTTTCTTTTTCATATTATCGAACTTTTCAAGCTGCTCATCGGTTAGAATATCCGCGACTTTCATGCGAAGTTCAGCACGCTTAAGAAAACGTGCTTTTACTTTTTCAGCTTTTTGCTCTGCAATCGCATTAACCTTTTCTTGATAGTCAGCGTCATCAGGGTTTAGGCCCGCTAGAGCATTCATTTTTCTGCGCTTACCTTCTTCACCCATTTCGGCTCTTTTAGCCTGACGCTCAGCTTTAAGCTCCTCTTTCAATGTTTCAAACTGCACTATTTGCTCGTTAGTTAGATCAAGTACTCTTTCCATTTTATGCAAAGGCAGGAAATCTCCACCTCTACGTTCATCTGAATTCTTACCACCTGCGTAAGCAGTGGTTGCGATACATGCACTTAATAAAACACCGGTAATTAATTTTTTCATCTTAATCTTCCTACTTGTTTTGCCATGTTTATGCATGACGTTAAAAAATATTGTTGTTTCATCAACGGAATTAAGTATGCGTGAATCAATCGATAAGTAGGGTTAAGCTAGTGTAAAGTTCGGTAAAGTTGAAAAACACTGCAGTGAATAGGGGTAATATTCGGGCATGGAAAATGACAAAATAAACGTTTTACTCGTCGACGATGACAAAGACTTATGTGCCCTACTCCAAGAATTTTTAGAAGGGGACGGATTTCGTGTTGATGCCATTCACAGCGGCGATGAAGCGATAAAAACACTACTCAACACCGATCAGTACGACACCGTAGTGCTAGATATTATGTTGCCCGGTACGTCGGGCCTTGATGTGTTGAAATCAGTAAGAGCCGAAAAGCAAACCCCTATTTTAATGCTGACAGGTCGTGGTGATGACATAGACCGAATTGTAGGCCTTGAATTAGGTGCTGATGATTACCTACCTAAGCCTTGTAACCCAAGAGAGCTTGGCGCTCGTATTCGCGCTATCATCCGAAGAACACAGTACTTAAAAGCAACGCCTTCCGCTTCGCCAAGCGAACTACATGGTATCCATTTAGATATCGGCGCACGCCAGGTCACCGTTAATGGGAAATCCGTTGCGTTAACGGGGGCTGAGTTCAACGCTCTTAGCTACCTGATGGAGCGTGTGGGGCAAACCATTTCCAAGCAGGAGATGACGCAAGAAGTATTGAAACGTCCATTGGAAGCCTATGATAGAGCAATGGATGTTCACGTTAGCAGAATTCGCCAGAAGCTCTCAGCCGCTGGGGTTACTAACGTTATTCAATCTGTCCGCGGTGTTGGCTATCAAATGCTAACCGTACCTCAGCAATCAGAATAGAGGACAGTCATGGTTATTGGCAACACTAAATGGCCAGCTTTAAAAGCTAACTTGGGGTTCAAACGCTTGTTCTGGCGAATTTTTGTTGCTTTTTGGATAGCCAGCTTAGCGGTCATGGCGGCAACTGGCTACGTCTTAGTAAACGAATATACCTCAAGTAACTATACTAAACGTTTTTTTGACGATGCGACCAATCAGGCAGAAAGAATTGTATGGCGATACGAGCATGAAACGTTTACAAAAGGCAGGGCGAGAAACGAGATTAAAGAGTGGATCAAACGAAGAAACGGACGAGAAAAACAGCTGATCCCTATGTTAATAACCTCGGTAGATGGCGATACAATTTATCACTACCGCATGAATAAAACGCCTGACGACCAACGGGTCACACGTGAAATCTATGGCCCTTCAAACACGCAATACATCGTTCAGTTTAGACAACCGCAAACACCGCGAATCTACAAACAAGTATTAAGCCGCTTTCAGTCAGTGCAGTTTGTATTTATATTTTTAGCCTCGGCATTAGTAAGTGCCCTACTTAGTTGGAGCATTGTAAAACCGATTAAGTATTTAGGCGCCTTTAGTCGACAATACGCGAACGACCAAACAGCGTTGCAGGTTCCCTCTCAGCTACTTTCTCGTGGCGACGAACTCAGTGATTTAGCAGCCGATATAAATTTCATGGTTCGTAAAACCGCTGATGCTATAGAGGCACAGAAAAGGTTATTACACGACGTATCCCATGAATTGCGCGCGCCACTAGCTCGGCTTCAAACGTCAGCAGCAATCATCGAACAGCATCAACCAGGTAACAAACACGTTCTGCAAATACATAGTGACTGCCACCGAATGGACCAACTCATTCAGCAAATTTTAAACTTCTCAACGCTGGAGCAAACACCGCAGGCAGCAGAACCATGTGATGTGATTGCATTATGCAATCGTGTTTTGGATGATATGGCTATTAACTATCCAGGTATTCCGACTTCACTAGACTTTGACAAGTCCCGTAAAAATATTGCCATAATAAACGGCTTTCCCGAAGCGCTGCACCAGGCGTTAGACAACATCGTAGGTAACGCGTGTAAGTACTCCGACAAAGGGCAACCAGTATCTGTAAGGGTTTCTTCGGATACCAATAATGTTGTCATCGTTGTTGAAGACAATGGCGTGGGCGTAGATAACAATGAAATTAAAAAGTTGATGCAGCCATTTTACCGAGCAGGAAATCAGATGCATACCGAGGGCTTTGGACTGGGTTTAACCATAGCGCTAAAAGCAGTGGAAAAGCATGGCGGAACACTCACCATGCAAAGCCCGAAACGAGGCGGACTAAGGGTTGAAATTACAATACCTAAAGACGCGCCCTCTTGATTGTGAAGCGCGTTTTAATGAAATGAGGCGCATAAAAAGAGAGGGCTAAATTCATTTAAGAGATGTACAATTTCTTTTTGCACAATTTTACTGACATAACCAAGTAACTAGTTGCCAAAAATAGAGGAAGTCGATGCAAATTAGCGTTATGCTTGGCTGCATGAAGAAGCGCAGATTAACATAATGGCAACGCAGCAGCCGCTTTCCGTCCAGCAAAACCTTACCATTAGGTTATTGCGTGTATTAAGGTATAACAAAGCACGTATTGAACGTGCGCTTACACTTATGCCAGAAAAGCACAAGCCACTTTTTCATGTGCTTCCATTTCTAGTTCACGTAAATCACGAGGCACTTCCGGGTTATATTGCCCCGCTATCGTCGGGCGAGACCGTTCCTTTTGGCATCAGTAACTACTCTTTTAGGCCTGATATCGAAAAGGCACTTTTACGATGTTTCCCCTCCGAGAGTTATCTTTTTTCTGATATCAAGCAGATCTGGCCGAGGCAACGGGCTATAGAATCACTCGTCCTAATGGGGAGTGTGGGCACGATTGCGCAAACTGATGACTCAGATTTCGATTTTTGGGTGTGCATTGAAGGTAATCGCTTTTCAGATACAGAGCTTTCCTTACTACAAGAAAAGCTTACGGCTATTGAAAAATGGGCGGACAACATCTTTGGCATTGAAGTGCACTTCTTTTTATCTGAGATAAATAAAGTAAAGGAAAATGACTTCGGTATTGCTGAAGGTGAAAGCGCAGGCTCTGCACAAGCACTGTTTTTAAAAGCCGAATTTTACAACACCAATATTGTAGTAGCGGGCAAAGCCCCCTTCTGGTGGCTTACACCAGAAAAAACCACAGAAAAACAATACCAGGCCATTTATAACAGTTTGGAAAAAGGCGGCTCACCTGATTTAGACTGGTTTATGGATTTAGGTCACTTAGAAAAACTCGATGCCAGCGAGCTGTTTGGTGCAGCCATTTGGCAGTTGGGGAAAGCAATGGATTCTCCATTCAAGTCGGTTTTAAAAATGGCAAAGCTTGAAGTCTACTTGGCCAACATTTCCCATGGGCAGCCGCTCTGTAACCTACTAAAAAAACACGTTCACCGGGGTGCTGAAGCGCCGGGTCGGGTCGCAGACATAGATCCATACGCATTAATGTTTGATGAACTTATTACCCACTATAAAGCCAACGGACAGCCCGAGGACATTGGGATACTGCAGCAATGCTTATATTTAAAATGCGCATGCCCCTTAAGCCAACCCCTTTTCGAGGGAGAAAAGCCAAACTTTAAACGCAAAATTTTAGCGTCCTATGCAAGACAGTGGGGATGGAGCCGAAAACAGATACTGCATCTAGACAATCAACAGGATTGGGCGTTTAGTGAGCGTGTGCAGCTTAGTCGCCGTGTCCATAGCTTTCTTTTAAAATGCTACCGACGCATTTCTAAGGAACTCAGCGACCACCAGCAAGTGATGGATGAAAAAGACATGACCGTCTTGGGCAGGCGCTTAAGTACCTATTACGCAAAAAAAGAAGATAAAATAGAATTTCTTCGGCGTGCCTTCGATGAAAGCCTTTATTGTGAAAAAATCACAATTGCCATGCGCCAGCTTAAAAACGGTGATGAGGTATGGTCTGCCTACGCCGGTGATTTGTTAAGTAAATCCGGCATCATTGACGAAGCACAAAAAATATCCCAAGCGCCTAGTGCGATTGCGCTAATGGTATGGCTGGTATCAAGTAAAATTATCGATACCAGCAGTAAGGTTTATTTAGACTATAACTATGGCGAAGTAAGTGAATTAGATCTTAACGATCTCTTAAAGCATTTGTGCAAGTATTTCCCGCCCGTTAAAGTATCATCGCTTCCCCGCAACGACCTACTCGCGCCCGAGCGTATAACCGCAACCTTCGCTATCGTAAATTTCCCGACTTTACGTCAAAAAGCCACGGTTGAAGATGTAGCTGTTATATATAAAACGTCTTGGGGCGAAACCTTTTTAAAATTCGGCAATGATGTTTTAGATACATTATGGTACGACCTTCAAGAAGTGTCACCCAAGCCGGTTTGCTACGTCATGGTACCAAGGGGAAATCAACAAGCGCGTATCCTAGGCGAATTTTTAGAGTCAAACGACCTTAACTTTAACGTCCTTTACTAAAAAGAACCACACGCTTCTTTTGCAACACGTCGCCGCCCCCAAGCCGTTGCCTTAGTTTATTTCTCTTATTTTTTTAAGGCACATACCTGCTCAAAAATACGAAAGCACTGAACGAACTCCTCTTCCCTTACAAAAAGGGTTTAAAAAACACACAAAAAAACTTGCGCTTTAGAATTACAAGTGTAATCTAAATACATCGACTACAACTGTAATCATTAAATTAGATATTGTCACTATGAGTAAAATGTCAGACAAACCTGAAATTTCAAACGCCGAATTTGAAGTACTAGACGTACTGTGGGACGACCACCCCGCTACATCAAGTGAAGTGGTTTCACGGTTAAACGATAAGAAAGATTGGCATGAAAAAACCGTAAAAACACTATTGGGTCGCTTGGTGAAAAAGGAAGTATTAGGCTTTGAAAAACAGCAGCGCCAGTACCTTTATTACCCGCTTATTGCTCGCGAAGATTATACAAAGAAAGAAACGACAAGTTTTGTAAGTCGATTATTTAAAGGAAAAATCGCGCCTATGGTTGCTGGGTTTGCGAATCAAAACTCGCTGTCTAAACAAGATGTGAACGAGCTTAAAGCGCTTATAAAAGAGTGGGAAAAAAATAATGATTGATTGGATTATCGCTCAACAAGGCATTTTGTCACTGACGCTCATTTTACTCATTGTCTCTGAACACTTTTTTACATCTAGATTAGGTACCTCGTTAACGTATAAGCTATGGGCGCTGATACCAGGTTGCCTGATAGTTAACAACCTTCCACTGTCGATGGTTAGCATTCCATCAAATAGCTTTGCCCGCTATGTAGTCGGCGTTAAACCAACAGCGGACACTATTGCAATTGAAACCTGGTTTACTCTTTGGGCGGTAGGTGCAAGCATTATCACTGCCTATGTTTTAGTACATCATTTTGCAACATGGACTTCGATAGGGAAACGACGCGCAATCCACACTAATGCCTACTATTCCAGTAAAGCAGCCACCCCTATGCTGTTTGGCTTCATCGCGCCCAAAGTGCTTATTCCCTTTTCATTTAAAAGCACGTTTTCACAGCAGCAACAGGCACTGGTATTGGAACATGAAGCCGTCCATCGTAAACATTGTGACCACCTGTGGAATACGCTAGCACTCGCTATTGCCATTCTATTTTGGTTTAACCCACTAGTTTGGCTTGCGCTTAAGTCTTTCAGAATAAACCAAGAACTGGCTTGTGATCATGCTGTACTAAAAAACAAGACAGAGAAGGAAAAACTCACCTATGCAAAAGCACTTGTGCAGTGTGCCGAGCATTGTTCACGCACTATAACTTTGTACCCAACCTTTGGAGAAAAGACGACTATGATCAAACGTTTAAATGCTATAAAGCAACCAATGAGCAGCAATAAAGTGCTGGCAGCGAGCGTACTTTCTGTTGCCGCATTACTAACTATTAATACCGCGTTGGCCAATGTGCCACCACCGCCAAAAGCTGAAGCCAACATGGATAAATCGAAAGTTAATGAAGCATCCCCAGTTAAACGCGTTCCGCCAATCTACCCAGAAAAAGCAGCGAAAAATGATTTGGAAGGCTTTGTCGTGCTGTCTTTTGATATCACTGAAACAGGCACAACAGATAATGTAAAAGTGGTTGAATCTCAGCCAGCTGGCGTGTTTGATAAAAGTGCTAAAGTGGCATTAAAACAGTGGGAATATAAACCACGCATTCAAGGTGGCAAAGGCGTCAGACAGACTGGGCTTCTCGTCCAATTAGACTATCAACTGGGCTCGCAACTTGATACAACAAATGCTGAAAAGAACGCCACTCCTGATGTAGAGCGTATAATTATTCCGCCTAAAACAAAGTAAATAAGGCCGAAAATCTGTCAGAATATTAAAAGGAGCGCACCGCTCCTTTTAGTGTTTTGTTTTACGCTGAAGTTTTAAATCCACCGTTATAAAAATCTATACTTATTCTTACTTTAATACAGTTAGCCAAATTAGTATCATTTTAACCCCGCAATATGATGGTGAGTATGGAAACTCTCAATGCAAGCTTCTAGAGCAACAGTCTATTTATTTACGGTGTTAAGCCTCATCCCTCTAGCAATATTTAGTTTATTTGGTTTTTATTTAAACAATGACATTTATTTTCAGATTGATACTCTCGCTCTCTGTTGCTTTGTATTTTGTCTCTTAGTACTTTTTAGTTATTGCAAGAGGTTTGTATTTACGGCTTTTGTAATATGCATGCTGACAAGCTTAACGGTCTTTGCTTCAGCATCCAGAGAGTATTTTGATTTTTACGGACTCTACATTAGTTTTGAATCGCTCAAGCTTTATCGAGAGCTATTTTTAGCGATCAAAAATTTCAACAGCATACCAGCTCTAATCTTCATAATGTGCATCTGTGCACTTGGCGTTCTCCTTCATAAAACATTGTTTAAAAAATTACATCGCTTCTCGTGGATTAAGGGTACTTTAACGTTTTTGATACCTTTTATTATTGGGTTGTTTTTAGTCAGCATTCACACAACACGAAATGATACTAATAAACTGCTTAACCTAACGAGTAACGAAAGAAGAGACGTAGAGTTTGAAAACCCACTAATGTACTTTTTTAGAAGTACGCCCATAGCGCTATGGTTAGTACCAGAGTCAGAGGATAATGCCGCAGAAAATAAAGCGAAGGTAATAGCAAAAGCACTTAGAAAAAAAACGCTCGTCGAACTACCAGAAGAGTATAGCTCGCAAAATTTTGACCATCTTATATTAGAGTATCCAGGGCTTAAGCATAAAAACAGTAATGTAAACCCCTTAACGTTTTATCCGTCAACTCCATTGACGCAAAGTTTACCTAATAAGAAGAATGTAATACTTATTGTATTAGAGAGCGCTCGATTTAAAGAATTATCGAAAGACATTGACGTGCTCCAATAGATTCACACACCCAGTTAAGAGATAATTATCTCAACTGGAGTGTATATGAAAACCCGAAAAAGCTACTCGAAAGAATTCAAACTGGATGCGGTGAGTCTGGTTACAGAACAAAATTACAAGATTACTGAGGCTGCTCGCAGTCTTGGTATCAGTGCCAATATGTTAGGCCGCTGGCTTAAAGAGCAAGAATCAGAAGGGGCTCACGCATTTCGTGGCAATGGTAAGTTGACGCCCGAGCAGGAAGAAATTCGCCAACTGCGAGCAGAGAATAAGCGCCTGAAAATGGAGAAAGAGATCTTAAAAAAGGCAACGGTCTTCTTTGCCAAAGAAACCAAGTAAAATACGGTTTCATCACCCAACATAAGAAGACCTGGCCGATTAGCCTGATGTGCGAGATTCTTGGTGTCAGTCGCTGTAATTACTATAGTGCCGTGCGACGCAAGGAACACATTGAACCGGATCCGCAACATGATGAGTTAATTGAGTGGGTACAGAAAGTAGCAGATGCCAGTGACTTTACCTATGGCGTAAGACGTATGAAACGCGCGTTGAATTCGCTTGGTTATCCGGTTGGAAAACAGCGAACGAGAGCCTTGATGAAAGAAGCTGGAGTGAGCGTCAGACGACGTAGAAAATACAAAGTCACGACTAACAGCGACCATCAGCAACCTGTCTTCGATAACGTGCTGTCACGCGACTTTGATGCTCAAAAGCCAGACCAGGCGTATGTCTCTGACATTACCTACATCTGGACGCAAGAAGGCTGGCTGTATCTGGCCGTAGTGATTGACTTATTCTCACGAAAAATCGTGGGCTGGAGTATGGCATCGCGGATGAATGCCCAGCTTGTGTGTGATGCCTTAACGATGGCTTTGTGGCAACGTAAACCTAAAGTGGGCCTGATACATCATTCGGATCGCGGCTCTCAATACGCAAGCCGACAATTTAGACAGTTACTGACGCAATACAAGGTAACAGGTAGCATGAGCAGGAAAGGTGATTGTTGGGACAATGCCGTCGTAGAAAGCTTCTTCGGCACATTGAAACAAGAGCGAGTGCAGTGGCGTCACTACCAGAGTCGCCGTGCTGCCCAGCAGGATATTCTGCAATACATCACTATGTTTTATAACAGTCAGCGAATGCACTCATATCTGGATTACAAGAGTCCAAATCAATATGAGGCTGACATGGCTAACTTACAAAAAGCGGCTTAACTGGGTTGTGTGATTTTGGTTGACCACGTCACATAACTCCTAATCTACTTGAGATTGCAAACGAGTCTTTTTGGTTTACGAATAATTATGCTACCTCTAGAGCTACCATTAAGTCTGAGCAAGCTATTTTATGTAGTTCTATAGATGGAAACCTTCTTACACCTTTTGCACGCTCCGAAGGTGTTTATCGCGGAAAGTGTTTACCACACATATTGAAAAAGCATGGTTACACAACGTCTTGGTTTCATGGCAACACAATAGAATTTTACAATAGAGAAGTTTTTCATCCCTCGCTAGGCTTTAATAACATTTACTCAAAAGAATCATTTGAACGTGATGGTTACAGTGACGCGCAAGATATTGGATGGGGTGTTCCTGATCCTATTCTTTATAATACTGCTTTAGACTATTTTGATGAGCAATCGCGCCCTTTTTTCACTGAAATATTAACCCTTACGAACCATCAACCATTTAACTGGGATTACAAAGGGTTTAAATTTCCAGCTCATCTAAAAGAATTAGACGACGATATCTACAGTAATTATCAACGCTCTCTTTATTACGCAGATGTTGCTCTCGGAGATTTTTGGCACAAACTCAAACAAAAACCGTTTTACAGCCAGTCGGTCATCGTAATAACAGGTGACCACGGAGTACCTTACTACCCAGAAGATACCGTTTTACCCAGAGAGCAATTTGAGGTTTTATTCAAAGTCCCTATGCTAATTCATGTCCCTAACTCGATGCCGCGCCAAATCGACGCAGCGAGGAGTCATTTAGATATTGCACCAACTTTGCTTTCTCTTTTAAATATCAATGAGGAGAACTCTTTTCTTGGGCGCCCCCTAATAGGCAGTAAAGCTAACGATGAAAAACGACCAATATTTCTGATGAACATGGATAGTTATGGCTTTATTTACGGAGCGACAAAGTGTTTTCCAAAAGCAGATATGTGCTCTAACGGCTCTAGCTGCCTTAATGAAAAGCGCTTTTCATGTGCAATTGATTCTTCAGAAGATGTTAAAGCGATAGAGCAATCTGCACACCTCATGAAATATTTAAAACTCAAAACTCTAGCCGCTTTCATAGAGTAAAAGAATAGCCAAAACCTTATACAGCTAAAACTAATTTGTCTTAATAATGTGATGGATTTTTTTATGCGTGTTGGTAAGCGCTCTTTACAATTTCTCTACAGTAATTGAAGCATCATTAGGATAGAATGTTAGCATTTACCAACTAACCCATGCTCGTTTTACAAAGTTTAATTGGCAATATGTATACCGTATAGACAATTTACATCAGTGTTGAGGGAGCTAATGTCAAGGAAACTTACTATGAACCGTTTCGCTTTAGCACCTGCGGTGCTTGCTCTTACAGTCTTTACAACAAACGCAAACGCCAATATAGACCAGCTTAAAGGTCTTTTAGGCGATAAAAAAGCTGACTCAACGGTTACTACTAGTAGCCTGACTGAAATGGCGACTCGCGCTGCGTCTGGTATCGACCTATCTAGCTTGGTTGGCACAGTTTCTGATAATCTCAATGTATCTGAAACCCAGTCAGAAGGCGGTATTGCCTCTATTATGAACTATGTTCAAGGTAACCTTTCTAGTGGTGACTACGCGCAGCTGGCAAACAGTATTCCTGGCATTGATGGCCTACTTGAAAATGTGCCTTCACTTAGCAGCGATACGGCTGCTAGTTCTAGCTCGTCACTATCAGGCTTGCTCAATAAAGCCTCTGAATATAGCTCTACACTTAAATCTGTAAATGATTTGAAGCAACAGTTTGAAGCGCTTGGCCTGTCAACTGATATGATTGCCAGCTTTGCCACTCAAATTAGCTCGTACTTAAATGTAAATGCCGATGAAGAAACCCAAGCACTCTTCAAATCTGGCCTAGATAATTTGCTAGCGGCTCTGTAGTCTATCGAAAGCGTATTGATATATGCAGCCTTGCAGAAATTAATACGCTTTAAATCTTTTTTGCAAGGTTGTATTTCTAATGGCAACCTTGCTCATCTTTTCATACTCAATTACGCAGCCTAATCGCCTATGCAAAATGCAATATCTTGGTTTTCAGCGAAATCAAAGTGGTTTCGAATTTCTACCTACCTTGTCCTTTCCTATCTTACCTATGCCCTTCTATTAGGCGTAGTGACCCCTGCGGTGCTAGAGGCAAAGTTACCTAACCTAGTAAAAGAAAATACAGGTCGAAATGCCACGGTAAAAGATATTGCGATAAACCCTTTTCTATTGAAGGTAGGCATTACTGATTTTGTCATCTATCCAGACTCTAAACCAACAACCACCAGTGACAGTAACAGTGACGAGCAGAGTAAAAATAGCAGTGAAAGCGATGTCAAAAATAACGCGTCAAATAATCGCTTTTTTAGCATCGGTAATTTATCGCTAGACATTGGTTTCTGGCAATCCTTGTTTACTTTCACTCCTGCGATTGAGTCTTTAACTATCAATTCGCCATATGCAAAAGTGGCACGTTTAAATACCGATAACGATACTCAAACATTTAACTTTTCCGATATTCTCGCTCACCTTGAAAAGCGCAGTTCGAATGAGAAAAATGAAGAAGAAGACGTATCCGACGGGCAGATCCCTAGAATAACACTAGGTCTATTTATACTAAGTAACGGCCATATTGTTTTAGAAGATGAAGTTACCGATACTTTGCTTGATTACCCTGAATTGGACGTTGCACTGCAAGACCTAGATACACATGCTGTAATTAGTGTTAATGAAAATAGCCAAGCCGCGTTTAATCAATATCAGTTTGATTTACTTACCGCCGAGAAAGGTAAAATTTCCATCAAAGGTGAGTTCCAACTATCTCCATTTAAAATGGCTACAGACGTTGCGATAAGTGACGTTGCTTTGGCACCGCTTTGGTCACTATCAAAAAATTTGGTAGACGCGAAATTAGTAGACGGCACGGTTAACTTAAGCCTTCAGGCGCAGGCTTTTGAAGAAGAAGATGCATTTCAGTTTTTACTGGAAGGCGGTGAGTTTGCCCTCAACAACTTAGTGTTTAATTCCACAAGGCCATCATCCATATTATCTGCAGCGTCATCAAGTGCGCCAGATAGCGCCAGTATCTCGAAAGAGATCCTCGCCATCCCTTCATTTGCCGTTCACGACATAAACGTAAACGTCGCAGCGCAACAGGTAAATATTGCTAAAGTTGCGCTAAACGATGTCAGAGTGTCGGGCTTGTTTGACGAGACCGGGCTCAATTTACAGCGCCTGTTTACACCTAAAAGTCTGACCGCCTCTGCTACTCAAACAAGCGCCAATGCGAATACAAATTCACAGGAACTAGAGCAAGAAACGACATGGAAGGTTGCACTACAAAAGTTTGTATTCAATAACGGAACTATTGATATGCTAGAGCGCAGTATAAGTGATGGCACCTACTATAGAATTAGTCGATTGGGTATTGAAAGCGGTGAGATCACCACTGATTTATCTAAACCCATTTCTTATACCACAAGTCTACAAGTCTCGGCCGATACCCAAGCTTTTAGCAACACATCAAAAGGTACCCTGACAAGTAGCGGAAGCCTAGTAATTGCAGAACAAACGGTTAAAGGCAAAGCAGCCATTGAACAACTAGCACTTAATCAGTTTCAACAATATATCTCACCCTACGCCAACGTCACCCTCGAAAATGGGCTATTCAATCTAAATGTTGAATTTGACGCTGCAGTTGGTGATGAGGGAACTGAAACATTAATCGTTAAGGCAAATACGAAGGTTGCTGACTTAAGTGTTTTAGATGATGCCAAAGAGCCATTATTGCAATGGCAGTCATTAATAGTGGACGATATTAATTTTAACCACGCCTTAAACCAGCTAAGCGTAGACAATATTCAGTTACAGTCCCCTTTCGCTCGACTCATTATTGACGAAGCCAAGCAAACCAATGTGAGTAAGCTACTTGTTGCTTCAAAAGAAGACAACAAAGAAGAGCAACCCGCTAAAAATAATATCGCTGGCGAACCTGACGGCATGAACTCAACAAATTCGGCAGCATCTGCAACTAGCGAAAAGGCGACTTCAAACGCTCAAGAGCTCGCTATTGTCGTGAACGCTATATCAATAGAGAACGGTAAAGCCTATTTTGCTGACTACTCATTAACACCAAAATTCGCGTCGGCCATTGAGAGCCTAAATGGGAAAGTGACAGGCATAGACTCACGTTCAGATACGCCGGCCAATGTGGATATCACTGGAAAAATAGATAACTACGCACCGGTAAAACTAGCGGGCACCATTCACCCGTTCAAAAGTGATCTAGACCTAGATTTAAACTTCTCTGTAAAAGGCGCTGAACTTACATCGGTTAACCCCTATTCTGGCACCTATATGGGCTATTACATTGATAAAGGTTTGTTGTCATTAGCAGTGCAATACAAACTCAATGGTAAAGCGCTGGAAGGCAAGAATCATGTGGTTATCGATCAGCTAACCTTAGGTAAAGAATCTAATTCTGATCAAGCGCTAAGTTTGCCACTAGGTCTGGCTATCGCGCTGCTAGAAGATAGCAACGGCGTTATAGATTTAGGTTTAGATGTATCTGGAGATGTAGACAGCCCAGATTTTAGCTTTGGCTCCATAATCCTCAATGCTATTGGCAATATCATTACCAAGGCGGTAACCGCGCCGTTTACACTACTAGCAAATCTGGTTGGCAGTGACGATGAGCTAGACAGTGTTGCGTTTACGTTTGGAGAGCACAAGCTAAATGCTGAAGCCAAGGAAAAGCTAAACACCCTAGCTAAGGCCTTAAAAAAACGTCCTGGGCTAAGAGTGAACATTGAAGGTACGGTTAATGCGATATCAGACTCAAGTATACTGGCACAACGCCAGTTAAATGCCACGCTGTTCGCAAAAAGTGGGCTTGTTAACTCCACTACTACCACCGGCAGGTCAACTACGAACGGGAATACTTCTGCAGGTGGTGACATGGAAAATCAAATCTACAATGGTAGCTCCCAAGATGAACCATTAACTGGCAGCCGTATACCTCTGGAAGGCCCATTAGCCGACGCCCTTTTGTCACACTATACAGAGATGTTTACGCCAGACCTTAATCAAGAATATAAGAACATGTTGGCTCAGTTATACCCTGAGTTAGCAAGTGAAGGTAAAGATCTAAACAGTAGTGATGACTTTATTGATGAGATTAACGAAGAGGACGTGCAAAGAGCGCTGACGATTGCCCGATACAACAAGCTTCGTAATAGTATCGACATTCCTGAAAGTGAGTTAATTGAACTTGCCGACTTGCGCAGTAAAGCGGTAAAAAGCTATTTGGCCAACGAAGGAGAAGTTGAAGCAAACCGTTTATTTTTGCTAAATACCCAGCATGACTTACATACTGAAGTTAGCGGCGTTGAGTTAACCCTAGAAGCAAATTAGTAAACAAAAAGGGTAGCCAGTTTCGCTAGGCTACCCTTTTCCTCTAATACTTATTTGAAATTTCCAGCTAACTAAACGCTGCAAGCAACACGCCAGATCCCTTAAAATCTTTACGCTACTTTTTCAAGTGTGGCGCACAGGTTTCAGCAACTTTTGACGCGTCAAAAATCTCAATCCAATAGCCATCTGGGTCTTTAATAAATGCGATGCCTTTCATAGAGCCATCATTGAGGCCTTTTTGAAAAGGAACGTCGAGGGATTCGAATCTGGCGCAGGCGGCTTCAGCATCAGGTACATGAAAACCAATATGGCCAAAGCCCTTAGGTTCGGTATTGCCGTTGTGGTAGCTAACGGTTTCTGGCGTATCGCCCCAATTATGAGTTAACTCTAACATGGCCGGACGACCAAAAGTTTGCTGAGTACGTTCGTTTACATCGTCAGAAATATCAGAGAAATCATCACCTGCCGCCAAAAAATAAAGACTAAACTTCATTTCTTCAAAGTCTAGACGTTTAATGAGCGTCATCCCCATCACTCGCGTGTAAAAGTCTAACGAGCGCTTGGGTTCGGCAATGCGCAGCATAGTTTGGTTGAACACAAAGCCTTGTGTGGCGGCATCTTTCTCTTCATACAGGCCTTCGGCCTTATCGAAATGTCGGCTCATAATTTTTCCTTTTTACTTTATTGAAATAAATTTAGTTATTTTCCTTTTTAACTTCTCTTACAAAGTTAACTACTTTCGAGACAAATTCGTCGGTATCAAATACCGGATCGCCATGGCGATTACCTTTAGCAAGGAACAACTCATTTGGCACGTCAAACTGGTCTAGGCGGCGACTTAATAATTCGCTTTGCGTAGCGGGTACTACACCATCATCAAGTCCATGGAAAATAATAAAAGGCGGCGTTTCATTATCTATATAAGTGGTCGGCGAGGCTTCTCGCGCTAGGGCTTCGTTAACCAGTGGAGATTCACCCAAAAATTGAGCTTCTGCGGCATCAGGCGCGTCGTGATCCACTTTGCCGCTGTTGCCTCGCAAAGCCACAAGATCAGAAGGTCCAAAAAAATCAACCATACCGATTACACGGTAGCGCGGCTTTGCATTAAGAAACGAAACGTCGTCATTGTTTGATGTGGTCAAAAGCGAAGCCAGATGCCCACCCGCTGAGCGTCCCATCATGATCACGTGATCAGCGCTTAGTTTAAGATTATCGCTATTATCAACTAAGAAATTTATCGCATCGTTTATGTCGTTGGGTGCGGCAGGATAAATAGCCTCACCGCTAAGACGATAATTTACTGCCGCAACCGCAACACCTTCATTGAGCAAAGAAGCGACTAAATTACCATTTTTAGACAGAGTTTCGTTTTTACTCCCTCTCATCCAAGCACCACCATGAACCCATACGGCGAGTGTGGGGGCAGTTCCTAAGGAAGTTGGCATGTATAGATCCAGCGCTAAATCTTTGCCATTAACCGTCTTGTAAACTATCGACTGGGGTTTAATGTCGTCTAAATTAGCGTATGGCGTTTCGGTCTTTTCACTCTCTGTTTCTTTTTTATCGCTTTTCGTCGTACCGCACCCTACTAGCATTAGTGCTATGCCAAGAAGTGTAGCGAGCCCAAAAGTAAACCGCATAAATGACAGCTCCATTCAATATTGATTGAAGTCAGTAAGCCTAACAAGCTATCAAACTCTGGCAAATGGAAGCCATCTAGCGGTGAACTTTATTCACCGCTTTTTAGCAGGTAGCTCGCCCCACACAGACGTATTAGTTTGCTTCTTGCCTTTCTGCGCTTCATTGTTAGCACTTTGGCTAACTACGCGCTTAGCCTTGTTAGTTGCCGAAGATGTAACTCTTGGCTCATTAGTATGAGAGTTATTCCCGTTCGGATTTCCTTTGATGCGTTTTCTATCGTTTGTCCGATTTTTTTCTGACACATTAGCGGCTGGCTTGTTAAGACTTGTTTGCGCGCTGCGGCCAGTACCTGATGAATCTGGTCGATATTTTTTCACCATACCCTGCAGTAAATTACGAACCACTTGATCGCCTGCGGGTTTGTAATTGCGGTGGTCTGGCTTTCTAAAAAGTGCAGAAAGTTCACTTTTGCTAATTCTAAAGCCAGCCAATTGAAGTACTTCAATCATATCTTCATCTTTGTAACTCATTGCTATACGAATTTTGCGAAGTACTTCGTTATTACTTAATCGCTCTTTTGGTCCAAGCTCTTTGGGTGCTTGCCCTTCTTGTCGACCTCGGTTCTTTATAATCAATCCATCAAGAAAAAGCGCGATAATCTTATCTCGACACGGCAAATAGCCAACTTCATCTTCTCGCTTCATTACGGCATGTAAATAGTCAATTTCCATATCGTAGTTAACCAATTTGAAAATGCTAATAGCAGCGGTATCGTTTATAGCTAACGCATAACGAAGGCGACGTAGAACATCGTTGTGAATCATGTAAGTAGGCCTGAAAGGTGAGGTCGCCAATAAGCGGCATAGATTAAAGGTGTAGAGCCATCCGCTCTTTTTAACATTTTACACCACTTAAGCATTTGCATCTATCTCGGGCTTAAAAGTAAGCGACATCAATTGGCTCAAGGTGAAACCAAATTAATTTTCATGGCGTAAGGATATTGTAAATCTCGTTACGCTCATTTCTCTGGAGTACTGAAATTGAGCTTATTGGTAAAAGGACACTTCCATGGCAACGTTAAATCTCAATGGGAAAGACGTCGGTCTTCCTGAGGATCCGCGAACTACACTGTTAGATTTTCTTCATCAACATTTATCACTGTTTGGCACTAAAAAAGGCTGCGATCACGGTCAGTGTGGCGCATGTACTGTTATTGCTGACGGAGAGCGCATTAACGCGTGCTTAGTGTTTGCATTTCAGCTAGAAGGCGCTGAAGTCACAACTATTGAAGGTATAGGTAACGGTACTGGTAAAGGTGAAGATGAAGCGCTTCATCCCTTACAACAGGCTTTTATCGAGCGCGATGCGTTTCAATGTGGCTACTGCACATCCGGTCAGATATGTTCAGGGGTATCTTTACTTCGCGAGTTGAGTAATGAAGACCCTAGCGCTGTGACTTACAGCCGCTCTCGTAATAGCAAAGCATCTCTCAAAGAAGACATTAGCGAACGCATGAGTGGTAATCTTTGTCGATGTGGTGCTTATCCAAATATTGTGGACGCAATCACAGATGTCATCGCTTTGGAGAAACAATAATGCAGCCATTTAATCTCCATCATTACAACGGCGAAACTCCATTAGCTAATTACCCCCTAGACAATACTTCACGCTTTTTAGCCGGCGGTACCAACCTGATAGACTTAATGAAGCTACAGGTAGAAACGCCTCAGACTCTCGTAAGTCTAGCGAAATGGGGAAACGCTAACACTATCAGCGAAGACGACAATCACTATTATATTGGCGCCATGGTGACTAATTCTGACTTAGCGAAGTTTGCTCATACGCAACCCTCACTGTCTTTGCTTGCACAAGCTTTATTAAGTGGAGCAACAGTTCAACTTAGAAACCGTGCGACGACGGCCGGCAACTTACTACAGCGTACCCGCTGTTATTACTTCTACGATACAACGAAAGCCTGCAATAAAAGAGAGCTTGGGACTGGCTGTAGTGCTATTAATAGCATGAATAGAATTCATGCTATTTTTGGCACCAGCGACCATTGTATTGCCACCCACCCTTCTGACATGGCGGTGGCCATGATGGCCCTAAATGCACAAGTGCATATCCAGCAACCTAATGGCAGCACTCGCCAAATTTCGCTAAGGGATTTTTATCGTGAACCGGGCGACACTCCACACATAGAAAATCAGTTACATGAAGATGAACTTATCACCCATGTCAGCATAGAGAAGAAAGCTAACGGCACGCAGTACTACCACAAAGTACGAGACCGTTCTTCGTATGCATTTGCCCTTGTGTCTGTTGCCGCTGGCTTAAAAATTGACGATGGACGAGTTAAAGACCTTACGCTTGCTTTTGGTGGTGTAGGCACCAAGCCTTGGTACCCGCAAAAGGCGATTCGTGTTCTTGAAGGCGCAGAAATAACGTCTGAGGTTATATCGCAGGCGGCTGAAGCTGAATTATCAAGCGCGAAAACTTACGGCAGTAACGATTTCAAACCAGAACTATTGCGCAGGACGTTAGAAAAAGTGCTTTTAGAGATAGCAAAACATCAGGAAAAGCACCCCGAGCATGAAGGAGCTTTATATGACAACGCATAACGTTAAAACCGTAGGCACGTCAGTTAGCCGGGTGGATGGCGCGGCAAAAGTGACAGGGCAAGCAAGGTATGCTGCTGAGCATATGAGCGAGCGCACGCCTTTAATAGGCTGGGTTGTATCAAGTGATACTGCTGCAGGTGAAATCACGAGCCTTAATACAGAGCAAGCGGAACAGGCCGATGGCGTACATGCAGTTATCACGTATAAAAATGCAGGTACTCTTAAGCCATTTAGCAAGCCTGCGGATGAAAGCCGGTTCACTCAAAGTCGCGCAGTCCTTAACGAACCTCACATTCGACATTTTGGTGCGCCCGTAGCATTAGTTATTGCTGATACGTTGGAGCAAGCACGCTATGCTGCAAGTCTAGTCAGCTATACCATAGATGGTAAAAGACCAGACTTACTCACAGAGTTTGATGATGCTAATCAAAAGCCTGAGTCATTAGATGGTGGGTTTGAGGCTGACGCATTAAGCGGAAATAAACCACAGCAAAGCGATATTCGCGCAAGCGTCCACACAACCTATACCACGCCAAGCCAAATCTCGGCCGCTATGGAGCCTCACGCTACGGTTGCCGATTTTAAAGATGGCAAGCTTGAGGTTTATTGTAGCGTGCAAATTATTGCAACGGCTGTAGAAGCGCTCGCGATTACCCTAGAAATGGAACCAGAAAACATTGTAGTACAAAGCCCCTTTGTAGGTGGTGGCTTTGGCTCTAAGCTAGGTCTTCATTTTGATGCTACGCTCGCTTGTATAGGGGCTAGGCATTTAGAGCGCGCAGTAAAGGTGGTGTTAAGTAGACGGCAAGTCTTTTATAACACTCCTCACCGCGGTCACAGTACTCAGCACATAAACCTTGCGTCTGGTGATGACCATGCACTGTTAAGCGTACAGCACAAAAGCGCCATGCCAAAAGCAAAAGGCTATGAATTTGCCGAAGCAACAGGTGCTGGCGCACGGGTTACCTATAAATCACAGTTTATTGAGAGCACGCATAGGGTTAAAGACGTAGACCTTCCGCTTATCGACTCTACCCGCTCTCCCGGAGATGCCATTGGCTCTCTTGCTTTTGAGTCGGCTGTTGATGAACTTGCTCACGAAGCAGGTATTGACCCACTTACATTTCGCATAAAGAACCTGCCTGTCGTACACCCTATGAAAGGCACGCGGTTTACCACCCACAACTTAGGTGAGTGCCTTCGCCAAGGCGCGCAAAACTTCAAGTGGCAGCACAAAGCACAGCCCACACCGGGTAAAAAAATCGGTCATGGCGTAGCGAGCGCTATGCGTATGAATGTGTTGGTGGAAAGTTCAGCTGAAGTTGAATTAAGTGCCAATGGTGAAGTAACGGTTCGCACTGATATGACAGATATTGGTACAGGCACCTACACTATTCTTACACAAATTGCCGCCGATACTCTGAATACGTCGGTAGACAATGTCACAGTAAAACTAGGCGATAGCCGCTACCCCGCCTCATGCGGTTCGGGTGGTTCATTTGGCGCTGCGAGTTCTGGCTCGGCGGTTAAAAGAGCGTGTGAAGCGCTCATCACTAGTATCAAAAGCTCCCTCCCCCCTGCCCATAGCAAATCTGACATGCAGATTTCAGATGGAGAAATAAAGTTGGTGCCAAACGTACAAGATGACGGTGAAAAAGCCTCTAAGCCGCAATTACTTGCCAATTTCATGTCTGAAAACGACTTCCCAATATCAGCAATGGGTAAAGTATCCGGCGATGATACAAGCGATGATGAGCAATATTCTTGCGGCGCGCACTTCGCGGAAGTTGAGGTAGATGAATACACAGGTGAAGTTAGACTTCTTCGTCAGTACGGCATGTTCAGTGCGGGGCAAATTTTGAATATAAAAACTGCATCTTCTCAGATAAAGGGAGGAATGGTTTGGGGCGCAGGCTATGCGCTTACTGAAGGGATCCATCACCATAGGGACACGGCAAGCTTTGTAAATCCAGATTTTGGTGAATATCATGTGGCAGTCAATCGCGACATTGCCGAAGTTAGCTTGGATTTCTTACAAGAGGCAGATTATGCCGCATCGCCAGTAGGCGCAAAAGGTATTGGTGAACTAGGCATTACTGGTGCCGGTGCCGCTATCGCAAACGCAATTTATGATGCATGCAAAGTGCGGGTACGAGACTTCCCCATTACCATGGATAAAATAATCGCAGGTAAAAACTAAGTAATAAAAAAGCGGCCTAAAGGGCCGCTTCTATGCTCGTTATTTCAAATGTCTATCAAAAAAGTCTACCGTTCGACGCCACGCTAATTCAGCATCTTTGGGGCTGTAACGACTTGTTGAATCGTTGTGAAAGCCATGCTGTGCTCTGGCATAAGTAAAAGCTTCATACTCAGCGTCTTTTTCCTCTAATATGGCTTTATAGCTCTCCCATGTGGCATTCACTCGCTTATCGTTCTCAGCAAAGTGAATCAATAGAGGACCCTTTACCTGGTCGACTAGCGGCTGCTTGGCTGGTGTGCCGTAAAAAGGAACAGCAGCGTCTAACCTATCAGGTATGCTGGCGGCTAGAAAATTAGCAATATACCCACCAAAGCAAAAACCTACCACGCCAAGCTTACTTGTGGTTTTTTTGTGATCTTTTAACCACAGCGCTGCCGCTACCATATCTTGCTCTATTTTGTCCCTATCAAGGCTCTTTTGCATAGCGCGGCCGTCATCATCATTTCCCGGATAACCACCTAACGGAAACAGCGCATCCGGGGCAAAAGCGACATAGCCTTGCTTAGCAAGCCTTCTGGCTACATCTTTTATATAAGGATTTAACCCGCGGTTTTCGTGCACCACTAAAACGCAAGGCGCCACGCCAGATTCAGGTAAGCTCGTGGGCTGCACTAAATAACCGCCGCCCTCTCCATGGCCTTTGGGCGATGAAAAAACTTCGTAGGTAGCTTTAATTGCTGGGTCGTTAAACGACACTTGCTCTGCTTTGGCGTAGTCAGGAGTAAGTGCACCACCAATAGCGCTCACGGTGAGGCCAGCAACTGAAAGGGAAGCAAGGCGAGTTAGAAACGTGCGACGGTCTATATCCCCGTGGGCATATTCATCGTACCAATCGAACGCCTCTTGAGGGATGTTAAGTTCTTTTTGTTGCGATGCTTCTTGCGATACTTCTTGCAATACTTTTCGCGGTTTTGGGGTGTTATTTTGCTTCATTTTTTGAAACCTTAAGTTTACACCGCTCAGCATTGATAATTGCCCCCTCACTGGGTATTAATCTTTGCTGAGTGGTATTAAGTGGTAGCACAAACACCGTGCCCCGAAAAATGTCGATAATATCTACTGTACGTGGGATAGCCAAAGAAGCAAGGCACGATTCCCTTTTAAGGCAATAGCCCTCATGTCACATAAGCTTAGCAACTTATTGCCACCAAGACGCGGCAACTTGAATTGGAGAAGGGTCGTTAGCATGGGATATCCAGACAACAAGGGCGCGTTTTGTGGTGTCTACATGCGAATTGCTAGGCAAAGGCAGGCTTGTCTCATACTGAAATCCGCGAGTGTTGTCAGTTTCGCTACTTGCCACCGCTTTTTCATAATCTAGCACAACAAAATCATGAGTTAGCTTACGCCCTGCGTTCTCACCCCGCTTTACCGATGTTTCTATGCCAAAGCCCAGTAATGCCGTATGTACCGTTAGTGAAGGATTATCCTTGCTGGCGTTTGCTTTATTGAACGTCACGTCTATGTTGCCGTTTTCTACCGAAGCATGAAGTACGCCAGACAGAGGGACGGTTTTGTTCGGTAACTGCTGTCCACGAAACCAACCGTTCCAAGCGCGACCATTTAAGGCAAAACCGGGCGTGGCAATAGTGCTGGCTTTGCCTACGCGCTTATAGTCTCGTTGCCTTTGACTAAAAGCGCTATCAGCAAACGGGTCTTTCCAACCAAGGTAATCCCAGTAGTCCACATGAAAGTTTATAGGAACCAACTCTGTCCATAATTTATCGCTATCTACAAAGCCCGAAATCCACTTTTCTGCTGGGGGACAGCTGCTACAGCCTTGAGACGTATATAGCTCTAAAACTGTCGTTTGATTAGGCGTACTGGTAAGTAAAAAAGGGGCTTCCGATGCTGCTCGCGGCTCAGGTTCAGGTTCATCGTTCATACTTTCCCGAGAATGAAGCGCAAAAGCAGCCTCTACGATGAGGTTCTTCGAAGCTTGGCTAGGCAACTTTTTTAAGCCGTTTTCTTGAAATTTTGTGGTATTGGTCTGTTCCGGCTGTGCATTAATACGCCAGTCGTAATCAATAAAGCGAAGCTTGTAGTTGGCAGGAATTGGTTGCTCGATATATTGGTTAATGTACTGGGGTAAATCTTTGGCTTTGCCCGACGCAACAAAGTCCTCTGTGTAGAAGTCTAATATTTCTGATACATACACTCGTTTGCGTTTATCATCCAAATAGAAGTGCTTTGGCTTGTTGAAAAATTCATAGGTAAGCTGTCCTAGCGTTTCATTTAATGACTCTGGGTAAAATGGCGTTTTAGGTAGTCGTGGACAAT
Organism: Alteromonas sp. S005; assembly: GCF_036864475.1. Taxonomy (NCBI): domain Bacteria; kingdom Pseudomonadati; phylum Pseudomonadota; class Gammaproteobacteria; order Alteromonadales; family Alteromonadaceae; genus Alteromonas; species Alteromonas sp. S005. The sequence continues at coordinate 506,117 of NZ_JAZETN010000001.1, read as the reverse complement.
CTTTCACCATGCAGTTAAGGGCGAAGTGTATTCTTGGTTCGTTAAGCGGCCTTATAACATCATTTTCATAGTCGTATAGATTAGTGACCTTCCCACCAATCACCACATCCCGAAACTTAAAAAAAGCGGCGCGAGAGAAGAAACTTGTAAAGCCATCCGGAATACCTTTTTCAATCACGCCAAACATTGCCAATGCATTGTAACTATTGATGTGATAGCTCATTACTTCTTCTGGCGAAGTGAATAATTCAGGTGTTGCGGTTGGGCTAGCAAAGCCGATAAAGGTCACAACATTTTCGAGCGGCGCAATATCCTCAGACAAGCCTTTAAAATTAGTTCGTCCTTCTTCATCAACATAATTTGCTAATACATACTCCCAGTCTTGAGTCGCTCGTTTGTAAGCTTGCTTCAGCATAAAAAGCGCTTGGGTTTCAGCGTTAGCAGTCATTGAACTTACTTCATTTGGCTTTTCGCTTGCACTTACACTTTGTACAAAAAACAACAGGGAAAACGCTAGAACCCATGAAACAAACACCCGCAAAGCGTCACCGAAAGCGCTGTTAAACTTGAGCGAATTAGAATACTGCATGGCTTCTTCCTTACCCTATTTGCTGAAGTTTGTTGATTTAAGGGAACGCTACTTGGTCTAGCGCCAAGATCGTTATTTACCCCGTGAGTTAGCTCCTGGTTTACATCGCTAACTGGCTTACTGCTTGATTCATTCGATGACCTTTCGTTGGGTTCGTGAATCGGCTTATCATCGGCAAGCAGTCGAATAGGGATCACGTTATCCTCTCGATAACGCTCTCCCAATGGCTGGTATTGCTTTACCTGCCCGCGATGGTTGGTGTACGAAAGTGGTTTCAATATATGTTCGTCGCGCTCGGCGTTGTGTTTACACATTGATACAGGGCCATCTGCTGTCATTACCATAAACGAACACGCATCAATTCTGTCCTGCTGCAGCGCACTGGCATCCATAAAGTTTTGAACGAAAAACGACAGCTTGTGCACTCGCCCGCGACTGTTAATTAAACTAGTGCGCATTTCTAACAGCTTTGCCGATGTTGCCTTTGCTAACCGCCAAATCCAGTGAGGGCGCAAAAGTAAAGCTTGAATGTAATCTCTTACTATTTTTGCCTTACCATGCTGCCGGGTTGTTTGTATGTGCTTAAAGTCTTCAATAAATTGCGCAAACAATTGCGCGTTATCAACTACCGAATAGACTTGATTATCGGCAACTAAAGTGGGCATGTAGCTATGACAATCACTATGACCTATACGTACCTTTTCCCATGGCAAAACTTTAGAAATTGTTTTTTCGATTGCCGCTTTTACGGTAAGCGGGTCGACCACATCCGTTCGTGCGCCCCACTCGCCTCGTCCGGTTTCAGCTTGTAGCTGAAACGAAGCAAAACTTACCGCATCTGCGTGCTGTACAAAAAAATCCACCAGCATGGGCAGTTCTTTGAAATTATCGGTGTGTACTGTGGTATTAAAAATGATCATGAGCCCCAAACCTTTGGCTCGTTCTATGTATTCTTCACGAATAGCATTTAGCGACTGCTCATCATCATAACCTTTGCGTTCTTGGGTGGTGTCTACGTGAAATGCAACGTCGTTAAGCCCAGCTTCGGCAAGCTCAATGAGTAGGCCTCTAGTGGCAGCAATACCGTTTGTAAATAGCGCCGTATGTAAGCCAAGCTTATCTGCATAAGCAACAATATCGATAAGCTCGCTGCGTTTTCTTAACGTAGGGTCGCCCCCAGTAATTTGCACGCTGGTTCCAGGCCCATAGTGTTTGAGCACATTGGCTAATCGCTTGAATACTTCTTGAATGGGAATATCACGAACTGCTTGCGAATGCTCTGACAAATAGCATAAGGTGCAATCAAGATTACATTTTTGCGTGATTTCAACAGCAACACAGCCAATGGTATGTGTTCGCCCCAAAAGTTGATTGGGAGTAAAATGTTCACCCATTCGCTTTCGTGTAGAAGCAAGCTGTTGATTTCTTGTGATACTAGGGGAGCACGTCATTTCAATGTGCCTTTTTCAAACTACTCAGTATCAACAAAGACCTTTTACACTTAAAAATACTTTCAAGGCATGCCGTTTTTTTGCACTAGCCACATTGTTTTATTGTGTAATAAGTCATGCAGAAACTAGTGAAGCACAATTCAAAATAGCAACACCATTGAGCGCGTTCGAAGAAGTGAAAAGCCTAATCTTTTCTGACCCTTACTCAAGCCTTCCGCAATATGAGGTGTCGCGCAAACACTTTGACGTCAACGGCGAGAATGTACTGCTGAAACACGCTCAGAGAACCCTTTCATCTAATGCAAACTTTGTCGAATTAGATACCAGTCATAAGCTACTTCAAGCCAACGGAATTTGCTTTGCCGGTATATGGAGGATGAGTCAAATCAGTCCTTACTCTGGGCTTTTTCAAGCGGGCACAGAGGTACCTGTTATTGTTAGGGCATCCGTCAGTTTAAGCGGAACAAAACAACGCGATAAGCGTGCATTTGGAATAGCAATTAAGCTTTTCCCTTATGCCCATAGTGCACTTACTGAGAACATATTTCTTATGCACTCCCTTGGCGGTACAAAAACAAAGCATGTTGCAAACTTGCCTATGACTAACGAACCAGCGCTTGGTGAGCTGCCGCCCTTTAGCCAGTTGCTTACCGCCTATCGATTGGAAAGCGACCTTGAGAAAGCCGATAAAGCGTTTAGCGGTAAAAAAGCCAATGCGCGGTTTAGACCCGTTTCTCATTTAGCTGAGGTAAAGATTGGTGATGCACACCTAAGGCCGGCGCAGCATACAGAAGAAAGTACGCCAAAGCTGAGCCTTTCAGCGCCAACTACTTCGAAACAAATGAAGATAGAGCGCGAACTTGAAGTAAAAAGCAAAGCTGATACACAAACCGAAATACAAGACCTTCACTGGCTAAGAGCTGCATTAAGCCCAGATATACCGCTGGTAGACAAAGATGACTTTCGAGACGAGCTTTCGTTACAGCATTATCCTAATCAGGCGCTGTCTTGGGTTTTATCTGCTGCGAATTTTAACGAAGCAGGAATAGATAAAGCGCGTTGGCAAGAAATTGGCGAAATTATATTAACCGAGTCGGTTGTTTCACTTACTTGCGATACAAAGCTTCACTTTAATCACCCCGCAATCAAATGACACTGGATAATTCCGTTTAAACGGATAAACATCGCGCTAGACGGTTTTTACTGCCTATCAAGATTACCGTATAGTATTCGGTGTATTTATCGTTTTGTTTTAAGTGTTGTTTCATGTCCGCTTCCTTTCGCAAAAACAGTCGCAAGTACAGTCGCAGTATTCACTTGTGGCTGTCACTGGTTATTTTTATCCCTGTGATCATTGTTATCGCTAGCGGCTTGTTATTGCAGGTTAAAAAAGAATTCGACTGGATCCAACCGCCTACGCAAAAAGTGCAAAAAGGCCAAAACAGTACGCCAACGCTGCCCTTTGAGGAAGTGCTTGATGCTGTAAAGCAGGTGCCTCAGGTCAACTTAAGTACGTGGGACGATATCGACCGTTTAGATGTTCGCCCCGGAAAAGGCATCATAAAAGTACGCGGCAAGAACCACTGGGAAGTACAGCTTGATGCGCAAAGCGGCGACGTACTTCAGGTTGCTTACCGCCGCACAGACACCATCGAAGCTATTCATGACGGCAGCTGGTTTTTTGAAGGCGCCAAATTATGGCTGTTTCTCCCCGCTGCCCTTTTACTTTTTGTACTGTGGGTAACCGGCCTTGTTATGCTGTACAGCACCCTGAAAAGCAAATATCGAAAAAAGAAATACCGCCAGCCGCTTAATAACTCATAGTTGGTAAGTGATGGCTAGCTGTACACTTTCCCCTTGAGCAAACGCGGCTTTGTCATCGGCGCTGGTGTAATAACGTTGATTGGTGAGGTTACTCCAGCTTGCTTGAAGTTGAATATCCTCACCTAACTGCCAGTTTGCGCCAATATCTAGGGTAAGAACATTGCTAAGGGCTCGTTCGCCATCTGCAATGTCTGTCTTACTGGCTCGATAGCTTAGTACCGTAAAAAAGCGCGTGTCTTGCCAATTAACACCTACATCTAGGCGCTGATTGTTTGCCGGTATATCTGCAATGGTATTTCCCAAGTTATCTTCACCGCTAATCCACATGCCACTAAGTCGAGCATCTACGATGCTATCTTGTGATTGCCAGCTAACCTGATAGCTTGCGCCTTCTATGGTTGCACTATCTAAATTAGCATATTGAAGTACATCTTCAGCAACAGTAATTCGTTCAATATAGTTATCAATTTGCTGATGAAACACTTCAATCGAGCCCTGAATGTGTTTTGCGCTATAGGCCACGGTTAGCTGTTTATTAAGGGCTTGTTCGGTTTCAAGCTGTGTACTACCCAGCACCGTACCCCGAGGCGTTTCTCCAGTAAAAAAACGCTCAGTTAACGATGGGTTTCGAAATGCACTAGAAACATACACGCTAGCTGACCAATGGGGAGAAAGCTGATAATTTGCGCCCAGATAGCCACTAAAATTCGTGGTTGATTGCGACCTACTGGGCTGGGCATTATTAGGCTGAGCTTCATTAGGCTGAGTTGGGCTGCCACTTGAATCATCAGACTGTCGCTGCCAATCAACCCTTGTACCGATGCCAAGTGAAAGGCTTTGCCACTGGCGTGAAGCATCAACAACGGCTGCAGTATTAATTTCACTGGCGTCAAGCGTACGGACTTCATAAGCTAGGTCGGACTTAAATGAACCTAGTGAAAAGTCTGAGGCCGCAGTGTTGGGCATTACGATTTCTGCTGGCGTTAACGTAAACTCCCTTTCATCAGCCACAACGCCTTCCCGACCGGATAGCTGAAGCTGCCAGTTTACATCCCAGTCTTTTAATTGCGTATCTGTATTGATATTTAAGCCATAATCAAACGCCTTGTTTTCACTGTCATTTATACGACTGCCTGGTCGTAACACCGAAGTATCAAGTGTTGATTTATGCCACCAGATATTCCCAGCAAATAAATTATCTTCAAACGCTATTTTACCGAGCCAGTGGGTATTATCTGGGTAGATTGTTCTTCTGCTTTCAGGGTAGTCACTGCTGGATTTACCTATATCATTGTTATCTGAATATAGTGTCCAGGCTTCTTTTACAATACTGTTGTCAGGTCTATGCCTGAGAAACAGTCCTGTTTGCTCAAATTGATCAAGCAGTGTATTTCCGTTTGCATCCTCACCGTTATTCGCGCTTCTATATGAAATGTTCCAATCTGTAACCCCAGACTTTTCTGTGCCGTTTGCGCCATTTTTGCTGCCATAGGCAGCACTGGTACCGGCATAACTCACGGCTTTCATCTGCTGATTACTGCTGTAACCTACTTTTAAGTAGGACTTTTGCAGTGATTCAAGCTGTAAGTTCACCGCGCCGCCAATAGCGCCCGAGCCTAGATAAGTGGAAGCAGCACCCGGTAATACCGTAGCTGATGAAATAAAATCAGACGGAACAAAGCCTACACTTGAACCTGCGCGCCTATCGCTGATGATAGGTACGCCATCCAGCAAGGTTTGAATGCGCCACCGCGAATACCCTCGTACATTAATACTTTGTATCTGTCCCCCCTGCCCATTTAGCGATACTGACGGCGATTGAAGCAGGACATCATTAGTGTGCAGCGGCGAAACCAAACTTTTTTTATCAAATTTATATTGAGGAAATATGCGTGACAGCGCCTCGTCATAATAAGGGCGCGTAGCCGTTACTGTATAGCGTTCAACGCTTTTGGGTGGTTCACTTTGGGCAAAACTCGGTGTCGCTAACAGTGATAACAAAAACGCTGCAAAAAGCTTTGGGAAACATATAGATGGCAAAGTAATAGATGCAGGCAAACCTGATGAAATTTCAATTAACGTTGAAGGACGTTGAGCTGGCAAAAAAGAAAACAATAAAGGTCTCACTAGCCGATACGTACGAATGATAGAAGTACGTACCGAAAAATTTGGTTAAAAATAAAAAGAAAAACGCGGCAGTAGTGCTACTGCCGCGTACTAAGCCCAACTAGACTAAAAATTAGGCTAGTCGGCTGCTATTTTGCGATGACAGGAAGACCAGAAGTCCAAGGGCCACCGGCATCAACCACAGCTTGTTGCAGCTTAGGTACAGCAGTGTCTTGCAAGGTGCTGATACGCGTCACTACGCTATCTAGGCTGTCTTGAGCATAACCAAGCTGATCTTTGTGCTGCTGTGTCGGCCCATAAGATGAACCTAACGCAGAACGTGCATAACGCAGGCGACTCATGATATTCGCCGGCTTGATGCCCATTTTATCGCGAGATTTAAGACCGTAAAACGCTCTATTCACTTCGTTTATCTCGTCTTGAATCGCAGCAAATTGGGCTTCAAGTTTAGCCACATCATTTGGCGTGCGGTCTATAGCTGTGCGCAACAGAGCCATTGTATCTTTAAGCTGCGTCAGCACTGTCGTTGAAGAAAGTGCACGTTTTTGCGCTGTGCTTACCTTATCTGAATAAGCAGTAATTTCTTCATAAGTAGCACCTTCAAGCGCACCCTGAACAATAGGCTTAAGTTCAAACGAAACAGGTTCAGAAAGTTGTGTAACTTTGGCATTAACGCGCTTAAACAAGGTAGCAGTGTAGGTGCCTGGCAACGCCATCAGACCTCTGTCTTTGCTTTCTTTATCCGTTAGCGGACTCGTCGATGTGTGCTTCATATCCCAAGTGATGCGATGTAAGCCTTTATTAACTTTACCCTCAACGCGCTTTATAACGTCTCCACCGCTGTCGCGTACCTCAACATAAACCGCAGGCGCCGCTTCTTGGTTCTCTGCTTCCACAGCTTCCCAGCTAGGGTATTTTGGGTACTTCTTATCCTCTATTAACTTCTTCTCTGCTTCTTGGCGTTTTTCTTTTGCCGTAAGCAAACTGTCTTTCAGGTAATAAGTGAAAGTTGCACCATGCTCAGGGTTTTCTGCAACAAAGCGGTCGTCGCCGTCAGAGTCAGTATGATTGTCATCTAGCTGGAACCATTTAACTGGGCGGCTTGGGCCAAACAAAATGGCATCTTGCTGCATAGACTTCTCAGTCAATGAACGCAGCGGCGCATAGTCATCAAGAATGTAGATACCACGACCAAAAGTACCGGCCACTAGGTCATTCTCTCGGCGCTGTATTTTAACGTCGCGGGTTGAGATGGTCGGCATACCACCGTCAAGCTCTACCCAATCTTTACCGCCATCTACCGAGAAAAATACACCGAACTCTGTACCGATAAAGAGCAAGTCTTTGTTCACATGGTCTTGCACTATACGCCAAACAAGATGCTTCTCAGGCAGGTCTTCAGCAAGCGATGTCCAGCTTTTGCCTAAGTTAGTCGATTTAATAAGATAGGGTTTATAGTCGCCATATTTGTGATTATCTAGCGCCACATATACAGTATTTGGATCGAACAAGTCAGCGCGAATATCATTCACATACGAATTAGCAGGAATGCCTCTGATATCGTCTAACTCAATCTTTTTCCACGATTTGCCGCCGTTAGTTGTAACTTGGATGATTCCATCGTCGGTGCCTACCCATAGAATATTTTCATCCACTGGGCTTTCAGCAAAGTTGGCGATGGTATGAAATTCGGTCATGGCATATAAGTCCCAACCGGCTTCTACCGACCAAGTGCGCCCCATCAATGGCGAATGCATACGATTACCGTTTTTTGTTAAATCGCCTGATACCGGCGTCCAGCTGTCGCCGCGATCATCGCTTCGCCAAACACGCTGCGATGCAAAGTAAATACGCGCTGGGTCGTGCGCTGAAACATTTATCGGCGCGTCCCAGTTGTATCGTTCTGCCGGGTCGCCTGGAAGTGGCTGAGGTTTAATATAAACCCCTTCGCGAGTCTTCATATCTACGCGAGTTAAATTACCCTGCTGCCACTGAGAATACATAATATCGGGGTTGCCTGGCTCTACCGCTGGGCCGTGTCCGTCACCGCCTAACGTTAAGAACCAGTCTTTGTTCTTTATACCTTCTTCTCGCATAGTGCGTGAAGGGCCGCCTTGTGTTGAGTTATCCTGCGCACCGGCGTAAATCTTGTAAAAAGGCTTTGAATCGTCTGGCGCAACTTTATAGAACTGGGTCAACGGCAAATTAGCCATAAAACGCCAGTTCGCCATTCTGTCGTGAGACATATAAATACCGCCATCAGACCCCATTAAAACAAAATCTGGGTCAGTGGGGTGAAACGCCATGGCGTGGTCGTCTACGTGCTTGCGTTTAGTATTAATAGGCGTCCATGTTTTACCGCCATCATCTGATACTTTACTGTAGTTACTCGCGATATAGACACGGTCAAACTGATGCTGGTCCGCGAAAATTTCTTGATAATAGTGAGGACCAGTTCCGCCGCCAACTTCATCAGACATTTTAGTCCAGCTAGCGCCCTGATCGGCTGAACGATAAAAGCCACCACCGCGATTATCAGTTTCAATAGTGGCATAGATAACATCAGGGTTTATAGGCGATATAGCCATACCAATTTTACCCATATTGCCTTTTGGCAACCCTGTTTTAAGCTCAGTCCAGGTTTCGCCACCATCGTTAGAAGTATGAATACCTGCGCCTTCGTTTGTGCCTACGTAAGCACCAATTGAGCGTTGACGTGCCCACGTTGCTGCGTAAAGTTTATCTGGGTTGCGCGGATCAATAAGTAAGGATGTTACGCCCGTCCATTTATCAGCAGGCTTAAGTACTTGCTTCCAGTTTTCTCCCCCGTCGGTAGTTTTATACAAGCCGCGCTCGCCACCACCACTCCAGAGAGGACCTTGCGCTGATACCCACACGATATCTGGGTTAGTAGGATGAATAATAATGTCTGAAACGTGCTCTGACTTCGACAGCCCCATGTTTTTCCAGGTCTGTCCGCCATCCAATGACTTGTAAACTCCGTCGCCGAAGCTGATGTGTCGACCGCCATTATTTTCGCCAGTTCCTACCCAGATAATGTTTGAGTTACTTGGCGCAATGGTTACATCACCAATGGAATAAACAGGCTGGTCATCAAAGATGGGTTCCCACGTTGTACCTGCGTTGGTGGTTTTCCACACGCCGCCAGAACCTACTGCGGTGTACCATGTAGACGGGTTGTTCTGATCTATGGCAATATCGGCTATTCGGCCGGACATATAGGCAGGCCCAATGTTTCTAAGCTCCATGGCTTCAAAGGTTGAGCTACTGAATATGCCGTCGCTATCGTCTTTATCTGCGTAGGTGGGTGAGCATGAAAGTGCAATTGACACCGCAACTGCCGCTTTAAGAAGCTTTCTCATTATTATTATCCAATGTGTGTTGGTAGAGCATGGCGCTCTGTTTAAATTTTAGTAAACCAGTTATAGCATTACTAATAATTGCTTGAAGTTACAATGTAACACACGACCAACAGCACAATAGTAGAGTTAAATACATTCAGCACTTACTATGCTTTCTTTAATATTTTAATTAATAAACAGCAAAACCAGTAAGATATGCTCAATAGTCTCGAAGTGCCCCCAGTGCTTTTAACTTGTATATTAAGAGCGTCAAATTCATCACGAAAAGAATAACAAATAGCCAACCTTCGCCTATCGAAAGAGCGATACGCAAAGTTAATGTTATAGCTAGTGGTTACCGTATTAGTAAGCATCGCTTTAGTTTTTTACAGAAGCTACGCCGCGTCGCGCCGTAAAAATGCAGAGCTTCACTATCTTGCTACTCACGAAGCGCTTTTCTTTTCAAAGGCAAACGGACGCAACCAAGTTAACGCTTATAGCGCTAACTTGGCAGCGTCTATCAGCATAACTCAAGCAGCCTGCGGTCTTCAGGGGATTAAACTAACGAACAAATTTCTTAGAACGTAACAATGTCGTCGTCTTTTAAATGGCCTACCACCGGGCTTGATTCTGCATCTTCAAATGCCTCATCAATGGCTTTGAACCTAGCCATAGTCACCTTGCGATAGTTTGGGTGGGTGTAAATATACGTTTGTTTTGATTGAAGGGCTTCTATTACACGCTCTGCTAACAGCGAAGCAGATATACCCGACTCAACCGCTTTAGTTGCCGCTTGGGCACCAGCTTTAAGCTTTTCTTTATCAATCCGTTTTTCAGCCGCTACGGCGTATTTTTCTTGCCTATTTCTGTATGACTCGTGAATACGGGTTTTCACAAATGCTGGGCACAATACCGAGGTATGAATACCAAAAGGTTTCAACTCTGGCACCCAGCTTTCCGTCATAGATACAACCGCTGCTTTTGAAGCGCAATAAGCCCCTGCATACGGCATTCCCATCATTCCCGCCATGGACGCCACGTTTAATACCCAGCCGCCTTCACCATGTTCCTTAATAGCAGGCACACATGCTTGTGTGCCGTAAAGCACACCCATTACGTTAACATCCATAACCCATCGCCAGGTTTCATGCTCTGAGTCTTCTACTTTTCCCGGTGTACCACCTACACCAGCATTATTAATGACCATGTGTACCTTGCCGAATTTTTCTTTAGCATTGGTAACAATATCTTCCCATTGAGAATGGTCGGTGACATCAAGAGCGCAGGTCAGTACGTCAAAGCCTTGTTCACGCAGCGCATTACCCGACTCTGTCAAAACCCCATTATCAATATCGCCCATGACGATGTTCATGCCCTGCTTTGCCAGCGCTTCAGCCAACGCTAACCCTATGCCACCGGCGGCACCCGAAATAATGACGGTTTTACCCGCAAATTCATTAGACATTCTACACTCCAATTATTGTTATAGCGCCGCAGGCTTGTCGTATTGAGTCTCTCCACATCCACATAAGAGAAGTCTTTTCGTTCAATTAGCTTACGCTTTTTAAGCACTTCAGCGCTTCTGATCACAATTAGATTATGAATAAACTAGTAGAGAAAATACTTTATTTGGCTAATTAAGAATGCTTCACGAAATTGATAGGTCAGATAATGGTAAACGGGGTTACCCAATATGATGGAAGAGATAATTACGCGAAAACCGGTGACTCGGTAGTGAAAAAGGCAGCCCGTTGACTGCCTCTTCTTTCAAGTCTTTAATCTGCCTAAAACTTTTATTTAGCGGGCATCACATAAACTTCACGCACACATGCTGAGTCGTCTGCGCTTAGTGCAAACAATACCGACTTCGCAATGTCTGCTGGCTGAAGTTTATCTTCCTTAGGCTCGTCAAAAAATGGCGTGTTTACCATTCCGGGGCAGATAGTGGTGCATCGACCGCCCCACTCACGCATCTCTTCAGCAAGATTTTGCCCCAAGCCATAGGCGAACCATTTGCTAGCACCGTAAACAGAACCCTTAATGGCAATTCTTCCGGCAACAGAACTAGTAATAATAAAGTGGCCCTTTGTCTTACGAAGATAAGGTAAACTTGCTTTAGCGGTATAGAGTAAACCGTTGACGTTAGCTCCTAACATGCCATCCCAGTCTTCTACATCGCCTTGTTCGATACCCGCTGCTTTTGCGCCGCGCCCAGCATTGGCAAATACGCCATCTAGACGACCAAAATGTTCATGTACATGCTCAAATGCGCGGTTCACGTCGTCAATGTCACTCACATCAGTCTTGATGGCGCGCGCATTGTCTTCGCCCAAATCGTTGACTAATTCATTTAACTTATCTTCACTGCGCGCCAAAAGCGCAACTTTGTAACCTTTATCAACTAGCTGCTTTGCTGTTTCTTTTCCGATACCGCTAGAAGCACCTGTAATTGCAATAACTTTGTCGCAAGGTGTCGTGTTAGACATATTGTCTCCCGTTTTAACTTATAGAAATTGTTGTGTATCTCTTTCTCTCACAGCTTATTGCCATTAAGAAAAGCCAAAAGTACGAAAGACACTATGCAATCATCTTACTAATTTGATCGACAAAGGCTGGGATATCGTTAGGGTTTCGGCTGGTGACTAATTTATCGCTTACGACTACTTCTTCATCTACCCAATCCGCGCCTGCGTTTTTCAAATCCGTTTTAATGCTAGGGAATGAGGTTAGCGTTGCACCTTTTGCTAAACCCGATTCCACTAGTAGCCATGGTCCATGACAAATCGCACCTACCGCTTTGATGCTATCAGTGTTATTTGCGTTCTTAATAAAGTTCACTGCATCTTCGTTGGTACGAAGTACGTCAGGGTTTATCTGACCGCCCGGAAGAACAAGAGCGTCGTAATCACCAAGGTTTGCCGATGATACCTGCAAATCAACCTTAATGTCTTTGCCCCAATCGTCTTCATCCCATGCTTTAATAGAGGTTTGATCTTCAATGGATAAAACATCAACCTGTGCACCACGCTCAGTAAGCATATTTTTAGGCTGGACCAACTCACTTTGCTCAAAACCGTTGGTTGCTAAAATGGCAATTTTTTTACCCTGAAGATTTTGAATGTTACTCATACTTGTTACTCCTTTTCATAGTTCTATCGAACACCCGTAGCACCACTTGAGCCAGTAAGACTAGACAGCGCCACAGTTTCAATGTAGTAAGTAGCTTTTTTGCAAATTCTTGCAAATTACAAACCACGAACTCAAAACAAACATAACAAATTGTTTTTTATTAGATTTTCATAGGCAAGCTGAATTAATCCCAACATAAGGCTTCATCAATTTTTTGCACGGCCTGTGAATGATTTACAGAGAGCGTTAAGCCGTCTTCTTTATTTTGATGTATATAAGAATACGAATGCGTACTTATCAAAAAGATTAGAGGAACTATGAGCAAGGGACGGTTTAGCCACGCAAAATCTGCATTTGAGCTTTCGCTGAAAAGCTGGTGGAGCATAACAAAACGCATATTCACCAGCCTTCAAAAAGACAATATTCCCCTTATTGCTGCAGGTGTTGCTTTCTACTGTTTATTGGCGATATTCCCCTTACTGGGTGCCACTATTGCTTTATACGGACTTATGGTTTCACCCGAAGAACTACAAAGTCATATGGCGTTACTTGTAAACGTTGTGCCTGCTGATAGCCGATATATTATTGAGGAACAACTTACTAATTTAACGGAGAAATCCAGTACAGCTTTGGGATGGAGCTTTCTATTTACTCTATTGCTCTCGCTTTGGAGTAGCAGTAAAGGCGCAAATGCGCTCATCAAGGCCTGCAATATTACTTACAGTGAATCGGAAGGACGGGGCTTTCTAAAAGGTATATTGGCTCGCGTAACTTGCACAATATTTATGATTCTTGCAGTTATTATCGCCTTAGCCTGTATTACGATTTTGCCTGAGGCTATTGTTTTTATATCAGCGAACACCATTAGCGAAGAACAGTCGATGTGGATAACTTGGCCTGTTATGCTTGGCTTATTCAATTTAGCCTTATCAGCGTTGTACCGCTATGCTCCACATCGTCGGGAAGCTCAATGGCGATGGGTGACGCCAGGTTCGTTATTTGCCACTGCATTGTGGCTTATTGCATCCTATGGCTTTTCAATATATCTAAACGAATTTGCAAGCTATAGCAAAACGTATGGTTCAGTGGGCGGCATTATCATTTTACTTATGTGGCTATACATAAGTGCCTACATCATTCTTATCGGTGCAGAGGTAAATTCGTCAATAGAACTTCAGACCACTGCAGACAGTACCAAAGGCGAAGACAAGCCCATGGGCGAACGAAATGCTTTTGTCGCTGACCACACTCCAGACGATCTGAAACGTTAGCAACTTGAAATAGAGCATGGCGCGGTAAAATTAAAGTCGAATCCTACGGGCAAATAAGTGAGTCACGTAATGAGGGCAGCTTAAACCCTATATTTCTATTCAGCCATTTTCACTTTACCCTGCTATGCACTCTAGGGGCGAAAACCATCCTTTTGCCATTTTTCTTCACCACCTCGCCATAATCACTGTTCATAATTCGCCCTATTCGGGGCGTTTAATAATAAGCATCGTCACTTAAAACGAGCTTATTCCATGCTATTTTCCAAAACACCCAAGCGCGACTACCTTACCCCTACTAATTCGCATAAGCCGTTGTTTCGCGAGCGGCAACATTCGCCAAAGTCTCGTAGCCATACATTGTTGATACTTGTGTCATTGCTCTGTTTTTTGCTTGGTGTTGTGATAAGCCCACTGAGTCACGCAGATTCTGGTGAACTAGTGATGGAGGGCGAAGATGGAGAGTCGGCGCCAGCCTTATTACATTCAACTGACGTTGAGCTAAAAGTTAATGGCATGATTGCTCATGTGACCTACTCTCAAACGTTTACCAATAACAGTGACGAATGGAAACATGGAGTGTACACCTTTCCGCTAAATGAAAACGCAGCGATAAGTAGTATGGAAATGCTTATCGGCGATAGGATTATCCGCGGAAAAGTAAAACCGAGAGCACAAGCTAAAGCAGCGTTTGATGCAGCGCAAAAAGCGGGAAAGAAAGCCAGTTTAACGCAACAACAGCGCCCGAACCTGTTCACTCAACATGTGGCGAATATAGCACCGCGTGAAAATATCACGGTCAAGCTAGGGTACATTCAGCAAGTGATTTATGACAATGGAGAATTTAGTTTCCACTTGCCTACCACCCTCACCCCGCGCTACATACCGGGTATTCCTACAAGAGACTTAAGCGATACCGATTTAATTGAACATGCTTACCCTAGCAACATTGGAGCAAACAATCACAAAGAAGAAAATGTCAATGACGCGTCCAGCGACGACGCTAAAAGTAGAAGTAAGCGAGCCCCGCAAAGCACAGACCATGGAAGCAGTCGTTTAACGAGCGATAACACATTTGTTTCAGGCTGGGCGCTACCCACAAATGAAGTCAATGACGCCGATAAAATAACACCGTTTATGGCGCCAGCTCAGCCCGATAGCAATACGAATCAGCTTTTTTTCAATGCAACAATAAATGCAGGGGTGCCTCTTGATTCCATCAATAGCACTGGCCACAAACTTAACTGGCAGTCTGTTGAAAACGCTAGAAATCAATATCGCGTCTGGCTTGATGTTAAACACATAACCATGAATAAAGACGTCTGGTTACGGTGGCGTCCATCGACGGGTTCCTCCCCACAAGCGGCCTATTTTGCTGAAGATATAGATTCAGACCACTACGCGTTAGTGATGTTGACACCACCTCAAGTTAACCCTAACGATCTTCAAGACTTTCCACGCGATGTGACTTTTATCATAGATACCTCAGGTTCAATGGGAGGACGTCCAATAAAGGATGCCAAAGCCGCGTTGAGACTGGCCATTGAAAGACTAGACACAAAAGACAGGTTCAATGTTGTAGCATTCAATTCAAGCTACACAAAACTATTCAGCCAGCCTGCCAATACTAAGCCGCATAATATTAAGACAGCCCTGTCCTTTATCTCTGAACTGCGCGCCAGTGGTGGAACTGAAATGGCGGGTGCCCTTTTAGAAGCGCTTATCACACAGCCAAAGGAAAACCACATCAAACAGGTTGTATTTATTACTGATGGCGCCGTTGGAAACGAAGCTTCACTCTTCTCACTAATTCGACAACAGCTGGGTAGCGCTCGGCTTTTTACGGTAGGAATTGGTAGCGCACCTAACAGCTATTTTATGACCCGCGCAGCTCAATTCGGTCGAGGCAGTTATGTGTTTATCGACAATGAGAATAACGTACAAAGAGAAATGCAGCACTTGTTTAGCAAGCTAGAGAGCCCTGTGTTGAGCAATCTTTCTTTAACTCTACCTAAGAATATGCAGCACAGGGATGACATTGAAGTTTATCCAAAACGACTGCCAGATCTCTACGCTGGAGAGCCACTGCTCATTAACTTAAAAGTGCCCGACCTCGCCCACGAAGAACACGAAAAACGCGAACAGGGCAATGATTTGGTTGAAAACACCACAGACAATAGCCTAGTGCTTGAAGGTACCTTAACCGATAAAGACGGTAATACCCATAAGTGGCAACGCAGTATACAAGCTCGTTATTTAACAGCTCAGCGTAACAATAACACAAGCGATAATTCGTCCAATGCTAAGCCACCACATTCAACTCAAAGTAAAGGTATCGCTACCGCATGGGCGCGTAAAAAAATTTCGGCACTGATGGATGAAAAGGCACTTGGTAGAGATGCAAACGATGTCAAAAACGATATTGTTAATGTAGCTTTACCGCACAACCTCATTACGGCGTATACCAGCTTTGTTGCTATTGAAGAAGTAGTATCAAGACCTGGATCGGTAAACGTTAAATCGCAGAACGTAAAAAACTTGATGCCGCAGGGTACACAAATGCGTGCCGTTAGCTTTCCGCAAACCTCTGCTGGTATTATCTTTTACCTCACTATTGGTGCTCTTTCATCCCTCTTTTTGGTACTGCTTTACTCAAGTGAAACACAGAGATTTTTTTCAAGGCAATGTCCTATTTTAGTAAAAGATGAAAGAGTAACGCATCATGGTTAAGCCCAAAGTACTCATAAGTTTATTGCTTATTGCGGCTGTCACCTTTGGGTTTGGTAATGCTGCGTGGATAACGATAAAAGCAGAGTTAGCCCAAGTGCTGATTAAAAAAGCGTGGACAAAAACCTTACAAACGGGCGCTGAAGTTAAGCCTTGGCAATGGACAGACACGTGGCCCGTCGGGCGATTAGTACACCCAAAAAGCGATACCGACTTGTATATTCTAGAAGGCTCACAAGGTAATGCCCTAGCCTTTGGCCCAGGAAGACATATCAATGCAGGAGAGTTGGCCAGTGAAACCAGCGTTATTGGTGGCCACAAAGACACACATTTTTCTTTTCTTGAAAAGGTAAATGTTGGTGATGCGCTACAACTTCAAACTTCTGATGGGATATGGCATCCCTATCGAGTTTCAGCCAAGCGCATTGTTAACATAGAAAGCCAAAAGCTACATGTTCAGCTAAATCAAAAAAGGCTGTATTTAGTCACTTGTTACCCATTTAATACCATTGCCCAAGACAACTATTTAAGATTGATTGTCGAGCTCAAGCTCTCATAAAGCCGAAGTGATGGGGTCAGAATTCTTACTCTGGCCCCACTTTCCTTATGAGCGCAGCTTTGTCGCTTTCACTTAAGAACGCTATTGCTAAGGCGTTTTCTTGCGCTTGTCTAATATGAGCAGGAGTCAGGCCCGCTTGCTTAGCCGCCACATCAAATTCGTGATCCAGCTCTATCCCTTGAACGGCCGGGTCATCGGTATTTAGGCAGGCTAATATGCCGTGCTCTAAAAAGGTTTTTAATGGGTGTTCTGGTAATGAAGTGATCGTATTTGTGAGTATGTTGCTGGTTAAACAACTTTCTATGCCAATGCGCTTATCGCGCAAATAGTCCATTAGCTTACTATCATAAATAGCGTTAACGCCGTGGCCTATTCTCGTAGCACCTAAATCATTGATAGCTTGCCAAATACTCTGAGGGTCCACAGCTTCACCCGCGTGCACTGTGATTGCTAACTCTTCGCGCCGCACCTGTTTAAAGTGTTCCACGAACAAGTCACCAGGAAAGCCTTTTTCATCGCCCGCCAAATCGATTGCAGTAATGTGCGTTTTGCACGCCAGTATTGCATCTAACTCTTGTTGACACGCTTTTGCGCCATAAGAGCGCGACAATATCCCTATCAGGTTAACCTTAACATCGTGCTCTTGGGCTGCACTTTTTACACCGTCGATAACCGCTTCAACCACACCTTGTATAGGCAAATCGTGGTTTTCAGCCATAAAATAAGGGCTAAAGCGCAGCTCTGCGTAATCAATGCCCTGCTTTGCGGCATCCTCAACGTTTTCAATAGCCACACGTCTACAAGCATCAAGATTGCCTAACACCTTAACGCCCCACGTTAGCTTATTTAAAAACGATACCAAATCGGGCGCGATTTTCATTACCTGAACATGAGGTCGCAACCCCTCTATCGAGTTAGCGGGCAGATTAATATTAAACTGCTGCCCAAGCTCAAGAATAGTTTCCGGACGCACATTACCATCTAGGTGGCGGTGCAAATCTAAAAGCGGAAGTGGGTTATTAATCATGGTAATACGATTTGAATTGGAGCATTCCCAAGTATAACACTTGCCGCCTTAAACCTCGCTTTCTTGCAAAAAATAACTTTATTATGGCGGGACAAAACTGTGCTTTTTTTGAAACAAAATTTGTTTTAAGTTTGGGCCTATGCGTCGACACACAACTTATCGATGCTTTCAAGTTTTCTTCCAGCAAAGTCCTCTCAATGCTAGAGGCAGGTTTTACACAAAAGCGGTTTTTCACCAAAGGCCGTTTGGTCATCTTCCCAACCACAATGTATTTAACAGGAGCACAGTCATGTGCGGAAAATGTATAGAAGGCTGCTATTTAGCAGGCTGGCGTAATGGCGCGTATTCGTTCGACAACATGCAAGAAGAACCTAGTTTTATGGGGCAAGATGTAATGGCAGCTCATGGGTTAGTAGAGTTAGTTGGTTCGCCGGGTACATCACTTAATGATATAAAAGCGTTCGGCCTAAATTCATCGCCTATGATGGCGTGGGCAGGGTATATTTATTCCACAAGTTCGCCCCATGCCTCTGTCGAATTAACCGACTACAACTGTTACCTAGAAAGCCAAAAAGCGAAACGTTGTTCAACAGACAGTGAATGGACGGAGCTAAATACTCGCTACCCAATAGTTGCGCTATTTTTGGATAACTTAACGTTGCAGCACATTGGTAACCATTCGGATGCAGCTCTTCTAAATGAGATAGAATCGTTACTGCTTGCCATTCATGGCAATGGCTATTACACCTTTGAATTTGTGTCCTCGATGTTTGCTGCTGAAGGTGTGTTCCCAATTGTTGAACTAAGTAAACAGGCTAAGCCTTCTCTATTTGTTGAGCACGCACTTGAAATCTTTTTGCTTACCGAACACCTGTTGCACTACCGACCTTTAAGTTGGGCGCTTCAAACAGCACTCAGTGTTGACCTAACGTGCGATTTTGACAGCTATCACATGTCATGGCGCCGCTATACGGCAGATCGCATTTTACAAAATTTGAACATTGACGATATTCAAACGTTGGGAGGTACGCTAGCGCTCAATACTATTCACGCGGTGTGTCAGCGCAATGTAGAAAATAAACCGCTGCTTAAGGCACTATTGAACGTAGTAAAAGACTGTAAGGGCGATACCTACATTGCCCCTAAAAACCTAGCGTCGCAAATCGCTACCCTACTTGCCGTTTAAGTGCTGGCGGCTTTTTTAAGTGGTGGTGGCGATAGCTTATCAAGGCTCAAGGACTGCGCCTTGATAAGGCTTACTCGGCTCATTACATCTCTTTTTTAAGTGCTTTTGCTACCGCTAATACCAGTTCTACCGAAGGGCGAACTTTGTAATCTGGGTTCACATAACTAAATAAAACTTTCCCTTTTTTATCTAGCATAAAAATAGCAGGCGCTGGCACCGCATTTTGCTGGTAATATAGCGTCAAAATTTGCTGAAGCGTTTGTTCGCATGGCATACAAGGCTTTTCTCAAGCCTTAATAAAAACAAAGCAGGATCACCATGGCTCTTAAAGCGACCATTTTTAAAGCTGACATATCAATAACGGATATGGATCGTAACTACTACAACGATCACAACCTTACTATTGCCCGGCATCCATCTGAAAATGACGAGCGCATGATGCTGCGTATTATCGCCTTTATTGTTAATGCTCACGAGCGCCTGCAGTTTACGAAAGGATTGTCTGACGACGACGTGCCAGATTTATGGCAGAAAAGTTTTAGCGACGAAATAGAATTGTGGATTGAATTAGGCCAACCGTCCGAACAGCGCATCAAAAAGGGCTGTAATCAAAGTCAACAAATGATGATTTATTCATACGCTGACAATAGCTTTGATGCCTGGTGGAAGAAAGAGCAAAACAAATTACAGACAAGAAAGAACCTATCAGTTTTTACTTTGCCAGAGCAGCTAGCCGCTACGTTGGCGAATGCTGTTCATCGTTCTATGCAAATACAAGTTACCATTCAAGACGGGCAAATCTGGCTAACCATTGAAGGTGCTGATGTCACCGAAAGTGTTGAAGTGCCTATCGAGAAACATTTGTAATGAAAAAGCTCTCTGCCGTTCAGCTTAAACAACAGGCACTGGTTTTCAGTATAGCCGATAGCCTAGAGGCACAAGGAATTGAACAACTTGAAGGTATGGAGCAATGTTGGTTTGACGTTCAATATCATCAGTTCCCAGGTTCTTTGCTACTAAGGTTTCAATTCGAGAATGAAGAGGTACTGTCACGGGCCGAGCCTGAATTAAAAAAATGGCAAAGACGATTAAGCGCGGCGCTGCTTAAAAAAGGTGTCGTTTTGAAAGACATGCGTCGACATCTTGTGTTCACTACGCAAGGTCCAGAGGATTAACCCGCGTAGTGCATCACAAAACTGCTTCTTTCGGTGCACATATTTTCTATAAATCACACATTTTTTGTTATAAACCTTTCATTTTTCCGCATAAAGTCTACTTACACTTTATTAGATAAGTAGGCTAGACTGGGCTGGTTGAACATTCAGCTTGCCTAATATTATTAATTTAGTGGCTAGTAAGCCTTAGCCTTATGCTGCATGTTCGAACACCATGTTGACCGGTTATAAAAATAACCACTATCCCAGTAAAAGGAGCTTCATAATGAAAACTAAAGCAATGGCGTTAGCACTACTACTGTCTTTAATGGGCTGTACAGAGTCTAGCGAAGAAACAAAAAGCGAAGTAAGTAAAGAGATGGAACAGGCAGGCGAGAACACTTCTGAAGCCTATGAAGAGGCTAAAGAAAGCGCGGCAGATTCTTGGGATGAAACCAAAGACGCAACATCTGATGCCTACGAAGACGGTAAAAAAATGGCTTCTGATGCCTACGAAGATGGCAAAGAGATGGCTTCAGACGCATACGACGATGGCAAAGAAATGGCCTCTGACGCGTATGACGCAACTGCAGAAAAAGCAGGTGAGTTTAAAGATGCCGCAGCGAAGAAAGCACATGAAGCTTGCGTGAAAATGAAAGAGCAAATGGGCGGCGACGTTAGCGAATGCGACGATTAAATTAACCTAGCTACAAAAAATAGAGAGCGAGCCTTCGGGTTCGCTTTTTTGTTCGCATTTAACTTGGCGAATAATAAAGCTGCCGTTTGTAGCTAAGGCTAATCACACCCCGCTAAAATCACAGAATCGGACGTTATCGTTAAAGGGGCAACCCTTAATAACGTGTTAATACCCAAAATATTATTTCCTTGCGGAAGCACTGCTACCTCCACCGGCCCGACTTCACAAGTGTTACCAATTCGAACAGAGTTCAACTGATACTGAGATACCTTGACGATCTTTCCGTTCGCCATTCTCGCTGCCGAAGTTCGCGTAGCAAGCGGCTTTTGGTTGCGTGTTAAAGCATCGAAGGTGGCTTGATTGAGGGTCAGCAGACTTGAGCCCGTATCCAGTAAAAATGAGGCATTCACATTGGATTCCAAGGTTGCCTCTAAATAAAGCGTACCGCCTTTGCTTTGTGAAAGTGGAATACTTTGTTCTATCGCCGACACTGTCGATGCAAAAGCGAACAATAAAGTTGATAGCGCCAGTGACGGCACCTTTAATTTTAACTTCACCGCAAGTGTACCTTGTGCCAGTTCTTCTAAATAGGTATTAGGTGACAGCAAGATAAAGACCAAAGAGTAAGTAATTGATTTAGCCAGCAGTCTTTAAAACTTCGCGCTGCCAAAGCACCAGAACAGTGCACACAAACATTTATCCTGCACTATAGTTAACCATCTAATTTCTATCATGGCCTATTGTCACTTTACTCACTCGCGAACGTCTTGATTGTTTAAAATACCTTATAAGCAACCAGGTGATAGCAAATAACTATCACCAGTCGGCATTGTTTAGAAC
Organism: Alteromonas sp. S005; assembly: GCF_036864475.1. Taxonomy (NCBI): domain Bacteria; kingdom Pseudomonadati; phylum Pseudomonadota; class Gammaproteobacteria; order Alteromonadales; family Alteromonadaceae; genus Alteromonas; species Alteromonas sp. S005. The sequence goes on along the minus strand of NZ_JAZETN010000001.1, from coordinate 484,177 downwards.
TTTTTTGGTCATACAATATACTAAAGTACCAATTCAATAAGAGGACACAACATGAAATTACGCTATGTATTAGGTTCATTGATCACCGCTGTTTCACTTGGCGTTTCTGCAAATACAGCACAGGCAATGTCTGCATCAACCGATGAAACTATAGATGTGCAAGTTGTCGATTACTCTGGCAAGCCACCGTTCAAACGCAAAATCGTAAGCTTGTCAGTTAACGATGTTGCGCAACTAGAGTCGGTAGGACAAGACGCCATTGAGTATGTAGAGGTGAAAGACGTCATTATGCGCGGTAAGCCACCATATCGCAGAGTGACGAAACTGATGCCAGTCTACGACGTAGCTCAACTTGAAGTACTCGAAGAACAAGCTGACACTCAAAAAAGAGGCACGCGCCCACCGTTTAAGCGTCACTAACCATTGCTTGCAACTTCCAACCGATTGCACCAAAGCGATTCACTTTTGCCTGAGTGAATCGCTTTTTTATTGTGCATACGTAATCACGTGACCTGTTATTTTGCTCTGTACTACAACATTCGTTTTGCCTGTTTTATTTTTAATAACGCGTCAGAAGCGATAAAGTAATAAAAAACAAAAAGAGACAGTAAATGCAGCCTCACGACCATTCACCACTCAATGATTTTATCGAATACCCTGAAGAACAAATGCTAGCTCGTAGCGAAGAATTCTTGAAAACCATGCAGCGTCGCCATAGCATTCGACACTTTAGCGACCGACCTGTTGATAAAGCCGTAATTGAAAACTGTATTTTGACTGCTGGTACTGCACCTAGTGGAGCGAATCATCAGCCTTGGCATTTCGCCGCCATTCAGTCGCCCGAAGTAAAACAACAAATACGCGAACAGGCTGAAGCGCATGAGCGCGGTTTTTATAATGGGCGTGCGGGGCAACAGTGGCTAGATGACCTAAAGCCGTTAGGCACTGATGCAAGTAAACCTTATCTTGGAACAGCGCCTTGGCTTATAGCCGTATTCAGTCAAAAATTTGGAGAAACGGAAACTGGGGGAAAAAGCCAAAACTACTATGTGCATGAGTCTGTTGGTATCGCTGTGGGCATACTTATTACCTCACTTCACAACGCAGGTTTAGCAACCTTGACCCATACGCCAAAACCTATGAACTTTCTAACCGACGTGTGCCAACGACCAGACAACGAGCGCGCTTACATGCTCATTATTGCAGGCTACCCAGCAGATAATGCCACCATTCCGGCTCACGCCAAGAGTAAGAAGTCGCTTAGCGAGATTGCAAGTTTTCTATAGAACAAGCGCACACATTTGGCTTGTGCGCACACACTAATAACAGGGTTTAAGCAGCACAGCTTTAGCGAACAATAGATTTGTAAAGCTTTGCTGTGCCGTTCCCCCTTTTTCATCTTATCCATTAGAAAGCACGTGATAACAAGCCATGTGGGCCTAATACTATTAACGACATAGACATGGGAAATGCAGCACTTATAATGCGTCCTCGTTATTAAGGGCTGCGACCTTTTCTTTACGAATTTCGGTCAACCATATTTAACAGTCCCTCGGAGCTCGTATCCTCATGTCATCGCGTCACGCATTTTCTCCACAACTTCCTTTTTTACTGTTAAGTCTATTAACTGGCCTAACATCGTCGTTTGTTACGCCACTGATGAGCTATTTCCTCATTGATGAGATCAACGTTGAGCCTATTTATATCAGTATTTATATGGTGTCCGTTACATTATCAGGGTTGGTGATCAGTCAGTACCTCGGACACTTGGCAGACAAAGGTTTTAACGCAAATCGTCTTTACGGGCTAACCATGATTTGCGTGGGCATTGCCATGGTCGCCTTTATCTTTAGCAAACAGTTTTGGCACGTATTTCTTGCTGGCGTCTTATTTATGTCGGTGGGCGCTGGAGCCGTGTCTCAAATGTTGACCGTTTCGGGATTATGGGCAAAAAACCAAGACATCGATTTAGCCGCATTTAACTCAAAAGTTCGCGCTGCCATTTCTCTCGCTTGGGTAGTAGGTCCGCCGCTTGCATTTACGCTGGTTGCCAATTTTGGCTTCGCAGCGTCCTTCTCTGTGGCCATCGCATGCGTGATTGTTGCAACGCTTTTTGTGGTGAACGTTGTACCGCCTCAAAAAGCCAATCAACAGTCACTTAACACTTCGCTAAAAGGCTCACTCTCTCTGCCTTTTTGGCTGGTTGGTTTGGCCATACTTGCCGGAATGGCAGGTAACGTTATGTACTTATCTTCAATGCCTTTGTACGTTATGAATGAGCTAGGGCTAGCGGAAAATTTGCCAGGGCTAATGATGGGCGTGGTAGCCGCGCTTGAAATACCTACGATGTTGCTAGCAGCCAAATTAGCCCGACGGTTCCCACCTGCGGGTATCATGGCTGTGGCGTTTATTTTCGGCTGTTGCTTTTACGTTGGTGTGTACTTTTCTCAGTCAAGTTGGGAGTTATTGACCCTTCAAATATTGAACGCGCTATTCTACGGTTTATATGCCGGTATTGGATTGACCTTGCTGCAACAACAAGCCCCCGACTTAACTGGATTCACTTCAGCGTTTTATTCAAACGCCACTCGGGTGGGTATGATGCTAGGCACCATTGGCGCCGGCACCGTGGCTCAATTCTTTAGCTTCAGAGATGCCACTATCGGTTCGTTGTGCATTGCCATATTTGGCTTAAACGTGATGTTAGTGTTTATGTTTGTAAAGCGTCGAGTACATCGCTGAAGAGCTACCATGCCTCATTGATTGGGTTACACGTAAAACCCAACCAAAATGCGATACTGCTCAATACGCAATTTAGCTTAAGTCGATAGCAGTTCATCCGTAGGAAAAAAGTGACGGTTCGAGATCACTTCGCCTGGCACCGGCTACACCAATAAAGACGTCGCCCGTTATACGTTTGGCGTTTTATTGGAGTGGCGCAGACTCTACAAGGATACTCTTCCCTGTCGAACACCATAAATCGCGTACCTTCAAAGTTAACGCCTTTTGCTTCAAGCACTTCGCGTAGTTCCGTGTACACTGTATAACCACCAGTTTCATAGCTGCGTTTGCATATGGCTAAGGTGTGATGTGATAAGCTGCGCAGCTGCTCATCAACTAATTGAGAAGGTTTGAGTGATGGATGAACACCTGCTGCAAATAGTATTTCACTGCGAAGGTAATTCCCCAGTCCTGCCATAAAGCGCTGATCTAGATATAAACCGCTAAGTGCCCGGTTATAGAATGCTTTTGAACGTAGTCGTTCCAACACCAGCTCTTCTGTTACCGAATTGTTGAGTACATCAGGCCCTACCCGCTGCAAAAAAGGATGTTCATGAATAGTTTGTGTTGGCCAAATGCTAATGTCAGACGCACTATATAAAATAGCACTGTGTGTTTCAGTATGAAGCCCAACCCTTAATTGACGTGTAGTGTCAGGCAGTTCATTGCGTTTGCAGGTATGCCACACACCATAAAGCTGATTGTGTGAATACATAGAAAGCCCATTGCTAAAATGGGTAATTAACGCCTTGCCACGGGTTTCCATACGCAAGACGTTTTCGCCTTCTAGCTGTTTGGCATAGGGTTTAAGCTGAGCTAATCCAAACTCCACTTTTTCTAGGGGGATATCTTTTATCACCGCTTCGACTTTGTCTGCAGCACGACGAATCTCTGGGCCTTCAGGCATGTTCTTTAAAACCTATATTTATACGTTCTTTTTGCCGACACCTTTGACGTACTTTTAGCATTCTGAAATCCAATATACTTGAATACAAAAAGGGCCCGGTGACCTTTAATGTACCTTTAAACCGTGGTTTACACATCAAAGATCAACGAGCCCTTCTACTTTAATCTATTAAATTAAAGCATGGAGCTTTAAAGCTCAGGCATTAGTCGCCTTTATTAGGCACAATCAGATATTTCGTGCCTGTCTTTTTCGCATTATACAAAGCCACATTCTCTGGCTGTAACGCTTCTTCGAGGCTTAAGTCTTTGCTGTACGATGAAGCAAAAGTAGTGTTAATTTCCGTAGCCACTTTTTGGTATAGCTCGCCTACACGTTTCTTATCAAGCTTACCTAAGAAGCGCATTAGTAACCAACCACCAATACTCCAAGTCATACCGTAAGCACGGTTTAGAATTGTCGGAGAGAAGTCTAAGCCGCCATAGATATACACTTGTTTATTGCTGTCAGAGCCATAGGTGTTGAAACCTTTTGCATCTTTACTGCCCGAGGCTTCCATCATGGTAAGAATATCGCTAACTAGCTCACCGCCACCAATGGCGTCGAACGCAAGTGTAGCGCCAGTGCTATCTATGGCCTGGTAAAGTTCAGCTTTGAAATTCTCGCTGCTGGAATCAAGCACAATTTTCGCGCCAATACCTTTAAGTAGGTCTACCTGCTCTTGGCTACGAACGATATTGACTAGTTCTACGCCTTCCTCTAAACAAATTTTGTTTAGCATTTGCCCAAGGTTAGACGCCGCTGCAGTGTGAACCAAGGCTTTATGCCCTTCCATACGCATGGTTTCAACCATACCAAGTGCAGTAAGCGGGTTAACAAATGAAGACGCAGCTTGTTGCGGCGTAGTGCTATCCATATGAGGTAAACACGCCTGTACGGGTACACACGCATACTCTGTATACGCTGCGCCGGTAAGAATAGATACGGTCTTGCCCATCAAAGCCTGCGCTTCAGGACTATCACCCGCGGCAACTACTGTACCTGCGCCTTCATTCCCAATAGGTAAAGTTTGGTCAAGACGTGACTTAATACGGCTTAGCAAAGGCTTATGAACCGGCGCAACCAATGCGCTCTTATCAGCATCGAAGGTCGCCTTATCAAGACTTGCCGGGCCAAACATGGGCCACATATCTGACGGGTTTATTGGAGAGGCTTCCATGCGCACAATAACCTCGTGCGGCTTCGGCTCTGGAACATCTACCTCTTTTAGCGATACCTGAAGCTCACCTTCTGATGTAATTAGCGTAAATAGTTGTTTAGATTTATTCATATTGACTCTTGTGCCCTAAAAATTAAACGCTGTGTGTGCTGTTAAGCTAACACGCCACCACTATCAGCAGTATTTATATTTCGAATACATATGCGTTTCGATGGTTTATACACCCGATTACCTAGATGAGTTACACTGCAAAGCGAATATCGACCTGTAATAGCGAATAAAAAATGAAAAGACACTGTATATACCTCTTTCTAGGACTCATCGGCATAAGCAATGTGGCGTTTGGTAAAGCTGCTCCTTTGGTCTCAATTCCTTCCCACGATGCGTTTTTTAATTCAATAAAAGCGCACTGCGGGAAAGCGTTTCAAGGGAAAGTAAGTAAAGATAATGTAGGTAATACCTTCGGTGATGCAGAACTTGTTATGCACATACGAAAGTGTACAGACTCAGAAATTCAGATACCTTTTCATGTGGGTGACGACGCATCCCGCACCTGGATATTAACAAAGACTGGCGCTGGTCTTATGTTAAAACACGACCACAGAAATAAAGACGGCAGTTTCCACTCTTCAACCATGTACGGCGGGCACACTGTAGATGAAGGATACGCCCAAGTTCAATCATTTCCTGCAGACGCCTACTCAAAAGCATTATTTATAGAGTCTGGTATTGCAGCATCCACCGATAACGTATGGCAAATGATGATTTACCCCAACCGCTTTAGCTACCGATTGATTCGCCCAGCGCGCGAAGTCCAGGTTGATTTCGTTCTAGATAACACAGTCCCCGTTCCCAGTACGCCCTGGGGCTACAAAGATTGACTGAGGCTGAAACTGGACTCGGGTATCGTTGCGTTTATTACCACAACACCATATAACAAGTTTTAAATTTCTTCTTTATTTTGTCCCAACATACGACAAGATAGAAATAGTTAGACCTAAATCATCAACTACTCGGATAAAAAGAATGTCTTCTGATCCCAATGTTTTACAACAGCTTTTTGGCTTTTCGTCGTTTCGCGAGGGGCAAAAAGAGGCGGTGGATTCTCTACTTAGTGGGCATTCAACGTTAGCGATCTTTCCGACGGGTTCGGGCAAATCTTTGTGTTACCAGTTCGTCGCTACGCAGCTGCCACATTTAACGTTGGTGGTCTCTCCGTTACTGGCGCTAATGAAAGATCAGCTGGAATTTTTGCATAGCAAAGGCATTGCAGCAGCTAGCATAGATTCCACCTTAACACCTGAGCAAAACAAGCAGGTGATGAACGATGTGCGTTCAGGGCAGTGTAAAATTTTAATGGTGTCAGTGGAGCGTTTTAAGAACGAGCGCTTTAGGCAGTTTATTGAATCCGTTCAGGTCAGTATGCTTGTGGTTGATGAAGCGCACTGTATTTCTGAATGGGGCCATAACTTCCGCCCAGATTATCTTAAGCTTCCCGCCTACCAAAAAGAGCTTAATATCCCACTGGTATTGCTACTTACAGCAACGGCCACCAAGAAAGTAAAAGAAGATATGTCGGCCCGCTTTGATATCGCGCCAAGCAATATTATTCAAACGGGGTTTTATAGACCTAACTTAAATTTATATGTGCGGCCCGTTCTCGAACCCCGCAAAAACCAAGTGCTGGTTGAAGAAATTCAAAAACAACAAGGTGCTGGGATTGTTTACGTTACATTACAAAATAGCGCAGAGGACGTAGCGCGCTTTTTGCAGCAGCAAGGGTTTGCTGCAAAGGCCTACCACGCTGGACTTGACAGTGAAATAAGGCAAGGTATCCAACAAGACTTCATGAACAATAAGATTCAAGTCGTTGTAGCTACTATTGCCTTTGGTATGGGAATAGATAAATCGGATATTCGGTTTGTAATTCATTACGACTTGCCAAAATCTATCGAAAACTACAGCCAAGAAATTGGCAGAGGCGGAAGGGATGGAGAAGCAGCAAACTGTACAGTTCTCGCGAACCTAGATGGGCTTGTCACCATAGAAAACTTTGTTTACGGCGACACACCAGATAAAAGCGCTATCGAACGGGTAATTGGTGACATCAAGTCTCAGGCACCTGCCAAGCAAGCTACAATTAAACAAAATGATTCTCTCGTAAACGCAGAAAACAACCAATACCAATGGGAAACTCAGATAAACAGTTTGTCAAGTGCAAGTAATATTCGTCAGCTTCCGCTAAAGACCCTGCTTGTTCAGCTCGAACTGGCTAACGTTATTCGCCCGTTATATGCCTATTTCGCAGAATACAAATTCCGCTTCATTTCAGATAAAGCAAATATACTGAGTTTATTTTCAGAAGAGCGAGCGCGCTTTTTAGACGCCGTGTTTACCCATTCAAACATGAAGAAAGTATGGGGTGTGGTCGATTTTGATAGTATTTATCAGCACTACGGCGCAGAGCGTTCTAGAGTGGTGGCGGCTTTAGAATACTTACACGAACACAATCATATAGAACTCGCATCGCGCTTAATTACAGATGTATACCGTGTTAATAACGAACTACTCCAAGCCGGAGATTTAGCAACTCAACTAGCCCAGTACTTTGCGGAGAACGAGCGTAAAGAGGTCGAGCGCATTGCCGCACTTGTAAGCTTTTTCGAACAAGACACCTGCCTGAGCCACAACTTGTCATCGTATTTTGATGATACTCAAGCACCGAAGGCGTGTGGACATTGCAGTGTATGCAAAGGCGATGTGGCAAAGCTTAGCTATTCATCACCAATATCAACGCCAGATTGTGAGCAAGTATCGGAAGCTATGACAGCGCTAAAAACGCATTTAAGCGGTAAGTTTGAAGGCACCATCACGCCTTCTATTTATTGCCGCTTTCTAACTGGCATGACTATGCCTTTATTTAGCCGTTTGAAAATACGACAAGTAAAAGGATTCGGCAGCTTTGAACACTGCCGATATGCAGACGTATTCGAAGAAGTGAACAAAGTTTTATGCCTTTGACTGGCAGAGGTGGCTGCTAAGGGCCAATAACGGGCCAGCCTTAAATTAACCCCGTGTCCGTTACTAAAAACGGGCATATGCTTCTTACTATATACCCGTTACATTAACCGTGTGTACCACCGGATTAGCGAAACTTTAACGCTAATGCCTGATTACGCTTTATAACGGCGTATCACGCCATATTATCAATCTGCTTTAGAATGCTACCAAAAGCGCGACTTCCAACATTTTGAATCTGTTTATCAAAGTAAAGGCTTCCTAAAATAAAAATGGTAATATGTCCTTTTGAGCGCCAAGTAACATGTGTTTTTCCGTCCTCGTCTTTAAGCGTTATTTCACCTAACTGATGGTCGTACGGTAATGGCTTAGACTTCACCACTTTGTAGCCCAGTTTATGAGGCGGCTCGTAGGCCACTATCTCTTCGTGAAGATTCGAGCCCCCTGAAATAATTTCACGTACAGCTCCTAACCCATTTTTTTCATGCTTCCCTTCTACCAATAAATTGGACTGCTCAATAGCTTTAAACTGAGCATAACTAGCATGATCACTCAAAATGGCAAAAACCTCTTCGATAGGTTTATCTATAGTTCGCTCTACATGAATTGAAAACACGCTTTATTCCTTTTTTTGTTCATTTTTATTAGCGATGTTTTTCGATAATAGCCTAAACAAGAGCAAACGTTTACTTAATAAAAGTTATCGTTGACGGTCTAACTTGTGAATATAGCAAAAACCTTAATTCTACTTTATAGTGGCAGCAGAAATAGTGTCGTAAACGGTATAGGAAGTATGGACACCACTAAGAAAGGATCGCTAGTTGTGGTCGGCACAGGTATTAGCGTTGCTGGGCAAATGACCATTGCAACCAAAAGTCACATTGAGAACGCCGATATTGTCTTCATGGGTATCATGAACAAAATTGGTGAACACGTGGTTTCTACGCTTAACCCCAATAGTATCTCGCTAGACGACCTCTACGAAAAAGGCAAGTCCCGCGCGCTCACCTATTCTCAAATGGCCGATAGAATTGTAGAGTCAGTGGTTGAAGGCAACAAAGTTTGTGTAGCTTTTTATGGCCATCCGGGCGTATTTGTGACCCCATCTCATGAAGCTATCCGCCGCGTGCGAGCCATGAACCTAGAGGCAAAAATGTTGCCTGGTGTATCAGCAGAAGATTGTTTAATCGCCGATTTAGGCCTAGATCCCTCGCGCTTTGGCTGTCAGTCATACGAAGCAACTCAGTTTCTGTTTCGCGATTACCATATTGACCCACATATGACACAAATAATCTGGCAGATTGGCCTAGCCGGCGAAGCTACATTGAGCGTATTAGACGCAAGCCATAGCCAATCTGGGCTAGCCATGTTGGCAGATATATTGGCCGAACATTATCCCGCGGACCATGAACTTATTATTTATGAAGCCGCGACACTGCCGCTTTGCGAGCCCAAAGTCGAAAAAGTGCTTCTTCGAGAACTCGAATTTGCAACCCCCACCCTAGTCTCAACTCTGGTGGTTCCCTCAAAGGGAATGCCTGCGTACAGGCACGACCGATTAGCAAAGCTCGGGCTAACAGAAAAACAAGTAACTAACTATAGAAACCCAAGCGTAAATTAAAAAGGATTATAAAAATGGCAAAATCTATTCAAGATTTATTGGTTGAACTAGACACCAACAGCAAGCTAATGGAAGCGTATAAGAGCGACCCTGTAGCTACGGCGAAAAAATACGGTTTACCTGCCGATGAGGTGAAAATTATTGCTGAACAAAACTGGGACGAGCTGTCTAAGCGTTTTGACGACACCAGTAAAACCATCCGCGTTATCAGCTACTAACTATCAGCAAGCTAATGATGAAACGCTTTGTCTTGTGTATTGTCTGTGTCATTGCTTTGATGACGCCATCTGAGCGCGGTTTCGCTGCGCCGCAAGTCGAAGTCCCATCCCCCATACACCAGCTTGATGGGCTTAAAACACGCATTCAAGAAAATGATCCGAATGTTCAAAATACCTTTTCGAAATTGCATGCTTTTTTTACAGCTTATCCAGATGATTTCGAGCATGCACGCTTTTTAAACATTAAGTCTTACTTTTATGTTTTAAAGCAAGACTATGCGCCCGCATACGAGGCACTGCTTGAAGCGCGAAAATACGCAAATTCAGCAAAAAACACACTGGCTATGGCGGAGTCGTATCGCCTAGAGGGCTTAATTCTAGATTTATCAGGCGAACATGCTAATGCGCTAGACGCTATGAACCAAGCACTGGCTCTCTATAATAAAGCCGAAAGTGAGCGCGTATTATTGGTGTACAGCGCAATGGGCAACGTTTACATGTCGCTTAAATATTATGAGTTGATGCTAGAATTTTCCCATCAGTATATGTCGTCGGCTCAACGTTTTAATGATAAAGAAGGCGAAGGAACTGCATATTTCTTCCAAGGATATGCGCAAAGAGCATTGGGCAAATATCAAGATGCGAAAGTAAGTCTTTTATTAGCTGAAAGCTTACTTCGTGAGGCTAACTATCCGTTTATTGGGATAGTACACAGCGCCATGGTAGAACTTTATATTGCACAAGGTAACTGGAGCGCAGCGCTAAAAAAACTGAATCAAGCAACAGAAGCCGACCGTAAGGTTGGGTTTCGTTATAACGAAGGCTCGCACCTTCTTCACCTTGTAGACATCTATAAACAACAGGGTGAAATCGAACTTGCAATTAGCGAGCTTGAAGCAGGACTTCAAAAAGACGTCATTAAAAATGACAAGGTATTGATTTTAGATGTGCTCAATCAGCTTATCTCACTATACGAAGACAGCGGAGACTTAAAAGCAGCGCTTGAATATTCAAAGCAGCATAAACAAGCGTACAAGCAAAGCTTTAATGAACAACAGTCGAGGCTTATGGCATTGCATCGTGTACGTTTAGCAGTATCCGAAAAAGAAGAAACAATTAAGCTTTTGGAAAAAGATAATCAACTGAAAGAGCAGCGAAATCTGATCCAACAGAAAAAGAATACCCAGCAACTCTACTTTATTGGCTTTGTTATTCTTTCATTAGGGCTGGTAATCGGGCTATGGCTGAGAACCCGACTACAGCGAAAGGCACTTGATACACTGACGCAGGACTTGCGCAAAGCTACACAAGCAAAGTCAGACTTCTTGGCTCGGATGAGTCATGAAATTCGTACACCGCTAAACGCAATTATTGGCCTTACTAAACTCTCTCAGCGCGCCGCTGAAGATAAAGAACAGCAAACAAACTTGATTCAGATTGAAGGCGCATCGCAAACGCTCCTTAGTATCATTAACGATATCCTAGACTTCTCTAAAATTGAGGCCGGTAAGTTGGATATTGAGTCGACACAATTCAATTTAGATGCTCTAGTGAACCAAACTATTAGACTGCACCTAACCCGCGCGCAAGAAAAGCACATAGAACTCATTCAGCATATCTCTCGCGACGTACCGCTAAATTTAGTTGGCGACCCGTTGCGCATACAACAGGTGCTCAACAATCTATTGAGCAATGCGCTTAAATTCACTGAAGATGGCCTTATTTCGGTCAGCGTAAGGTGCACACAAAACGCAGAGGATATTCAGCTTGAATTTGAAGTGAAAGATTCAGGCGTAGGACTAACGACTGCACATCAAGCTCAGCTGTTCCAACCGTTTAATCAAGGTGACGAATCAATCTCAAGGCGCTACGGCGGCACAGGCTTAGGCTTAGCAATTTGTAAGCAGCTCACCGCATTAATGGGCGGTGAAATTTGGGTGGAAAGCCAGCTAGGCAAAGGGTCTATTTTCCACTTTACGGTAAAAGTACAGCAAGACGCATCTCAGCAAATTATTTCGCCGTCAAAACAACTTTCTGAATTGAAGGTACTTATAGCCGACGATATTGAAGCATCGCGAGACGCTATTTCTGAAGCCCTTTCAATGGCCAAAATTCAAGCCGATATCGCATCTGGCGGAAACGATGCAATTGTAAAGATGCGCGCTGCATTAGCCACCTCATCCCCGTACGATGTGCTCATTTTAGATTGGAACATGCCCGATATAGATGGCCTTGAAGTAGCGGCGATAATTAGCCAAGAGTTTTCTATTAAACAGCCAAAAGTAATCATGCTTTATGCGTTTGAATCGCCACGAATGAGAGAACAAGCGAACCAACTTGGTATACGTAACTTTATTAAGAAACCATTTAGTACAAGTGAGCTGGTAGATGAGCTGCAAGAACTATGTCTTAACGTAAAAACTAAAGCCTTGCCTAAAGACAAACCAACAGTACCTAACTTAAAAGGTACACGTATTCTTTTGGCTGAAGACAATGCACTAAACCAAAAAGTAACTATTGGTCTTTTAGCTGAAACCAAAGCCACGATTGAAGTTGCCAATAATGGTTTAGAAGCAATAAGTATGCTGCGTAAAGACAGCGCATTCGACGCGGTATTGATGGATATCCAAATGCCAGTAATGGATGGATTAACTGCAGCCAAACACATTAGAGAAGAGCTGAAGTTAACTTTACCTGTCATCGCCACAACCGCTCATGCCATGCAGCAAGACATCGATAAAAGCCTAGCGGCTGGCATGGATGGCCATATTAATAAACCTGTCGATCCGAACCGCTTTTTTGATGTACTTGTTGAAGTATTGGATAAAAGGCAGTCTTCAGCCACCTCTGAATTAACAAATGAAGTAAAAATAGCAAACTCATCACTAACATTCATCGACAAACCAAAAGCACTTGAATCACTACTGGGCGACGAAACATTATACAGAGAACTTCTTCACGACTTTATTGCATTAGAAGATGAACTTAATGCCCTACATTCGGCCATTGAAACCCAAGACTACCCGTCCATTGTGCGCAAAGCGCATATTTTCACAACGGCACTTCGATATATTGGTGCGTTTACCCTTGCTGAATTAGCCAGCTCTATTGAGTTGACCATAACGCGTAACGAACACACTGATACAGAAAATTTTAAAGCAAAACTAGAGCTTTTTTATACGTCGCTAACGAAAATGAGGGAACAGCTAAACGCTACACCATAACGCAAAAGGTCATTACGTTATATAAAACCTATCGAATGCGCAGACGCACAGTAACACCTGCATCTACCTGAATATCGTTTACTTTTTGACGAATTGCAGCCTTCAAAATTTTGAGTTTTAATGTATTATTGTTCAGCGTTTTTAAACAGTTAAGCGCTTTTAACTACAACCTCTTTACAATAACGCCCACTAAAGAGGTTTTTTAATAGGGCAAGGAAAAAAAATGAATAAAATAAAAACTATATTACTTCTAGGTGTTTCTCTAATTGCTACTGGTTGCGCAAACAAAGTACATACTTATGCGACCTCAACTGAAAACACAATTGCGTTGCGAGCATTGTCGAAGCAAGATGTTCAGGCTAACATCGGCGAGTTTACCGACTCAGGTAAGAACGAGTCGAAAGTAATGTGCCGTCTTTCTTCTCCAGTGGGGACACCAGAGGGCAGAACATTTGCAACATATATCAGAGATGCAATCTTAGCTGAAATGGTTGTTGCAAATGTTTATGACGACCAATCTTCAACGGTTTTAACCGCGAACCTAAACGATATTTACGGCAGCACCGTTATTGGTAATGCTTATTGGGAGTTTGATTTGTCCTTAGCTTCTAGTAACGGTAAAAACTTAGACATAACGTCTCGCTATGACTACGAGTCAAGTTATCTAGCTACATCTGCATGCTCTGAAATGCAGCGCTCTTTTGTACCTGCGGTACAGAAATTAAATACTGAGATTTTCTCTCACCCAGACTTTCCGGCCTTACTTAAATAAGATTTGACCGTAATTGATGCTTTTCAAATGAAAAGCATCAATTATTTTCTTCGAATGACGCATCAATAAAAGTAAGGTGCTAAACACCTAGACTTTTACTTCTTCTTTACCTCACTGAATCAGTTGTCTGTTTAAGCAGCAAACCTATATTTATTACTGTTCAGACTCTTGCGACGCATACTCATTTTTCATAAGCCATGCATAAGCTGTAGTAAATGCGGTTTCTTGGAACTGTTTTAAACCGGTTTCAGAGAACGGTACTGCTAGCGGGTTTCTGCGGAGTGACTCTTTGATATCTGTAGGGCTAAATACGATAACTTCTAAGCCATCAATTAACTCAATAGCTGCCTCTAGCTTAAAGCCAATTGCACTTCCCGCAAATTTACCTTTGCTTTGACGTTGGCGAATGATCACAGCATCAATTTTATAATCTTCGACAAGCTTCGCGAAGGTGCTTTGAAAGCTTTTTAGCCCCTTAGCACTAGTATCCGCAAGGGTTAAGCGGCGCGTACGGCAGTCGGGCAAATGAAACAAACCGTCAGCTAGCGACACCAAACTAATAATTGCTTCGTTACCTTTTAAATCTATACCACAGACTTTCATATTTATTCCTAATTACGTTTGCCTGCTATTATAACCCGTTTCGCAGCTGTTATTCACTTGCAAGTACTTTTCTTTACCCATCGCCAGTCTTGAGTTACCGCACTAGCCGGGCCATCAAAACTAGCTTAGGACTGATTTGATAGTGTCCTTGGACAAGGGCTTTACAAAGTGTTCGTCGAACCCTGCAGTTTTAGAGTCTTCGACGTATTTTTCAGACCCCCACCCGCTTTGAGAGTAAAATTTGACGTTTTCAGCTTCGGGTAAAACTTTTAGCATTTTAACCAGTTCGTAACCGTCTATATCCGGCATACCGATATCAAGAAATACGCTATTAGGCTTAAAGGCTTTGAACTTTTCCACCGCTTCAGTGGGAGAAGTAATTCCCAAAGCAGTAACGCCCATCGACTCAGCTAACAAGCAATAAGCATCGATAAGATCTGCATTGTCATCCACGAACATCACTTTACTTTTGCTTTGAATAACCGAATCAACTTCTGTACTGTCCGACTGCTCGTAAGCCGTTTTTGAAATAGGTAAGCTCACTTCAAAGGTACTCCCCTGATCAATCCCGTCGCTCATTACAGCGACTTCACCATGATGCAACGCCACCAGCTTACTCACTAGGGTTAAACCGATACCAAGACCACCTTTGGTATGCATAGAGTTGGCTTCAATTTGAGTGAACATATTGAACACATCTTTTAGCCTATCTTCAGGGATGCCCATTCCGTTATCTTTAACAGAAACAACAATCATCACGCCTTTTTTTCTGATATCGACAGCTATCTTTCCAGACTCTTTTGTGTACTTCGCCGCATTATGAATAATGTTAGAGAAGACCTGGCTTAAGCGCGCTTTATCTCCGTAAACGGTGACATCTTCTTCAAGGCAGTTTACCGTTATATCGTGTTTCTTCGCTTTAACCTGCTGTTCAACAATTTCTAAAGAATCAGAAAGTACGTCTCGAATACTTAACCTTTCAAACTCAAGCTTTACCTTACCTCGCGTAATACGAGAAACGTCCATTAGGTCATTAATAAGCTTTGACATGTACTCGGCTTGTCGGTTGATAATAGCCGTTACCCTTTTGCGAGTTTTGTCATCATCAACGCTTTCTAAAATGCTCGCGCCCGACATGATTGGGCCCAACGGGTTTCGCAACTCATGAGCCAATGTCGCGAGAAACTCGTTTCTGTAATTATCTTGTTTTTCAAGTTCTTGAATACTTATGTGCATACGCTCTTGCACATCAAGGGCATAAACCAAAAACATCCTGTTTAATCGGTTGGCAGTATCAATGTCAGTTTTATCGAAAGCTGTTGAATGCCCTTCAATGGTTCGTGTATGGATAGTAAACGCTGAACGAGGTTTAAGTCGTTCCGCTTTCGGCGCATCTTCTGATTTTTCATCTTCTGCCCCAATCCACTTTTGGACTCGATGGGTTTCTTTTCTGAACCAGGCGGTAAAGTACTGCTTTTTTTCAAACAAAGGGATGATCATAATACCCGCAATACCGTGTTCTCGCGCTTCCGGATAATCCTCATATAAAGAATCGTTGGTGTAAGGAAAACCGCCTTCGCTACTGGCTTTAGAAAAAATATCTTTAATGAGCTCTATCGGTAAGGTCGCCCCCAACGTAATAGTTTCGTACTGCGAATAATAAACAAACCCAGAGCTATTAAGCGCATCTAAAAATGCCCGCTCTCCGCTTTTCACCACGCGACTGATAGGGTTTGCCGGGCCTATTCTGTCCAACATAGCATCTACTGCGTTGTCAGTAATATGCTTTTTGCGTTTCGCAATTTCTTCTTCTTTTGCCAACAAATGCCAGCTAAACAGTTGGCTTAAATTCTCGCACTGCAACCTTACATTTTGTGGGATATAGCAGGGCTCGCGATGGTGACAGGAAATCAACCCGTATAGCTCTCCATCTGTCACTAAGGATATGGAAAACGAAGCGCGCAACCCTTGGTTTCTAATGTATTGGAGATGAATTGGCGAGAAGGTACGTAACAGGGAACGAGTAAGGTCCAAACGCTCTCTTCCCGACTCCTCGGCAGAAGGTACTAACCTAGCTGGGGGCAGGTCTGTGTCAGGAGTGAGCCTAACCCAATTTGTTTTGTAAAGCTCCCTAGCTTGCTTCGGAATATCCGACGCTGGAAAGTACAAGTCTTGGTAAGACTCCATATCTTCAGCTTTAGCTTCCGCAATAACTTTACCAGAGTAGTCATTATTGAACTTGTAAAGCACCACTCTATCCATGTTAGTGAGATATTTTATGGTCGAAACCATCTC
Source organism: Alteromonas sp. S005 (assembly GCF_036864475.1). Taxonomy (NCBI): domain Bacteria; kingdom Pseudomonadati; phylum Pseudomonadota; class Gammaproteobacteria; order Alteromonadales; family Alteromonadaceae; genus Alteromonas; species Alteromonas sp. S005. The sequence continues at coordinate 467,522 of NZ_JAZETN010000001.1, read as the reverse complement.
TTGCGCCATCTCAGCTAACGACGTCATTTCTTTGAAGCGCGGCGCGATAGACATGGAATAAAGCTTAATAAATTGCTCTGCGCTATAGGCGTCTCTAAATTCTGTAGCAGGCTCTAGCTCTACAACATAGTGATGACCCGAATCATAAACGACCGCCAAATAATCTCTCGCTTCACCTTCCTTTAAAAGCGCCTCATTTAAAAAAACCTTAATGGGCAAGCGTATTTTGCTTTTCGATACTCTATCAAAGGTTTCTTCAAGAAAAGCGCGCTCGTCAGTGTCAGAGGAAAGAATATCTAAGAAATTTTTACCAAGGATCCCCTCAGCAAATATCGTTTCGCAGTTCTCGCTGACGATTGAAATATTTAAATCGTCGTAGCTAAAGGCAATAAGAAAACCATAACTTTGTACACTTTCGGGAATGTGTATGGGTTCGTCTTCACAACGTTCAAAGTCAAAGTTTTGAGGAGATTGATTCATAGAGGTCCTAAAGTTTGTATCCGTCCGTTTCGCGCGAGCATGAATCGAAAAGTATCATATCGACAAGCCAATTAATAACCTTCTCACGTTTTACTGGCTTAATTTAATGTTGGTAATTGCGCAGGTTTAACTCACACTCAAACCTAGCGTTTAGATAACGAGCGTTACCTAAACACCGGTTTCATTCCTTCACTAGTTATTAACGGAAAGAAGCTTTATCAAGCGTCCGCCTTCCTTATCTTCGAGAACATAGATATTGCCCATGCTGTCTTGTTCAACTTCACGCACTCGCTTGCCCCACTCGTAACGCTCTGCTTCTTCAACTTTCCACTTACCTTTATCATCTTTATTGAAGGCTACGCGAACCAATGCTTTTGATGACAAGCCGCCGATGAAGCCATTACCTTCCCAATCGCTGAACTTATCTCCTTTATAGATGATAAAACCAGCGGGGCTAATGGCAGGCACCCATGCAAGTTCTGGAGATTTAAAAACGGGAATGTCTTCATGGTTTGGGATTTTAACGCCTGAATAATGGTCGCCCTGCGATACTGTGGGATAACCGTAGTTGCGTCCTTTTTCGATAATATTTAGTTCATCGCCATGGCGCGGTCCCATTTCGTGAACCCATAAGTTACCTTGCTCATCGAAGTCGATGCCAAGCGGATTACGGTGCCCTAACGTCCAAATCTGTTCGGTTACGCTGCCCTGACCATAAAACGGGTTATCTTGTGGCACACTTCCATCTTCGTTCAAGCGCACAACTTTCCCCAAATTCATTGCCATGTTTTGGGCTGGCGTAAATTTCTGGCGCTCACCAGAAGTAATAAACAAATGCCCATCAGGTGAAAACGCCATGCGATGAGAGTAATGCCCGTTACCCGTCATCTTCGGCGACTGACGCCAAATTAGCTCTCTATCAGATAGCCTCGCGCCACTATCAGTAACGCTAAGCGTAGCTCTCTCAATGACTGCGCCGCTAAACGCGTCGTCTTTTTCATCCCGCTCAATATACGAAATGTAAATGGTGCTATTCGACGCGAAGTCAGGATGAACAATGACATCACCTAAACCGCCCTGCCCGCGCGCAGTAACACTTGGCACATTACTCACCGTAAAACGCTTCTGCTGGTTTTCATCTAGCAACCACAGAGCGCCAGCCTTTTCCGTTACCAAGCTGTGCCCATCTGGCAAAAACGTCATGGCCCAAGGACTGTCGAAGGTAGCCTGAATACTACCCATCACAGTTGAACCATTACTGCCATTCATTTCAATTTGTTCAGGAGAGCCAGACTGAGCAAAGGTAAAAAATGAGGAGGTAAAAAGCGTTACTAACAATGCGGCTTTTCTGCTCACGCTGGTTCTGTGCGTATTTAATGTTCTCATCTACGTTCTAACCTTTTAGAGAATTTGCGTACTACTGATTGCTCGTTAAGACGTTAACTACACGTATACGTGCGGCGCAAAGGGTTTCAGTTAGTCTTTGTTACGTAGATTTAATTAAACAGGTTTATATCGTCATTTTGGATTTGCAATTCGTTAAGGTATTAACAGTATGAACTTATTCGCGCTCCCTAAACTTTCTTTAATGTCGCCATACTTTACATAAGCCACGCCTATGTTACTTTGGCTGTAGTTTTAGCAACGAATGTAAGGAGGTGATCATATGTCTAGAGTTAAGGTATTTGAACAGGCAGCTATGAGTGAGGGTCGTTCTAGCTAACCCCTTTTACGCAATTGCTCTATAAGGCTGTCTATTCAGCCCGGCTCGGAAAGCCGCATCACGTTGCTGAATGCGGCTTTTTTTACATTCCAAAAAAATTAACTGGAAAAAACTATATTTTCAGTATGTTTCGTTTCAAAATTCGTAAGATTTAAAATATGCTCAGTTTGCAACAAAGCAAAGAGCGTCAAGATTGTACCAAGGAGTAGGAAGTTGGTCAGGGTTGGACTGTTTATACTAATAGCGTTAGCGACATTTTCTCATGCTAATTCAAACAATATTGAAGATCACAATAGCGTATTCACTCTCCACGCTGATAACGCGTTTTTGACTAAACGGGTCAATCTGGACAACAAGCCCTACTCTACCTCTGTAGATACAGTACAAATGCTTGTTGACGAATTGGGTTACACTGCACCTGTACTTCATGTTCCACTTGTACGCTCGTTTGCTTATATGCGGCAAGGCAAGAACGTTTGCGTACTCAATAAAGTCAAATCCCCAGAACGCGAGCAAAAACACCTTTATTCACTACCGCTTAGCTTTTTCCAAACACAACGTTTTTACCAACTGGCTTCACTGCCACCACCAGGTGACGAACTTTTAAATGAAGCAGGTCACTTATTGAGTATAAGTAAGGCAATGAAGGCCTATCCCGATTCTTATATTGTGCTGCCAGATGAGTATTCATACGGTGCTAGGGTTGACGAAGACTTAGCGCATGTTGATCAGAAGCAAATACTTCGTGTAGCAAATAACGTTTATTATTCTAAGTTTATGGAGATGTTTGCGGACGGAAAATCTGATTTTGCACTCATTTTCCCGGCTACTATTTACCGAAACTTTGGGGACAAGTTGCCAGTTGCTGTACGCAGTTATTCCATTGCGGGTAACACAAGCCATGTATCGGGTCATGTTATCTGCCCTGATACACTGCAAGGGGCAGAGCACATAGCGCGTATAAACGCCGCAATAAAACGCATTTATTTAAAAGCTGAATTTATTACTGCGCATACCCGGTATTTGCCTGCACAGGATAGGCAAAACTTGCAGGCTTTTATCAAGCAAACGATTCAAACGCTATTGCTGGACGAATAATGGTTTCGCCACCTTGCCTTATTAACAAACCACCAACAAATATTAAAAAATATTGTCTAAAAATCAGTCTCATACATCTAAACCCATTGACTAAAGAGCAGTATAATTCAAGGGTGAATTATTGAGGTATTAGACATGAGCAAACACAGAAAAGAAGTGAGTAAAGAAACAGCAAAAGTGGTAGCTACAATGATGGTGCCTATGGTGGCATTGGGCCTAGTTTGTTTATCAATAGGTGCTTATTTGATGAATAATGTCTTTACTGGCATTTAGCACTAAAATAGTTTTAACAAGTAATAAGCAGTATTCGCCATCACTGGTAAAACGAATGCTGCTTTGCTCGCTCTACCTCAAGAAGTTTAAACAAATCTTACTGCCATCCAAATTGCACACATATTCGCCATAAAATAACTTTGCTACTCGCTAGCCCGGTTCGCTGTCGCTTGTAGTTGAATGCGTTTTTTTTAACTTCAAAATAACCGAGAACACTCTTTCACAAACTATGTACAAATGTGCGATAGGAGATTGTTCGTTAACCATGTTTTTTCTAGCAATTATTAACCATCATAAACAACACAAAGTACAGTTTACTAAACAATATTTTGGTTGATAATACAGTTACCTGCAATGAGGCAGGATTTTATAAAAGGAATTTAAAATGAAATGCGAAGAACTCACACAGATTGAACTTGAATATGTCTCGGGCGGATTTAGAAATTTTATGTTCGGCTACTTAGTGTCAAAGGCAATGGATAGTTATGTTGATTGGGTACAGGGTGGCGCCGGTGGTTGGAAAGTTGAGTACAACGGCACCGGTTACGATGATCCACTGCTTTAAACAGACAGATAGAGTTAACTAAATGAAAAACGTGCCTCTCTTGAACAAAGTCGTTTATTTTGGGCTTCTTCTGCTAGGCACGTACCTATGCAGCAAATTGCTACAAGTAATCACTCTCTATTTCCTGGACCAACCATTTTTCGTAAATCCCTTGTCTATCACTCAGTCCGATGAATTTACATCTTCAATTAAAGTCTCTCTTATCCTACTTGATTTTATTAGCTTTGCTCTTTGTTATTTTGTGCTGAAAAAATGCTTAAGTTTTTTAGAAAAAACTGAGAAGAAGTAAGCAAAGAAGCCGCTTAAGTGGTAGCCATTATGATGGTGCCAATGGTGGCGCTAGGCCTGGTATATTTATCAATTGGCGTTTATTTAATGATTAATATATTTACTGGAATTTAGTACATAAAATTCTTAGTAAGAGATAGCAGTATTCATGTGCTTCTGGCAAAACGTGAATACTGCTTTCCCCGCTATAACTAGAACCCAACCGAAGAAGTTAAAACAAATCTTGTGGCCGCATAAGTCGCGTACAAAAGCACTATAAAACAGCATTGGTGCACGCAGACCCGGTTCGCCGTTGCAAATTGGTAAATGCGTTTTTAACTGGCTATTATTTGACTAATTTTTGACTAGCAAGAGTGACTCTGACAGCGTAGGATAAACAAATTATAAAAAGCTCGCGCCTGATAGCGAGAAAGGGAATTTCATATGTATCATAAGCTTGCCTGTGTTATTATCGGTGCCGTATTTATCCTTAGCCTTAGCCTTCCCGTAAACGCTAAAGTGCGTGGCGAGGCCGTAGTTACAACAATAAAGTCAGAAGTCTTGAGTGAGTCACGAGAACTGCTTATTCACTTACCTAACAACTATTCCCGCTATAAAGACACCACCTACCCAGTTTTATATTTGCTAGATGGCCAGCGTAATTTTGCCCATACCGTAGGCACGCTTGATCTGCTAAATCAGTCTGGAATGGCGCAGGAAATGATTGTTATCGGTATTACCAACACCGAGCGCACGCGAGACTTCACACCTACCTATGATGAAAGCTACAACCAGTGGGGAATATCTGGTGGTGCCGACAACTTTTTAGACTTTTTAGAAAAAGAACTAAAGCCTTACATAAAAGCAAACTATCGCACCAATAACTACGCGATTATTTCCGGGCATTCATTAAGCGCCCTTTTTACCTTATACGCACTGCAAGAGCGGCCTGAACTATTTCAAGCTTACTTCGCATTTAGCCCAAGTTTGTGGTGGCACGAAGAAGTGATATTTCCAGAGGCAAAAGCTTTCTTTGCGTCAGATAGCGACCTTAACAAATACCTTTATATCAACATGGGTAACGAAGGTGGAAACATGCTAAGCGCATACGAACGCTACGCTGAACTGCTAAATAGCAGCGAACGAAAAGGGTTTACCTTTGATACCGAGCTAGACATATCTGAAAGCCACAATACGACTGCACTTGCAGGTATGAGCTTGGCGCTTCAAAAGCAGCTAAATTCGTTACGCCCAACAGGTGCGATAATACAAGAAGGTATTCCTGCGGTAGAGCAATACTATAAAGACCTTTCTGCAAAATACGCTTTTGAAGCAAAGCCAGAATATAAAGCAGTAAACCACGCGGGTTATGCGGCGCTAAACAAACAAGACTTTGAATCCGCCATTGCAATTTTTAAGAAAAATATAGCTCGCTTCCCTAACAAGTCTGATGCTTACGACAGCCTGGCAGACGGTTATGAAGCTAACGGCGATTTAGCCATGGCACTTGAAATGCGAGAGAAAGCGCTAGCAATGAGCTATGAAGAGAACGTTGAGAATGGTGCTTATAAAACGCGGCTAGCTAACTTGCGAAAGAAGATTGAGGAAGGTACAGGCAAATAGCTATTGAGCGCCTGATTTAGCATATTGCTAGCATTGACCAAATAATAATAGGAACGTACGCCGGTATGTTCACTCGTAATGGAATACACACAATGAAAACAAACAAGCTCTTCGCCTCTTTAACACTCTCGCTTTTTTTAGCTTCGTTATTGGGCTGCGCAGAGCCTGAGTCCCTGCCCGCCTCTCCCTCTGCTGCCGCAAAATCAAAAGAAGCCAACCTTTTAAAAACTGGGCTTACTGAACGCATTCGAATTGAAGGGCAAGAGGTTGATTACCAATCTTTAGAACAAAGACAGGCGCATTATGATGTGCCTGGTGTGTCTATCGCGTTTATGAGAAATGGGCGACTAGCTTGGACCATGCAAAGCGGCGTTAAAGATTTAACCACTGAATTGGCTATTGATGAAAACACGGTGTTCCAAGCTGGAAGTATTTCTAAACCCGCATTTGCCGCAGTATTGATGAAATATCGCCAAGATAACCCGATAGATTTAGATGCAGATGTTAATACCTTACTCACCAGCTGGCAGTTGCCTGAACATGAATGGACTGGGCAAGACGTTGTTTCTTTACGCAGATTATTAAGCCACACGGCAGGCACCACAGTACATGGCTTTCCTGGTTACGCAGCTGGCGAACCAGTACCTACTTTGCAGCAGGTGCTAGAAGGGGCATTTCCCGCCAACACCGACGCTGTTATTGTTGATATTCAACCTGGCACGCAAATGCGTTATTCCGGTGGCGGCACTACGCTCGCTCAACTTACCTTACAGGACGTAGCTAACGAGCCTCTGCCATCTATGTCGCAACGGCTTTTATTTAAACCTTTGGGCATGACGCGTTCTGGCTTCGAACAGCCCATAACAACAAACCTATCGAACAATATGGCTACGCCCTATGACGGCGAAGGCGCGCCAATTAAAGGTGGTGCGCATACTTACGCTACGCTTGCGGCAGCCGGTATGTGGAGCACGCCATCAGACATGTTAAAGATGGCAAACGGCGTTCGTAGCGCGTATTTAGGGCAGAAAACCGACTGGATATCGCAAGCCACCGCGCAGGAAATGTTAACCAACAATACGCCAACAAATGAAGCGCCTAATGTAGGAATAGGCTTTTTTATCAACATGAGTGACGATGGAGAAATTCTGGGATTTGGTCACGGCGGCGCAGATGCTGGGTTTATGTCGCAGCTATACCTTGAACTAGATACCGGCAACGGCTACGCCATTATGACGAACGGCAATAACGGCAGGCAGTTAATAACTGAACTAGAAATACGGCTAAAAGAAGCGTTAAAAGTAGGCTACTCGGAAGCTGAAGTTAGGAAGTTAGTACCCATAAGCCAAAAGGAACTGAGTAAATACATTGGAACCTATGTGGTGACCAACCCAGTGAATGTTGATGTGGTGTTAGAAAAAACAGCCAATGGTTTTATGCTTAACGCCTTACCTTATGTTGAAAATGAAGAATATTTTCATGAGGGTGGCGGCCGATTTTTTGCTAAGAACGGCAGTAGTGTACGTTTTGAAATGGATGATGAAAGTGAAGACGGATCGATTAAGACACTTGTGATGGATGGGAGGATTCGGGGTGTTAGGGAAGAATAGATTCTAGGGTGTGAGCTGATACATGCCCCTAATCCTTTTTGTTCTAGTTACCACCCTTACTATATTCTAAGCTAGACGGCTGCTACTTACGTGAAGCAGCCCTACAATTAAAAGCAGTTAAATCCCTGCAATTCGCTTTAAGCAGTCTACAAGAATACAACCCCTATAGGCGAGATACTCAGATTATATCTGAGCTTGTAAAAATTAAGGTGTTCTTCTCAGCCCAACCCGTTTCCCCAAAAATTAGCCTCTTAGGTCGTCTGCTGAATCAAAGCAGCAGCATGCTTAATGGCTTTTCGAATCCTATGATAAGTACCACAGCGGCAGATATTGTCGCTCATAGCTTCATCAATGTCGCGATCGTTGGGATTGGGATTAGACTCCAAGAGTTTGACGGCGGTTAAAATTTGTCCCGCCTGACAAAAACCGCACTGAGCGACATCTTCGTTTATCCATGCTTCTTGCACCGGATGCAGAATATCATCGACCGCAAGCCCTTCAATAGTGGTTAGCGATGCACCCTCCACTTCTTCCATCGGAACAATGCATGGGCGGGCTAGCTCCCCGTCTTTAAAGATAGTGCAAGCGCCACACACGCCAACACCGCAACCATATTTTGGGCCAGTAATACCAAGTCGATCACGCAAGAGATACAGGAGCTCATCGTCGTTTTCAGCGTCGATAGAAACCGGGTTATTGTTAACATTAAATGTAATTTGTGGCATGAATTAACCCTCTGGATAGAAGTCACGAAGTGGAAAACGACGTGGTGCAATACCCGTCGCCCTGGCAAATGCGTTGGCTATCGCCGCTGCCGCCGCAGGCACTACCAACTCGCCTGCACCTCCCGGTGTTTCTCCGTTAGGCGGCATAAAATGCACTTCAATCTTTGGTGGCGTGTTGCGCATTCGAGCAATTTCAAAATCGCCGTAACTGCTCTCGCGTATTGCGCCATTGTCGAGATGTAAACTGGTGCGAATCATGTAGGTAATGGCGTCGGTTGCCGCACCGATAACTTGCGCCTCAAGGCCGGTTGGATTCAATACTCGGTTCACATCTAGCGCAACAACAATCTTAGTGACTTTACTTTCTTTCTCCGGATTTTTGAACGTTTGTAACTCAACAAGCACTGCGGCTCGAGACTTATACTCTTTATGTAACCCGAGGCCCTGGGCCCGTCCTTTTTTCATTCTCCTTCCCCAATTGCCCTTTTGAGAAACTTTTCGCAGAACAGCTTTGGAGCGCTCATCATCAAGCATTTGTAATCTGAACTGGCATTCGTCCTTGTTCATTGCGCGTGCCAATTCGACAACAACTATCTCGTTTGCGACGGCAGCGGTGCCGGAGTAGATGCCGCGCCAAGAGGAGGTTGGCACAACGAATTTTTTTTCGTTTAGCAGCAAGGAAGTTACACCAAACTTATATTGCACTAGTTGCGTTGAGTGCCAGACTGTCTGGCTGAAAGCAGCGGGCGCTAATTCTCCTCCCAATGCAGTAATACCGTCGCCAAAGCCATGTTCGAGATCCAGTTCAGCGGTCGCAGCGCGATGGTCAAACGACAACACTTTTTTGCCAATTAAAAAACCTCTAGTGTAAGTCGCTTTTACGTTATGCAAGCTGAGCGGTCGTGCGCGGCCAAACTTTGTGTCGTCCTGTCGGGTAAACATAAGTTTGATAGGGCGGTTTACAATTTGTGAAATACGCGCGCCTTCAACTGCTGCATCAAAAAATAAGCGACGGCCAAATGAGCCGCCGCTCTGAATTACATTCACCTCAACGTCAGTGGGTAAGACTCCAAGTTCACGCGCAATTTTGGCTTGTGCTGCAAGTGGCGTCTTGGCGCCAGTCCATACCCTGATCTTTGAGCCGGTTGCATCAGCCACTGCTGTCATGGTTTCCATAGGGGCGTGCGCCAAATAAGGAAAGATGAACTCGCCGCCAACCGAATCGGTAGCCAGAGGAATTTTAGGTAAGGTTGGCAGGTTTATCGCTCGTAACTCCTCAATGACCTCGGCGTCAGATAGATGTTCGGCAGCACCCACACTCCATGAAATTTTAAGTGCATCACGCGCACGAAATGCTTCGCCAAAGGAACGCGCAACAACGGCCACGCCAGAGGAATTTGCATCAACATCCAACGGAACTTCTTTGATGGCAAGGACGCCGGGCAGGCCTATTGCCTCAGAATCGTCAAACGTGATCACGCAACCACCTAAGCTGGGTGGCCTAGCGACCACAGTGGGCATCGCGTCTGGTATGTCTAGATCCATCGCGAAATCTAGTTTGCCGGTCACAATATCGCGCGCGTCAGCGCGCTTTTGCCGCGTACCGATAATTTTGTATTGTGACGGATCTTTAGGCTTTGCCAGTCGAGCTGCATCGTTGCGTCCCTCAACACCTGCGGTGAGCTCAGAGTAGGCAATGCGGCTGCCATCGTTATCAATTGCAAAGCCATTTTCTGTACTAATTTCGTTCACAGAAATCCCGAAATGCACTGCGGCTGACAATTTTATCTTATGTAACAGCGCTGCCGCGACCTTGCGCAACGGATCCCAAAGAGAGGTTACGGCGTGAGAGCCCCCTGTAATTTGACCAGTCGCTCGTCTGATTTCTGCCGGTGATAAAGTCGCATCAATGGAGGACATTTCAACGTCCAGCTCTTCGGCAAGAATCATCATTGCAGCAGTTAATATACCTTGCCCTACTTCCATTCTTGGAAGCTCAAAACGGACACGGTTATCACTCGTTATCTTAATTAAATAATCGTAGTAGAAAGGGTCACCAGAGATAAGCAACAGATCTGTTAAATCCAGTTCATCTGCAAGTTCCGGTATTCCTAACAACCGGGCGTTGGCATCCTGAGGACGTATAGCTCCACTAGTTATATGTAACGCAACAGCAAAACTCGAACCCTTAAGCATGTAACCAATAAACTTTCTTCGTCCGGTGTTTTCTAACTCGACAATGTGTTCGTCATCACTACCGGATTGACCATGATTCTGTGAGGAGGAAATCGTCTCTATTTGTTCTGCATGGTTGCTTTTTGTCATAAATTCTCCGTTTCAGATCAAGACCTTCAATCGTTAACTTAAGCTTAAGAAAAGTCGTTTATTTATCGTAGACATTTGCAACTTGCTAAACAAATGTTAACGAGATGCTAACATTGCGTACACTTTATTAAGCATTAATAATAATTAATACTAAAGTAGGGGGATCCCCCTATTGTAATAGCGACTTTACTCACTGCGAACGCGATTTTCTCTACCAAATCAAAAATATAGAAATCTGAGGCAAGGACCGAAGTTTAAGGAAATTTTCCGAATATCCGCTCCTTGTCTAAAGCGCCCCCCCGCCAGATTCAACAGAAGGAGAATCACTCCGCTCTAGAAGCAACCGTTTAAACCCTAGAACTTGGAAAACAAAAAAGGCGAACCAACCGGTTCGCCTTTCAAATCAATCAAGCTCTAGCAGCAGCGCTGCCAAATCAACACCCTATTCCTCAACATAGCTCTCAATACTAGGGCAAGAACAGATCAGGTTGCGGTCGCCATAAACGTCATCAATACGGTTAACCGTTGGCCAGAATTTGTTTCTGTGTACTTCTGGCGCTGGGTACGCTGCTAGCATGCGGTCGTAGCTGCGGTTCCAGTCGCTGTCACAGATATCTGCTAGCGTGTGCGGTGCATTGTGTAGCGGGTTGTCAGTGGCATCCCACTCACCGCTTTCTACTTTCGCAATTTCTTGGCGAATGCTAACCATCGCATTAATGAAACGGTCTAGTTCGTACTTCGCTTCCGACTCTGTTGGCTCAATCATAAGCGTACCCGCTACTGGGAAGCTCATAGTTGGCGCGTGGAAGCCGTAGTCGTTTAGGCGCTTCGCAATATCTAGCTCGGTTACACCGCTTGCTTCTTTAAGCGGGCGAAGGTCAATAATACATTCGTGGGCTACGCGGTCGTTGTTGCCTTTGTAAAGTACTGGGAAGTGCCCTTCTAGCTTCTTCGCTACGTAGTTAGCATTAAGAATAGCGACTTCAGTTGCTTTACGTAAGCCTGCGCTACCCATCATTTTGATGTACATGTAGCTAATAGGCAGAATAGAAGCACTGCCCCATGGTGCTGCCGATACCGCACCACAGTCTTTGCCTGCCGTTTCTACGTTAATAACCGTGTGGTTTGGTAGGAAAGGCGCAAGGTGCGACTTAACACCAATTGGTCCCATACCTGGGCCGCCACCACCGTGTGGAATACAGAAGGTTTTGTGCAGGTTAAGGTGCGATACATCTGAACCAATGAAACCAGGTGACGTAATGCCCACCTGCGCGTTCATGTTCGCGCCGTCCATATAAACCTGGCCGCCGTGCTCGTGAACAATGTCACAAATTTCGCGCACTGTTTCCTCATATACACCATGGGTAGAAGGGTATGTGATCATGGCGCATGATAGGTTCTCGCCTACTTCTTCCGCTTTCTTGCGAAGGTCGTCAAGGTCTACGTTACCGTTAGCGTCACAAGCCACAACTACCACTTTAAGGCTAACCATTTGTGCCGAAGCTGGGTTAGTACCGTGGGCAGAGCTTGGAATTAGGCACACGTTTCTGTGACCTTCGCCACGGCTTTCGTGGTAGCGCTGAATAGCCAATAGACCTGCGTATTCACCTTGTGCACCTGAGTTAGGCTGCATTGAAAGCGCGTCGTAGCCGGTTACGTCAATTAGCCACTCGGCTAGCTCGGCAATCATTTCTTGATAGCCTACTGCTTGATCTAACGGTGCAAACGGGTGAAGCTGACCAAATTCAGCCCATGTTACTGGGATCATCTCAGCCGTTGCGTTTAGCTTCATGGTGCACGAACCCAGTGAAATCATTGAGTGGTTAAGCGCCAAGTCTTTGTTTTCAAGGCTCTTGATGTAACGAAGCATCTCTGTTTCAGAGTGATACTTGTTAAACACTTCGTGCGTTAGGAAGTCGCTAGTACGTACTAAACCTTCAGGAATAGATTTTACGTCTTGCGTCGTTACTTCGGCATCTAGGCCTTCTACTGTTAAGCCGTGCTCTTCACCAAGAAGTACGTCGAATAGCGCAACAATGTCTTCACGTGTTGTAGTTTCGTCTAGCGACACACCTACTGCACCTTCAAGGTCTGCACGCAGGTTCATGCCTTTTGCATATGCTTTTGCTAGTACGTCTTCTTTGTTTTTAACCATTACGGTCAGCGTGTCGAAGTAGGTGCTGTGTTTAAGGGCCACGCCTTTTTCCGCACCTTTCTGGCTAATACCTGTGGCAAGAATGTCGGCAAAGCGGTGAATGCGCTCAGCAATGGTTTTAAGACCTTGCGGGCCGTGGTACACCGCGTAGAAGCTTGCCATGTTGGCTAGCAGTACCTGCGCTGTACAAATGTTCGAGTTCGCTTTTTCACGGCGAATATGTTGTTCACGCGTTTGTAGCGCCATACGAAGTGCTGGGCGACCGCGTGTGTCTTTACTTACACCAATAATACGGCCAGGTAATGAACGTTTGTAGCTGTCGCGTGTTGCAAAGAATGCCGCGTGCGGGCCACCGTAGCCCATAGGTACACCAAAGCGTTGTGCACTACCAAGTGCAACGTCTGCACCTAGTTCGCCTGGCGACTTAAGCATTACCAAGCTCATTAGGTCAGCGGCTACTGCCACAATCCCTTTTTTCGCCTGTACCGCAGCAATGATGTCGCTGATGTCTTTCACTTCACCTGTAGAAGTTGGGTATTGAAGTAGCGCACCAAAAATATCGTGCTCTGCTGCTTCTTCTGCCGCACCTTTGATGATTTCAAAACCAAACATTTCAGCGCGGGTTTCTACCACGTCTACCGTTTGCGGGTGAACGTCGTTTGCAACAAAGAAGGCATTCGCTTTTTTGTTTTTAGATACACGCTTAGCAAGGCCCATGGCTTCTGCAGCCGCTGTACCTTCATCAAGTAATGACGCCGACGCTAGCTCTAGGCCGGTTAGGTCAATGGTCACTTGTTGGAAGTTTAGAATGGCTTCTAAACGACCTTGAGCAATTTCTGGCTGGTAAGGCGTGTACGCTGTATACCAACCTGGGTTTTCTAGCACGTTGCGCAGAATAACGTTCGGTACGTGGGTATCGTAGTAACCCATACCAATGAAAGAACGGTTAATTTTGTTCTTTTGCGCAACCGCTTTTAATTCACTTAATGCTTCAACTTCTGTCGCACCTTCACCACATTTTAGTGGCTCTGGTAGCGCAATACCTGCCGGTACAGTTTGCTCAATTAAATCGTCTAGTGAGCTTGCACCAATAGCAGACAGCATTTCTTCAATTTCACCTTTACCCGGGCCAATGTGACGGCGGATAAATGTATCTTTTTGCTCTAGTTGAGCCAATGTAGGGAAAGTATTCGACATAACGTTGTTAAGCACTCGTAATGGTTGCCGCAAGGGCGCGTTAAATCTTTAAGTTAAAAAGGGGCTGAATTATCTTCATGCCCCTTTTTAAAATATGGTTCTTTCAAAACTGCGTAACGAATTACTCTTCGTCGATGCTGTTTTCGTAGCCTTCAGCGTCTAGTAGACCTTCTACTTCAGCCGCATCATCAGCTTTAATTTTGAATAGCCAACCGTCGCCGTAGGGGTCAGAGTTAACTAGTTCAGGTGAATCTTCTAGGTCTTCGTTTACTTCAACCACTTCACCTGAGATTGGCGCATATACGTCAGATGCTGCTTTTACCGATTCAGCAACACATATGTCGTCACCAGTGCTTACTGCATCGCCAACATCTGGCAATTCAACGAAAACCATGTCGCCAAGTAAGCCTTGTGCGTGCTCAGAAATACCTACAGCGAAAACACCGTCACCTTCAGGGCGAACCCATTCGTGCGTAGCGGCATAGCGTAAATCAGTTGGGATGTTGCTCATAATCGTTCCTGTTATTCTCTGTTAACTTTCGGGGCCTAGAAGCTTTTGGCCTTATAAAACACTTTTTCCATTGCGAACAAAGGAGGGCTTAACCACTTTTACTGTAACCCACTTTTTGCGCATTTCCACTTCTACCGTTTCACCGACATCACTTGGTACTCGTGCCATCGCAATTGAGTGACCTAGAGTTGGAGAGAACGTACCTGAAGTGATAACGCCTTCGCCGCTTTCTGTTTTTACTTTAAGACCATGACGCAGCACGCCTTTTTCAGTCATTACCAAGCCTACTAGCTTGTCGGTACCCGCTTCGCGCTGTGCTTCTAATGCTTTACGCCCTACGAAGTCACGATCAGCCGGTTCCCATGTAATTGTCCAGCCCATGTTAGCCGCTAGTGGCGATACGGTTTCATCCATATCTTGGCCGTACAGGTTCATGCCTGCTTCTAGGCGAAGTGTGTCGCGAGCACCCAGGCCGCATGGCTTAACGCCCGCGTCTAGTAGTGCTTGCCAGAAGCTTTCCGCTTGTTCAGCTGGCACCATAATTTCGTAGCCTGCTTCACCGGTGTAACCTGTGGTTGCAATGAACAAGTCTTCTGCTTGTACACCAAAGAATGGCTTCATGCCCGCTACCGCTTCTTTTTGCGCTGCGCTGAACAAAGTAGCTGCTTTTTCTTTTGCGTTAGGGCCTTGTACGGCAATCATGGCAAATTCAGGGCGCTCGGTGATAGTTACGTCAAAGCCTTCTGCTTTGCTCATTAACCAGTTCATGTCTTTTTCGCGCGTTGCTGAATTAACCACAAGGCGGTAGTTAGTTTCGTCGAAGTGGTAAACAATAAGGTCGTCTACAACACCGCCTTCTTCGTTAAGCATGCCGCTGTATAGCGCTTTGCCTTTGTCTTTTAGTTTTGCCACGTCGTTGGCTAAAAGGTACTGAAGATATGCTTTAGCTTGCGCGCCTTTTACATCAACAATGGTCATGTGAGACACATCAAACATACCCGCGTCTTGACGCACAGCGTGATGCTCTTCAATTTGTGAACCATAGTTAATTGGCATATCCCAGCCGAAGAAATCGACCATTTTCGCACCGGCTTCTAGGTGCTTTGCGTGTAGGGCGGTGGTACTAGACATTCCACTTACTCTTTTTGATTTGAAAGGTAGAAAACGAAATTGAGTATAGTGAGCTAACGTTTATGCAACAAATTGGAAATTTTTATCAATACATTTAAAAAGCAAATGTATTAAACACTGAACATCAGAAATACAAATATTCAGTATAAGTTAAGAGTTAGTGAAGACTCGTCACACTGCCGCAGCTACCTGTCTTTTCTAATATGGCAGCACCGACTTTAATCCGACAGTACTAGTTTTAATGCAGCAGCGCAGACCAACAACAAGAAATGCGCTTAAAAGCGCATTTCTCTAAACAGTTAACCCGTGAGCCACACGGTAAAACACTGGCATTTACCAGCGTTGTTTTTTACAGCCCAATACGGCGTAATAAGCAATAAAGCAGTAGCAAGGTAGCATGATCGCGTAGGCACTTTGACCACCAACTAGCTCACTAGCTCCGCCGTAAACCATGGGCAAAATAGCACCACCTGCAATCCCCATGATAAGCAGTGCCGAACCTTGTGCGGTGTATTTACCTAAGTTATTTAACGCCAGCGGCCAAATTGCAGGCCACACCATGGCATTTGCCAAGCCAAGAAGCGCAATACACGTCACGCTGTTAGGTAGGAAAGGAAGCGATTGCACGCCCGTCCATCCCCACAGCACTTCAGAGATCCCAGTATCAGTGTTTGAGCTCATTAGAATGCACGTAGTGAAAACTACGCCCAATACCGCAGAGCTTAGTAGCGCCGTTTGCTGAGAAATAAATCGAGGAATACAAATAAGGCCTACTGCGTACCCGATAACCATAGCAATCATGGTAAAAGACGTAAGTGTGGTCGCGTTTTCTACGCCAATTGAAGAGCCATACAACCCAATGGTGTCGCCAGCGATGACTTCCACTCCAACGTAGAAGAACAGGCTTATTGCGCCCAATACTAAGTGTGGGAGTTGAAGGATCTTTTTATCTTTATTTGAGGAAAGCGATGCTTCCACAGTTTCGTCTTCAGCTTGCTCATCATTAATGGCTGGCAATGAAAGGCGCATAAATACCAGAGCCAGTACACCCAATGCGATGGCCATTGCAACGTAAGGCTGAATAAGTGAGACTGACATATCGTTAATTAGCGTGGCTTTTGCGTCTTGTGGCATGGCGTTTAACGACTCTTGATTTACGTCAGGCAAACCACTTAACACTAAGCTGGTGAAAACGATAGGAGCCAGCACGCCAGCCGCTTTATTAAGCAGGCCCATAAAGGCAATGCGAGCGGCAGCGCTTTCTTCATTACCCAGGCGAACAATAAACGGGTTTGATGCAGTTTGAAGTATGGTCAAACCGCTACCTACCACAAATTGTGCCAGCAAAAACACGGGGAACATGGCGCTCAGCGCGGCAGGTACAAACAACAAACATCCCACGGCGATAATGCTAAGCCCTAAACTCATGCCCTTCTGGTAGCCTGTTTTTTCGAGGATCTTCGCCATGGGTAGCGCCATGACTACATAAGCGATGTAAAAACAAAAGGCGATAAGCAACGCTTGCATTTCAGTTAGCTCGCACACCATTTGCAAGAACGGAATTAATGCCCCGTTTAACCATGTAATGAAGCCAAAAATGAAAAACAGTAAACCGATACTTAAAATAGGTACAAAGCGCCCCATTCCTGTTGCGTTCGGTATTTGCGACTGAGCTTGTGTTGTCATAGCAAAGATCTCTTATTTATTATTATGTTGTTAGTTAGCGCAAAGGCGTTTAATTCCGTTTTGCCACACTTCTAACAGAGTATTGTCGTTATTTATCACTAAAAAGTTAGCGCGCTTTCCTACCTCTATTTCACCCACCCTATCATGTATTTTGGTGAAGCGTGCTGGCGTTGCGCTTGCCATGGTACTGGCATGTTCTAATGCGATATTGATGTCGTTAATGCTGTTCGTTACTGCGCCGTGCATATCTAAACAGCTACCGGCTAACGTCCCGTCGGGCGTGGTTAACTTGTTACCTTGGCGCGTGATATGAGTATCGAAGAACGCGATGGTATCGTCGCTTGCGCCCACGTGGGCCATGGCGTCAGTCACTAGCATTAATTGATGCGGCCCTTTCACCTTATAAGCCAACTCTACCGCTTTCGGGTGAATGTGATGATGGTCCACAATTATCCCGCACACGCTGTTGTTAAGTAACGCCGCACCCACCATTCCAGGCTCTCTAGAAGTCAGTGCCGACATGGCGTTATAAATATGGGTAAAGCCTGATGCCCCAGCGTCTAATGCATTCTGCACGGTTTCAAACGGTGCGTTTGAGTGCCCTAATGCAACAATAACTCCTTGCCCCACCAAATCTCGGATGATGTCGCAAGGCACGTTTTCAGGCGCAACGGTGATAAGGACTTGCCCAATATCTCTTCGGGTATAGGTTGCCAGTTCACGATCTGAAAGTGCGCGAATATAGCGCGGCAAGTGCACGCCTTTTTTCTCAACAGAAAGGTGCGGCCCTTCAAAATGAACCCCCTCAACACTGGGGTGCGCCTGTGATATGGCCTCGCTTACCGCATCTGCCGCTTGCTCAATGGTGTCTATATCGTCGGTAATAAGCGTTGGAAACAATGTAGTGGTGCCGTATTCCAAGTGCGCTTTGGCCATCACATTTATGCTTTCAAGCGTGGGAGCATGATTAAACATCGCGCCCCCGCCACCATTTACTTGCGTGTCAATGTAGCCTGGAATAACTGCACCACGTATGCGCTCGTTGATTGTCGCCGTTGTGTCTTTCTTAAAGTAAGAAAGAGGTGCAATGTCAGCTATTACACCCTTTTCAATACTCAGCACCTGATTATGCTGCCAGGCACCGTTCATCAGCACCTTTTCAGCCAGAATAATGGTCTTCATTGGGTTTTCGTTACCTTGTTTAATCCGGGTGGCGTATCTGGGTTCAAACCTAATTCAACGGCAATTTTCTCTATATCCAGATAGAAGCGTTGCATTAGTAAAAGTGCGTCCAGCCTTGGGTGTGAAGACGTTACTCCGCCTTGCAGGTCAATACACTCACCGCCACGGGATCTAACATCTTGCACCATGTTTTGATGAAAAGGTGCGCTCTCATCTTCTATGTTTAACGAAATAAGCTTTAGCTTTTTCTCAACTAACGTCACTGGGCCATGGATGAACTCTGCGCTGCTAAACGCTTCGGCGTGTATACCCAATACTTCTTTTAGCTTAAGCGCCACTTCTCGCCCAACCGCATAGCCAAAGCCACGCCCTAAAACAATGGTGTTTCGCGTATTTTCAAGATGGGCTTTTGTTAGCTGACACGGCGCATTAATCACCGCTTCTAGCTGCGAAGGCATGGCTTTTAGCGCATTAAATAGCGAGGTACTTCCGCTCCAACGGGCACACAAATGAAGAAGCGCCGACAGCGTTGCTAAAAAGCTCTTAGTAGCCGCTACCGCTTTTTCTTCCCCGGCAGATAAAGGAATAACGGCATCAGCCAGCTCGGCTAATGGCGACGTTTCATCATTCACGAAGGCAACCGTAAACGCCCCGCCGTTTTTGGCCGACTCGGTTTGCTTTAGTATGTCTGGGCTGCGACCAGATTGAGAGATGATAAAAGCTACCGCCCCCTTCAAATTCAATTGGCGTTCAAATATGCCTGCTATTGAAAGAGCGGCACTGCACACTGGAACACCCATTTCTGTTTCAAATAGATACTTTCCAAACACGCCGGCATGATCTGACGAGCCGCGACCAATAATGTAAATTAAGTTAGGATTTAGTTGCTGTAATCTACCCGCTAACTGACTTATCGCTTCATCATTCTTATCTAACTGCTGCGCAATAACTGACGGAAACTCTCTGGCTTCTTTTGCCATTATAGATAAACTCATTTCTCACCTTCTTTGTGATTAAACGCGGCTTTTGCATGATAAATAGCACCTTGCTGCGGCGTTGCTTTGCAGGGTACTAAACGCGCTTTGATGGATTCTGAAAAATAGGCTGAATAAACATTGCTAAGCCCACCTATCATGGCTAAACAATGGTTGTGATTAGCAAGAAGTCGCTTTGCCATACGCTCAATGTAAACGGCACCCTCTTCAAAAAGTGCAGTAACCTTGTTTTGCTTTGTGTATAGCAAAGGCAGCATACGTTCTACCAAGGCGGCATAGTGATGGGTGTTAAATTCCGCACATTTCGCTACGATTTCTTGGGTGCAAGATGATTGCAGGGCGTTACACACTTCTGCTGCAAGTTCATCCTTTTCTTCCAACTCATCTAAACACAATAGCGTGTGCTGAACGGCCTTTAAGCCTAGCCAAGCCCCACTGGCTTTGTCGCCAATAGGAAACCCGTGCCCACCAACATCTTGAAAAGATTCATCTTGCCACATGGTGCCCGATGAACCCGTACCAATAATTATCGCTGCTCCCGGATTTCCATTGTGTGCTCCAACGCATGCGGCATGTAAGTCGCTCAACACGTGTAACGAATGAAACGGGTGCTGCCATTGTTCAAACTGTTGTTTCGCAGATTCAATGTTTGCGCCAGCTAGACCGGCGCCTACCACGCACTGCGACAGCGAAATTTGCTCAGATGTGTTGGCGTTCCCTGCGTTCGAAATAGCGATATTAATCGCATCTACTATCGACGCTTTAGCTAAATCGCTATCGCGCATAATATTGGCGGGGCCACTTACACCCTCACCCAAGACATTTCCGTCAATGTCTTCTAATCGTGCTCGGCACTTGGTGCCACCACCGTCTATGCCAATAAAAAATAAATCAGAGCTCATTTAAACATCTCAGTATAGATAAATGCATAGATGCACTTGGTAAAAACATGACAACGCTGTCATTTTGACCAATAAAAACAGGCACTTACAGCTGCACCTGTCGACTCATTTGCTGTGTTCCCGCAATTCTAGCGCGTATAGTTACGATCCCCTTCACTTTAACAGGAGCAGTAAAGGTATCCCACTTATTATCTGAAGTTAAGTACTCCATCGTAAGACCAGACACTGGCTTTATATGTAACTTACCATTGTTAATTACCGCTGCTGGCGTAGGTACACGCACATTCACTCCCTGCTGCACTAGCGCGGGTGCATGGCGGTTATATAACGCTAACTCAAACGCTTGCCAGTCGCTTACCTGCCGGTTTACTAAACCGCCTTTTTCATGAAGTGCTTTCGCGTTTTGTTGCCATTGTGCGTAATGCCAGGCCCGCTCAGCCAAAGCCAATAGTCTGGGGAATACCATATATTCCAAGGCGTCTTTATTCACGGTGACTTCTGACCATAGCTGCCCCTGAATACCGATTACTGATGATGTGTCGGCCTCAGCTGAACTGCTGTAACTGTGGCCCATACGGTCGGTCCATAACTCGGCATGAAGCGGCAGCTGTTCGGGAATAAACGAAAATACTTTTTCGGTATCGGTTGCCCGTGAACCCCAGTAATAGCCAGGCTCATAAGGATTGCTTTGGTAAGGAAAGTCAAAATAAAGCACGTCTGGAAACGAAAGTACTACCGGAATATTTTCCTTGGCAAAGTGCGATACTGTTTTCTCCCCACCCGCAGCAAGAAGATGCCAAACGTTGGTATACGCGCTGCTGTTATCCAGTGTATTTACGGCTTTTTCCATGCCATCGCTCCAGCCACCAATTGCTATATCGTGCTTTTGCGCAATTTTCTGCACTTCGGTAACAAAAGCCGGCAGTATTTCATCTGCCTTTTGACCTTTCAAAGCGCATACAGGAGATGCCACCCAAGCACCGGCGGTTTCATCGGCGCCAACATGGAAGTGCGTCAACGGAACGCTGGCCTTTTCATGCAGTGATTTCACAGAAGTAAGTACGGTTTCGATAAAATGATAACTGCTATCTAAACAGGGGTTTATAGTGTTATCTGAATAGAATTGAACGCTTTCATATTGGGTTTTATCTTCTTTATCTACCAATAAAAATTCATTTGCAGCCTCTGAGTTACCCTCTGCCATAAGCCGCTGGTAGCGCGCATTCATAGCAACAATCGCTGCGCGGGCATGGCCAGGCATATCAAGCGACGGAATAACTTCAATACCGCGCGCGTGCGCCATTGTTAAAATATCAATGTAGTCTTGCTGCGTAAGAAAGCCGTTACCTGTAGCACTTTTAAAAGGCCCGCTTCCTAGCTGAGGAAGCAAGCATTGTGTTTCAGACAAATCGTGGCACCGAAACGCCCCAATTTCGGTAAGTTCGGGCAAAGCATCGATAGCTAATCTCCAGCCCTCGTCATCACTTAGGTGAAGGTGTAGCTTATTGAGCTTGTAGGTAAACATTTGGCGAACAACAGATTCAATCGCGGCTTTTCCCGGAAAGTGGCGAGCAATATCTAAGTGCATTCCGCGAAATTCGAATCGTGGCGAGTCTGCAATTTCAGTTATAGGAAAGCGGCCTTGATCAAATATTTGCATTAGCGTTAGCAAACCATAGTTAGCACTAATGTTATCGTTGGCAATTATCGTGGCGCTTTGCTCTGTTATGCTAAGCGCATAGCCTTCTTTTGCGCTTGTTGTTGCGGGTTCATTTGCAAGGGCGTTCGTATCGTGAGCGCGGCGAATAATAACCTTAAGCGGTAAGCCTGTTTTCTGGTTAGTCAGGCCAAAATAGGCCATTTGCTCAATGGCTGGGGTAAGCATGTCTTGGTCAGACCTATCTATATTAATGCCAGCGGCAGCAATAAATTTACCCGAATCATCTCTTTGACTTACGTTGGGAATAACACGGTTCTGGACATCATCTGAAATTAGCGCTGAATCGCCCTTATTGTATAAATACGCGCTGTCCATAAGCGGTGTATTGTCGTTTTCAGTACGTTTGTACTGGGCTTGTTTGTTCCACAAGCCAGTGTGTTGATTAATGAGTAAATTACTTCCCGGCTCTTTCACACGGGTTGTGGAGGCCACCACCACCGGTGATAAAGCAGGGTAAGTTAAGTAATAGTTCGGCATTGCGTCCGAGCGAGAGGCGTGCCAAAAGGGCGCAGATAGCGTTACCTTAATTTGATCACTTGCGTTCATCTTTTCTTCGAACGTTAGGCGGTGCAGGTCACCGTTTATATGCTCAATGCGAATTGCATTTTTTGAGTTATACCCGCGAATAGGCGCAATATGACTAAAGTAAAGCGACGTATAGGCTTCAATGGGGGTTGCCATGGTTGCTATCGTAAGCTCTGACGAAAAGCAGTCGCCTTTTGGAATATGTACCCGGCACAAACTATCGTCCACATTACTTAATACTTCGTAATGTATATCAAGGCTTTCTCCTAGCGCATTCAAGCTGGCTTGCTGTAGCGAAGGCGTTTCAGCCATTGCCGAAGCGCTACTCACTAGCAGTAACGATAAGCTCAAACATGCTTTGAAAAAATTTGTCGAATTGCGGATCACGTCGCACATCCTTAAATCACAATTTCAGAGTAAAACGAGGGTAAAGCAAACGCCTTACCCTATGCTAAGTGAAGATAGTGAACACACGAACTATCTTCACATACTAGCAACTAGAACTTCATGCTAGCGCCAATGAAGAAACGGCGTCCATTAGCACTTTGCGTTCCACCAAGTCGCTTACCGTCACTGCTTCGAACGTAGTAGTTCTCCCAGATTTCGTCGGTAAGGTTAAGGGCTTCAGCTTTAAGTGTAATAGCTTCTGTCACGTTCCAGCTTACCTGCGCATCAAGCTGTGACTGTTCGTCGCGGTACTGATCGCCAATTTCAGCTTGGGCAATAAAGTACTCAGAGCGGTAGTTGTAGTTTAAGCGCGCGCTGTAAAGATCAGTTTCGTAGAACACACCTACGTTAAACGAGTCTTTTGACGTGTTCGGGAAGCTTACTGAGCGCGTTGCGATAGTAGCACCAATGATGTTGCCGTCATCGTCTGTAACGGCAACCGCTTCATCTACTTGTGCGTCGGCCACATCAGTGTAGGTGTAGTTAGCGTAGCCACCGAAACCGTTGTCGAACACATGCTGAATTTGCATTTCGATACCGTCGATAGAGGTTGAACCGCCATTCTCTGGCGTTCTTAGCTGATTGATTTGCTGACCATCAATTTCACGAGATACGGTTTTGGTAAAAATAAAGTCGTTAATATCTTTCTTGAACACCGTTACCGCGGCTACCGACGATTCGCTAAAGTACCATTCTGCACCCACTTCAAATTGGTTAGCAGTTAGCGGGTTAAGCTGCGGGTTACCAGCAGAGCCAGAGCTAGTTTCAGGCGTTAAGTTTACCGCAGGTGCTAATTGAAACGGTGCTGGACGAGTAAGCACGCGTGCTGCCGCCATACGTAGTAACACATCTTCAGATAAGTCGTACGACAAGTTGATGCTTGGCAGCCATTCGTTGTAACCACCGTCAAACGCTACCGCTTCGCCTGTTGTTAGGTCGTAACCGTTCGATGTTGAATCGGTCTCAACGTAACGCATACCCACATTACCTCTGAAACCATCGCCACTAAATTTCGCCATGGCGTAAAGTGCAGTAATATCTTCTTCTATCTCAAATGAAGATTCATCTAAGAATTCATTGGTACGGCGGCAAAGTATAGTAGTGTCATCAGCACATTCGGCTACGCTATATAATGCGTTGTACATGCTGTCTTTGTCAGGGAAGAAATAGCTGGCAGCCACGCCGTTGGTGTTGTCGTGAGACACGTTAATCATGTCGCCATTCCAAAACGATGACGCGGGGCCAAGGCTACCTTCACCCACCGGCGCTAAATTGGCCAAGTCAGTTCTGTAGCGAGATTGCGCAAAGCTACGATCGCGACGCTTAATACCCGTTTTGATTTCGGTTACTGCACCCCAGTCTACTGAATGCTCGTAATCAAACTGGATATAGTTTTCTTTATCTTCCGTTGCATTTAGCTGGTCGAATATTCCTCCCAACCACATTTCATCCGTTGGGTTAGCTAGCCATGGGCTTGCCGTTGTAAAATCGATATACGGGTTGTCGCCACCTGGGTTGTAAAAATCGATGGCTGCACGCGGGTCGTTTGCGCTAGCCCAAAATTCAGTAAAGAAATCTCGGTTTTCGCCTTCACCGGTAGTTGTACCTAACTGGAAGTGCAACTTGCCATCACCCATTAGGTAGTGCCCCTCAATATCTACAATCTCGGTAGACATTTCAGAACCATCGCGGAAGATGTTGTCATACGCCATAAAGCGCGCCCACTCAGGGCGGTTATCTACACCCATCATGCTAAGCGACTCTACTACGTTGTCGCTGCTCACCGTACCCGGGCTGGTGTCAGTACCCGTGTACGCCACACCGCGAAACGGAATACCAATTAAGTTAGAGTTTACGTTGTCAGCTTTAAGCGTTGACGATAAATAGTGGACAGACACATCGAAGTCGTCGGTAGGTGCCCATTGGGCAGTTACATCAAAACCAACGCGCTCACGATCTTGCTTAAACAACGCTGAGCCCATCCCCCATGGAATAGCGCCTTTTTGTGAAGCGCCAACAGGAGCTTCAATAAGTGGGTCGATACGAGGAATGCTAGGGCCGAACCAGCCGAAGTCTTCGTTAGTTTCACGCTCTACCGTTCTTTCTTGATAAGAGCCTGAGAAAAGAATACCAAAGGTTTCGTCATCGTTTTTCCAGCTGTACAAACCAGATAGCGTTGGGTCAAGTGAATCGGCGATATCACCATACTGGCCTTCTACCGAGATTTGTCCAGAATTAGCGTCAAGGTCGAACGGTTTACGTGTTTTCAGAATTACCGTTCCGCCCAATGCGCCTTCATCGATGTCTGCCTGAGACGACTTGTACACTTCTAAACCTGCAATCATTTCTGACGCTAAAATTTCGAAGTTAAAGTTACGGGTTGCGTCTGATAACACAAACCACTGACCGGTTCCCACGGCTTGACCGTTCACTAGGGTCAAGTTTTGGTCTGGCTGAACGCCGCGTATAGTTACTCCTTGCCCTTCACCAAAATCGCGGTCGATGGTAATACCCGGAACACGGGCTAGTGTTTCTGCCACGTTTTTATCGGGGAACTTACCAATGTCTTCAGCAGTGATAGCGTCAACAATGGCGTTAGAAAAACGCTTTGCATTGATGTTGGCCTTTTGGCTTCCGCGGATCCCTGTGACTTCGATGATTTCAGTTTCACCTGCTTCCTGTGCTACCGCAATAGGTGCTGAAATACTTGTTAATGCGCCCATAGCTATGGCGAGGCGAACACTTCTTGTTAGTTTATGTTGTTGGTTTTTGAACATTGTATTTACCTTCTCTCAGCCAAAAATGACAACGCTGTCATTTATTGAAATAATAAAATGACAGGCGTTGTTGTGGGGTACAGCTTTTTGATGACAACGCTGTCATTGAATGTTAACTTACATGACACAATGTAAGGCTGCAATTAATTTTTTAACAAAAAAGTAATACAAGCTTCTTAATTGTTGAAAATTAAACCAATTTTTAGAGTGAGATCGAATTTGGCTGCTACCATCAAAAGTGTTGCCGAAATGGCGGGTGTTTCGATAAAGACCGTTTCGCGCGTAATTAACAAGGAAGGCACGGTAAAACCCGACACCTTGCAACGCGTTGAAGAGGCGATAAAGGCCTTAAAGTACACGCCAAATAAGGCAGCGCGTGACCTAGCAAGCAAAGGGGCTTCGGTACTGGGTTACGTATACGACAACCCCAACGCCTACTACATTATCGATATGCAAAAAGGCATATTGGATGTGTGTCGCAAAAACAATTTCGAATTGTTAATTCACCCTTGCGATGCAAGCTCTAAAAACATAGCGAAAGAGCTGGTGGACATGGTAGACACTGCTCAATTGGCCGGCCTCATCCTTTCGCCTCCGCTGTCGGAAATGCCAGCGGTTTTATCGGAACTTGATCAAAACCAAATAAGTTATGTGCGTATTTTATCTGGAGATGGCCTATTTCCATCGCCCCTCCCCTACGTGTTGGTGAACGACTTCAAAGCGGCATACGATATTACTGAGCACCTTATCTACCAGGGTCACAAAAACATTGCTTTTATTGCCGGTGAAGAAATTCACAAGTCCACCATTGAGCGTTTGAACGGCTACAAAGCGGCGTTAGAAAAAGCGGGTATTGCAATTGATGAGTCGTTAATTATCAAAGGCACCTACTCATTTGAAACTGGGGTAAAAAGCTCTGAAACGCTGCTTGCCATGTCGCCGCATCCTACCGCTGTATTTGCGTGTAACGATGAGATTGCAGCGGGTACGTTGTTTGGTGCACGAATGAAGGGGGTAGATGTTCCTCAAGAACTCGCAATCGCTGGGTTTGAGAACAGCCCCTTTTCCCGACAGACTTTTCCGCCGTTAACTACGGCATCTCAGCCAACTAATGAGATAGCGCAGCATGCTGCGGCGTCGTTAATTCAGTATTTACGAGCTAAGAAAGCCAAAGCTGCCCACGACAATCTTAACCATACTTTCATCCCGGAACTGGTAGTGCGCGCGTCAACCGAGAAACAGTAATGAACAAATTACCTCAAGAAATCGTGATTGTGGGTGGCGGAACAGCAGGCTGGATGACGGCGTGCTACTTGGCAAGAACCGCTGAGTTGATGGCCAATAACAGTAATGTACCTGCCTGCGCCCCTAAAATAACGCTTCTTGAGTCTGCGGTTATCAGCACCGTTGGCGTAGGCGAAGGTTCAACGCCTTATCTGCGCCACTTTTTTGAGTTTTTGGGAATAAATGAAAATGAGTGGATGCTGCGATGCAGCGCTACTTATAAGATGGGCATTAGCTTTGAGCGTTGGACAGCAACGGCTGAATCAAAAACAACGCGCCCCCTGTTCACCGATTCAGACAGCTATTTTCACCCATTCTTCTCTTCTTTAGATATTCCCACCGCGGATATGTACTTCAATGCGGTAAATGAATACAGAAAAGGCGCTTCGCACGACATTAACCCGTCGCACTACTTTACTGCTGCGCACATGGTAGAAAAAGGCATTACGCCCGACGCCATTTGTAGCTCTGCGAATATTGATTACGCCTATCATTTTGATGCAGGGCTGTTAGGCGACTTCTTGAAAGAATACGCGTTAAACAAAGGGGTGTCTCATCAAATAGGCACTGTGGCAAATGTTGAAAGTCATGAGCACACTATTACCTCGCTAAAACTGGATGACGGAAATACATTAAGCGCAGACTTTTTTATTGATTGCTCGGGGTTTCGTGGGCTTCTTGGCAAACAAGCCCTGTCTAGAAGGTTTACAAGCTATGCCGACACCTTATTTAACGATGCTGCCGTAGCCATTGCCAGCGACGCAACAGCATCACCAGAAACTGCACTACAAACTCGCTCTATTGCGCTTAGTCACGGCTGGCAGTGGCACATTCCGCTAACTAGTCGCACCGGCAACGGGTATGTGTACAGTTCACAATTTTGCACTGAAGCCCAAGCAGAAGAAGAGCTTAGACTTGCATTAGAACCAGACCAACCCCATCAGCAAGCCCGGCATTTGAAAATGACCGTAGGCAGACTAGAAGAACACTGGAAAGGTAATTGTTTATGCATAGGGTTGTCTCAGGGCTTTATTGAGCCATTGGAAGCCACCGCACTTATGCTGGTGCAGTACGCACTGAATCACTTTATCGATTGCTGGCAAAGTAACAATCCGCGAAGAGAGGTACGCTATAATTCTGAGATAAACCGAATGTTCGATGGTATTCGGGACTACATTGCTGCTCATTACTATTTAAATACGCGCGACGATTCCGCCTACTGGGTTGCCTGTCGCGAAGACTTAAAGGTGCCGGATACCCTTTCTTATTTGCTGAATGCATGGGACAAAGGCGCCAGCTTTGAACATGCGCTTAATGAAGTAGATAACAAATTGGTTTATTTGCGACCTTCGTGGTACTGCATTTTTGCGGGAATGAAGCGCTTTTCTAATAACACAACGCCACTTGCGCAACCCAACACCCTTGCACTTCGCACTATGCGGCAATCGGTAGAGGGAGCGCATCGAGTAAGGCAACCCTAACTTGGCTAGAACGCACAAACATACAAAATTACGCCTTTCGCCCGCTTACATTTAAAAATATAATAAAAGCAGGCAAATTCATTAGAAAGTGTAATTAACTATGAAGCAGCTTTCCCTTGATACCTTACGCACCTTCGTTAGCGTTATTGAGCTTGGTGGCTACGCTAAAGCGGGCGATTTTTTGGGCCGTTCTCAACCGGCAATAAGCCTACAAATTAAAAAGCTAGAGTCGCAGTTAGACCGCAAGCTATTTACTAAAGTTGGGCAACGGCATGTACCTAGCGCCGACGGCAATTGGCTGTACCCAAAGGCGAAAGAACTGCTAGAGCTTAACGATAACATCTTTCGCAGCTTAACCCCTGCCCCGCTAAGCGGTCGCTTGCGTCTTGGCATTCCCAATGAATTTGCTTCTACATTATTGCCGGGTCTAATTGGCGAATTTTCAAAGCGCTATCCCGATGTATCACTTGAAGTGACCTCTGCTTTAAGTCGTGATTTGCTGCACCCGTCGCAGCGCGATCATTTCGATTTGATTTTGGCGTTGGTTAACCCGGGCGAACAGACAGAAGGCGAAGTAGTGTTAGAAGATGACGTGGTTTGGGTTGGCGACACGGCTCATCCATTAGTTGGCAACAATATTCCTTTGGTGCTTGCTCCCGACGGTTGTATGTATCGAAGCCGCGTTATTGAGCAATTAAAGCAACAAACCTTTGCATGGAAAATCAGCTATACCAATGCAGATTTAGGCGGGCTGGTTGCCGCCATTCAACAGGGGCTAGGCGTGACAGCTCTAGCAAAATCTAGCTTACCGGCAAACCTAGTAGCGCTAAACCACCCGCACCTGCCCAAATTAGGCAAGGTGAATATTTGCCTGTTCAATCAAGATACACAGCACCCTGTGATCAGTAAAACTCTTGCCGAATTCTTTAAAGTGA
Source organism: Alteromonas sp. S005 (assembly GCF_036864475.1). NCBI lineage: Bacteria > Pseudomonadati > Pseudomonadota > Gammaproteobacteria > Alteromonadales > Alteromonadaceae > Alteromonas > Alteromonas sp. S005. The sequence goes on along the minus strand of NZ_JAZETN010000001.1, from coordinate 437,905 downwards.
GGCTAACCCAATAAAAAAAATGGGGTCAGAGTACTTTTTCTGCCCCACCGCTCTTATTCAATTAGCTTTAGCCATCACTCGTGATGGTTTCGATAAGCTCGCCGAGTACAGTTTCGGCTTTGCTGGTTTCAACCTGACATGTACCTGCGTTCATGTGACCACCGCCGCCATACTTCAAGCACAACTCTCCCACATTGGTTTTTGAACTACGATTAGTAATGGATTTACCAATAGCAAATACCACGTTTTGCTTTTTCAGCCCCCACATCTTGTGAATAGAGATATTGCAGTCGGGGTACATGGCATAAATAACAAACCGGTTTGTCGCGTAAATGGTTTCTTGGTCGGTTAAATCAAGCACAACTAAGTTGTCGTATACGGTAGAACACTTGGCAATTTGCGCCTTCGCCATTTCATTGTGCTCGTGGTACAAACTCACGCGCTCGGCCACGTCTTCCATTTGCAGTATTTCTTCAATGCTGTGGTCTTTGCACGCATCTATTAGCTTCATCATTAGCTGATAGTTAGAGATTTTGAAATCTCTGAAACGACCAAGCCCAGTTCGCGCATCCATAATGAAATTCATGAGCACCCAATCTGTGGGCTCAAGGATTTCTTCTTCGCTAAACTGTGCAGAGTCTCCTTTATCTACTGCATCCATCATATTTACTGAGATATTAGGAAATTTATCTGCACCACCGTAATAGTCGTAAACAACGCGCGCCGCCGACGGCGCTTTCGGGTCTATGATGTGATTATCAATATCGCCTGAGTTACGCACTGTTTCGCTTAAGTGATGGTCGAAGGCAATATGGCAACCCGCAACGTAAGGCAGGTTAGTGGTGATATCATTCTCGGTAATATCAATTTTACCGTCTTGCATGTCTTTTGGATGAACAAACAAAATATCGTCAATTAAGTCTAAATCTTTCAATAAAACCGCACATACCAGTCCATCGAAATCACTTCGCGTAACCAATCTAAATTTTCTTTCAGGCATAGTTTATCCATCATTCACTTTGGTAATAATTTTAAGTGTAACAGCTAATAAAAATTTTGAGAGACAGGTTTATTAACTTCTTATTTAGCTTTTTAAATTCAGTAATTTACCCAGCGGCTTAGCCAAACTTTCAGGCGGTTCGGTAAAGTAAGCGGGGCCCGTTTCAGTCATATACAAACAGTCTTCTAAGCGCACACCAAATTCACCCGGAATATAGATACCTGGCTCATTAGAAAAGCACATGCCTTTTCTAAGTGGCGTATTTTCACCACGCACAAAGTTAACACTCTCGTGTCCTTCCATGCCGATACCGTGACCTGTTCTGTGACTTAGCCCAGGCAATGCATAGTCTTTGCTGTACCCTTTGCTGGCGTAGAATTGGCGCACTGCATCATCCACTGTTCCTGCTGGTTCACCAATTTTAGCTGCGGCAAATGCTACGTTCTGCCCTTCCCTTACTGTGTGCCACACGTCCTGAACTTTCTGAGACGCCTTGCCAAATACCAAAGTACGACTTATGTCGCTTTGGTAACCGTGCACACTGCAACCGCTGTCTAGCAAGATCACCGAACCTTCTTTGATAGTTTGTGCTGCATTTGTGCCATGAGGATAAGCACTTGCATCGTTAAACAGCGCCAAACACCATGTACCGCTGCCGCCTAAGTGCTGCTGTGCGGTGTTCATCAAACTTTTTACATCCTGCTGACTCATGCCAAGCTTTAGGTTACTAAAAACAAACTCGTAAGCACGTAGAGTAACTTCATTGGCCTTATGCATAAGTGCCAGTTCACTCGCAGTTTTATACATGCGACAACCCAGTGTAATTGGCTCGGCGGGAACGATATTAATGTTTGGCAGCGCTCGGCTGACTCCAGTAACTACAAAGTAGCGTACGCTGCTTTCAAAGCCGATATTGCCGCTTGTTATACCGCGCGATTTTAAAATATTGGCTACAACATCAAACGGGCTTTCATGCTCTTGCCACACTCTTACATCATCGCCTATAGCTAACGACTCAAGCACACTTGGCTTTTCGAAAAATGGCGTTACCACCGCCATGTCACCTTTTTGAGGGATAACCAGCGCGGTCAAGCGCTCACTACGCCACCATTTAATCCCAGAGAAATAATCCATCGCCGCACCGGGCTCTATTAATATTGCCGCTATATTTTGGGCTTTCATTAGCGACTGCGCTTTTTCAATACGCGCTCTACGCTCTTTCACGGTAATCGGCTTTGCGTTTGAAGTGATATCCGTTAATCCATCGATATCGCTTAGGCTCGCTGTGTTGGTTTTATCTAAAGCAGCCATCGACGCTATAGGAGCTAGTGCAATACTAGCCCCAGCTAATTTCAAGAAATGTCGCTTATCCATGTCCCTTCCTGTCGTTTTAATTGAGGTTGTTTAAACCCTTTGTTTTATGAAAATTACATTGATTTTCTTATAGTCTAGCCGGTAAATCTCGCCTTTAATTTACGCCCACATAACGAAAACGGCGGCCAGACCAATTAGAAGCAAGCCAACTATTTCCCGCTGTGTGACTGCATTCTTTAACCAGTAATGCGAAAGCAATAGGGTTAACAAAACCTCTAACTGCCCTAATGTCTTAACAAGGGCTACATGCTGTAACGCCATAGCAGTAAACCAGCATATTGAGCCTAAACAGCTTACTGTACTTATGGCTAGCACCTGTTTTTTAGCATTTACTAATTGCCTCAACACGAAGGGTTTGGTGATTGCGATATACCCGCTTAAGAATACGGCCTGTACGCACAGCACCCATAATAAAACCCAAGCTGCGGCAAGGGTGTACTGTATATCGAGCATATGGCTTGCTTCGCGTACTAGCAATGACGTAAGAGCAAAGCAGGTACCACAGGCAAGACCTATCAACATGGTTCTCAAACTTACACCGTGAAGTCTGTTACCACTGCTTAGTACAAATACTGCGACTCCACCTATAACTATCCCCGCCCAGCCAAGGGGTGTTAAGTAACTCCCGAAAAAAAGCATGCCGACCACGCCCGCCACTAAAGCTTCACTTTTTGCCAAGCCCGCTCCAATAGCGAAATTCTTTTGCTTAAACAGAATAACCATCAGTGAGGTGGCCGCTATTTGAAGTAATGAAGCGCACAAAATCACCGCTGTGAATGAACCCGTAAACTGTGGTAGTCGACTGGCACTACTGCTATACAGGGCAAGCAGGTAGATAAGGGCTATAGGCGGAGCCAATATAAAGCGAGATAGCGTAACACCGGAGGTGTTGACTGTACCACTTAGTTTACTTTGCAGCGCATTACGCACGGTTTGCATGATTACCGCGCCCAATGTAAATAAGATCCAACTCATTAGCGTCGCTCTACCTTTAAAATAACTTTACTGCGTGCCGTGCAAGCTCTTTTATTTGGTGGTGGCTTCGCCACCGGACAATGCCTGTAGACGCTTTGCTTTAAAGTCACTTTCGCGCTTCCAATAAGGCCAAACATCACCTTGGGCATAATGAGTAAGCAGGGTTCCAATAAGGGAAAGATCTTGTTTTACGCCACCTAATGTCCAGCTTGGAAGATAGTCATCATCGGCTTTATGGTAGCGCTTGGCGATAAAACTTGGGTCGGTATCGCCTAAGCTCATAAACAAAATAGAGGGCACGCCCTGTTTCGCGAGTGCGAAATGATCAGAGCGGAAGAACAGGCCATTTTGAGGGCGCGGATCCATCTTAACCCTTCTATCTTGCAGTGAAGCTGCCGTTGCTAAATCATCTTCAATAGATAAGTAGCCTTCGCCATACTGCAAGATATAATCAACATCATCGTTTACATTCATACCGTCGATGTTTAAAAACGCTACCATGTTCTTGGTGGGCACAGGTGGGTTATTTGCAAAATAATCAGCCCCCAACAGCCCCGTTTCCTCTGCGGTGAACGCGCTAAACATTACAGTACGAGAGAATGCTTTTTCCGTTTTCGTAAGGGCGTCGGCCAGGGTTAATACCCCGGCTACACCTGAAGCATTATCTACCGCACCATTGTAAATGGTGGTTTGACCGTTCTTCTCTGCTTTACCAAGGTGGTCCCAGTGAGCGTGCAACATTACCCACTCATCTGGCTTTGAGGTGCCTTCTAAAATACCGGCAACATTCTGCGATTCAGCATGCTCGATAGCATTGTTAAACTTTAGCGATGCGGCGGTGTTCAAAGAAACGGGTGTGAAGCCAGGCTTGGATGCTTTTCTTTTAAGCTCGCCGTAATCTAAGCCTGCTTTTTCAAAAAGCTCCCTGGCAGCGTTAAGATGAAGCCACCCCATTACGCCTACTTGTGACGCATTATTGTTGTCATCGACTAGGCTAAACTTAGTATTAGAATTGGAGTTTTCGACAACGCCCCAGCCGTAGCCTGCAGGCATGGTTTCATGAACAATGAAAACAGCTTCTGCGCCTTGTCTAGCGGCTTCTTCGTATTTGTATGTCCAACGACCATAGTAGGTCATGGCATTGCCTTGAAACAAATTTGGATCTTTAGAAGCAAACCCCGGGTCATTTACCAGCATGACGACGGTTTTGCCTTTCACGTCTAAACCAGCGTAATCATTCCAGTTGTACTCAGGCGCATTTATACCGTACCCCACAAAGATCAGCTCGCTATCAGTTAGTGAGTATTCATTTACTATACGTTGTGTTCTAGCTGTAAACTCACTTCCTGCTTCAAAAGAAAGGTCGCCAATGTTTAACGAACTCATGTTGCTAGGCGTAATTTTCGCGAGCGGCACAGCTTGGGTATAGCTTTCACCAAAAGCCGGTTTTAGCCCTAAATTCTTATACTCTGCTATCAAGTATTCTACGGTTTTCTTTTCGCCTTTTGATAACGGCCCTCGCCCTTCAAACTCATCACTAGCCAATGTTTTAACGTGCTCGCGATAAACATCTAAATCGATAGGGGTATTATTCAGCTTCATTTTCTCGCTTTTTAGCGTTGCTAAAGATGCTCCACCGGCGTTTTTGGTAGTAGTTTCGGCATTCACTAAGCTAATAGAAAGAGCAGCGGTAAGTAGAGAGACGAAAGACAGGGCTCGAAAAGGTTTGAAAAGAGAAATAGTCATAAACCGTTGGTAGAAATAAAAAAGGATACCGAAGAGTATCCTTTACCGCTGACTATCTCAATGCCAAGAATCCAAGAATGGGGTTTAAAGGCCCATGGCGTGGCTGACGAAGGCGTTTTTGATGGTTGTGAGCTTGTCTGTGGCTGAAAGTCCTATGCCCCGAACTAGTTTTTTGAGCGGGTCGTTGCCGTCGAATAAGAATTTGAAGCCATCCATTGCTGCTATCATTTTCGTGGCTTCTGTTTTACGGCTTCGCTCATAGCTGCGCAGGTGCTTATATAAACCTATGTCTTTACCGGCAGCACTCAGACTGCTTAGTGACTCAGCCAGCGCTAGAGCGTCTTGCATACCCAGATTTGCTCCCTGCCCGGCTAGCGGATGAATGGTATGAGCGGCATCGCCTACCAGTACTACCCCGTCTTTGGCCCATTGCCTTGCATAGCGCATGGTTAATGGAAACGCGGCGCGCTCGGTTTCAAGGGTAATAGTACCTAGAACACTATTACTTGCGGCAGTTAACGCATGGCAAAAAGCATCGTCACCCAATGCCATTAGCTCGCTTGCCTGTTCTGGCGTTTGAGACCACACAATTGAACAAACGTTTGGTTCGGCCATTGGAAGTAGCGCTAGCGGGCCTGTAGGGGTAAACGCTTGGCGCGCCACATTGTTGTGTGGCTCATCGGTTTTGATATTGGCTACTATGGCCGTATGCTCATAATCTTTAAAGGTAATTGGCAGGCCCGCCTGCTTTCTTACAAAAGAGTTAGCACCGTCTGCGCCAACAAGTAATCTGCAGCTGAGCACGTCGTCGTTGTCTAGCATTAGCATGGTTTGATTAGGGCCAGCAAGTACCCTTTCAATACCCGCAGTGACTAGATGCGCGTTAGGCTGAGCCTCTACTGACTTAGCAAGCGCATTCACCAATGCTTGATTCTCCACGATGACCCCTAGGGTATCGCTCCCCATTTCGTCACATGAAAAATGTATATCACCAAAACTGTCTTTGTCCCACACATGCATTGCTGTATAAGGGTTGGCGCGGTCTTGCTGTAAATGAGGCCACACATCTAACTGTTGCAGCGCTTTAATATTAGCCTGATTGATTGCGCTAACACGCGCAGTTGGCTTATCTGCAAGCACCTGATAACAAGGCGACTTATCAATAATTGCCACATTTAGTTCACTGTCTTTTAGCGCTGCGGCTAGGGTTAACCCTACAATTCCACCGCCCACTATTGCTATATCAACATGCTGCATTGTTATCTCTATTTCCGTGTGGTGTTACGCCATAACCTGTTGTGTGCTTTACGAAGGTTTTCTTCGCTTGCGGCATCATACTTAATGCAAGTAAGGAAACGTTTCGGCCTATAACGGTAGGAAAATACTGATTGGAGAAAGTTCGCACTAAGGTATCGGTAAGCGCAATCGTGTTATCTCGGTCTTTCTTACGCTCGTTCGCATAGCGCTGAACGATATTAAATGCACCAGCGTCAAAGTGGTCAGCACCACCTTTCGCTAGTGTTTCTTGATTGCTCTCTTGCTTCAAATCTTGCGACATAGAACGCTTAGATACAGCACTTTTCAGTACAGAAACGAGTGCACTCAAATCGCGTAGGCCCAAATTGAATCCTTGCCCCGCTATAGGGTGTAGCGCCTGCGCAGCGTTCCCCACCACTACCGTTCGGTGGCTGGTAACTTGCTGGGCTTTAGTAAGCGCCAATGGATAGCTAGCCGTATCACTCACTCTTAGTATTTTGCCTTGGCGATAACCGAAGGCTTGTTGAAGCGCGTTAATAAACGACGCTTTATCCATTTTCATAAGTGCTTTAGCGGCTTGTGCTTCTAACGTCCATACCACTGAAAAACCATTGCCATTTGCTTTTACGCCGTTAATCTCATTATCAAAGGGTAAAAAAGCAAGGGGGCCAGAATCAGTAAAGCGTTCGTACGCTTTGTTTTCATGAGGATTTTGCGTATGTACGTTAAATACAATGGCGGTCTGCTTATAATCACTGACTGTTTTGGCAATACCCACACGCTCGGCTAAACCTGAACGCCCACCATCCGCAAGTATCAGCAGCTTAGCGGTTAGTACATCTCCACTATCTAGCAATACGTCTACATGGTTGCGGTGCTGCTTAACACTGGTTACTTTTGCTGGCGCTATATGCTGATACGCAGTGCTCGCGTTCGCAGCAAGGCGCGTTAGCGCGCTTAAACTTACCACTTGGCCAAACGCGTCGATGTGATAGTCGTGACTGTGCAGATTTAAAAAGCCGAGGTGGCCCTTATCGCTAACTTCTATCTGCTTTATTTTTGGAGGCAGTTCGCCGTTGTGCTGCTTGGCTAAATCGTTAAGGCTTAAACCAACATCGGCTAATTCGTTAACGGTACGTCGTGCTAGCGCAATAACTCGAGTATCGGTAAACGGGTTAAAGTCGTTAAGGGTGGGGTTTGTTTCGCTAGGATCTGCAGCGTCAATGAGTGCAACGCTTAACCCGCTACTCGCACCCTCGGAATTTTCGAAAGATATGTTTTCTGAAAGAGCTTTCGCAAGCACTGTTCCTACAATACCACCACCGATAATAACTACATCAACCGCTGCCGATTCCACTATATTTGTCTTCCCATCGCTTTAATTTTAGCGCTTTTTTGTTCTTTTAGCTTTTCGCCATTAGTGATTCGATTTCGTCAATCTCTTTAGGTACATCAGATGTTAGGACCTCTACACCCGATGCAGTGATGACCACATCATCTTCAATACGAACGCCTATTCCCTTGTACTTTTCAGGTGCTGCGCTGTCTTGACTGATATAAATACCCGGCTCTACCGTTATAACCATTCCTGGCTTTAATGGTCGGTCTTGGCCGTCTATTTTGTAGTTACCTACGTCGTGCACATCAAGCCCTAAGAAGTGACCTAACCCGTGCATATAAAACTGTCGCCAGCTTTCATTTTCAAGGTTTTCTGCCACACTACCTTCTAAAACACCAAGGTCAACTAAACCTTCAGTAATAATCTCCGCGCTGTGCAGCATTGCTTCAGAAAGCGTGACACCGGGCGCTAGCATGTCCAATACACTTTTTTGCGCTTTTAATACCACGCTGTAAATTTCTCGCTGAGCGTGACTAAACTTACCACTTACAGGAAATGTTCGGGTAATGTCTGCAGCATAGCCTTGATATTCTGCGCCTGCGTCGATCAAGATCAAATCACCGTCACTAACCTGCGCGTTATTTTGCGTATAATGCAAAATACAGGCGTTATCTCCACTTCCTACAATCGTGCTGTACGCTGGAGAACGTGCGCCAGCCATAGCAAACTCATGGTGAATTTCAGCTTCTAACTGATATTCAAAACAGCCAGAAGAAGCAAACTGCATAGCACGTTTGTGAGCCCGTGCACTGATTTCACCTGCCGCTTTCATCATTGCTACTTCACAGGCAGATTTGAATAGTCGCATTTCATGAAGTTGAGGGCGTAAATCATGCACCGCGCAAGGCGCTAAGGATTCTTTTGGCGCTTCACGCAAAGTATTTAAAGCTTCAGTAAATAATCGGTCGTGACTTTGGTTATGACCTAAAGCGAAGTAAACATTATCCTGCCCTTGAATGGACGCCAACAAGGCTTCTTCTAATTCATGTGTTTCAAACGCTTCATCTAGGCTGAATCGGGATAGCGCAGCTTCAGCACCAAGGCGCTTACCGTGCCAAATTTCAGCGCTCTTGTCTTTTTCCTGAACCACCATTGCGCGATAACTCTCGCCGTAGCGAGGATGGTTAGACAATATTAACCATGCATTAGGCTCTTCAAACCCCGTCAAATACCAAAAGTCGCTGTCTTGTCTGAAGGTATATTCGGTGTCTCGGCTTCGCGTAACCAGCCCCGCTGCAGGCACTATGCACACACTATTCGGTTGGCACTGTGCCAGCAACCTATCTTGCCTGGCAATAAACTCTTGCGCGCTAATCATAAACTAGAAAACCTTAACTAATTCACTGTAAAGTAACCTGTTTAAACAGCTGCTACTTTTAATTTTCTCTGAGTACTAGTGTACGGACGGCGTGTCTTGTTGATCATCGAGAAGCGATTGACCAAGTTCGCTGAAGCATAAAATAGCTGAAATTTTAACGTACTCTTCCACCTCAAAAAGTGCTTTTTCCGATTCTTCATCAGCATCCATTGGCTCTTCCATACGAGAAATATCCGAAAAATCTTCAAGGGCTTCTTTTACGTCATCAGAACACTGCACTAGATCTTGCTGATGTAGGCCAAAACCAAGCATGAAACCCTGCACCCAGTTGATGAGCGCAGCTCCGCGGTCATTAATAGGTGCGTGATCTTCAGGAAGCAGCAAGCCAAGCGCAAATTCAGGCTCTAACAACTGCTGACAAGTTTGATTGAAAAGCGTGTTGAGAAGATGTTGAGCTTGGTCACTAAATTTATCACCTTGATTAATGGTTTCGCTGAGTGCTTCCATCCACTTCTGATCGGTAAGTGACATGCCGCCGCAAAGCATTCCAGTTAGAATACCGTGCACTTCTGCCGCGTCTACAATGATACCCTGCTGTGACAATTTATTAGTTACGCTATCGTAATCGAGCTGTTTTTCCACGATTCGTTCTCTTTATTGAAGATGAGTTGAGTTTTCACAGCCCTTTTGGTTCGGCCGTTACTCCGTGATGGCGTTAATACTAGCAAAAATCAATATACAAAGCCCACTTTTGCCAATTTAGCGTGCACTGATTAAACAGCGTATTTACCGTGAAGTTTATACTTTATACAACAGAGACGCACATTGTTTACTGAATGTTCAAACAATACCGAATTGACGTTAATTTAACGAAATGCACGCTGCTATGCCTAGCAACCAGAGCATAATTAATCTAAGATCGCAGATGTCGGATACGGAATTCCTCTCGCAACATTAAATCAAAGAGTTGCAAGTCTCTGGCTGAATTAGCTGGTTGGTTGTTATTGAGCTTCTCTTGTATGCGTGTATAATTGCTGACCAATTGGTCAAGAAAATAGTATTTTCTTGACGCTTTTATATTCACCACGCAAAATAGTTATAAAGCGCCTTAGGTGATCCTCTTCACTGGATCTCGCGTTTGTTATACCCTGTTGCGTTAATACAACAACAATGTTTCCTGGGATGTTTGCTAGTTCATTCATGTCCCTGGCCGATGCTTTAAACCTAGGAAGTTGAAACAGCTGCTATTGTGCAAGCTCGACGCGTATCGAGAAGCCTACGGCAATTGTGATTCTTCCGCCCTGAACTTTTCGGTTCACGGGCGAAACATGGACAGCGGCATTCTGGGAAGCGCCCTCTTTCGACGGAAGAAGAAATGGCAATAATAAATTTTGGCTCTATAAATATTGACCACGTTTATCAGGTAGACCACTTTGTACAACCTGGAGAAACGTTGGCCTCGACCCATTACCAGACGCTACTTGGTGGTAAGGGTGCAAACCAGTCGATTGCTTTAGCGCAAGCAGGTGCAGACGTACGTCACGTCGGCAGCATTCACGAAAACGACGCCTCTTTCAAACAGGCCCTTATTAAAAAAGGGGTAGATTGCCGTGGTGTTAAGTGTTCAGAAGTTCCTTCTGGTCACGCTATCATTCAGGTTACGCCTAGCGGCGAAAATGCCATTGTGCTTTTTGGTGGTGCTAACCAAACCATAACAGCAAAAACGGTAATGCAAGCGCTAGACGACACTCGCCCTTCAGACTGGGTACTAACCCAAAACGAAACCAGCAGCATTGAAGAAGTACTTCGCCAAGCGAAAGAAAAACAGTTAAAGGTTGCCTTTAACCCTGCGCCTATGAGCGAGTCAGTTAAACAGCTACCACTGGAATGCGTTGATTTGCTTATTGTTAATGAAACAGAAGCGGCAGCCATAACCGGCAAAGAAGAGCTTGAAGACATTGTGACAGTGTTCAAAGAACAATGGTCACACTGTGAAGTTATTATCACACTGGGTAAAGCAGGTGTGATGATGCTGCGTAAAGACGACGTTGTAGAAGTAAAAGCATTCTCTGTAGACGCGGTAGACACTACAGCAGCTGGCGACACATTTATCGGCTATTTCCTGTCAGCCTATTGCAATCACACCGATGCAAAACAAGCATTGCGTCGCGGGTGTGCAGCTTCTGCCATTGCAGTAACTCGCGAAGGCGCGGCACAGAGTATTCCAACACAAAAAGAAGTGGATCGTTTCTTAGCGAAACACGCCAACTAGCAAGACGCACTGAGAAAATTCGATGGCACATAAAATCATATTAGATACAGATCCAGGGATTGATGATGCAATGGCGATTTTTTTCGCCTTTCAATCTCCAGACATTGAAGTACTTGGCTTAACGACCGTTTACGGTAATGTTCCAGTAACAATGGCAGCGCAAAACGCACTGACACTTTGTGAAATTGCAGGTAAAGATATTCCTGTAACTAAAGGTGTTGGCATGCCATGGGTTGGCCCTGAGTCTACGTACGCCCACTTCGTACACGGTGAGCACGGCTTCGGTCATATTAAACCTGAAGCGCCTAAAACCGAGCTTGACCCACGCAGTTCTGCGCAGTTTATCGTTGATATGGCGCGTAAGTACCCAGGTGAAATTACATTAGTGGCAATTGGTCCACTGGGCAACTTAGCCCTAGCCCTTCGTCTTGAGCCCGAGCTACCTAAGCTGGTTAAAGGCGTTAGCATTATGGGTGGCGCTGCGTTTGTACCTGGCAACGTCACGCCTGTAGCAGAGGCAAACATCTGGAATGACGCCCACGCAGCAGAAATCGTTTTTGCGGCAGATTGGGAATTAACCATGTTTGGTTTGGACGTGACGAACTTCACGCCATTCTCGCCGGCTTTTGTTGAAAAGCTTGAAGAGAAAAACAATACCCTTGGCGGTTTTGTAAAAGAAAGTGCTCAGTTCTACATGGACTTTTACTCGCAAAACCGTGAAGACCGTGTTTGTTTCTTCCACGATGCATTCCCAATTGCTCACCTTCGCCACCCAGAGTTATTCGAATTGACCGAGGGTCACGTTCGCGTTGGTACTGGTACGCTTGACAGAGGCCAAACCGTGGTTGCGCCAACAGGCACTACACCTAGCCCACTTTGGAACGAAGCTAATACTATTAAAGTTGCAACTAAAGTTGACCATCAAAAACTGGAACAACTATTCGTAGACACCTACGCTCTGTGATATGTTTAAGGGATTGTGAATAAACAGTCCCTTTTTTATTTCTGCGTTAGGTTGTTATAAATGGAAGCAGCTGCACTCCCTAAAAATGAAGACGAGCGTCTTGCCGAACTACTCAGTTACGATGTTCTCGATACCGAAGCAGAGCAGCTTTTTGACGACCTCACAACGTTAGCTTCTCAGATATGCGAAACCCCCATTGCACTTATTAGTCTTATTGACCCTGACAGGCAGTGGTTCAAGTCTCGCGTTGGACTAGATGCAGAAGAGACTTCCCGCGAAATAGCTTTCTGCTCTCACGCCATTTTACAAGAAGAAGTGTTTGAAATTCCTAACGCCACGTTAGATCCGCGATTTCATGACAACCCTTTAGTGACCGGTTCACCAGATATACGTTTTTATGCGGGCGCGCCACTCATTACTCCATCAGGTCATGCTATTGGTACGCTTTGCACCATCGACCGCAAGCCTAAAACGCTAACTGAAGCGCAAAAGACATCATTGCAGACATTAAGCAAATCGGTGGTAGCCCATTTAGAGCTAAAGCGTAAAAACCGAGAACTTGAGCGTACTAGCCAATTTAAATCTGACTTCTTATCCTATGTTAGTCACGAAATCAGAACGCCGCTGAATGCAATTAACACTTTTAGTCAGTTGCTCGAGGGAGAAGCTCAAAAGTTGGGTTTGCCCTCGTCTTTTACCACACCGCTCTCTCATGTAAGTACAAGCGGCGAAAGACTGCTAGAAATTGTAAATTCAGTTCTAGATATCAAGCAAATAGAAGCCGGTAAGATGCGTGTAATGCCCCGTGCGGTGGACACTAAAGACTTTTTCACACATCTATTTTCGTTAACTAAAATCCGAGCCGAAGACGGAGGTATAGTATTTTCGACAAAAATTGATGAAGCAATGCCCGAATCTTTGTATTTTGATGACACTAAGTTTGGGCAGATTGCACTTAATATACTGTCGAATGCGATTAAATTTACCAATAAGGGTAAGGCTGTCAAAGCACAAGTAAAATACAAAAATGGCAATGTTGTATTCAATGTCATAGATGAAGGCATCGGCATTAGCGATGATGATCAGAAGCGACTCTTTAAGCCTTTTGAGCGAATGGGTAACGCTCAAGAGATTAGTGGAACTGGATTAGGCTTAAATATATCTAGGCGTCTTATCGAGCTTATGGATGGGACAATAAAAGTTAGCAGTAAACTAAATCACGGAACCCGCATAAGCATTACCTTGCCTGCCGATGCGCTAAGTGCGAACCAGTTTGTTGAGGCACAACCTCAAAGCTTTGTAGCACAAGTTAACATTGATAAATCTGCAAACGTGTTGGTGGTTGAAGACCACTATATAAACCAAGTGGTTATTCAGACCCTGTTTGAAAAATTAGGCGTGTCATTTTCTGTGGTAAGCACAGGTGAAGAGGGGGTTGAATACGCCAGGTCTAACCCCGTCGATTTAGTACTAATGGATCTTAACTTACCCGGCATTCAAGGCGACGAAGCGACGGCACAGATAAAGGCTCAAAAGCCAGGTTTACCGGTTGTTGCATTGACGGCTGACGTGATAACTGAGTCAAAGTACTTGCGAGAGCGGGGTCTTGATGATGTGCTAACTAAACCCATCGATAGTAGCGAATTGGTTCGTGTGCTCAATCTTCATCTGGGGCGAAAAGGCAGCTAGTCTGCAGTTACACAAAGCAGGGCTACCAAATATGCGAGTAGATGTTTCAAAAGAAAGGATGCAAGCCAGATCACTGCTGCGTAGAAAGCTTCGTGAAGCGCGCCGTGGTTTATCTATGGAACAACAGGATTACGCTTCACAGCGCATCTCGAAGCAACTTAACACCCTGCCCTTTATCAAAAATAGCAAGACCGTGGCGGGATACTTGGTTAACGATGGCGAGGTAAACTTAAAAAATTATATTGAATCAATATGGCAACTCTCGCACAAAGCGTTCGCACTGCCTGTACTACACCCTATATGCAAAGGGCACTTGCTTTTTTTATCTTATTCCCCTAATTCTCGGTTAATTAATAACAAATACAATATAGAAGAGCCTGTATTGTCCTGTAAGGCCGTTATTCCTGTTACACAATGCGATGTTATTCTTATGCCACTAGTGGGCTTTGATACAAACGGAAACCGCCTGGGTATGGGTGGGGGCTATTACGACCGCACCTTAAGCTTTACACAACGCAAATTCAATTCTCAGCCAGCCTTAAACCAGCATACTCCAAAATTAGTGGGTATCGCTCACGATGTGCAAGAAGTTGATGCCCTTCCAATTGCACCGTGGGATGTACCGCTTGATGCTATCGTGACCCCTTCTCGCACTCTTATATTCACTAAACCGTAATTTCACTATATCAAATTGAACATATGAACTTATGGGTTCATGGGCACTTATAAGTTACACTTGCAAGCATAATAAGTTGGAGAGTAACCATGGATCAGAACGAAAAAAAGCAAGCCGTAGCCAAAGCAGCCATCGACTATGTTGAAGCAGACAGTATTGTCGGTGTGGGAACGGGCTCTACTGTTAATTTTTTCATAGAAGAACTGGGCAAAATTAAGCACAAAATTGAAGGCGCGGTTTCAAGCTCAGAAGCATCTACCGAGCGTTTGAAAACCTTAGGCATTGAAGTCTTCGAGTTAAATGAAGTTAGCAACCTTTCAGTTTATATTGACGGTGCCGATGAAGTTACTGAACACAAGCATATGATCAAGGGCGGCGGTGCAGCCCTGACCCGCGAGAAGATTGTTGCAGGTGCTGCTACCACGTTTGTTTGTATTGTAGATGAAAGTAAGCGTGTTCCTGTATTAGGCAGTTTTCCACTTCCCGTAGAAGTGATTCCTATGGCTCGCTCTTTTGTCGCTCGCGAACTGGTAAAACTAGGTGGCGACCCCGAGTATAGACAAGGTGTAGTAACAGATAATGGTAACGTTATTTTAGATGTACACAACCTTGAAATACTTAATCCTCGTGAGCTAGAGCAAAAAATCAATAATATTCCAGGAGTGGTGACTAACGGCATTTTCGCCCTGCGTGGCGCAGATATCGTGTTAAGTGCGACCGATAGTGGTGTTGAAACCTTTAAGTGATAGCCTTTTAAAAAACACTAAGTACAGCCAATGGCACAACAAAACGACTCGTTTACCTGTGCCTTGGTATTGCATCGCCAGAAGTGTTACTGCTCAATGACTTAGTTGATGAGCATAAACGGATTAGGCACTTTAGCCGCGGATAACACAGTATTTTGATGAAAAGCTACG
Source organism: Alteromonas sp. S005 (assembly GCF_036864475.1). Taxonomy (NCBI): domain Bacteria; kingdom Pseudomonadati; phylum Pseudomonadota; class Gammaproteobacteria; order Alteromonadales; family Alteromonadaceae; genus Alteromonas; species Alteromonas sp. S005. The sequence continues at coordinate 422,318 of NZ_JAZETN010000001.1, read as the reverse complement.
CAAAATACTGCTTTCAACTTAACGTGTTTTCTGTTAATTTCCGTTTAGACGTCTAGATGTCTTAAGTAGTAAATCTTTTTGCGACTAGATGTATATGTCGCTTTAGGTTGTAAACCTTTTTTATTAAAGCAATTAGCGTAATTTAAAACGCTAGATAGCAGGCGCTAGACCAGGCTCTATCGCAAAGAAAGTAGTGCATATTTAGATTATTTACTACTGAGAAAACCACGATAGTCTATGGTTCGCATTGCCAGCAACCCCAATTAAATCAGCGAGAGATAGCGAGTTCATGAGCAAAGTTTCATTAGAGAAGGATAAAATCCGAATTTTGTTGTTGGAAGGTGTTCACCAAAGTGCTTTGGAAACACTACAAAGCAATGGGTATAGCAATATTGAATTTCTCAAAACCTCTCTTCCTGAAGATGAGTTAATAGAGAAAATCAAAGACGCCCACTTTGTTGGCATTCGTTCACGCACTCAAATTACTGAAAAAGTAGTTGATGCAGCACAAAAACTTGTTGCCATCGGCTGTTTCTGCATTGGTACCAACCAGGTTAACCTTGAAGCCACACAGCGCCGTGGTATTCCAGTTTTCAACGCGCCTTTTTCTAACACACGCTCAGTTGCAGAACTCGTTCTTGGACAAATTATTCTTTTGCTTCGCCAAGTACCAAGCAAAAATGCTAAGGCACACCGCGGTGAGTGGGAGAAAACTGCAGTAGGCTCTTATGAAGCTCGCGGAAAGACCTTAGGTATTATTGGTTATGGCCACATAGGTACACAGCTTAGTATTCTTGCTGAACATCTGGGCATGCGCGTTCAATTTTTCGATATCGAAGACAAGTTAGTGTTAGGTAATTCTGCTCAGGTGAAGTCGCTTGAAAAGCTACTTAATACCTCTGATGTAGTATCGCTACACGTTCCCGAAACGCCTCAAACCCAAGATATGATTGGCGAAAAAGAACTGTCTCAAATGAAAGAAGGCAGCATTCTTATTAACGCATCCCGCGGAACCGTAGTCGATATTGACGCACTGGCTAAGGCGCTGGAAAGTGGCCACCTTAACGGCGCTGCCATCGATGTGTTCCCCGTAGAGCCAAAGTCTAACACTGAGGAGTTTGAGTCTCCGCTTCGCGCATTTGATAACGTTATTCTTACGCCACACGTAGGCGGAAGCACACAAGAAGCGCAAGAAAACATTGGTATTGAAGTAGCGGGTAAGCTCGCAAAATACAGCGACAACGGCTCTACTTTGTCTGCGGTTAACTTCCCTGAAGTATCACTTCCTGAGCACACTGGTCGTTCACGTCTGCTTCACGTACACAAAAACCAGCCAGGTATACTTACGCAAATTAACCAAGCATTCGCTGAAAAAGGCATCAACATTGAAGCGCAGTACTTACAAACAAACGCTGAAATAGGGTATGTGGTAGTGGATGTTAAAGAAGATCGCGGCTATGAAGCGCTAGCGGAACTTCAGCAAATAGATGGCACCATTAAAACCCGAATTCTTCATTAAACATAGCGTTTAACAAAAAAGCTCGCTTGATATTTAGTTAAAAAAAACGCTGCAAAAATGCAGCGTTTTTTGTATCTGTATTCCCGATTTACTGAGTGATTCTTTCCTTCCTGTGCCTGCTCTATCGACATTTTCAAATCGGTGGCATCGACACAGAAAAGACTTATCAACGTAAAACATTAAAGAGCCCAAACTCAACGTGAATAAGCCTGGGCAACTCAGTAAAGCTTAGAAGAAGTTGTACACTAGGCTTACAGCCGTTTCTGTATCAAGCTTTTCTACATCATCGTCAACGTTGGTGTTGTGATCAAGTTTAAAGGAAAGACGCATAGAAAGGTTTCCGCTAATCGTAGCGGTCAGAGCTGATTCAGCACGTGATTTTGTGTTGTCAGAACCCATTTCCGTACTCACAGTTTGCGTAAACTTAGCTGTGTCAGAAATCTTCCAAGAGTACGCTGTCGATGCACGGACGATAACGCTATCAAGATTTTCATCTTCTTGTGTTTCGATAAACGAGTAACCAGGACCAATTGAATATTCAAGGGTGTGGCGCTTGTTCTGAAGAACCTTTTGGTTCCAACCCGCAGCTACAGTAGCCTGGTAATTAAAGTTGCTGAACCGATCATCTTCATAAGATGCGAATCCGAATAAACGGTTATCTGGGTTAGCGAGTTTGTAGTTACCCTGCGCTGAACCGAAGAACTTCTGTGCAGAAGTAAATTCAATATCTTCTCCGTCATCGCCTTCCACAGTCTCTTGTTTATAGAGACCTTTTAAGACGTAGTCGTTACTCCACTTCTCGAGCTCTTGGTGGGCTTGAATACCTGCGCTGATAGATGTTGTTTCAGTGTTACCTGAGGTCGAGATAAAACCTAGCTCACCTTCCATACTAAAAGGCTTCACCTCATCGTCTTGAGCGAAAACAGCCGGAGAAAGAGAAATTGCAACTAGAGATGCAAGCACTTGCTTTTTCATTGAACAATCCTATTGATTATCGGTCCATTCGTTGTACGCGATACCTTTTGAACTGCAAGGCGGTACAACACGAGTTTTAAAAGAAGTCTATTAAGTAATGCCCCAAGGGATTGGCACCACAAACAATGGTGCGCAGTGTACATTTTCAAGCCTATCAGTCAATGCGCACGCGGCAAAAAGCCTATATTCGACTGTTAATTTACACTAATTGACTAAAAGAATTGATAAACCAGCGCTACCGATGTTTCTGTACTTAACGCCGCGACATCTTGAGGGGTGTCTGTTTCGTGATTTAATATGAATGATAACTTCATTGCCAATGATCCAAACACATTGGCAGAAAGCGAGGTTTCTGAGCGGGATTTTGTATTTTCTTCGCCGGCCTCTGTACTAACAAATTGTCTTAATTTGGCACCCGAGCTCCAGTGATATTTATACTCGGCAGACGCGCGCACTATTACACCGTCATTAACGAGGGTATCGCTGTCTTCTTCTGCTTCTATAAAGGTGTATCCTGGCCCCACGCTGTAGCGAAACTCACTATCTTCATTTCGCCAAACGCGCTGTGACCAACCCGCGGCTAATGAAGCTCTGTGCTCATACCCTGTAAACTTATCGTCTTCGTAATCGCCATACATGAAAAGGCGGCGGCCAGGCGTAAGCAGTTTATAGTCGAATTGTGCGCTGGTAAAAAAGCGCTGTGCACTTATGTCGCGCTGCGTGGTAGGCGTACCGCTTTCTTTGTACAGCAGCTCAGCAAAATAAATACTGCTCCAGTTTTCAGTTTCATGGTCGGCATTCACTGCCGCTTTCACGCTGGCTGCAGATGTGTTGCCGGTATTAACAAGAACACCGAGCTCTCCGTCTAATGTAAAACGTGGTATTTCATCATCGGCATCGGGAGTGAAATCAGCGTGATAAAGGGTCTCGATGAGGTCTCTAGCATGAGCTGAAAAACACACGCCAAAACATATGGCACCTACAAAAACATGTGGGCGGAAGATTTTTCTGAACATAATCTGGTTTTACGTCGAGCTTTATAGTTATTAGATTACGTCTAATTGAGACGTTTATAATACCAGTCCTCTGGCGGAGCTTAGCTATGTTCTGCGATGTAAAATACTTTACCGATTTAGCGCGCTGAAAGCTCAGTGAATAAGCGACACAATTTTTGCTGTTTCTTGCTCAGCATATTCAATTGAATTACTTATCACTTCCATGTCGAGACTTACTGTATTGGCTATCTCTGGCGTAAAAAGTTCAATATCAGCGTAACTTTCTTTATCAAGTTGGCTAAGCGTAATACGACTTGCAAGAGCAAGGACACAAATATCAACGTCGGACGTGTATTTTGATTCGTCGTTCATAAATGTTACCGGATAGTACAAACCAATAGGTAAGTGCCATTTTTCGAGTATGATACCGCTACACTGTGCAAACGTAAAACCGAAATGGGCAAGCTGTTCAATATGTGGCAACTCGCTAGTTTGAGTATGACGATAATCGTCGTAACGCTTTGGTTCCTTTTTTGCGATAACGAGCTCACTGAGGTTCTGAAGAATCCCCATGACAAAGAAGCGTTCAGCGCCACGAACGTTTAATCGCATCGCCAAACTCTTCGCGACCATGCCGCAATAAACTGAGGCATGCCAATGTTTGTCTAAATCAATTAACAATGTATCGAAGTGCTTAAAAGCAGAGGTGGCCGTTTCAGCGATGACCAAATTATAGAGTGCTTCACCGCCTATGACGTTTATAGCTTTTGTAACGGATTCGATTTGAGAGGGGAAACGAAAAAGCGAACTGTTAGCTAGGCGTAAGACCTTTGCAGTAAGTGAAGGGTCGGCGCCTATTAATACAGCAATATCTTCCATACTAGAACGAGGGTCGTCTAGCGTTGAGCGCAAGCGCATACATATATCGGGTAACGTAAAGGATTTACCGGCGTACGAAACATACTTATCTAACGACATTAAATATTCTCAAACTCTCTTTTAACCACTTTCAGGCGGCTTATCGAAAAGAGGAATCTGCTGCGCTGTTTCCTCACTTTTAAGCCCTTGCGCTTTGCGTAACTTAGCCGCTACTGCTTTTTTACGTCTTACACAGGCACTGATTATCTTTCGTTTTGTAGCATCATCTACTTTCAGCCAATAAAGGCGTTCATCTCGACTTCTGTAACAACCTTTACAAAAACCTCTTGGACCTGACTCACAGACGCCAACACATGGGCTTGGAATTTCAAAGAATTCAAGCTGTTGGGACTGCGCTTTTGGGTCCGTCATTTCAGGCTTGCCACCCTTAGTCATTGAGATGTAAGCACTGACATCATCAGCGCCTAGTTAAATTAAAACGTATACTTACGCGTCTAGCCAGTAGACATTAGCAGTAATCTAATGCATGAAGTACATGGAATACACTAATTGCGTACGTGTGTTAGCTACCCGTATCGACATATTGTTTTTAGCATAGCATGAATATCAATCCACAAGAGTATATTCAATGGTAGACACTACCCGCACCTTCTTAATGTGTGGATGATGACTATCGCGACTAGAAATACTGAACTGCCCTTGGTTAGCGCGCTTAATTTTGCCCAACGTACTTTTTGAATCTTTGGCAAATTTTTCCGCAACCTCTCGTGCGTTGAGCGTAGCTTCTTCAATCATTTCCGGCTTTACTTCGTTTAAGCGGGTAAATACATAGTCGGGCTGAGCGCGGTAGCTTTGGTCTGATAATACAATACCAGTTTTAATTAACTCCCCAATTTGCTGCATAAGCGCTCGCACCTTTTCAACATCATTGGAAAAGACAGTAACAGTTTGAATGGCACTGTAGCGAAATGGCGCTTTTTCACTACTTCCGTATTGTTGCGCCAATTTGTCATTTATTTCAGGCTTTCCAATAGTAATGCTTTCTGCTGATATGCCCTTCTCTTCTAAAAAGTTAGCCACCTGAAGGCTATTCTTTTCGATATGTTCATACAGTTGAGGTAAGTCATTGCCCGCGTCGACAAATTGAATAGGCCAAATAACCTGATCAGCAATGTATTCTCGCTCTGACAATCCTTTTACGGTTACTACTCTATCCCACGTTTGCATATCGTTCATGGCAGAAGACACCTGAACACCAAGCAAAGACACAGCAACCACCATGCCCATCGCCATTACTATCGCCGCACCTATTTTCATTCGAATCTCCATTCTTTCTGTTTTCAACAGGATACAAGCGAATATAAGCTTTTCGGTTTCACAAAACGAGATAAAAGCTGACCAATGGTGGCAAAAAAAAGGCCACTCAAATGAGTGGCCTAAAGAGCCCCTTAAGAGGGCAACGCTTGGGTAGACGGGAGAGTTAACCTTTACGCTGTATCAGGTAATAAAATACCGGAGTTAGGATAAGTCCAAATACGGTAACACCAATCATGCCTGAGAATACTGCCACACCCATGGCCTGACGCATTTCAGAGCCGGCACCGGTTGATACCGCCATTGGCAGCACACCCATGATGAAAGCAATGGATGTCATTAGTATTGGACGAAGACGTAAGCGACTTGCTTCTTTAATGGCTGAAAGCGCGTCCATCCCCTTGTCTTGTAGCTCTTTTGCAAACTCGACAATAAGAATGGCGTTCTTCGTTGCAAGGCCAACCAGTACAATCAAACCTATTTGGGTGAAAATATTGTTGTCGCCGCCGTAAACTTGCACACCAATAAGCGCGCTCAGCAAAGTCATGGGAACAATCAATATGATTGCCAGTGGCAAACGCAGGCTTTCGTATTGCGCAGCCAGCACTAAGAACACTAAAAGCACAACTAATGGGAATACAAACGCAGATGCATTACCCGCTAATATTTGCTGATAGGTGATCTCTGTCCACTCGTAAGTCATGCCAAGTGGTAATGTTTCAGCCAGTATTTCTTCAATAGCTGCCTTCGCTTGGTCAGACGAATAGCCTGGCGCTGCTGCACCGTTTATTTCAGCGGTGACGTATCCGTTATAGTGCATTACACGGTCAGGACCAGCGCTGTGCTCAATATTCAAGAATGAGCCAAGTGGGATCATCTCACCTTGTGCATTACGCACTTTAAACTGTGTAATGTTCTCAATATCCTGACGGTATTGGGCATCAGCTTGTACATTTACTTGGTAAGTTCTACCGAACAAGTTGAAGTCGTTCACGTATAACGAACCTAAGTAGCCCTGCATGGTGGTAAACAAGGTATCGATGTTTACACCTTGGCTCACCGCTTTTTCACGGTCTACATCTACATCGAGCTGAGGTACAGCAACAGTGAAGCTGGTAAATGCATCGGTTAGCGCTGGGTGTGCCCACGCTTTGCCAATCACTTCTTGCGTTACGCGCTCAAGTTCTTCAAAGCCTAGGTTCCCTCTGTCTTCAACCTGTAAACGGAAACCACCAATCGTGCCTAACCCCATTACTGGTGGCGGCGGGAATATTGCCACAAAGGCACCTTTTATAGACCCAAAGTTCTGGTTAAGCTGTGCAGCAATCGCGCTACCAGATAGATCAGGCGTCGTTCTTTTATCAAAGTCAGTCAGCGTTGCAAACAACACGCCTGAGCTTGGACTATTGGTAAACCCGTTAATATTCAAGCCAGGGAATGCAATTGCATCTTCAACACCAGGGTGTTCCATAGCAATACGAGACATTTCACGGATCACTTCTTCAGTTCTGTCTAAGCTTGCTGCATTAGGCAGTTGAGCAAAGGCGACCAAATACTGCTTATCTTGCGGCGGAACATAGCCTGTTGGTGTATTGGCAAACTGGAAGTAAGTGAGCCCTAACAGACCCGCGTAAAGCACCATGATGATACTGCTCTTACGGATAAGCCCACCCACAGCACCAGTATAGCGCTTTGAGTTACGCTCAAAGAAACGGTTAAACGGTGAAAATACAAAGCGGCCAAACACTTTATCCATTAAACGGGTTAACCAGTCATTCGCTTTACCGTGAGGTTTCAACAGCAATGCAGATAATGCAGGGCTAAGCGTTAACGAGTTAATTGCAGAAATTACCGTAGAGATAGTAATTGTTAGCGCAAACTGCTTATAAAACTGCCCGGTAAGACCGCTCATGAAAGCAGTAGGTACGAATACCGCAGCTAGTACCAGTGTTGTGGCAATGATAGGACCGGTTACTTCTTTCATTGCCTGTACGGTGGCTTCAAACGGCGCTTTGCCTTCAGAAATATTACGCTCTACGTTTTCGACAACAACGATGGCGTCGTCCACAACAATACCGATTGCCAACACTAGACCAAACAGCGACAGTGCATTAAGCGAGAAGCCCATTAGCTGCATAAAGGCGAACGTTCCCACAAGTGAAATAGGTACTGCAACGAGTGGGATAATAGACGCACGCCATGTTTGTAAGAACAGTACAACAACAAGTACAACTAACAATACTGCTTCAAGAAGTGTACTAATAACCGCTTCAATCGAACCGCGAACAAATACGGTAGGGTCGTAGGCAATTTCGTATTCAAGGCCTTCAGGGAACGCTTTTGACAGCTCCGCCATGCGAGCGCGAACGTCATCTGAAATTTGGATTGCATTAGAACCTGGTGCTTGGAAAACCGGCACCGCTGCCGCAGGGTTATTGTTAATAAGTGAACGCAGTGCATAAAACTCTGAACCTAGTTCGATACGCGCAACGTCTTTAAGACGGGTTATTTCACCATTCTCACCCGACTTAACAATAATATTTTCAAATTCGGCTTCATCTTTTAAACGGCCGCGCACATTGATAAGCAGCTGAAATTCGCTGGTACCCGTAGGCTGTGCGCCAAGGCTACCTGCCGCCGCTTGCTGGTTTTGGTCGGCAATAGCTGCTGCCACATCGCCAGGGTTTAGCTGGAGCGCAGCCAGTTTGTTAGGATCTAACCATACTCGCATGCTGAATTCACCAGCACCGAACAGGCGCACTTGCCCTACTCCATTTATGCGAGCTAATTCGTCTTTAACAAACTGATCGGCATAGTTCGAAAGATACAGCATGTCATAACGTTTATCAGGCGACGTTAAATGTACCACCATGGTTAAATCTGGCGAGGACTTTTCGGTAACCACACCCAAGCGCTGCACTTCTTGAGGTAAACGCGGTGTAGCGCGATTCACACGGTTTTGCACCAGCGTGGTTGCTTCGTCTGGGTCTGTACCAATCGCGAAGGTAACAGTTAGCGTCATACGGCCATCACTGGTTGCCTGTGATGACATATACAGCATGTTTTCAACACCGTTAATTTCTTGTTCTAACGGCGTTGCAACTGTTTCGGCGATAACTTCTGGGTTTGCACCAGGATAATTCGCAGTTACCACCACGGTAGGCGGCACTACTTCAGGGTATTCAGTGATAGGCAGTTGCCATACGGCAATAGCACCACCGATAAAAATAAGTAGGGAAAGCACGCCCGCAAAAATCGGGCGGCTAATGAAAAACTGCGAGATATTCATTACTTAAGACCTGCTGTTGCTGCACCTGAGGTAAATGAACCACCAGATAAAACATCTTCAACCTGCGCCATGCTTTGGGTTACTTGTGTAGCGTTATCAACACGTGACTGCCAGCTAGATAAGTTTGCCAAAGCATCTTCATCACCCATAGGCACTTCGTTAGCGGCAACCTGGGCACCAGGGCGAACGCGCTGTAAGCCATCAACCACAATGGTGTCGTTTACATTCAAGCCGCTTGTGATGATGCGCATGCTGCCCACTTTGTCGCCTAGCTTAACCGCACGGTATTCCACTTTACTTTCGTCATTTACAACCAGTACGAACTTGTTATTAAGATCTGTGCCGATAGCTTTTTCTTTAATAAGAATGCCCTGTTCATCGGTGTCACCTGCCAATTTTAAGTGTGCAAATAATCCCGGAATTAAACGACCGTCTTCGTTATTAAATACGGCACGAACGCGAAGTGTGCCGGTGCTACCGTTAACCTGGTTGTCGATGAAATCAATTTGACCCCAGTGGTTATAATCAGACTCGTTAGCAAGGCGCATCGCAACTGGCTGCTCGCTCACTGCTGTTGAAGCCGCTGATTTATCAGTTAGATAGTTTAGGTAGGTCTGCTCATCAATATCGAAATACGCATATAAACGGTCGGTCGATACGATGCGAGTCAACTCTGTTTGTCCTGCAGTAACAAAGTTACCTTCAGTGATGTTTGCTCGAGAAATACGTCCAGAAATAGGTGCTTCAACACGAGCAAAGCCTCGATTTAGGCGCGCTACTTCAAGTGCGGCTTGCGTTTGATTTAAGCTAGCAAGTGCTTGATTTTTCTCAGCTAAACGGGCATCAAGAACTTCTTCAGAAACCGCCTGGGTTTTACGAAGTTTAAAAGCACGGCTATAGTTTTGCTCTGCCAACTGAACGCGACTTTTAGCTTCTTCAAGCTGTGCAGTCAATCGATCAACTTCTGCTTTAAACGTGCGGTTATCAATTAAGAATAGGGTTTGCCCTTGTTCGACATATTCGCCTTCATCAAATGCAACAAAATCAATATAGCCCGACACGCGAGGGCGAAGCGCAACAATGTGCGGAGACTCTAAACGACCTGTAAAATTATCCCACTCGGTTAAACGCTGAGACACAACCGTTGCCACATCAACAGGAACACCAGCATTTGCGCCAGCGCTCATTGATTGGCTTGGATCCTGCTCGTCACCACCGCATGCAGCGACAAGCGCAGTTAGGCTGACTATTGCCAATAGACGGGTAAAAGTTTTCATTGCAAGATTCTCTAAAAAATTAAACTAAAGTTTGATGCTGCGCATTATGCACACCCCCAAACAATAAAAATAATTATCTTTTTATATGCAACACATCACACGATGTTATATATTGAAGATCGGGCTGACAGAGACAACTACTTTTAAAAATTTAGAAGAATGGTTTCGCAGAGAAAATGAGAATAACCGCATAAAAAGCGAGAGCTTAGGGAGAACAACGGTTACAGCGATATAGTGTACCAGTGTCGCTCGTCGCATTCATTTGGAAAATAAATGCTTCTAGCTATAACCTATAACTAAACTATGTCAGTTAAATTACATAGTCAAAAACGAAGTAAACGGCAGCTTTTTTCATTGTTCGATAGATGAAAGTAGATTGTCCGCAATAGATACCGGAGACAACCATGCGTCCACATGATTTAAATTTATTGATGATTTTTGATGCCATCATGACTGAGGGTGCCATTACTCGCGCAGCCGATAGACTATCGATGACGCAACCTGCGGTCTCTAATGCATTGTCCCGCATGCGCACTGCCTGGAACGACGAACTATTTGTAAAAGACGGCCGTGGTATTCAGCCCACCTCTTTTGCAAAAAACTTGTGGAGTCAGATTCAAGGCCCGTTAGGCGAACTTGAAGTTGCCGTAAACCCGACTGACTTTAACCCCGCAACGGCAAAGCGGACTTTTCGTATTGCAGCCACAGACAGCATTGTATCTATGGTGTGGGGGCCGCTTCGCAAAGTTATTGAGAACGAAGCGCCTGGTATTAATATCCATGCTATTCCTAATTACGATATGGAAACGGATAAAATACTTAAAGATGCCGAAGCTGAACTGACCTTCTCTAAACACCAAGAGCCCGGCTCTGTAATTCGCTCTGAACATGTACTTGACCCAAGCTGGGTTGTGGTAATGCGTCCTGATCATCCACTAGCAAAATCACAATTATCGTTGGAAGACTTTGTAGCAGCAGATCACTTGCTAGTGTCAGTGACAGGCGATGTAACCGGCCCAACCGATCAGGCGCTCGCTAATTTGGGCCTCAAGCGCCGCGTTGCGATGTCAGTAAATCAGTTTTACAACGCTACCCCGCTATTAAAAGAGAGTAACCTTATTTGCGTTGCGCCCTCGCTTGTAATGGAGAGAGAGATTTTCTCAGGTGAACTAGCAGTGTTTGAAACGCCTGTAGAAATTATTAGCTCCCCTCTATCTGTAATGTGGCATAAGCGCCAGGACCAAGACGCTGGCTTGCAGTGGCTAAGAAGCTTAGTAGTTAAGTTTATTCGCGAGCGTGTACAACGTCATGAAATGCTGCTGTCTCAATGCTGTAGAAAAGCCTATTGTGCCGATACGGTTAAACGCTTTATGGACCAGCGCAATATGGACTGTGAAGAATTTACGCCAGCGCATTTGAAAATGCCCAGCAATGATGAAATGGCCGAAGAACACGACACCGTAGCGGTGGGAAAAGAAACGGCTTAATATCAGTTCGCTTAGATAACCACTCACTCAGCGAGACTTAACATGTTCGTAATCACGCTGTATTATCGCAGGTGAGGTGGTTCTAAAACATTCACAGCCCCAATAAAAAAACCGCTTCAATGAGCGGTTTTTTTGATAGTTCGAACAAAGAAGCTAATTTACTTCTTTTTCTTCGCTTTTGGGTTTGGCAGGTCAGTAATGCTTCCTTCGAAGATTTCAGACGCAAGACCAATAGACTCGTTAAGCGTTGGGTGAGCGTGGATAGTTAGCGCCACGTCTTCAGCGTCAGCACCCATTTCTAGTGCCAAGCCAATTTCACCTAGCATTTCACCGGCGTTAGTACCGACCATAGCACCACCAATTACTCGACCTGTTTCTTTATCGAAGATCATCTTGGTCATACCGTTAGTGGCATCAGAAGCAATTGCACGGCCAGATGCAGCCCATGGGAAGGTTGCAGTTTCGTAGCTTAAACCCTGCTCTTTTGCTTCTTTCTCAGTTACACCAACCCAAGCAACTTCTGGCTCAGTGTACGCTACTGAAGGAATACCACGTGGGTCAAAGTAGTGCTTCTGTCCAGCAATAACTTCTGCTGCAACGTGACCTTCGTGAACCGCTTTGTGCGCAAGCATAGGCTGACCTACTAGGTCACCAATCGCGAAGATGTGGTCAACGTTGGTACGCATTTGCTTATCAACATTGATAAAGCCACGCTCGTCTACGTTTACGCCAGCAGCGTCAGCACCCACTAGCTTACCGTTTGGCTTACGGCCAACAGCAACAAGTACTTTGTCGTAACGTACTTGCTCGGATGGCGCGTTTTTACCTTCAAACGTCACGTATAAACCATCATCTTTTGCTTCAACCGCAGTTACTTTGGTTTCAAGCATGATGTTGAATTTTTCTTTGTAGTCTTTCATGAATACTTTCATGATGTCTTTGTCAGCAGCTGGAATAAGCTGGTCTAAGAATTCTACTACATCGATTTTTGAGCCAAGTGCTTCATACACTGTACCCATTTCTAGGCCGATGATACCACCACCTAGTACTAGCATTTTCTCTGGAATGTCTTTCATTTCCAAAGCACCAGTAGAGTCGATTACACGATCATCTTCCGGGATAAACGGTAGGCTTACTGGCTCAGAACCCGCAGCAATAATCGCTTTCTCGAAAGTAATAGTAGTAACGTCGTCACCATTTTTTACTTCTAGGGTGTTTGCGCCTGTAAATTTACCGAAACCTTGTACATGCTTGGTTTTACGCATTTTAGACATACCGCTAAGGCCATTTGTTAATTGCTTAACAACGCCGTCTTTGTATTCGCGGATTTTATCTAAATCGATGGTAGGCTCGCCAAACGATACACCGTGGCTAGCAAGGTGCTTCGCTTCTTTCATCACTTTAGCAACGTGAAGAAGGGCTTTTGAAGGGATACAGCCAACGTTTAGACAAACACCACCAAGCGTGTCGCGTGAGTCTACGATAACTGTTTCAATACCTAAGTCAGCCGCACGGAATGCTGCTGAATAACCGCCAGGGCCGCCGCCCAGTACCACCAATTGCGTTTTAATTTCGCTCATTGTGAACCTCAATCCTGTTCTTGTAGGGTCATGCTATTACTTTTGTGTAATAGCATAACCTAAATGCCACCAAATGGGCTTATAAAATCGTCGAAAATGTTACTGATATTGTAAACTTTTTCGACCTTTTATTTAAAGTATGATTCTGCGCAAGTCAGTTAGGTTTGCAGCAACCTCAGTAGAGAATCTTGCACCTACCGCACCATCGATTACTCGGTGGTCGTATGACAGGCTTAGCGGCACCATTAAGCGCGGCTCAAACTCTTTACCATTCCACTTAGGCTTCATCTCAGACTTAGACACACCTAATATGGCGACTTCTGGTGCATTTACAATAGGCGTAAACGCCGTACCGCCAATACCACCTAGGCTAGAGATTGTGAATGTACCACCTTGCATGTCAGCCGCTTTAAGCTTGCCTTCACGGGCTTTCTTAGATGTTTCGATAAGCTCGCGAGAAAGCTCTTCAATACCTTTTTTATTCACATCGCGAATAACAGGTACAACAAGGCCACCCGGTGTTTCAACCGCGATACCAATGTTGATGAACTTCTTGATGATTAAGCTCTCGCCGTCGTCAGACAGTGATGAGTTGAATACTTCGTACTTCTCAAGGGCTTTCGCTACCGCTTTCATTACGAATACGAGTGGCGTAATTTTAAGGCCAGACTTAATCTTCGCGTGGTAAGCGTTTTGCTCTTTACGGAAGTATTCCACTTCAGTGATATCGGCTTCGTCGAACTGTGTAACGTGCGGGATAGTCGCCCAGTTACGGTGTAGGAACGGTCCAGAGATCTTCTGAATACGAGAAAGCTTCTGTTCTTCAATCTCACCAAACTTGCTGTGATCAACAGGTTTAACTGGCACGATTTGAAGCACATTGTCGCCCACAGGCGCACTGCCTGAAGCTGCCGCTGTGCGAGGTTTCGCAAGCTCAGCTTTCACATAGGCTTGAACGTCTTCTTTCAAGATACGGTTTTTAGGGCCAGAGCCGTTAACTTGAGTCAGGTCTACACCAAACTCACGCGCAATACGGCGAACCGAAGGCGACGCATGTGCTTTACCTGTATTCTTGGCTTCAGGCGCTGCAGGCACAGGAGAACGGCCTTGAGAGGCTTCTTGCTGTGACGCTTGTTTAGGTGCTTCTTGCTTAGGTGCTTCAGCAGGCTTTTCTGCTTTAGGTGCAGATGGTGCCTGTTCAGATGAGCCACCGCTAGTTTCTAGCTTAACAACTAATGTGCCTTGCTTAACTTTATCGCCTGTTTTGATAAAGACTTCTTTAATGGTACCTGCGTGCGTTGAAGGTACATCCATGGTGGCTTTATCAGTTTCTAGCGTGATAAGACCGTCTTCTTTTTCAACGGTATCGCCAGCTGATACAAGCACATCGATAACGTCAACTTCACCGTCTTCACCAATGTCAGGCACGGCTACTTCAATGGTTTCGCTACTTGCAGACGCCGCAGGAGCTGACTCTTGCTTTTCGCTTTCCTGCGCAGCCGGTGCAGATGCTTCAGAAGAAGCATCGCTAGTAGCCGAATCACTTGAAGACGAGCCTGAGCCCGCTACTTCAAGCTTAATAACAACTGTGCCTTCTTTCACTTTATCGCCAGTGCTGATGAATACTTCTTTCACCGTTCCTGCGTGTGTTGAAGGTACGTCCATCGTTGCTTTATCGGTTTCAAGCGTAATTAGCCCATCTTCTTTTTCGATGGTATCGCCTGCTGAAACCAATACGTCGATTACGTCAACTTCGTCGTCAGAACCGATATCCGGTACGGCAACTTCAATCACTTCGCTGCCGCCAGACGCAGCTGGTGCTGTTTCTGACTTGCTTTCGTCTTTTGGTGCTTCTTCTTGCTTAGGCGCGTCTTCTTGTGAAGCGTCGTCTGAAGATGATTCTTCAGCGGTGCTATCATCAGAACTGTCGCCACCTGCAGCCTTCATTTCACCAATCACATCGCCTTCTTTGATTTTATCGCCTACTGATACAGACAAGCTTACAATCTCACCTTCAAACGGTGCTGGGATGTCCATTGACGCCTTGTCACTTTCAACAGTAACAACGCCTTCATCAGCCTCAATGTTGTCGCCTACGGCAACACATAGCTCGATAACTTCAACTTCGTCACCGCCTACGTCGGGTACGATAATCTTTTGAATATCTGACATATGTAAAATACCTTATCTGGCTTACGCGTAAAGTGGGTTAAGTTTTTCAGCGTTTATATCAAAACGCTTAATGGCTTCTGCTACCACTTTCTTCTCAACGTCACCGCGCTGAGCCAATTCGTAAAGTGATGCCACCACAATGTATGACGCATTAACTTCAAAGTGAGTACGCAAGTTTTCACGGCTATCGCTTCGACCAAAACCGTCTGTACCTAGGCAGCGGTATTCAGTTTCAATGAACGCGCGTACTTGGTCTGAGTAGTTCTTCACATAGTCGGTGGCAGAAATCGCAGGACCTGCGTCTTTCGTAATAACCTGACCAATGTAAGGTACTTTCTGCTCAGCTTCAGGGTTAAGCATGTTGTAACGAGCTACGTCTTGCCCTTCACGCGCTAGCTCGTTGAACGAGGTCACAGAGTAAACGTCTGAAGATACGTTGTAGTCTTCACACAGAATCTGTGCCGCTTTACGTACTTCGTTCAAGATAGTACCCGAGCCCATTAGCTGTACGTTAAGCTTAGACTTGTCGTTTTCAACGCGCTCAAGCTTATAAATACCTTTAATAATTTGCTCAGCAACATCATCACCTTCTGGCATTGCAGGGTGCTGATAGTTCTCGTTCATCAACGTTAGGTAATAGAAGATGTTCTCGTTGTTACCATACATGCGACGTAGACCGTCTTGAACGATAACAGCAACTTCATAACCGTACGTTGGGTCGTAAGTAATACAGTTAGGGATTAGGTTCGCCTGAACGTGTGAGTGACCGTCCTGGTGCTGTAGACCTTCACCGTTAAGCGTGGTTCTACCCGCAGTTGCGCCTAATAGGAAACCACGTGCTTGGCTATCGCCTGCTGCCCATGCCAAGTCACCAACACGTTGGAAACCAAACATTGAGTAGTAAATGTAGAACGGAATAGTGGTAGCGTTACACGTTGAGTAAGACGTACCCGACGCAACCCACGATGCCATTGCACCTAACTCGTTGATACCTTCTTGTAATACCTGACCTTTCTTATCTTCGCGATAGTAAGCCACTTGATCGGCATCTTGAGGTACGTATTTCTGGCCTTCATTAGCGTAAATACCTACCTGACGGAATAAGCCTTCCATACCGAATGTACGGGCTTCATCAGGAATAATTGGCACAATACGCTTACCAATTTTCTTATCTTTCAATAGCGCGTTAAGTACACGTACAAACGTCATGGTTGACGATACTTGACGGTCACCTGAACCTTTTAAGATAGCGTCGAATGCACTTAGCTCAGGAATTTCAAGCTGCTCTTCAGCCTGTTCACGGCGAGAAGGCAAGTAACCGCCTAGTGCTTCACGACGTGCACGAAGGTACTTCATTTCTTCGCTGTCTTCGTCGAACTTGAAGTATGGCAGGTCAGCAATTTTCTCGTCTGCTACAGGAATATTGAAACGATCGCGGAACGCTTTGATTGAATCAACGTCCATTTTCTTAACGTTATGCGCTACGTTTTGCGCTTCACCTGAAGAACCTAAACCGAAACCTTTAACCGTTTTAGCAAGGATTACCGTTGGACGACCTTTCGTATCAATAGCTTTTTGGTAAGCCGCAAATACTTTAACTGGATCGTGACCACCACGGTTCAAGCGCCAGATGTCGTCGTCAGACATGTTCGCTACAAGTGCCGCTGTTTCAGGATACTTGTTAAAGAAGTTCTCACGGGTGTACTTGCCGCCTTTGGCTTTACAGTTCTGGTATTCGCCATCTACCGTTTCACCCATAAGCTGAATTAGCTTGCCAGATTTATCGCGAGCCAGTAGCTCATCCCAGTAGCTACCCCAAATAACTTTCACTACTTCCCAGCCAGCGCCGCGGAACGTACCTTCAAGTTCTTGGATAATTTTGCCGTTACCACGTACCGGGCCGTCTAGGCGCTGTAGATTACAGTTGATAACAAACGTTAGGTTGTCTAGGCCTTCGCGAGACGCAAGACCAATTGCGCCCAAGCTCTCTGGCTCATCACACTCACCATCACCCATGTAGCAGTATACGCGCTGACCTGAACAGTCTTTAATACCACGGTTAGTTAGGTACTTAAGGAAGCGTGCTGTATAGATAGCTTGAAGTGGACCAAGACCCATAGATACGGTTGGGAATTGCCAGTAGTCTTTCATCAAGTGAGGGTGTGGATAAGATGACAGACCATCGCCAGCACACTCTTGACGGAAGTTGTTTAACTGCTCTTCAGTTAAGTTGCCTTCCATATACGAGCGCGCATAAATACCTGGAGAAATATGGCCCTGTGCGAAAATAAAGTCGCCGCCTTGATTCTCGTTAGGCGCTTTGAAGAAGTGGTTAAAGCCAACATCGTAAAGCATAGCCGATGATGCGAAGCTACCAATGTGGCCACCAAGCTCTAGGTCTTTTTTCGATGCACGCAATACAATCATCAATGCGTTCCAACGAATAGCGGCACGGATGCGCGCTTCGATGGTCAAGTCGCCAGGCATTTTTGGCTCTTGCGCTGCTGGGATAGTATTGATGTAGGCAGTAGTTGCGTCATACGGTAAATGCGCTCCGCTGCGACGTGCTTTATCAATAAGTTTTTCGAGTAAATAATGGGCGCGTTCTACGCCTTCCTCTTCTAAAACCGACTCAAGCGCATCAATCCACTCTTTAGTTTCTTGAGGATCTACATCTTGGTGCATCATATCAGACATGGTGCCATCCTATTTTTTGCTTATATAGAAAATCCTCCCTAAGCATTGCCTCTATCTTAAAGGCGCTAAAAGAAGGAAAACTAAATTACGTTGTACTCACAGTGACCCAATCTGGCTCACCTGCTTTTGCAGTGGCACAGGAAAAAACCTGACCGGCCTCTGCGAATGAATAGCTATCTAGCCCTTACCTTACAAAAGGTCAGACTAGTAACTAAATCTCTAATCGTCGCAATGCGCGCTGTACGCGGGTATCGCGTTGATTAATGGTTAATAGCGTTTTTTCAATAAACGCCAAATGCGTATTACATGCCTGACGCGCAGCTTCAGGGTCGCGAGAAGCAATGGCTTCTACAATTTCACGACGCTGCTTAGCAATGTCTTCCACCGCTTCAGGGTGCGTTGCCAGCATGTCAAAGTTTCGTTCGATATTGTCCACCAGCATGCTTTGCATGGTGCTCATTACGTGCAACAACACCATATTGTGTGATGCTCTTGCCATAATGATATAAAACTGTCCTAGCGCCTCAGCTTGGGCACGCTTGCTTTCGTGCGCTTTCGGCGTAGGTACGTCGTTCAATGCTTGCTTCAATGCTTCATAGTCTTCAGGTTGACCACGAAGTGCCGCGTAATAGGCCGCCATGCCTTCGAGGGCGTGACGAAATTCAAGCAAATCGAATTGAGTCTCAGGGCGCTGGCTTACAAGGTCCATAAGCGGGTCTTTCATGGCTGAATTCAAGTTGCGGTTAACAAATGTACCGCCGCCCTGCTTACGCTCTACCAGACCGCGCGCTTGCAAATTACCAATAGCTTCCCTTAAGGATGGACGCGACACATCAAACTGAAGCGCAAGTTCTCTTTCTGGCGGTAACTTTTGCCCAGCCAATAATGTACCGTCGAGTATCATTGACTCGAGTTGCTCGGTAATTACATCAGAGAGTTTTTTTCGCTGCTGACGCATGCGCTAAACGTATCCTTTTATTTAAACCATGCTCTTGTAACGATAATGGAGCTATAAGAGCCGTGAATGTGAAGAATAATCAGGAAAAATTTAAACACAAACACAATTGGTAATACCATTTTACCTATCTAGTTTAAGGCAGATCGATTTCGAGGTAAATACTCCCAAGCATAGCAAAGCCTACATGATTTGCTGGGTGTTAAGCTTTATTATTGAATTTGTTAAGAAAAGTATTTTTTAATGAACTGGTCTGATGAGAGATGTGCGGGAGAAATATCTAAGCAAAGCGTCTGATCTACATACAATTAATAAATAGACCAAACGCCTTTTTAAGCCAAGTAGACTAGTAAATGTTAAAAATAATGATTATGCCAGACTGCCTACAAGGGTTAGCGCTGCCGTTATTACAAGTAGAAAAATAACATTACGTTTTGCTAACTTTACAAGCACCTTTGGTTCAACTGCTGCATTATCAGACTGTAACAGCTGTTCCTCTGGTGTTAACACCTCTGCCTTCGAGGATATTTGCGTAAGTACATCGTATGCAGGTACATCGAACTGAAGCGCATGTTTCAGCCATTCGGGTAACGCTCTTGAGAAGTGTCCCATCATTAGCATGCCGAAGGCAGTAACGCGAACTGGAATGTAGTCAAGGGCAAACATCATTCTACCTGCTGCCCCCCTCAAAGGATGATTAGCGCCACACAAAGCCTCAGTAGTACTTCTACTTAGGCTGTAAAACACTGCGCCTGGGGCGCCGAATGCAATAAACCACAGCATAACTGCAGCGTAGTGCTGGTAGTTAAGCCAAGTAAGATGTTGACCAAAGCTTTTCCCTTCCGCACCTGCGCTTCCATCACTATCCGTTTGACTTTCACAGTGCCCTAATTGGTCTGTATACATACTGCACGCCTGGAGGTCGCCTCTGTCGGCAGCATTCAGGAAGTTTTTATAAATACCCCTTAATACCGGACAGCCAATGCATATAAACAAGACTAAACTTTGCTCAATAAAAGTAAGGAATGCGCCGAGCAACCAGTACTCGATAGCACCTAGCACGAGTGCGGGAAGTAAAAGGTAGAAATAAAGCGCAGTAGACGATGCCTTCTTACCCTCTCTTTCCTCATCTGTTTCTTGGAATTTGATTAAACTTTTATCTTGAAGAAAAGCTCGATATTGAGCGGCATATCTTTCAATATGCCAGTTAGGTGTTTTCGTTATCAGTCGCTCAAGACTGAGAACTAATAAGAGGCTCATTAACATCATAGGTATTGCGTTCCCTTTTTTCTTGGCGACCTGGATTAATCGGTCTTCTTAAACCCAGTAACGCGCATTCTGTATCTTGCCCAATCAAAAGCAACACCAGGGTCGGTTTTTCGCCCCGGCGCAATATCATTATGACCTACGATACGCCCTAAAGTGATCCGAGGATAGTGTCGTGTAATAAAATCAGTGAGTTCGCCGAGAGCCTGATACTGCGCATCGGTAAAAGGCAGCGTATCAGTGCCTTCCAATTCAATGCCGATTGCATAATCGTTACAGCGACTGCGGCCTTGAAATGAAGACAGGCCCGCGTGCCATGCCCGCTGATCAAAAGGTACAAATTGTTCTATTTCACCCGTTCGATAAATTACACAATGTGCTGAGACCCGCAAACCAGCTATTTCTTTGTAGAAAGGGTGATCATCTGAATTGAGTGTGCCGGTAAACAATTGTCGTATACCCGGCGTACCAAATTGTGAAGGCGGCAAAGAAATATTGTGAATCACCAATAGACTGACATCGGTATCGTCAGGACGAGCATCATAATGTGGACTTTGGGTGTACTTCGCTTTGTTATAAAGCACCATAGTATTTGCTTCGGTAATTGATTTTCTATTTTATAGCCTACATTGTATAGGTTTATAAGTGTATAGGGCCGCAAGCGCAATGTGGCGTTGCTAGCTCGATATTTTCTGCCACTGCTTTAATCGGCAGCTTTCACAAAAGCGTAATTGGAAAACAGTGCACCGCTGTTATGCATAAGGCAATTATTAATAAGGTAAAAACATGAATGAACAACAAGACCCGACAACATCAGCGGGCAAATGGATGGTTGCCCTTGCATGGATTTGCGGATTCGGTTTACTTGTTTTTGTCTTCTCTGACTTACTTGAAAAACAAATAAATCCGAACAGCGAGCCCACGTCAGAACGCATTGGTTCACAAACCGAGGTACGCCTTAAACAAAATCGCCAAGGCCATTATGTAACAACTGGCTATATCAATGGTGAGGAAGTGGTATTTCTTGTTGATACAGGGGCGACAGATGTAGCGGTCCCCGCACATTTAGCCAACAGGCTTCAACTAAAAGCCGGGCGAGAAGGTTTAGCCAGCACTGCCAATGGCGTAGTGAGGGTTGCCGAGTCAACGATTGATACCTTGCGCATTGGCGAAATAGTAGTGCGTAATGTAGACGCAAACTTGAACCCCGGTATGCAAGATGACCATATACTGCTTGGAATGAGTGTTCTTCGCCAATTAGAGTTTACTCAGCGCGGAGATTGGTTAATATTGCGTACCCTCTAAATACATAGATAGCATAGATTAAAGCGATGAAAATGACATCACCAGATATGCAAGCGATCCGAGAGCAAGTATCAAATGCGCTTGTTGAAGATCTAGGCGGCGAATTAAATGCTGCAAACGACATTACCGCAAACCTGATAGATGAAAGTGTTAACGCACAGGCCACTATTATTACTCGCGAGCCCTGTGTAGTTTGCGGCATAGCTTGGGCCAATCAAGCATTTGCGCTTATTGACGAGTCAGTATCGCTAACTTGGCATGTAAAAGATGGCGACAAGGTTGAGGCTGACACGGTGTTAGTGAGTTTGGAAGGCTCTGCTCGCGCGATATTGACGGCAGAACGTACGGCACTTAATTTCCTACAAACTCTGTCAGCAACCGCAACTATTACTGCCTTTTACGCTAAGTTTTTAAATGGCTCCAACACTAAAATTCTAGACACCCGCAAAACCTTGCCCGGCCTGCGCTATGCGCAAAAATACGCGGTACGTTGCGGGGGAGGTCAGAATCACCGCGTTGGTTTATTCGATGCGTTTCTAATAAAAGAAAACCACATATTTTCTTGTGGAAATATAGAAAAAGCGATAAGCCGCGCAAAGTCCATGATGCCAGGCAAACCTGTTGAAGTAGAGGTAGAGAATCTAGCTGAATTTGAGCAGGCTCTTTCAGCGGGTGCCGACATTGTCATGCTGGATAATTTTTCTAACGAACAGATCCAACAGGCAGTAGCGCTTAACAAAGGCCAATGTAAACTGGAAGTATCAGGGAACATTACTGATGAACGACTGGCATCACTTGCTCAACTAGGTGTAGATTACATTTCATCTGGCGCCTTAACTAAGCATGTTCAGGCAATTGATTTGTCGCTGCGAATTACTCTGTCGTAATAGAGTAATTATTAGAGTCATTGTAGACAGCTAATTCGGAGTCAACACCTTAGTTGGCCGCGAAGCAAAAAGCGTGAGCTGTGGTATCACTAAAGATACTAAAGCTCACGAATATCCCCAGTTATTTCTCGTCATGTTTTTCTGTGTATAGATAGCTATACGTAGATAAGTCATTAACTTTTATACGAAAGTACAAGTGCCCACGCCTGCCATGGCGCAGCAAACCATGGCATACTGCAAAAGCTAGACATACGTATATTTGCCTATACTTGTCAGTGACAAATAAAATTCTATACTGAGTATCAAGTACCAGGGGCGTTAACAAGGACGACTCGGGTATAAACGTCAATTTGAATTAGATTTTAAACTTTACGTGTTATACACGTCCCGGAGAAAAACCATGATGAACATGAATTCTAAAAACCAAAAAGGTTTCACCCTAATCGAGCTAATGATTGTTGTAGCAATCATCGGTATTCTTGCAGCAATCGCATTGCCTGCTTATCAGAACTACACGCAGAAAGCGAAGTTTACGGAAGTGACTAATGCTACTGCTGCTGCGAAGACTGCAGTTGAGATTTGTGCGCAGACCCTTGGTACTTTGGAAGGATGCTCTGGCGGTGCTAACGGTATTCCAGCAGACATCGCAGCTGACGGTGACGGAGTTACTGATAATACCGTTCTTATAACTACTGAAGATGGCGACATTACTGCTACTTCATCAGTTAACTCTGGTCTTGACGGAGCTACTTATACCTTAGATGCAACAATGGAAGGCAACCGTGTAGTTTGGAATGCATCGTGCGACCCAGCAACCATCTGCTAGAAGATTTCTATTCCGAAAGGCCCGGTTTTACTGGGCTTTTTTTGTTTTAATCAACAGAAGGTTCTGGGTATGGCAAAGGCAGCGACAGTATTCACTTGGCAAGGGAAAGATCGCCATGGCCAAGCTCGAAAAGGAGAAATTTCTGCAACCTCACTCTCAGAAGCCAAAAACCTTCTCCGTCGACAAGGCATTTCTGCAAATAAAGTTAAAAAGCTCGCTAAACCTTTGTTCGGCGGTGCACAAAAGATAAAACCTGCCGATATTTCTGTCATTTCTCGTCAAATCGCCACTATGCTCGCAGCAGGCGTTACTCTTATCCAATCTTTAGAAATGATAGCACAAGGCCATGCAAACTCGTCAATGCGCAAACTGCTTGGCGAAATAACCGAAGAAGTGAAGTCGGGTAATCCACTTTCTTCAGCACTCAGAAAACACCCCCTTTATTTTGACGACTTGTATTGTGACCTAGTTTATACTGGCGAGCAGTCGGGTGCCCTTGAAACCATTTACGACCGAATCGCCACCTATAAAGAAAAGGCTGAAGCACTAAAATCAAAGATCAAAAAAGCGATGTTTTACCCTATCGCCGTTTTGGTTGTTGCTTTTATTGTTACGACTATTCTTCTTATTTTCGTTGTGCCCCAGTTTGAAGAAATCTTTAGCAGCTTTGGCGCTGAGTTGCCAGCATTTACACAGTTGGTTCTGGCTATTTCCCGGTTTGTGCAGGACTACGGTATTTTTATCGCCATGGGTGTTGCTGCCGCCGGCTTTATGTTTGTGCGCGCACACAGACGCAGCCAGAAGCTGCGCGATAGCGTAGACCGCAATATTTTAAAAATTCCGGTTATTGGTGAAATACTTAAAAAAGCCAGTATTGCCCGCTTTACCCGTACCCTTGCAACTACCTTCGCGGCAGGCGTCCCGCTTATCGGCGCGCTAGAGTCCGCAGCAGGAGCCTCCGGTAACGCGGTTTACCGCGAAGCGATCTTGTATATACGAAAAGAAGTGGCGGGCGGTATGCCTATGCACGTGGCCATGCGAGCGACACAAGTATTCCCCGACATGGTAACCCAAATGATTGCCATTGGTGAGGAATCGGGTGCCGTTGACGAAATGCTGAGCAAAATAGCTACAATTTATGAAGCTGAAGTTGATGATATGGTAGACGGGTTAACCAGCTTGCTTGAACCTATGATCATGGCCGTACTAGGCGTAGTTATCGGCGGCTTAATTGTGGCTATGTACCTGCCTATATTCCAAATGGGTAACGTGGTATAACTTGTATATATTGCTAGCTTCGTGATTATTAGTTTTACGATTCCGAGCTCTATAAATGTGAACGATTTGGGCAACGCTTTTTAGTGGCGCCCATACACAAGACTTAACACCCGAATTTTTCCAGCCACTATTAAAACTAAAAAGACATGCACTTCATGGATGCCATAATAACACTTAGTCAGCTCTACCCTGCTGTATTTTATTCTCTTGTTTTTTTCATAAGCTTAATGGTGGGCAGTTTCCTAAACGTGGTGATTTATCGCCTGCCTATTATGATGGAGCGCAGTTGGCAGCAAGAGTATGAAAGCTATTTTAGTGATGGCGCAAGTGGCGGTGAAAATGATAGCGAAAATGATGTCTCCACTATATCTGCCGATGACAAGTCCCCGGTATCCACAGATACATTCAACCTCGTAAAGCCAGACAGTACCTGCCCTAGCTGCGGCCACAAAATTCGCGCATGGGAAAATGTACCTGTTATTAGCTATCTGTTCCTTAAAGGTAAATGCGCTAAATGCAAAGTTGGTATTTCAATACGCTATCCGCTCGTTGAGCTTTTCACAGCTATAGCCTGTACCTTCGCTGCTTATCAGTTTGGCGTGACGTCCCAGGCGCTGTGGGCCGTATTTTTCACCTATGTACTTGTTGCGCTGCTGTTTATCGACTTAGATAAAATGCTGCTACCCGACCAGTTAACCCTCCCCCTACTTTGGCTAGGCTTACTGTTAAGTACACAAAACATATTTGTTGGCACTACCGATGCCATTATCGGTGCAGCGGCCGGTTATTTAAGCTTATGGTCTGTCTATTGGCTATTTAAATTAGCTACGGGCAAGGAAGGCATGGGCTATGGCGATTTTAAACTGCTTGCAGCGCTTGGCGCATTTACTGGTTGGCAAGGCTTGCCTGTCATTATCTTACTGTCTTCATTTGTGGGTGCCATTGCAGGCATACTCATTATGGTTATTCAAAATAAGGGCAAGTCTTTAGCGATTCCTTTTGGCCCCTATTTGGCCGTGGCAGGCTGGCTAACGCTGCTTTACAAAGAAGAAATCATTACTGCCTATCTTAATGCAGTGCTTTAACTAAAAGACGTAACGATTATGGATAAACGACAGACGTTCGTAGTGGGCCTTACCGGCGGTATAGGCAGCGGTAAATCGGCTGCAACTGCCATTTTTGAAAACCTTGGTATTGACATTATTGATGCTGATGAAGTCGCACGAGAGGTAGTTGAAGTTGGTTCAGAAGGCTTACAGCAAATAGCCGCGCATTTTGGTGAAACCATTTTGCTAGAAGATGGTAGCCTTAATCGCGCCGCCCTTCGCGAAAAGGTGTTTGCCGCTGAAGAAGAAAAAATTTGGTTGAACAGCTTGCTGCACCCGCTTATCCGCTCTCGTATGCAGCAGCTTATTAGTGAGTCGACCTCATCCTATTGCATTTTGTCTGTGCCCTTACTTGTTGAGAACAAACTAACTGAAATGTGCAACCATGTTGTAGTGGTAGATTGTCCAGAAACATTGCAGCTTGAACGAGCATTAAAACGGGACGGCAGCACTGAGCAAACCATAAAAAGTATTATGGCTTCACAAGCTTCACGTAAAGAACGTGTTAGTGCTGCAGACGATGTGCTGGATAACAGTACAACGCTAGACGCGCTTGCCAGTCAAGTGTCAACGCTACACCGGAAGCTACTAAGCCTTGTTCCAGCTTAATCATAAGGGGTTTGCAAAATAGTAAACCCCTTTTTACATCTGTCTTAGTTATTTACCTTCCCTGTCTATCCTTCCTGTTTCATTTTTCGGTCTCCTTCTTCTTGCTTTCTTCGAGCCTTACCTTTCTTTGTTTAATCTTCCTTTTGTTAATCTTCCTTTTGTTAATCTTCCTTTTGTTAATCTTCCTTTTCTTAACCTCCTTTCTTTACAAAAAAGGGCTTCAAGGCCAACAGCACTGCTTTTTGAAACTTTTTTGACCAATTAGCGTCAAACTAAGCATTTGTCGAACAAGTAGACTTGGCTTAAATGCCTTGATGCTTTAGGCTTGCTGTTATTCGCCGCATTACAACTTCGTAGTGCAGTTTCTCTAAGTCTATGTGTTTTAAGAGGTTCCATGGGTAGCGCTGTATTCGAGTTTCCACTAAAGGAAAAAGTACGTAACTATTTACGTGTTGAGCAGCTGCTTGGGCAACTTAAAATTACGGCTAAATCAGAACATACTCATCTTCAGCTGGTTTTCTTTGAACAACTTTTTGAACTACTCGATCTCATTGAAAGACTGGATCTTCGTTCAGATTTAACCAAAGACCTCGAAGCCCACGAAAAGAATCTCGTGTACTGGTCAAAACATCCTAAAATAGACAGTACGGCGCTAGAGCAAGCGCTAAAAACGGTGCTTACCCTAAAGCAAAAGCTGAAAACAGACCGCCGCTTTGGTAGCACGCTAAAAGAGGACAAACTTTTAAGCGCCATAAGACAACGGTTTGCCATACCCGGCGGCGCATGCAGCTTTGACCTTCCTAATTTGCACTTTTGGTTACAACAGCCGCTTGAACAGCGTCAATCTGAAATTGAACAGTGGTTAGAGACTTTAGGGCTTCTTGACGATGCAATTGCGGTTAGCCTGTCGTTTATCCGCGAGCGAGGTCAGTTTATAAATGTGGTGGCCGAGAACGGCTTTTACCAAGGCGCAGCGGAAGATAAAAACGAACTGATACGCGTAAAGTGCAGTGTAGATGATGGCTACTACCCAACCTTAAGTGGCAACAAATATCGTTACGCACTGCGCTTTATGTTATTTTCCCCGCAAGAAGGCCAAAATAGCGCAGTAGAAAACGATATTCAGTTTCGTTTAGCAGCCTGCTAAACTTTAGTTCTCTTTATTACTTACCGTCTTAGGCTCGGTTAACTTTTCAACCTGTGCCGTTAAGACGTATTTCACTGGAGTCTATTATGGAAGTGAAATGCCCGATTTGTGCCAAACAGGTTGTTTGGGCACCTACTAGCGAGTATCGCCCTTTTTGCAGCAAGAAATGTCAGCTTATCGATTTAGGTGAATGGGCTGCAGAAGACAGAAAAATTGCCGGCAAGCCTGCAGAGGACGCCACGCCAAAACATATAGATGTAGAAGAAATCGAGGCTATGTTGGCACAGCAGTCTGATGACTTTTTTAAACACTAAATTTGTAGTCGCATTTTCATAATAGTAAAAAGGAATAGTAATGTTTAACTCTATCGCGCTTGTTGGTGGCACTCATGGCAATGAAACTAGTGGTATTCAGCTTATTCGAAACTGGCAGCAATTTGGGCTACCTTCGCGATTTAATGAGCTAAATATTTCGTTGAACATTGCCAATGAAGCGGCCCTTAATGCGAACATGCGCTTTGTAGAAGAAGACTTGAACAGGCAGTTTACTTTTGATCGTTTAGCCAGTAATAACCTGGCCAAAGAGGCAGTACTTGCCAAAACGTTGAATGAAAAATTTGGCCCAAAGGGCAACTCAAATACCGATTTTGTTATTGATATTCACAATACCACCAGCGAGATGGGTGCCACGCTAATTATTCTAGAAGCGGATGAATTTCACACTCAGCTAGCACGGTTTGTTAAGCAACAAATGCCAGAAGCGAATATTTTGGTGGAAGACGAGAAACCTTATCTTGAACACGGTTATTTGTGTACTACCGGTAAGAAAGGGGTAATGATTGAAGTGGGCGGTCAGCCTCAAGGCGTGTTGCGAGAGGATGTTTACCTTTTAACACAAACTATGGCCGAGGCCATTTTAGATTTTTGTATAGCTTATAATAACCAAGAGATAAAAACAGACGCATTGCCAGCGTGTGAAGCGTTTCGCTTGGGTGAAAACGTCGGCTTTCCTTTAGATAGAGATGGCGCACGTACCGCGATGATCCACCACTCATTGCAAGACAATGATTTTAAGCCGTTGCTACCAGGCTCTCCCATGTTTAGAACCTTTGATGGAAAAGATATCCCGTGGGGTGGGGAAAAGGAAACCTACCCGCATTTTATAAATGAAGCGGCGTACTTTAAGTTGGACGTTGCGTTTGCTACGTCTGAGCGTATTACCCTGTAGGCAATACAGGTTGGTCTCTCTGCAACTTTCAAACGTTAATGCCGAAACCAACTGACGATAACACGCAAAACGCTGAATCGCTTAAAGCGTTTAATAGCAAATGCCGGTCAGAGACCAACCGGCACTTTTGTTGTAGGTAGGCTCTTTCGCAGCTCAAACTAAGTTTCACGGCCGCTCACTTAGAGTAATGAACATAGGCAGCGCCTGAGTCAGAGTATGTTAAAAAAGCTCTATCTTAGGCTCTCGCGCCTCTTCAAACTCATTTTTTTCTTCTGGCGATGATTCATTAATATCGAAATGAATTTTGCGCTGGTCTTCCATTACATACTTTTCAAACATTTCTTTGGTGCTCAAGTTAAACGACTCATCAAAATGCTCTCTGTTATTAATGTATGACGAAAACTGCCCAAATAAACTTACAATAGCGTCTTGCTCTAATTTCACATGTTCGGTGCGCTGACGAATAATATCTTGGAACTGAATTTTCGCGATAGCTCCGCTTACTTTAAATGCAACCTCTGTTGCACTTTGTGAGAAGCACGCCAGCATCTCGGGGGTAAGATCTTCTAATACACGATAGTGTGTCGTTATATTTTCCAGCGATTCAGAAAACCCAGTTAATAATTCACACGTATCGTTCGCACGTGTTGAATTAAGCATTTTTTCACCTTGAACATGTGCAGCGTCCAGCGCTGATTTTATGCCCGACTCTATTTTTTCAGCCGCTTCTGAAGACTGTGACGATAATATACGTACCTGTTCAGCTACCACAGCAAATCCACGACCGTATTCGCCAGCACGCGCTGCTTCAATTGCCGCATTGAGCGCTAACAAGTTGGTTTGGGACGCAATATTTTTGACAAGTTCGGTAAGCTCTTTAAGATTTTCAACTTCACGCATTACCCCTTGAATAGCTTCAGTATCTGCAATTTGTTGCGCTCGCTGCGTGCTGATCATTTCTTTTATATTGGAGAGGCGCTGAGCTGCAATTTCAAATTCGTCCGCACTTTTTTCTTTACAGCTAATGGTATTTTTCTGACCTAATTCAACATTATCTATACTGTCTTGAATACTGCTTTCAATTTCGTACAGCGCTTTCATCAACTCCATTGAGGCGTCTTCGGTAATAGCGCTTATGCCGTCCATTTGCCCTTTGAGGATGGCTACATATTCGCTGACTTGAGTATGTGTTTCGTTGAGCTG
The DNA here is from genome assembly GCF_036864475.1 of Alteromonas sp. S005. Taxonomy (NCBI): domain Bacteria; kingdom Pseudomonadati; phylum Pseudomonadota; class Gammaproteobacteria; order Alteromonadales; family Alteromonadaceae; genus Alteromonas; species Alteromonas sp. S005. The sequence continues at coordinate 392,325 of NZ_JAZETN010000001.1, read as the reverse complement.
CTCAGACGTTTCCTGTAAATAACTCTCCTGTTTATTCAGGCTAACGTTAAATACGTTTGTTTGCCTGTGCGAATACCACGTAATAAAACTCAAGAAACCCAGAATTGTGGCAACAGTACCAGCTTGCCCATTTAATAGTTGTGGCGATATGTTCAAGGAGATTGCCATTCCCAATGTAGACACACCAATCAAACCGCTCCAAAGTAAAAGTGAGTCCTGAACCTTTTTCATCTTATCCTTAAGCACTTTAAACTTCTCAGCGAGTACCAACTCATAATACTGCTTTGTTTTTTCAAGTACTTTCATATTTTTACCTTATGCAGTTGGTACCAACTGCTTTACTACACCTAACAATTGCTCTGGCTCAACGGGTTTGACGAGCCATCCTGTAGCGCCTGCCGCTTTCGCTTCTTGTCGACGACTTTGCTGCGATTCCGTTGTTAACATCAACATGGGGGTAAATCTAAATTTGGATTGCTGCTTTAATGTTTTTATTAACTCGATGCCATTCATACCTGGCATGTTTAAATCCGTAATAATCAACTTGGGCGATATTGATTCAAGTGCTGTCATAGCCGCTTCAGCACTTTCTGACTTTGTTACTGTATAGCCTGCCCGTTTAAGCAGCATTTCCATACTCATTAGCATGGTTGCTGAATCATCTACTAAGTGTATTGCGCTCATTGCATTACCTCTTGTTTTTAGCCGATTAATTGTTTACACAATTCAGTATAGTCGTGTGCGCCACGACTGTTAGGCGCATAGGCAAAAACCGGCTTTTTTTTTGCGAATGCTTCGGCTAATGTTATGTTTTTATGTATTGGACTAAGCACTTTATTTCGACCATAGCGGCCGTACCAGTTGCTCAATTCTTGGCGATGTAGCTTTAAGTTTTGCTCTACCATTACCGGCAAAATGGTTAAGCTTGTCGCTCTAAACTTGCGCTCTGCCATGGCCTTGCGACACGCATTTAACAGCTTTTGTACACCGTCGCTTGCAAGCGGCATTGGCGTAGCAGGTATAATGATATCCGTAGCGGCGGACAGTGCGGCCATTAGCTGAGAGCTTAACGTTGGCGGCGTGTCGATAATAACGATATCGAAATACGTCGATACTTGGTCGCTATCGCACCACAAACGGATAGCGTCTAACGCAATATCATCGTTAGTGTTTGCGCGCGTGGTGTCGACATTGGTGGCGTATATTTTTTCACTACATTTAACAATCGAAGTAAAAAAGCCTTCAAGAGGCATGGTGGTTATGATGTTTTGCGACTCAGTGCCAAGCGCCGTCAAGCCTTGCATCACGTGCCCTTGATTATCTAAATCCAGAACTAAAACACGGTTGCCATGTTGCGCCAAACCAAAAGCAAGATTGACCACTGTAGTAGTCTTTGCTGTCCCCCCTTTGCGATTTGCAACCGTGATAACTCTCATTCACACCACACCTTATTGTTGTCTGATTGAAGCATCTCTACTATCCAATATAGTTCTGATGATTCAGGCTGTACACTAACCTTTGGTCGTAAGCACAAAAGCACTTGGAAAACCGCGGTATGTGCGGTTTTTAACGTTTTTAAATTAAGCTGCCGCGAGGCGTCCTCTATCAGCCAACTAAATAAGGTTTCAGCCTCTTCAATTTCACAATGCCCGGTAAGCACTGCTACTTTTTTCTTGAACGTTACAGGCATGTGGATATGACCTCCTGCACATTGATAATGAGTAATACCCTTCCATCTCCAAGTAATGCTGTACCTGAGAAATGGGAATAGCCAGCAAGGACGCCTTCAAGGGGTTTTTGAATAACGTCAATACCTTCATGAAACTTATCAATAATAAGCCCGAACTCGCCCTGCGGCGTTGACACAACTAATACCGAGTGTTCCTCTTTACCGTAGTCAGGTTCGAACCCCAGCGCATTTCGCAAATTACAAAGCGGTATTAATTTATCGCGTATCACCAACACGTTTTCATTGCGAATTCGCTGAATGTCCTGTGTAGGAACTTTCACCGTCTCTACTACCGCATCCATACTTACGCCAAACATCTGATCGTTTACTTCAAACATCATGACGCGATTTACTGACATTGTCTGAGGAAGAAGCAGCTTGAACGTAGAGCCCACGCCAACCTCACTCTGCATTTCTATGCTACCGCCAGCCTGACTTACCATGGTTTTTACCGCATCCATGCCCACCCCACGGCCGGACAAATCCGACACTTGTTCACTGGTAGAAAACCCTGCGGCGAAAATCAGCTGAAGTGCCTCGTTATCGTCTATGCTCTCAAGCTGAGACTCTGTTATTACGCCTTTCTGAAAAGCGAGAAGCTTAATTTTATGGGGGTCAATGCCCTTGCCATCGTCACGTATTTCAATAATGACACTGTCATCAAGGGGAGTAGCGATTAAATCAATACGCCCAGTTTCTGGCTTGCCCGCCTCTATTCTGTCTTCGGGCGATTCAATACCATGATCAATGCTATTGCGCAGTAGATGAATGAGAGGCTCAGATAACGACTCAATTAAATTTTTATCGAACTCGGTGTCTTCACCCTGCATACAAAGTTCGATTTTCTTGTCGAGTTTTCTCGATAAATCTCTGACCAACCTTGGATAGCGCTGAAAAACATGAGAAACCGGCACCATTCGTATCTGCAGTACTGCGCTTTGTAATGATTCCGTTAAACGGTTAACAATTGAAAAATGCGCTTTTATCTGTTTGCTCAGCCTTTTACTTCCACCTTCTTCCTCAGCTTGCTTTGCCAAGTAAGGAAGTGAATTTTTTGCAACCGTTAGCTCGCCGACTATGTCCATTAAATAGTCAATTTTGCTTTGGTCGACTTTGAGCATCTTGACGGCTTGTCGTTCAGCTTTAGCCGGTTGAGAAGCCTCTTCTTCTGCTGTCTGCGTCTCTATTTCGTTTGTCGTGTCGGTAGTTTCAACAACAATGTCCTGCTCTTCAGCGGTGTCGTTTGACGCGTTTTCTAACGCAACATTAATTGCGCTTATTAGCTCCGCTTCATCGCTGTATGTTTGCTTTAGCACATTGCCGACAAGCATCGAAATTGAAGGAAACATAAATTCTGCGCTATAGCCTTCAGAGTTGATCAGTGCTAATTGTTGCGTTAATAACTCTTTTTCATGTGGTAATAAGCCCTCTTTACCAGGCTCAATAGCACCGCTGGCTGGGTCGCCCACAGAGTCCTCTGGACCGCCGACTTGTTTGTCGTCATCAAGAAACGTAAGATCGTGATCAGATGATAGAAATGACAACACCGCTTTTGTTGGCATAGCGTGTGTTTGCGACGCTAGTAAAAGCCCAGCGGTCGACTGCAGCATATTGGTATCACCAGTCTCACGAGCCGTTTTTAAAGCCTCATTTAACGCTTCATCATTAAGCTGCACCACGCTATCGAGAATCTTATCTTTACAGCGATATTTAAGCGCCTGCTGAGTAAGCTTATGTAATGTGTACTGACCTTCATAATAGGCCATATGCGTCACAATAGCGTCTTCGCTCGCCTCGCCAAGGGCCGTTATTTTTAAAACACATTGATAAACATCGGCATCAGCGGCCATCGCAGGGGCGTTGATTTCAAACGCGTGCAAACCCGGCAGCGCCAGTGCGACATTCACTGGGTCCTCACCGCGAAAAAAGCAACCTTCATCAGGCGTATATTCCATGACATACAGTTCCGATGATGCGCTTTTCGATAATAACGCTATATCCGCATTGTCATCGAACGCTTCAAGCGCAGTGGCTACTGAATCAACGATTTCGTTGGTACTGCTATCAGCGTGAGTGGCAGTGTCTTGCTCAGCTGTATTTGCACCAGCTTGAGATGGGTCGATGAAGGCTCTCAGTTGTGCACTTAAATCGCCAGAGATTGGCTGCCATTCAGCGAGCTTTTGAGTTCCATTTTCTAGCTCATCAAACCACATAGATATCTGGTCTAGCGCCTCGAGAAGTAGGTCACCAATTTCGTCGTTGTAATCAACCTCTTTAGCTCGCACGCTGTCTAGCAAATCTTCCGCGGCATGAGCCAAACGCGTTAGTGGTTTTATATCAAATAAGTCTGACGAGCCTTTGATAGTGTGTAAATCTCTGAAGATTTTGTCCACTTTGTCCGACGATGGGCCTGAAGCTTGAATCTCAATAAGCTCTTGACTTGCAGACTCTAGGTTCTCGCGAGACTCACCGATAAAGACGTCGAGTAGTTCACTCATTAGCTACCTCCCAAAACCGCACTGACCACAGACTTAAGTGCATCTGCGTCAACAGGCTTAGTCATGTAGAAGTTTGCACCACATTGATAGGCCCGCTGCGCGTCCTGGGTTGCAGACTCAGTGCTTATCATGATAATGGGAACAGCGCGCAGTAGCTCGTTTTGCCTGATTTCTTTACAGAGTCGGTAACCGTCCATTTTAGGCATATTTACATCGACCAAAAACAAATCGATAGGAGTGCCGATGGCTTTCTCCAGCGCTTCCACACCATTTTCAGCTTCTTCCACGACACGGTCGTCAGAAGATACCAACATTTTATGAAACATTCTGACTGTAGACGCGTCGTCGACTATCATTACTGTTTTCATGTTACGCCCCTCCTGCAAGTGGCTTTTGGTAGGCAATAACATCACCGAACTTACGCACTTTAAACATAGACGATATCCGGCTCATCGACTCACTATGCCCTAGAAAGATGTATCCACCTGGTTTCATCGCATCAAACAATACATGTGCTGCTTTTTTGCGCGACTCATCGTCAAAATAAATGAGCAAGTTTCGGCAGAATACCAAGTCAAAGTGTCGAAACCCCTTCATGTTTGCACCTGATAGAATGTTGGCTAGTGAAAATGAAACCGACTCTCGTATATCGTCACATAGCTGAAACTGACCGTTGGTCTCTATGAAATACTTTTTCACCAACGCGGTTGGAATGTTCTGCACCGAGCGCTTTGAATAAAGCCCTTTTTTAGCAGACGCTAGAACATTGCTGTCAATATCTGAAGACGCTATCTCTACATCTCGATGCGCTAGCCCTTTCCAGTTTTCTATAAGATGAATTGCTATAGAGTATGGCTCTTCGCCCGTACTTGAAGGCACCGACCAAACCCGTAAATCTTCTCCAGGAGGACGATAACTATCGAGTTCATCCATGATGTAGCGTGTCATTGCATCAAATTGGTATTCTTCGCGGAAAAAGTAAGTTTCATTCACTGTCATTGCGTTGACTAGGTTCTGAAACTCTTCCCCCGACGCTTGGAACCGCATAAAGGTAAAATAACTTTTGAAGTTAGTGTGCCCCGTAGCTTTCATTCGCTCGTGTAGACGTTTATCAACAAAATAACGTTTCGAATTTTCAAAATGGATCCCGGTTTTTCGGTAAAACATCGACCGAAAGCGCTCGAAATCAGCAACAGCAATTTTTTCCAACGTTTCTGGAGTCATTACGCACTCCCTAATTGATTTCGAATTAGGCTTATGACAAAGGCAATGTAGGCATGGTTGGGAAAGCGGCTCTCAACAGTTTGCAAAATGTCATAGGTAGAACTATCTGACACCTCTGCAAGCTTGTCTAAAGCTGTACCAACAACATTTTCATTGTCGTCATTAAGTGCAATGTGATGCAACCAATTCAACGCATCGGGATGTGCCACTGCGCCAATAATGTCAACACAAAAAATACGCGTATCTGGGTCATCATCTTGCATAAGTTTATGCACATTGTGTGCGAACAAATCAGGGTTTTGCTGCATAATTTCAATAGCACCGTTACGCAATTGTACTTGTTCGCTCTTCAACATGCCTATTAGTTGAGATGCATCGGCATCCGTCATATTGTGCTCAAGCGCACTAAATAATGCTTCGATAACTGTTGGGTCGTTTTCCGCTGGGAGTCGCTCTAAAAAAACCTTGTGCGCGTTCTCTTCACCACTTAAGTCACGTACGGCCCAGCGCCTTACACTGCTGTCTGGGGAGGCTAGATCGGCTACTAACTGCTCTGGCGTTCGTTCAGCACTGCGCTTTTCTTCTTGTTGAATTACTGTGTCGTCACTGGCATTTGATTTCTTTTTTAAACCCATAACACTTGCTCCTGTTATCGACAAAGTGCATTCAACTTTGACACTATTTTAGGACTGTCTAATACATGACTGGCGCAGCCGGCCTCAATTAGTTCTTTTGGCATACCAAATACAACAGATGTTGCTTCACTCTCAGCAATCGTTGTAGCACCACCTTTGTATGCTTTGCTCATTGCAGCTACACCATCGCTGCCCATTCCAGTTAGCTGTACACACAGCATGGCGAGTGGTTCATAGCAATTCAGTGCGCTATCTACCATACGATCGACACTGGGATGCCACAAAAAACTTGGGCTCGCTGGTACAGGTCGAACGTGAATATCAGCACCCGTTTTTGCAAAAGCTAAGTCAGCATCGCCCTTCGCCAAGTAGATTTTGCCCGCTTCAAGAACCATTCTTGAGTCAACTTCGACAACATTTAGTGGGCTTAATCCATCTAATCGCTTAGCCAATGCTTGGGTAAACGAAGCAGGCATATGCTGTGAAATAACGATGGGTGCTGGAAATGTGGGTGAAATATTGGTTACCAAGTGTTCAAGCTTCCGCGGTCCCCCGGTCGAAACCCCTATCATGACAATTTCAAAAGGCGTGCTTTTATTATTTCTCACCACACGCTGCTTCACGACGGGGGGCGGTTTGATAGTGGGCCGCTGTGCCCTTCCCGTCTTTGCTAACGCATTTATTTTGTTGATTAACGGCGTTTCTATATCAGAAATGTCTCGGCTTACAGTGCCCCCTGTTTTCAGTACAAAGTCGCTGGCGCCTAATGCTAATGCTTCAAGAGTAATAGCCGCACCTTTTTGCGTTAGCGAAGAAACCATAATAGTAGGACATGGATACAATTTTCTTAATAAAGCCAAACAGGTCATACCGTCCATCACAGGCATGTTAATATCAAGCGTGATACAGTCGGGTTTAAATTCGACCGCTTTAGAAAGCGCTTCTTCACCGTTTCTTGCAACCTGGACAGTGAACCCCTCTCTTTCAAACAATTGAGTAAAGAGTTTGCGCATTAGCGCAGAGTCATCCACTGCAAGCACTTTTACCGACATAGCATCTCCCATTAATCAACCAAGTAAGCTAGCCTACTTAACTAGAACTGCATTTGTGCTTGAGCCACCGCGTTGTCATTTAGCAAAACATTGGGCTCTATAATTTGAATAATGCGCTTTTCGTCGTTTAATTTTATTAATCGACTTAAAAATTCAGACTGCATTTCTGACAACGAAGGCGCTGTTTCAATGGTTTGTTTAACCACAGTTTTTACTTCTGCAACGCCATCAACAATAAAGCCTGTGCGCTGCTTATCTTTCGTTAGCACAACAATTCGCTGTCGTTCAGATGATTCACTGCTTGGTATGCCAAGGCGACATCTTAAGTCGATAACGGGCAGCACCGTGCCGCGCAGATTTACAATCCCTTTTAAATAATCAGGGGTACTTGGAATGCTCTCTAACTTTTCTGGTACACGGGTTATTTCTTGGGTGTCATCAATGCTTACCCCATATTCCTGACCATTAATCCAGAAAATGACGTACTGCTCGCAATCATCTTCGTTGATGGCGGCATCGTTATTCTCGTTCATCTGCGACTCCTGCTTTATGTCTTCATCTATTGAACTCAATGCTGTCATGAGCGCTCGACTGTAGACATTAGTTAGATTTATTATCGACACAAGACGCTTTCCACCGTCGCTTCTATATACCGCTTCGAGCAGCCCTGACTCCGCGCCGTCGTTGCAAACCGATGGCACAGCTTCAAGTTCACTTTCAGAGATTGAAACAACGTTACTCACTTTAGCGACCACAAATCCAACGCTGCCGAACTCGCTGTTTTGCGCTATGACAATACGAGAGGCTTCGTTAATATCGGTATGGACCATGCCAATGCAGTTTGCCAAATCGACAATGGGTATAATGCGGCCTCGTAAATTCACTAGTCCTAACACTGATGGTGCACTTTCTGGAAGCTGAGAAATTTCGCTGGGTACACGAACAATTTCTTCTACATCTTGCAAATGAAATGCGAACTCTTGATCTTCAAGAGAGAAGCAAACCAGTTGCTGTAGATTATGGTCATCTGATTCAGTAATCTCGTCGTCGCTGTCAATATGATGCATACCCGACAGCTGCATCGTATTACCATCCTGCTTTATTACGGCTTGTGCTCTGGCTAAAGACGATACATCGAGTATTTGTTCTACGGGTTGGTCATCTTGCTTGATAATGCCCTGCATGTATTCATAGGCTATAGATTCGGTCATCGATTTTTTATCAATTACCGTGTCATTGGGCACCCCAAATACTTTCAGCACCCTGTCAACCATAAATCCGACGCTACCGAGTTCCGATTCTACAACTACCACGCGAGTCACATCGGTAATTCGTGAGCTGACACCCAGCAAAATCATGCTTAGATCATAGACAGGTAAAACATTGCCTCTTAAGTTGGCTAATCCAATCATTTGAGCAGGTCCGAGTGGCACCGATACCACAGTAGGGACACGTATGATTTCGCCTACAGAATGCATCGGAAATGTGAATCGCTCCTCGTTTACAAGAAAGGAAACGAATTGCTGTTCACCGTCACCCGTGTCGTCCTGAAGATTTTCAGCACTTTCTATATTTGAAACATCAGTCATAAGAAAGACTCCTCTGACAAGGTGGATAATTAACCGTTTTGCATTTCGTCTGCCACTGATGCAATTTCTTCAATCGATTTTGCAAGGATCTCCATGCCTTTGCTCTGTTGCTCAGCAGCATTAAGCGCTTGCTGGCAGTTGCTGCTTGCCTGCTCGTTGGCGGCTGCAATCTGCTCAAGGCCTTTCTGCGCTTGTGTAACACCTGCGGCAATTTCCTCACCCCGGTCTTTCATGGCTTGGTTGTACTCCACCACCTCAGAGATATCGGCTGCTATCTTTTCAACGTCTTTGGTTGTTTGTACCGCCTTCATCACTTCTCGTGATGCGCTCTCGGCTACGTTGGTAAGGTCAGTTTTAACACTCACTGTTTGATCTTGAATGGCTTTGATGAGGTCTTTTATTTGTTCCACATTTTCAGCTGCTTCGTCAGCTAAGCTTTGAATGTCAGCTGAAACAACCGCAAAACCTTTACCATATTCACCCGCTCTTGCCGCTTCGACTGCGCCATTTACCGCAAGCATGCTAGTTTTAACTGAAACGGTTGTAATGGTGTCGATGACCTTGTCGATTTGACGTGTCATGGTTTCCATCTCATTAATGGCACTTACGTTCTCTTTACTCGTTTCAAGTGCCAAGTTAATGCCACTTACCATGCCTTCTATAAGGGCGCGGTTCTCTTTCAAGAGTGCCGTTATTGCACTACCTTTTTCTAGTGTCACATCGCACTGAGATGACGCCTTATCAACGCCCTCTCGCAATAAGTCAATATTACCAACGGCTTGATCTACCGAACTCGCTGCCTGTTGCGACCCATTGTTCACCTGAGTTAGCGCTGTCATAATCTCGCCAGACGAGCGATTAATCTCTTCTAGGGTTGCCGATAATTCCTCAGCCGAAGATGCGACTTCTTCGGCACTTTTATTGATATCAGTGCTATTTTTCAACTCTTCAGTGATAAGCTCTAGCGATTGTGCAGCTTGTTCTGCTTGCGATAAGGCAACGCTCTGTTCAGATACGTTGGAAGATACTTCTTGCGCTGCTGTAGATTGTTCATCTGCTGCGCAAGAGATGGCTTCCGAACCCTGCTGGATCTCTTTAGCGGCGCCATCCATCGATTTAACTTGCGATTGTAATTCATCTGCACCATCTGCAATCGACTTCATATCATCTTTAATAGTGACTAACTGCTCGGTAACGGCCTCACCTTTTGTTACTTCTTCTAGTGCGGCTTCGGAAGACGCTTTAACTGCATCGGATACCTGATTAGATTGCTCCTGAATTTTTTCGATTTGCTTGGCAATATCAGCGGCACTTTTGTCAGACACTTCTGCAAGGGCACGAACCGTGTCAGCCACTACAGCAAAACCTTTACCATGTTTACCGGCTCGGCCGGCTTCGATAGCAGCATTAAGAGCGAGAAGATTGGTTTGATCAGCAATACGAGTGACTTGTTTAACAGCCTCGCCAATGTTAGATGCCTGTTGTTCTAACTCGCTCATCATCACGACCGAACGAGATTGATGTTCTGAAGCGGTCTTAACACTGGTCATCATCGTACCTAGATCTCCGACAACGCGTTCTAAGTACGTTTGGAGCTCATTGGTTTTATCCATGGTTGCGCCCGCAAGCTCAAGCTGCGCAACCAGGCCGCCCGATATTTGCGTCACAGCCGCTAAGCTTTCTTGGCTGGCACTACTTGATTCTTCGGCACCCGCTGCAATTTCATTTACCGCCGTAGATAGTTGATCTGTTGCGCTAGAAGCTTGATTCACACCGCTAACTAATTCGGTCGTAGCGGATGCCACACGCTCCGCGGCTTGTTGCTGCCTTGCCAGCGTTCGTGCTTTTCGGCGCTGCTCTTCAGCTTCTTTTCTCATTTTCGCATCCACTTGAACGGTAGGTGCAGCGACTGGGTCTGATGTTTTCTTGAGCGCCATAGTTAACCTCGATATATAGATGGCAATAAATCACCTGTTAAATATCGGTTAAAATTCAGCCCAAAAAAGTATAAATCCACATACGTTTATATGAAGTTAAGTACCCAAAACTCTTGCTAACACACGCAGCCCTTAAAATGTCGCCATTGTCGCAAATGACACAAATAAAAAATTGCCGTATAAAAACAAAAGCTTATATATAAGATAATACACAAGGTGAGAATGACAATTTTGTCAAAGTACAAAAGTCTAACAGTCTAATTAAAGGAATATTTTTTTATAAAGAAAATATTTGAAAATGAAGAGCTTATACTTAGGTATAATAAAAAACGGCCGAATTGGCCGCTTATTTTATTTACTACGTTGGTTACAATGACTGAAGTGCGGTTATGATCGGAACGTTCGCTTCCGGGAAGTCTTCGGGGTTAAGCGCCTGTACACTAACCCACCGCGATTGTTGCCCTTCTTTACCATGAGGTTGTCCAGCAAAGTCATAGACGCGATGAACGTCTAGTTTAACTTGCTTGTCGCCGTAATCATGGGTTATCACTATTACCGGCTCGCTGTGGTTTACAAGAATCCCCACTTCTTCAGCAAGCTCTCGCGTTAGTGCCTGTAGAACGGTTTCACCTTCTTCTACTTTGCCGCCAGGGAACTCCCATTTTCCGCCTTGATGAACATCGTCAGGACGAAGGGTAATAAATATGTCATTGCCGCGGGCGATAACGCCCACAGCAACGTGTACAACTTTCATTACTTAAGCTTACCGTGACACTGCTTATACTTTTTACCAGAGCCACAAGGACATGGGTCGTTACGGCCTACTTTCGCACCTTCGCGCACTTGGGTACGCACTTTGTCACTTGCTTCTTCTGGCGTCGCGTTCGCTTCTTCGTGCTCGAAGTTCTTAGGCACATCGTCAGCTTGACGACGTTGCTCTTCTACTTTTTGCACGTCTTCTTCAGCTTGTACTTTTACACGCGCAAGAATGGTGATCACTTCAACTTTAAGCGCTTCTAGCATTTGAGAGAACAAGGCAAACGACTCACGCTTGTATTCTTGCTTAGGATTTTTCTGCGCGTAGCCGCGTAGATGGATACCTTGGCGCAGGTGATCCATCGCTGCCAAATGCTCTTTCCAGTGGCTGTCTAGGTTTTGTAGCATTACCGCTTTTTCAAACTGGCGCAGTACCTGCTCCCCCACTACCGCTTCTTTCTGCTTGTAGGCATCAACGACTTCGCCAAGAATGCGCTCTCGAAGCTTCTCTTCGTAAAGTTTGTCGTCATTTTCAAGCCAGGTCTTGATTGGCAAGTCTACGGCGAAATCGGCACGCATGCGCTCTTCAAGTCCGCTTACATCCCACATTTCTTCAAGAGACTGAGGTGGAATGTATTCATCGACAACACTTGAAATAACATCTTCACGAATAGCTGCGATAGTCTCGCTAATATCACCTTCATCAAGAAGTTCATTACGCTGCTCGTAAATAACTTTACGCTGATCGTTGGCTACATCATCGTACTCAAGCAACTGCTTACGAATGTCGAAGTTACGCCCTTCTACTTTGCGCTGCGCATTTTCGATAGCACGCGTCACCCAGGGGTGCTCAATAGCTTCACCGCGCTCCATACCAAGGCGCTTCATCATATTGCCCATTTTTTCAGAGGCAAAGATACGCATTAGCGCGTCGTCTAATGACAGGTAGAAACGGCTTGAACCTGGGTCACCCTGACGGCCTGAACGACCGCGAAGCTGGTTATCAATACGGCGGGACTCGTGACGCTCTGTACCAATAATGTGTAAACCACCAGATTCAAGTACTGCGTCGTGGCTCTTCTTCCACTCAGCCTTGATCTTTTCGATTTGCGCTTCAGTTGGATTTTCAATTTTCTCAACTTCCGCTTGCCAGTTACCACCTAACACGATGTCGGTACCACGACCTGCCATGTTAGTCGCAATCGTAACCGCGCCTGGTTTACCTGCTTGAGCAACAATATCGGCTTCGTGTTCGTGGAACTTAGCGTTTAGGACCTTATGAGGGATTTTCGATTTCTTAAGAATACGAGAAATCAGTTCTGAGTTTTCGATAGAAACTGTACCTACAAGCGTAGGCTGACCGCGCTTAACACATTCCTTAATGTCTTCAACAATGGCTTCGTATTTTTCTTCTGCAGTAAGATAGATTAAGTCTGCATTGTCTTTACGCTGCATAGGACGGTTTGTTGGAATAACAACCGTCTCTAAGCCGTAGATATGATTAAATTCAAAGGCTTCTGTATCGGCTGTACCCGTCATACCCGCAAGCTTGTTGTACAAGCGGAAGTAGTTCTGGAAAGTAATAGATGCAAGAGTTTGGTTTTCGTTTTGAATACGAACGCCTTCTTTTGCCTCTACTGCTTGGTGAAGACCTTCAGACCAGCGACGGCCTTCCATAGTACGACCAGTGTGCTCGTCAACAATAACAATTTGGTCTTCTTTAACAATGTAATCTACGTCTTTAGAAAACAGTTTGTGCGCGCGAAGTGCAGCGTTAATATGGTGGAGCAAGGATATGTTGCCCGCATCAAACAATGACTCACCTTCTGGCAATAACCCTTCTTCGTGTAGAATTTCTTCAACATGAATTTGACCGCGTTCTGTTAGATGAATTTGTTTAGCTTTAAGGTCGATAGTGTAATCACCGTCACCTTCTTGGCCTTCCTCATCTTCCTTTTCTTGCTGAATAAGCTTAGGGATGATGATGTTGATACGGCGATAGAGCTCTGAGCTGTCTTCTGCCTGACCAGAGATAATTAGTGGCGTACGAGCTTCGTCGATAAGAATAGAGTCAACCTCATCCACTACAGCATAGTTAAGCGGGCGCTGAACCCGATCCTGAGGGCTAAACGCCATATTGTCGCGGAGGTAGTCGAAACCAAATTCGTTATTGGTACCGTAGGTAACATCTGCTTGGTAAGCGTCGCGCTTTTGCTCGGGTGACATGCCCGGTACGTTGCAACCTACGCGCATACCTAAAAACATGAATAATTGATTACTCCACTCAGCATCACGACGTGCCAAGTAGTCATTCACGGTAACAACGTGAACACCTTTGCCCGATAGAGCGTTAAGGTAAGTTGGCAAAGTAGCAGTAAGGGTTTTACCTTCACCGGTACGCATTTCTGAGATTTTACCTTCGTGAAGTACTTGGCCACCTAGCATTTGAACGTCGAAGTGACGCATACCGTAAACCCGTTTACTGGCTTCACGCACCGTAGCAAAGGCTTCAATCAGAATGCTATCTAGGCTTTCGCCTTTTTCGACACGCGCTTTAAATTCGTCAGTTTTTGCCTTTAGCGCCTCATCGGAAAGCTTTTCAAATTCTGCTTCCAGTGCATTAATGGCATCTACGTTTTTGCGTAATTTTTTTAATAGTCGGTCGTTTCTACTACCGAATACTTTTCGAAGGATGCTTGAAAACATTAGCTTTTATATTCCACTACTTGTCGAGGCGCCGCACATCGTGCACAGCTAAATTAAACGTATAAAACACAATATTAAATGCATTGTGTTTTGCGATGTTCTTAAATTATGCTTCTTCGCTTCAAATGACCTTAATTAATAAGACATTATCAACGAGAATTACCTGGCTGCTACCTATACTATTTTTTGTAAACGAAAGGCAGAGGATCGATTGGTTTTCCGTTTCTTATTACTTCGTAGTGGACATGAACGCCAGTTGAGCGCCCCGTATTGCCCATTTTTGCAATTGGCTTCCCTTTAGTCACCACATCGCCTATTGAAACAGTAAGGGTGTCGTTGTGCCCATAACGGGTAACAAAGCCATCACCGTGATCAATTTCTACTAGTTGGCCATAACCGTAGCGCTCACCAGCCCAGGTGACAATACCTGCGGCAGTTGCCACTACGTTTTCCCCTGCTTTACCTGCGAAGTCTAGCCCTTTGTGCATGGTAGGTTCGCCAGTAAACGGGTCGGCCCGCATACCATAATAAGAAGACAACCACCCTGACTCTATCGGACGACCAGATAATTGGCTCTGTTCGTTGATATGGTGACCCCTTACCAAACTTTCAAGCATAGACAACTGTTGAGACTTTAAATCAAGAGATTGCTCTAGTTTGGCTATTTCATGAAGGATGGGATCGTCTTGGAGGTTTTCCGGTATCGATACCGGTACGAAAGCGTCCAGGTCAGCCGCTGACATACCTAATTCTGTTGCGATTTGCTTGCCCTTCTCGTCAAGTAACGAGGCCTGTGCAGATAATTCGGCTACATGAGAAAGCAAAGCTTTTAATTTTACTGTGGTTTGTTGTTTTAGCGCTTCAACGTCTTTTTGTTTTTCGCTGACTTCAGTTTGCGCCAAACGAACCCGTGCAACATCTTCCGACACAGATTCAGTAGAACGGCTCGACACTAGCATAAAAATAGACGAAAGCACGGTTGCGCTCACGAGCGTACGGACACTAATGCTGTGCCTGTAACGTTTGTTTTTACCTGCTAGTGTGATTGTTAATTTCATACCACGAAGAAAATTGCTGTTTCACGCCATTCTTTTTCATATTACTTCATAACACTATGAATGTATTTTTAGCCAAAGGCGACAACCTTCAACTTATAGTTTTTTGTCGGATGGGTGAAATTTATATTAATTATTCGGCTACTGTATCATTTATTACAGTAATTGCCATATGAAAAAAAGCCGCCCGTTAGGCGGCTTTTCTAAATTTTTACGCTAACGCCGGTTGAGCGTAACGAATTGGTGCCGTTTCCTGCGAGTCGTAGGTTACAAACTCCCAACACTCTTTTTGCGCCAAAACTGCGTTTAATAGCTTGTTGTTCAGACCATGGCCTGTTTTGTACGCACGTAATTCACCAATTAGACTGTGGCCGCCAAGGTATAAGTCGCCAATAGCATCCAAAATCTTATGCTTTAAAAATTCATCGTCGTAGCGCAACCCTTCAGGGTTAAGTACGCGGAACTCATCTAGCGCTACAGCATTTTCCATGCTTCCACCAAGCGCTAGATTATTAGCGTTCATATACTCTAAATCGCTCATGAAACCGAAAGTACGAGCGCGGCTCACCTCATTAACATATGAGCATGAATCAAAGTCCATAACCATGTGCTGACGAGTTTGACTGATCACAGGGTGGTCAAAGTCGATTTGAAAATCAACACGGAAACCATCGTAAGGTACTAATTCGGCCCACTTGTCGCCATCTTCAACGCGAACTGGCTTTTTAATACGAATGAATTGCTTAGGCGCGTTTAGTTCTTCAACACCGGCAGATTGAAGCAAGAATACGAACGGGCTAGCACTTCCGTCCATAATTGGCAGCTCGTTACTGTCTACTTCAACAATAATGTTGTCGATACCTAAACCCGCAAGCGCAGATGCTAAGTGCTCTACCGTTTGTATAGTTACACCGTCTTCATTATTTAGACACGTACACAGCATAGTATTACCTACCGCGTTCGCACGCGAAGGTATGTCAACATGTGGTTCAAGGTCAACACGCCTAAACACGATACCCGTGTTTGCTGGCGCAGGTCGGAGAGTCATTGTGACCTTTTCCCCTTTATGAAGCCCAATTCCGGTCTCTTGTACCGATTGCTTGATTGTACGTTGTCTAATCATCTGCTTAAGCTTTTACCTATTAAAAAAGCGGGCGCGAATTATAGTGAGTTATTACTCACATGTCAAAAAACACCCGTTCTGGCAAGTTTTACCTCGTCAGATTACGCATTTTTTCGTCCTATTCACGCGAATTTTCTACGCTGTGTAAATACACCTTACGAAGTAAGACAACACAAACGTAAAATAATTCCCTTCGTTTTCAGGCAGCTAAATTAGTCTGCCTGCTTGCGAAGAAACGCAGGAATATCTAAATACTCCAAATCGTTGTCTGGCTGAGCACTATCGTCAGCTTTCAGCGCCTGGTTGCCTTCTGTACCACCTACTGCAGAACGCGGCTCACTTGTTTGTGAATTGCCGTATTCTTTAGCTGGCTGTGTAAGGCGAGAGCCTTCTGCGCTTACTAATGAAATGTCAGGTTTGCGCTCTGCGCCAATACCGGTCGCAACAACCGTTACGCGAAGCTCATCTGTCATTTCCATATCGATAACGGTACCAACAACCACGGTCGCGTTTTCAGATGCGAATGCTTTAACTGCGTTACCCACAGTTTCGAACTCATCGATAGCGAAATCAGGACCCGCGGTGATGTTTACAAGAATACCGCGTGCACCTGACAGATCGATATCTTCAAGGAGTGGGCTAGCAATTGCTGCTTCGGCAGCTTCTTCAGCGCGGTCTGGACCGCTTGCTGCACCGCTACCCATCATGGCTTTACCCATCTCAGACATAACAGTACGTACGTCTGCAAAGTCAACGTTGATCAGACCCGGGCGAGTAATAAGCTCCGCAATACCTTGAACTGCGCCGCGTAGAACATCGTTTGCTGCGCTAAAAGCTTGCAGAAGCGGCGTACCTGGGCCCATTACTTTTAATAGTTTTTCGTTAGGAATGGTAATTAACGAGTCAACGTTGTTAGCAAGCTCTACAGTGCCTTGCTCAGCAAAAGAAGTCCGCTTTTTACCTTCAAACGGGAACGGCTTAGTCACTACCGCTACCGTAAGAATACCCATTTCGCGAGCAATCTTCGCTACTTCAGGTGCTGCACCTGTACCTGTACCACCGCCCATTCCGGCCGTGATGAAAACCATATCGGCACCGTCTAGCGCCTGACGAATGGTTTCTCTGTCTTCTTGCGCTGCTTCGCGACCAATATTTGGATCGGCACCTGCACCTAAGCCTTTGGTTACGCTTGAGCCAATTTGAAGTGTTACATCTGCACTTGAGCTACGAAGCACCTGTGCGTCAGTATTCACTGCGATAAATTCTACGCCTTCAATGCTTTGAGACACCATGTGCTCAACCGCATTACCACCGCCGCCACCGACACCGATGACTTTTATTACGGCTTCTTCGCCGTGACTATCCATTAATTCGAACATACTTACTCTCCGGTTGTACGTCTTTTTCAACACTACGCCAGGTCATTCCCTTAGGCTAATTGCTTCCTGCTAGCCTTAATGCCGTAGCTATAGCGCCCCCAAATAAAATTAAAATTCACCTTTAAACCAGCTTTGCACTCGATGAAATATGCTTTCACCGGTCTTCTGCGTACTGGACTTCTTATTATCAGATTGTACTTTGCCATATTGCAGCAGCCCTACGACTGTCGCAAAGCCAGCATCATCAACATATTCAGACAAGCCTTTTACGTCGATAGGTTTGCCCACGCGCACGGGCATCTGGAAAAGTTCTTCGGCAAATTCCACAGCACCTTCCATCTTAGCGGTACCGCCAGTAAGTACAAGACCTGCTGCAATTTGCTCTTCCAGACCGCTGGCACGAATTTCATCATGTACCAGCTCAAAAAGCTCTTGATAGCGAGGTTCAATGACCTCAGCTAACGTATGACGAGACATGACTCTAGCCGGGCGCCCGCCCACGCTAGGCACTTCAATACTGTCTTCCATACTCACCATATCTTTCAATGCACAGGCGTAATTCACCTTAATTTCTTCTGCATTGCTAATAGGCGTTCTAAATATTTTAGCGATGTCGCTGGTAATTTGATTACCCGCAACCGGTATAACTGCTGTGTGGCGAATCGCACCATCTGTGAATATAACCATATCCATAGTGCCGCCACCAATGTCGACCACGCACACGCCAAGCTCTCGCTCGTCGTCAGTTAACACTGCATAGCTTGACGCTAACGCTGAGAAAATCAGCTGATCAGCATTAAGTTCACAGCGCTCAACACACTTCACCATGTTTTTGGCCATATCGTCGGCGCAAGTGATAATGTGAGCATCGGCTTCCATTCTTACTCCTGACATACCGATAGGGTTTTTAATGCCTTCCTGCACATCAATAGTAAATTCTTGCGGTAGCACGTGAAGTAAACGACGTTCCGCTGCAATTGGCACACTGCGCGCCGCATGGATAACGTTATCTACATCTTCTTGTGTTACTTCTTGGTTGTTAATCGGTACCATGCCATTTTCATTTTGGCACTTAACGTGGCGACCCGAGATAGACATGAAAACTGAAGACACACGGCAATCTGCCATTAACTCCATCTCGTTTACCGCACGCTGTACCGACTTAACGACTAGGTTTAAATCGTTAACGCCGCCCTTATCCATGCCTTTCGAAGCATGGGTGCCCACGCCAACAATACTGATTTGATCGTCCTCTAGTAATTCACCCACCACGGCCTTTACTTGGCTGGTGCCGATATCTAGTCCTACAATCAAATTGCGTTCAGCAGGTTTTGACATGGTTTCCTTAACTCTCTTCATCTGTGGCGCTGTCATCTTTCCATCCGACTGCAACGCCCGTGTCATAACGAAGGTCGACGTATTTCACCGCCTTCTCTTGTTGCGCCAAAAGTGGATAAACATCAATAAACCGTTGTAGCCTATCGATAAACTCCTGACGCCCTAAATTCAATTTAATGCCGTTTTCCAACTGCACTTGCCACGCAAACCGCTCACTCAACGACAATTCATCTATCGCCATATCAGTCGTTGCAATTAACGCATGCATGGCGTTGTAGCCTTCTAAGGCAGTTTTTTCACTACCGCCCGGGCCGTACAAACGCGGCAAGTCAAGCTTTACACCTTCGTCGTTAAACGTATCCCCATAAGGGTTTAACAACAAATCTTCATTCCATTGCGCAACAGGCTGCTGCTCAACCAAATATATTTTTAATGTATTCGGCCACTTCTTTCTCACTGATGCGCGATAAACCCAAGGCTGCGCTTCAACAAGCTCAAATACTTCGTTGACGTCAAGCGCGAAAAAGCTTCCAGGCTGCGCCTTGCGTATTAACCGCTCCAGCTTGGTAATATCGATGTGCTGATAATCACCAGAGAAATCGATAACCTGAACCGGCATTTGCTGTTCGTCTTGCAAATACTGATTTGCTTTAAGCCCGCCAAATACTAACCCAGCAATTACAAACAGTAAGAAAGCGACGCCGCCCCACACTGCCGTCTTGCTTTTGCCGCCCTTTACAGAAGCTGACTTACCTTGATTAGTATTGGTATCCGCCACGTTTACGCCTTGTTTGCAACGTCATCAAAACTGGTAGAAAGAATACTTAGTACCAGCTCGTCAAATGTTAGTCCTGCAACTTTGGCTGCCTTCGGCACCAAACTTTTTTCTGTCATGCCAGGTACCGTGTTCGCCTCTAGCAAATAAAATTGCCTTTGGTTGTCCTGCATAACATCAATTCTTCCCCAGCCGCTGCCAGAAATAGCGTCAAAAGCACGAGATGCTAATTTCGCTAACTGTGCCTCTTGCTCTTCAGACAAGCCACTTGGGCAATAGTATTCTGTTGTATTATCCTGATATTTCGCAGCATAATCATAGAATGTATGTGGAGTAGACATGCGAATAGACGGCAACGCCTGCCCCTGTAATACAGAAACGGTGAATTCAGGGCCGTCTATATACTGCTCTAACAGGACTTGATTATCGTATTTAAAGGCGTCCTGAATGGCAGTTTCGAGTTGTTTAGCGCTTGTCACTCTCGCCATGCCAATACTCGACCCTTCTCTGGCCGGTTTTACCATGACTTCATTCCCCAATTTATCCATTATAGCGCTGCACTTACCAGCTTCAAAGTGCCTTTTATCAGCAATTTCATATTTTGCAGTGGGTAAACCTAAACTTTGCCACACTTGCTTAGTATGAATTTTATCCATTGCCAGCGCAGAGCCTAAAACTGGGCTCCCCGTATAGGGAATTTTTAGGAACTGAAGGGCCCCTTGCATCGAGCCATCTTCACCGCCACGACCGTGAAGCATAATTAGCGCTCGGTCGACTTTTAATTCAAGAAGATCAGTAAGCGGTCGCTCCGCTGGGTCAAACCCAAAGGCATCTACGCCTTGCCTTAATAGCGCCTTTAATACCGCGTTACCTGAATTAAGAGATACTTCACGCTCTGCAGAGTCACCGCCAAGCAGCACTGCTACTTTACCGTACTCACTGGGCGAATGGGTTTTCTGCGAGCGAGCACTTACCGAAGGACTAATCATGTTATTCCCCTTCCTTAGCAAGTGTGGCAGGCTCTAACTCATGGCGTGCTAGAAGCTTAGCAATTTGTCCGATGTTACCGGCACCTTGAGTCATGACGATATCGCCGTCCTGCATGATATTCGCCAAAATCCCTGGCAGTGCGTCTTTATCGCCCACATATACAGGTTCGATTTGACCACGCTGACGAATTGAACGACATAGCGCTTTGCTGTCAGCGCCTTCAATAGGCTGTTCACTGGCGGCATAAACATCCAGAAGCAACAGCGCATCAACGCTAGATAGTACTTCAACGAAATCTTCATAGAGGTCACGGGTACGCGTGAAACGGTGGGGCTGATAAACCATAACTAAGCGCTCATCTGGCCAGTTTGCCCGAGCAGCAGCTATAGTTGCTCTAACTTCCGTTGGGTGGTGACCATAGTCATCCACCAGACACACTTCACCTTTACTGGTAGTAAACGTACCTAACTGCTCGAATCGACGGCCTATCCCGCCAAAGCTAGCAAGTGCACGAATGATAGCATCGTCATCCACTCCTTCATCGCAAGCCACTGCAATAGCAGCTAGCGCATTAAGCACATTGTGGTTGCCAGTAAGATTCAACGTAATATCTAGCGGTTCACGCTCTGGTCGAATAACGGTAAAACTCGCTTTACCAAATGACAGTGAAATACTCTCTGCACGATAGTCGTTGTGAGACTCAAAACCGTAGGTAAGAATGCTTCTGCCTATGCGAGGGCGGATCTCTTGAATATTCGCATCGTCACCGCACACAATGGCTTGGCCGTAAAACGGTAGGTTCGACAAGAAATCGACAAAGGTGTCTTTTACCTTTGAGAAATCGCCACCATAAGTATCCATATGGTCGGCTTCAATATTGGTTACCACAGAAACCATCGGCTGCAAATGAAGGAAGGACGCATCGCTCTCGTCAGCCTCTGCGATCAGATAGCGGCTCTTACCCAAACGCGCATTTGTACCAGCACTGTTAAGCAAGCCACCGATAACAAACGTAGGGTCATACTCAGCTTCTGCGAAAATCGTTGAAATCAAACTGGTAGTGGTCGTTTTGCCGTGGGTACCCGCCACCGCAATACCGTGGCGGAATCGCATCAATTCTGCCAGCATTTCTGCACGGCGAATGATCGGAATGCGCTTTTCACGAGCCACGATAATCTCTGGGTTTTGCTCGTTGATGGCGCTAGACACCACAATAACGTCCATGCCTTCAACATTTTCCGCACGGTGGCCTATTTTCACATCAGCACCTAATTCGCTTAGCCGCTGTGTCATTGGCCCTTCTTGAATGTCAGAGCCAGCAATAGCATAACCTTCGTTCAGTAATACTTCGGCAATACCACCCATACCGGCACCGCCGATACCAATAAAGAATATATTTTTCACCCTGCGCATTTGCGGGCTTTCAAATGGGGTTTTAAAAACCATTAGTCCCCTACTCCTACCACGCTTTTAACGTGGCTTACTACATTTTCCGTGGCATGAGTGCTTGCACATGTTTTTGCAACACGCCCCATATTCAAGCAGTCTTCAGGGTGTTGTAACCACTGACGTACCGCCTGCCCTAAATTTTCTTTTAATACTGATTGAGCAATCATCAGTGCCGCATTGTGCTTCACTAACGATTGCGCATTTTTTGTTTGGTGATCGTCAACCGCAAAAGGTAGCGGAACAAAAATAGCTGCACGCCCCGCAGCTGCAACCTCACTGACCGTAAGCGCACCTGCTCTGCAGACAATAAAATCTGCCCATTCGTACGCTGCGGCCATGTCATCAATAAAATCACTGACATCGATTTTCGACATATCTGCGCCCACCGACGTGTAGGCTTTGATGACACCTTCACTGTTACCTTTACCGCACTGGTGTTTTATTGATAACCCATCGAGTACACCGCAAGTATTGGGCACGGTTTCATTTAAAATTTGTGCACCTAGGCTTCCACCAACGACAAGCATATTCAGGCTATCCGTTCGCTCATTGGTGTTTTCAAGGGTGTTTTCGCTATTATCTGCGTTAACGTCTACAGGCTTTGGCTTGACCTGCCAAATTTCATCACGAACAGGATTGCCGACTGTGTGTACTTTCGCTGCTTCAACTGAAAATTGTTCTTTGGCATCGTTAAAGCCAAGCAATACGCGGCTTGCAATTTTACTAAGAAGCTTATTGGTCATGCCCGCTGCTGCATTTTGTTCGTGTACAATAACGGGAATACCTAAGCTTTTTGCGGCAACGCCGCCTGGGCCGCTGGCATAGCCGCCAAACCCAATAACAATATCCGGCTTAAGACGTTTTATAATTCGTCTTGCAGAAAATAAGCTTTTTACTAAAGCAACAGCACCTTGAAGACGTGCCGAAACACCTTTGCCACGAAGCCCTTTTACGGGAATGAAGTGAAGAGGAATGTCGTGTTTAGGCACAACTTGCGCTTCCATTCGCTCGGCGGTGCCAAGCCAATGAATATCCCAACCTTCATTTCGAAGCGCGTTAGCTACTGCAAGGCCTGGGAAAACATGTCCGCCTGTACCACCAGCCATAATTAAACAACGCTTAGCCATTATCCGCCTCCTGCGCCACGCGAGCGAGAATAGCTTTAATGCCGGCTTTGCCTTCATCTTCTGCTGTTGATTTTTTTGTCGCAGGCTTAGCTTCCACTGTGGATGATGAAAAGTCTTCATCATCGGTGTTTTTTTCTAATTTAGCCGTTTCCTTAGCCTGAACTTCGTTTGAGGAAAAAGGCTTTTTGCGCCGGGTCCTTTTCTTGCCGTCCTTACCATCGCCTCGGCCAATTGCCTGTACGCCATCAACACGTAATTCAAAATCAATACGTAGTAATATGGCTACCGCCACTGACATCACAATAAGTGACGAGCCGCCGTAGCTAACTAACGGCAGTGTTAACCCTTTTGTTGGCAGAATACCGGCGCTTGCACCAATATTTACCGCGGTCTGGAAACTAAACCAAATACCAATGCTGTACGCCAGATAACCGTCAAACGCACGCCCTTTTTCTAGTGCTTTGTTACCAATACTTAACGCACGCAATACCATCCATAAAATGAGTCCTAGTACGGCAAGTACGCCAGCAAAGCCAAGTTCTTCTGCCAAGATGGCCATAACAAAGTCGGTGTGTGCTTCAGGCAAAAATTCAAGTTTTTGTAAGCTATTACCCAAACCTTGACCGAACCAGTTACCGCGGCCATAGGCCATTAAGGATTGGGTTAACTGATAACCAGCACCGAAAGGGTCGGCCCAAGGGTCTAAAAAGGAGGTAACACGCTTCATACGATATTCTTCAAACACGATAAGCGCTACAACCGCCAATATGCCTGCAAACACCAGTGCAAAGAACTGCCAAAGCCGTGCACCCGCTAAAAATAACAAGCCGATTGTGGTCGCAAACATCACAACAACTGTACCTAAGTCAGGTTGAAGAAGAAGTAACATTGCAAGTGCAAAGAACACGACAAGGGGCTTTATGAAGCCTTTTAAGTTCTCCGTAACCTCTTCGTAGCGGCGAACCAGATAACCCGCTAAATAGGCAAAGAAAAAGAGTTTAGCGGGCTCGGCCGCTTGAATGGTTATAGGCCCAATTGCTAACCAACGGGTACTACCATTCACGGTTCTTCCCACCACCAGTACTGCTAGTAATAGTGCGATAGCCGCTAGCAGAAGGTAGGGGTTTGTCATGCGCCAAAACTGCATAGGCAAATTAAGAACTACCATTGCGGCAATGATGGCACCAACAATATAAATACCGTGGCGAATAGCAAAGTAAAACGGATTGTCGTGTAGCCTATCTGCCACCGGCATTGATGCTGACGTAACAATAACAACACCAATACTCATCAAGGCCAGCGCAATCAAAATCAAGGTGACATCATAGGGATGCGTTGCCGATGGTTGTCCGTCGTGCTTCGCGGCAAATAATGCGCTAAGTTTGGAAGAGGCAGTCATCATGATGTAACCTCCACAGCGCGGTCATTCTGACTATGTAGATTATGTAGGTCGTATACATCTTGTTTAAACACGTCACCGCGATGCATATAGTTCTTAAACATATCTAAACTTGCACACGCAGGCGAAAGCAATACCACATCACCAGAGGCTGCTAGCCTTGTTGCCGCTTTTACCGCGTCTTTCATGGTTGCCACACGAGTAGTATGCGTGAAACTTTTTCCAAACAAGTGTGCATCTTTACCCACAGCAAACACGTGCGATACATATTTTGTTAGATAAGGCGACAGGCTCGCTATATCAGCGCCTTTAGCGTCACCACCTGCAATAAGAATTAGCTTCCCCTGTATAGTCGGGGCTAACCCTTCAAGGGCCGCTACCGTGGCGCCAATATTGGTTGCTTTGGAGTCGTCGATATAGCGTATGTCGTTTACACGGGCTATTTCCACACACCGATGTGGTGCAGATTTAAAACTGTGTAGATGCTTAACCGCGAGCTCAGGCGAAACACCTAGCTTAAGGCAGATGCCTAATGCAGCCATGATGTTTAGTACGTTATGCATGCCCGCTAGATGGATTTCGCTTAACGCAATAAGGCTTTCACCGTTAAACGTAATAAACAGGCTTTGTTTATCGCTTGAACCATCATTTTTATCTTCAAAAGCGGCAATTGCAAACCCTGTAGACGACTCCCCTAAACCATATTCAATGAGCTCTTGTGATGCTAGCGGTTCTTCAGGCGCCACAAACTCACCGTCTCGCCATACAA
Source organism: Alteromonas sp. S005 (assembly GCF_036864475.1). NCBI lineage: Bacteria > Pseudomonadati > Pseudomonadota > Gammaproteobacteria > Alteromonadales > Alteromonadaceae > Alteromonas > Alteromonas sp. S005. The sequence continues at coordinate 366,795 of NZ_JAZETN010000001.1, read as the reverse complement.
CCGCAGATTTAGCGTTATCAAAAATGCGATGCTTGGCGTCAATATAGGCCTCAAGGGTACCGTGACGGTCTAGGTGATCATCGGAAATATTAAGCACAGTAGCGGCTTCAAGCACCAGGCTAGACGTAGTTTCAAGTTGAAAACTTGATAACTCCATCACCACTACATCTGCATCACTTTGAAGCGCTTCAAGCACAGGGCGGCCTACGTTACCCGCTTCAATACTTTTTACGCCACAGGCCTTAAGCAAATGGTTCACTAATAAAGTAACCGTGGTTTTACCGTTAGAACCGGTTATGCCTACTACGCGCTTTGCTGGCGTAGCGCCGTTTTTGGTGGCATTTAAACGGGCGAACAATTCCACGTCGCCGATCACCTCAACACCACACTTTTGCGCTAAAGCCACTTGTTCAATATTAAGTGCAAGACCTGGGCTTAACACCAAGGTGTCTACGCCATCAAAGTAATCTTCACTTAGTGTATTGCAAGTGACCTTCTCTGCCATAAACGCTTGCATGTCAGTATCAAGATCAGAATCAGGGTTGGTAACTAGAGTAAAATTAGCACGTGTATCAAACGCTTTAACCGTTGCCTTTTGTTGCAACAAAAAGCGCACGCAAGCCTGACCTGTAACACCTAGGCCACCGACTACATAACTATGCTCACGTACGTTATATGTCATTAGTATTTATCTCTTAACCGCTTATCTTAGTTTTAGGGTAGCTAAACCCACTAAAACTAAAATGATCGAAATGATCCAAAAACGCACGATAACGCGCGGCTCTGGCCAGCCCTTTAATTCATAGTGATGGTGAATAGGCGCCATACGGAAAATTCGCTGACCACGTAATTTGTAAGAGCCCACCTGAAGGATGACCGACAGAGTTTCCATTACAAAAACACCGCCCATGATGATTAACACGAGTTCTTGGCGCACTAATACAGCCAGCACGCCTAATGTGCCGCCTAACGCTAATGAACCAACGTCACCCATAAATACTTGTGCCGGATACGTGTTAAACCATAAAAAGCCTAAGCCAGCCCCGACCATGGCGGTGCACACAATTACCAGTTCACTGGTGAGCGGAATATGAGGAATATTCAGGTATTCGGCAAAGTTCGCATTTCCTGTTACATAGGCAAAAATAGCGAATGCACCTGCTACCAAAATGGTGGGCACTATAGCGAGTCCGTCCAATCCATCAGTAAGGTTTACCGCATTACTGGTGCCTACAATGGCAAAATAAGTAATGATGATGAAAAAGGCCCCTAGCTGCGGGAACACTTCTTTAAAGAAGGGTACCAGTAAGGAGGTTTCGGCACTTATCGTTGCACTGCTGTATAAATAGAACGCAACGCCCAACGCTACTACCGATTGCCAGAAATACTTCCAGCGCGCGATAAGCCCTTTTGAGTCTTTACGGATGACTTTTCTATAGTCGTCAACAAACCCAATAATACCGTAGGCCACAACCACAGTGAGAGTTACCAGTACATAGCGATTAGTGAGGTCAGCCCAAAGCAGGCCGCTTACTACGATTGCTGCGAGTATGAGTAACCCGCCCATGGTAGGCGTGCCTGATTTTGACAAGTGACTTTCAGGGCCATCGTCGCGCACAGTTTGACCAATTTGCATACGCTGCAGATAACGAATCATCTTAGGGCCAATAAGAATCGCAATAAGTAACGCAGTTAACGTACTTAAAATCGCGCGAAGGGTAAGGTATGAAAATACGTTAAACCCTGAATCGAATTGTGTCAGCCAGTCGGCTAGCCAAATTAACATGCTATTCGCTCCCGACGGCTATCGTGCTTTCCCAGCGCAGAGGCCTCGACCGCCTCTACCACGCGTTCCATTTTTGAACTGCGTGAACCTTTAACTAAAATTGAAATATCGCGCTGCTGCACTAACAAATCACTCTCCATAGCGGCCAACAGACTCTCAACATCGCTGAAATGGCCACCGTTTTCATTAAACACAGCGCTGGCTGATTGACTCAATACACCCATGGTATAAAGATAATCGATGCCTTTTTGTTTAGCGTATTCCCCTACCTGCTCGTGGTAGAAACGCGCTTTTTCACCCAACTCTTTCATGTCACCTAGCACAAGAACGCGAATACCTGAAAAGCTACTAAGCGTATCAATTGCCGCATTTACAGATGCTACGTTAGCGTTATAGCTATCATCTAAAAGGCGAACCTGCTCAGTAAGCTGCTTCACATTTAGACGACCACTTACCTGCTGCATAGCTAATAGACCGTCGCGTACATTTTCTAACGTTGCACCAACTTGTAGAGTTAGCGCAGCAGCCACAAGGGCATTACCCACGTTGTGGACACCAGGTATTGTTAGCTGGATTGCCATTTCACCGTGTGGGCAAACCAAATGGAATGCAGCGCAGCCATCTAATCCAATAGTGATATCTTCTGCTTTAAAGTCAGCGTCGTTTTTCTGCTGGGGCGAAAATGTTAGCGTTTTGGTTTGTTTAAGCTTACCTTGCCAAAATTCGGCAAACTGACTGTCGACATTGACTATTGCCACGCCGTCACTGCCCAAACCTTTAAAAATTTCGCTTTTAGCACGTGCAACGCCAAGCAAGCTTCCAAACCCCTCTAGATGAGAGGCAGCAGCGTTTACGATAGTTGCTACATCTGGCTTAACTAGTCCCGTGGTATAGGCGATTTCACCCATGTGATTTGCGCCGAGCTCCATCACTGCGTATTCATGCTGAGGTTCAAGGCGCAAAAGGGTTAGCGGCACACCTATATCATTATTGAAGTTACCCTTTGTAGCTAATACATTGCCTCTTCGCTCCAAAATAGCGGCGCACATTTCCTTTACGGTGGTTTTACCGCTGCTTCCGGTGATGGCAATTGTCTTTGGCGCCACATGTACTTTTACGGCAGCACCTAACAGGCCAAGTGCTTCTTTGGTATCTTCAACCATGATGACAGGTAACGAGGTCGCTACGTCTTCACTGGCAATAACCGCGCTTGCTCCGGCTTTTTCTGCCGTTGAGATAAAGTCGTGGCCGTTAAAATTCGGGCCTTTCAAGGCTAGATACACTGCACCACCTTCAAGGGTCCGGGTATCGGTACTTACCGCTGACACTTCAACGTCGGCAACACCTTTTGATAATTTTCCGTTAACCTTTTCGGCTATCCATGACAGCGTTGTTGTTATCATTTGCTGTACTCCTGTTGCAGTCGCGCCACAACTGCACGTTCGTTATAGTTAGTCTTTTTGTCACCAATAATTTGGTAGTCTTCATGGCCTTTTCCGGCCACGATGATGATGTCGCTTTCATGCGCATGCTCAAGGCAGTGACGAATAGCTTGTTCGCGGTCGGGAATAGACACTGCCAGCTTAGAATTTTTTAAGCCTGCAATGATGTCTTTGGCGATAGACTCAGGGCTTTCGCTTCGGCTGTTGTCGGTGGTGATCACAATAGCGTCAGCGCCTGACTCAGCAGCCTGCCCCATTAATGGTCGCTTACCTTTGTCTCTGTCGCCACCACAACCAAACACACACCATACTTTGCCTGTGGTGTGGAATTTGGCACTTAACAGCACCTTTTCTAGTGCATCAGGTGTATGCGCGTAGTCCACTACCACATTAGCAGCACCCCTAACAGGGAATACTTCCATACGGCCGGGTACTGGAGTGATAGCATTGACCGCATTAACCACGTCATCAAAACGCTCACCCTCAGCGAGTAACGTACCTATAGCGCTAAGTACATTGCTAATATTGAACTTTCCAAATAGTGGCAGCGAAATAGCAGCACTTCCCCACGAACTCACCAGTTCAAAGCTACATCCACCTGCATGATAAGAAGCATTTGTGGCGAAACAATGGCGACTTTGAGGATTGTTATGCTCGCGCATGAACTCACTTTCATCGCTTATATCCGAACCACTTTCGTCTATACCTGTCCAAATACGCGTAATCGTCTTATCTGCTGCACCATCCCACTTCTTACTTTCATCATCATTAGCGTTTAATACCACAGCCTTTAAACCTGGCTGCTGAAGCAGCAAGCGCTTGGCTTTGCCGTACTCTTCCATAGTGCCGTGATAATCGAGATGATCTCGAGTAAGGTTGGTGAAAACAGCGATATCAGTTTTTACTGTACCAAGCCGCCCCTGAACCAATGCGTGAGAACTTGCTTCGAAGGCCGTATGGCGCACTTCACTTTGCACAAAGTCTGCCAACAAGTACTGCATACGTATGGCATCGGGCGTCGTGTTTGCTGCCGGCGTGTTCGACCACTGGGTTTCATCGCCTTCAAACACACTGCTGCCTAAGGTTCCTATGCTTGCGCTACGTGTACCCAAAGCATCTTTTAACTGGGTAAGCACTTGAACTGTAGAGGTTTTTCCGTTAGTCCCTGTCACTGCCACCGTGGTCATTTTCTGAGCAGGGTAGTCATAAAATGCAGCAGCTAATGCAGAAAGCATTTGCGGTAGTTCATATAGCGAAATGATGACGCTGTGATCGCGCATTTCCATTTGACCGTGAGCGCTACTGTCTTCAGTTTGCGCCAGAATTACACGGGCCCCTAAACTTATTGCCTGTGGAATAAAATCACGACCATCACGTTCGTGGCCCTTAATTGCCAAAAACGCTAAACGCGTGTTCACTTCACGGCTATCCAATGTTAGACCTTCAATGCGAATATCGGGCGCATCTACTCCAAATTTTGCTAACAAGGCTTTAATACTTTGAATAAAGGCACTAACTACCACTTTGACCTCCCATCAATAAGCGACTTGAAGTAACTTGTTTATCATCTGGCGTTACGTTGAGCATGTGCAGTGCACCGCCCATAATTGAAGAAAATACAGGTGCTGCGGTATCACCTGCGTGATACAAATCGCCGCCGGGTTCGTTGATCAAAACAATAGTTACTAGTCTTGGGTCAGACACTGGTGCAATACCGGCAAAAATGTTGACGTACTCTTCCCCGTAACCACCGGCCACCGCTTTGCGGCTTGTTCCTGTTTTCCCAGCGACTCGATAGCCTGGAACTGCAGCTTTGGTTGCCGTGCCGCCGCGCTGGGTGACGCTTTCCATCATTTGAACAATGGATTTTGCGTTTTCTTCGCTAATCACACGCTCTGATTGAGCTTGCCACGAAGGTTGCTCAGGCGATTTAATGATATTAAGAGGTGTTTTAACGCCTCCATTTGCCAAGGTAGCGTAAAGACGCCCCAACTGTGCCGTAGTTACAGAGATACCGTACCCAAACGACAGCGTGGCTAATTCAAATTCAGACCAGCGACTGCGTTCATGAAAAATACCGCTACTTTCCCCAGCCATGTTAAGCCCGGTATCGCTCATTAAGCCCATGTTGTAGTAAGTATCCAGCAGGAACTGCTTAGGCACTGAAAGTGCCAGCTTCGATGTGCCCATATTGGAGGAATGCTGGATAATTTCTTCTAGCGTTAGCTCGCCATAGTTGCGCGAATCTTTTACTAGGCTGCCACCCAAACGCATCCAACCTGGATGGGTGTTTACTGAATCTTCAGGCTCGACTTCACCGAATTCCAATGCAGTGAGGACAGCAAGAGGCTTCAATGCTGAGCCCGGCTCGAACGCATCAGTAATAACCCGGTTACGCATTCTGTGTGCGGACAATTTGCTTCTGTCGTTTGGGTTGAATGACGGTGCATTCACCATAGCTAATACGTCGCCGTTTTTTACATCAATAACAATGGCTGAAGCCGAACTCGATTGATAATAAAGCATGGCTTCTTTGATTTCTTTGTAAGCAAGCGCTTGTATGCGCTGATCGATAGTCAGCTGCAGGTCGCCGGCTTCTTCACCCGACTTTGTTTCTAAAATTTCGACCTGACGCCCTTTTGCATCGCGGCGTATTTTTCGAGAGCCAGGCGTGCCCGTCAGCCACTCGTTATACATACGTTCTAGGCCTTCAACACCCGTATCATCAACATCGGTTACACCAATTAACTGTGCTGAAACTTCACCCGTAGGATAATAACGGCGGCTTTCACGACGAAGATAAATACCTGGAATATCCAGTTTATCAACGTACTCTGCCATGGCGGGCGAAACCTGACGCTGCAAATAAACAAAGCGGCGTTTGGGGTTTGCCACTTTTTCTTTTAGTTCATTTACGTCTTGGCGCAGTACATCCGCCAGTGCTTCCCAGCGGCGTTCTTCTTTGAAGCCTTCATTTTCATGAATAATTTTGGGGTCTGCGTAAATAGCGCGAACAGGAACACTTACTGCTAGCTCTACACCGTTTCTATCGGTGATAAGACCGCGGTAGGTCGGCATATCACGGGTTCTAAGAGTGCGGTTATCGCCTTGTTGAATAAGCTCATCAGGTTCAATAACTTGAATGTAAGCTGCGCGTGCGGCTAACACGCCAAACACTAGCATGATAACAACAAGCACAACCACAAAGCGCCAGTGCACTAAGCTTGGCGTTACATTTTGTTTTGCGCCTGTCTTTTTGTGCTTACGAGAAGGTGCAGATGTACTCACTTTAGCCTCACCACTACTTCGTCGTCTGCCGTGGCACGGTACATTTCTAACTGCTTTTCAACCAGATTTTCTATGCGGTTATGCTCGGTCAACGCTCGCTGTTCGAGCACTAGGTTACGCCACTCAACATCAAGCTCATCTTTTTCTTGCATGAGGTCTTCAAGAGCTATCACTTGCTGTCTATTGTGATGGCTACTAAGGGTCACAGCCATGGCACTTGTGATAACCATTAAATACAACAAAACCCGCAACTTGTTGCGGGTCAAATCTGAAACAATAATGAGCAGTAATTTAAAATTAGTGCTTGCCTTGTTTGGTGTGGCTTTGGTCATAACTTTTCTGCCACACGTAATACGGAACTGCGGGAGCGAACGTTGTTCGCAATCTCCTGTTCTGAAGGTTTTATTGCTTTACCCAGAGCTTTTAGCACTTTATCTGCATCTATTTCAGCTTGGGTAATCGGTAAATTGTGCGGTACAACTTTACCTTTACTTTGATCCTTGATGAAGCGCTTTACTAAGCGGTCTTCTAACGAATGAAATGAAATAACGGCTAAACGGCCTTCTTTTGCTAATACTTGAGTGGCAGCTTTGAGACCCACGCGAAGTTGCTCCAACTCAGCATTAATATATATGCGAATACCTTGGAATGCGCGGGTTGCAGGGTGCTTGAATTTGTCTTTTACGGGTACGGCTGCATCAATGATTTTGGCAAGCTGTGCAGTACGCGTGATAGGCGTTTCTTTGCGTGTGTTTACAATAGCATGGGCAATACGCTTGCCGAACTTTTCTTCACCAAACTCTTTAATGACCTGTGTAATATCTTGCTCTTCTGCACTAGCCAACCAATCAGCGGCACTTTGACCGCGAGAGGTGTCCATGCGCATGTCCAGCGGGCCGTCGCGCAGAAAGCTAAATCCGCGTTCAGCATCGTCAAGTTGAGGTGAAGATACACCCAAATCCATAAGCACACCGTCAATCTTGCCAGTTAACCCTAGCGCATCTATTTCCTCTGCCATATCCCCAAACGGTGAGTGGATAATGCTAAAGCGCTTGTCATCGGCAAAGCGTTCGGCCGCTTTGATAGCTTGAAGGTCACGGTCAAAGGCGATAAGACGCCCGTTTTCACCTAGAGCCTTTAAAATATGTGCTGAATGCCCACCACGTCCAAACGTAGCATCGATATAAATGCCGTCAGGTTTAATCGCCAGCGCTTCAATGCATTCGTCAAGCAATACTGAAATATGTTTAAATTCGCTAGACTGCGTCATAGAGAAAAGTCCTGTAATCGTTCGGTAAGTTCAAATTCGCCTTTGCGTTCGGTGTCTATATCAGCTTCAACTTGTTGTGCCCAAATATCGGCATCCCAAATTTCGAATTTGTTTAACTGACCAACTAACATGACTTCTTTTGAGAGTTTTGCGAAACTTCGCAGTGGAGTAGGAATAAGAATGCGCCCGCTTTTATCCATCTCACCTTCTGAAGCATAACCTAGTAGCAATCGCTGCAAGCGACGCTCGGCTGGGATCATGCTTGAAAGTTTAGAGAGTTTTAGCTCAATCTCTTCCCATTCGGGAAGTGGGTAAAGCAGCAAACAACTTTGTTGTGTATCGACTGTGCAGACCAGTTGTCCCTGACAATCATCCAGCAGCGACTGACGATACTTCGTCGGTATAGCCAGTCTGCCTTTTGTATCCAGATTGATTGCGTTAGCGCCGCGGAACATTCCCCTAGCCTTTTATTATTTGCTCTTGGTTTTCTTGTTTTTTGAGTACTAATCTGCAAAGTGATGATGATTTGATCCACAATTCGCCACATTTACCCACTGAGATACAGTTTAGGTACCAATGATCCCCACTGTCAAGTAGAAAAAAGGCGTGAAAGCCGCATAAACACTGGGGTTAAACTGGCTTTATATACAGTTGTTTTAGGAAGTGTATGATTAGGCATGTAAAAAAGATTAAAAATTATTCAGCGGAATAAGATTAAACTTAAAATTTATCGATGAACGGCGGTTTTCATCTAAATTGAGCCGGGTTGTTACCTAAAAACGGCTTAAATGAATAAATGCAAAAAATGAACTACCAACCGAAGTTGATAGTTCATTGTTGATTATTGCTAGTTATCAATAGTTGATGGCTGAATTGCTTTAGAAACGATAAGAAGCTGTAAGCGACGCTACATCACTTTCGATATCGCTATCAATATCGGTTTCATAGCTGGCCGATACTGAGAATTGTTCATTTACCCAGTAGTCTAAAGCCACCCCTGCTGTTTTTAAGTTGTCAAAGCCGTCTGGTGCATTGGTGTAGCTATAGCTGCCTTGAAGACTTAAGCCTGGGCTAAAGAAGTAACGCGCACTTCCAGATAATACATCAACATCATCGGCAATATATTGGGCGGTGAAGTCCCAGCCCGTTCCCTCGTTCCCTACTGTGGTATAGCGCGTAAAAACTAGAGGTGAAGTTTCATTCTCGCTTTCGCTGTAGCTATTTGTACCATCATTAATATCGTAAGTAGCGCGCTGATAAATTACCCCTGCGCCTATCTGCCATTGACGTGACAAGTTAAACCCTACTTTTAAATCAATATTGGTGTAATCCTCATCGCCAAAATCGTCGTCAAATTTACTATGGGCACCTTCAATGGCTAGCATCCACGTATTGTCGAAATAAAAAGTAGTACCTAAATTAAACACGTCGATACCGTCTAAATTAGCGTACCCACCAGATAGACTTGATACGCGCTGTAGATAAGGGTTTATAAGGTAAGCGCCGCTGTTGCCGCTAACTTCGTCAAGGTAGCGCACATATCTAGCACCGTAGAGATTGTCATCTACCCCTTCAAAATCGACAGCGGTAACTTGTAATTCGTTTTGTGTAGCGGCATGTGCTGCTGAAACTGAAAATGCTGAAGCCGTGATAAGTGATAGTGCGGTTAGCGTTGTTGAAAGTTTATTAGATTTAATATTCATGTCTTTTGTCCTTAAAAAATGTGTTGGGAACGACGAGTAGAATCACTACGCATAAGATAAGGCATTAAAACTTAACGGATTCTGAACGAAACCTGACGAAATCTGAACGTTATATTTAGGCATTAAAAAACCCGCGAAATCGCGGGTTTTTACTTTTAAATTTAAGACTTGTTTACGCGCTTGGCGCCGCTTCGGCTGGCGCTTCTTCTGCTTTAACTGCAGAAAGCTGCATGTTGCGAATTGGGTTATCTGTACTGTTTGAAAGCTCAACAAGACGATTAAGCTGACCAACTGACATCATTACCGCATAAATTGCACCTAGGAAGCCCTGTTTATGTAGCTCAAGTACTTGCTCTTCAGGTAGCTCAAGAAGTTTCTTCTCGTTGATGCTCATCATGCCAGTAACATTGCGCTGCTTACCATCTTGGTAAGTAAGGCGAATTTGAATAGGATCAAGTAGGTCTAGCTCAACAACTTTGGCTACAAAACGCTGTGTCAGCATTTCGCTATTAGCTAAGTCTGCTAGGAATTTTTGACGGTTTTCAAGAAACTCACTAGCTTCACCGGCATCAGTAAACAGAGGCTGACCTTCGTCAGAGATAAGATCAGAATTTTCATCAATGTAAACCCCAAGCTTGTCGCCGTCTGGACGCACGTCAAACGGATAGCGAAGGATGTTCATTGGAACGTGAGGGCCTTTCCAACTATCGCCAGTTAGGAAAAGGTTTTGACCTTGCTCCATACCAAGCATAGTCACAACGTGGTGACGCTTAGATGCAGTGTCTTCGATAAACACTAGCGGCATTGTTGCTGCAAGTTGTGCGAATTCACGGATAGTCGCTGCTGCTAGGTGTGTATTTTTAGCAAAGCTGAAAGATGTATTTACCGCAACCTTTAGGTCTTTATGCTTTTCTTTATCTAGCGGTACAAAATTAATAGCCATATTTATTTCTCATACTTGTTAGCTGTGGCCCCGGCTTGATTATGTGAGAAGAGCGGGTGCCACTAAAAAAATTACGTCGGCCGCGCTGATGCATAGTAGTCATCGATAATTGGCGGAGCGCTTGGGAGTATCCCGTATTCGCGCAATGAAGTCACGCAGTCTTCACCATAACAAGTTTTAAATTTTTATTGCAATGTAAACTTGAAGTAAACAAGCACAAGCGCTCTAAAATTGAGCAATTTTGATCAATTTGAAGGTTCATATGCGCAATCTGAAGTAAAAAGGAAGCGAGTGACACCTATTGTCGCGGTATGCATTATCCTTTAGTCTCTTCTAATCCAAGCGATAAAAAAACAAAATAAGGATTTTCTATGAAGGGGCGCTTCCCACTCTCATCTTGCGCATTAGTAATTTCTGCGCTTATTACCTCACATTCAGTAATTGCTGACACCCCCGCGTATTCAGCATCTGAAAAAGCTATCAAGATCGCACAGGAAACCATAATTGTAGACGGGCACATTGATGTGCCTTATCGCGTAAAGGAAAAGTGGGTGGATGTCACTAAAGCCACCGAGGGTGGAGACTTTGATTATCCACGCGCAGTATCTGGCGGTCTGAACGCCCCTTTTATGAGTATTTATGTACCTGCCAGCTTGGATAACTCTCCAGAATCTACGCAGCTCGCCCATGAGCTCATCGATTCAGTGGAAGCGATTGTTGCCCGCGCACCGGATAAATTTGCCATTGCTAAGAGCCCTTCTGACGTAATGTCCCAATTTGAAAAGGGGCTTATTTCATTGCCTATGGGGATGGAAAATGGTTCTCCTATTCAAGGGGATTTAGCAAATTTATCGGCTTTTTACGAGCGTGGGATCCGTTACATTACTCTTGCTCACAGCCAGGCTAATCACATATCTGACTCTTCGTATGATCTGCGTAGAAAATGGAAAGGCTTAAGCCCGTTTGGCAAAACCCTAGTGGGCGAGATGAATAATATCGGTATCATGTTAGATATTTCTCATGTGTCTGATGACGCCTTTTACCAGGTTATTGAGTTAACAAAGGTACCAGTTATAGCATCCCACTCTTCACTGCGCCGATTTACACCTGGCTTTGAACGCAACATGGACGACGAGATGATCAAGAAGCTCGGCGAAAATGGCGGTGTGATCTTGATTAACTTTGGCTCTAGTTTTGTATCTAAAGAAGCCGGCAAGTGGCGCAGCGGTCTTACCGCAGCGCGTAAAGCGTTGGTTGGAAAAGAAGGTGAAGACAGCCCTAAGCTAGAGAACTTTGAAGAGAATTATCGCAAAGAAGTGCCTTACCCTTATTCAACGCTTGATGAAGTGCTTGACCATATTGACCACGTTGTAAAACTGATTGGTGTTGAGCATGTGGGTATTGGTTCAGACTACGACGGCGTAGGTGACTCACTCCCCATTGGACTTAAAGACGTGGCGAGTTTTCCAAACTTAGTTCAAGGGTTGCTCGATAGAGGCTATAACCGTAGCGACATTGAAAAGATACTAAGTGGTAACCTTTTACGCGTTTGGCAGCAGGTAGAAGACTATGCGGAAGGTTATACAGAAGATCACGCGGCAGCGCATTAGTTACCTCACGTATTATGAATAAATGCTGGGGAAGCGTGTGCTCGCCTCCCCATGCTTTTCTGCTCTATTGAACTTTCTATTCTGTTACGCTTTACGTGAAAGAATTAGGTAATACGCACATGGTAATACCAAAAGCGTTAATACTAGGGCACTCGCCATACCGCCTACCATAGGCGCAGCTATTCGCTGCATTACCTCGCTGCCTGTTCCCGTAGCATTAAGCACAGGTAGTAGGCCAGCAATGATAGAAAGCGATGTCATCATGACAGGGCGAAGTCTTGCCAATGCTGCCTGCACAATAGCTTTTTTAACAAGTGCATCTTTTTTAGTGTGGCCATTCTCTGTTGCGTGCTCAGTAAGTATTTCCGATACATATTGGTTTAAATACACCAACATGATCACGCCTATTTCCACCGCTACACCGGCAAGGGCAATGAAACCTACACCCACCGCAACGGATAGATTGAAATCAACAAAGTAAAGCAACCACACACTGCCCACCAATGCCAGAGGCAAAGTAGCAAGTATAAGTGCCACATCGCGAAGGCGTTTAAACGCCAGATAAAGTAAAAGACAAATAATGGCTAAGGTTAGAGGTATAACTACCGACAGTTTTGCCTTTGCGCGCTCTAGGTAAGTAAACTGCCCAGCCCAAGAGATTGAGTAGCCAGTGGGTAAATCAAGGTGCTGTGACAAATGACGTTTCGCGCTATCTACATAGCCTCCTAAGTCAATACCTGTGGCTGAGTCTGACGAGATATCAATGTATACCCATCCATTTAATCGTGCATTTTCGCTCTTAATCCCAGCTGGCCCGTCTTCAATACGCACGGCTGCGACGTCTCCAAGTGTAATGTGAACACCGCTTGGCGTGACGAAAGGCATGGATGCTAAAGACTCAGGCGTATCGCGGTAGTGCTGTAAAAAACGCATGGAAATAGGAAAACGCTCACGCCCTTCCACTGACTGTGTAACCACTCTGCCGCCCACTGCAGACGCTAAAATACTGTGAACATCATCTATTGTCATAGCGTAGCGCGCAGCCAGTTTTCTGTCGATATCGATAGTCACGTAACGACCGCCCACCACGCGTTCAGCGTACACTGATGCGGTGTTGGGTAAGTCTTGAAGAAGTACTTCAATTTTTTTTCCAATGGCTTCGATACCGGCTAAGTCGGGCCCCGCGATTTTAATGCCCACAGGCGTTTTTATGCCCGTGGCTAACATGTCGATGCGGGTTTTAATTGGCATGACCCACGCATTAGTTAGCCCGGGGAACTGCACTAGAGCATTAAGCTCTTCTTTGAGCTGTTCTGTGGTCATGCCCTCTCTCCACTGCGCTTTAGGTTTAAGCTGAATGAAGGTTTCAATCATGGTCAATGGTGCTGGGTCCGTGGCCGTATCCGCCCGTCCAATTTTTCCAAATACCGTTTTAACCTCTGGCAAGGTTGCAATGAGTTTATCTGTTTGTTGCAAAAGTTCTCTAGCTTTACCCACTGAAATACCTGGGTAGGTTGTGGGCATATACATCAAATCACCTTCATCCAATTCAGGCATAAATTCACTACCGAGATGGCTTAACGGCCAGTACATGGAAAGCAACAAGCAAAACGCCCCCACCAAGGTAAGCAGTGGGTAGTTAAGCAACCACGTCAGTAATCGCTGATACACACGTTCCAACACTCGGTTTACCGGATTTTGGGCTTCGGAACGTATTTTTCCGCGTACAAAATAACCTGCTAGCACAGGAACCAAGGTAATTGCCAGCGCGGCAGCTGCTGCCATGGCGTAGGTTTTGGTGAAGGCGAGAGGTGCAAAAAGACGCCCTTCCTGTGCTTCTAACGCAAAAACAGGAATAAAGGATACGGTTATAATGAGGAGAGAAAAGAATAATGCTGGGCCAACTTCTGTGGTTGACTTAACCACCAGCTCCCAACGTTTGGCTGTTGAAAGCTTTGCAGATGTTGGCGCAGTGATTGGTATTGATGTTCGCGTTTGGGCACTCCCTGAAACCTTTTGACTTGCTGCCTCCCCCTGACTAGCTAAAACACCCTGACTTGAAGAAACAGCGTGCTGATGAATGTGCTTGTGTAAATTTTCAACCACAACAATAGCGCCATCCACCATTGCACCAATAGCTATAGCAATGCCGCCCAGTGACATGATGTTGGCGTTCAGCCCCTGTAGCTTCATCACGATAAAGGCGGTGAGTATGCCAATAGGCAAACTGATTAGCGCCACCATTGAGGAACGTAAGTGGAACAAAAAGATTGCGCATACCACACCTACTACTAATAGCTCCTCTAAAAGCTTATCAAAGAGGGTATTGATAGCGTTGTCGATTAATGTCGAGCGGTCGTAAACCTGAACGATATCCACCCCTTCAGGCAAGCTCGCTTTTAGCGTTTTCAATTTAGCTTTCACCGCATCGATAGTGGCTTTCGCGTTTTCGCCGTAGCGCATCACAATGATGCCGCCAACGGTTTCTCCTTTTCCGTTTAGCTCGGCAATACCGCGGCGCATTATCGGACTTTCAATAACTTGGGCTACATCATTTATGGTTATACTTACCCCATCCTTTATAACGCCGGTTGGCAAGGTTTGTATATCGTCAATACCTTGAATGTAGCTTTGCGCAGTGACCATATACTCGGCTTCCGCCATTTCGATAACCGAAGCACCAGAGGCGCGATTACCTCGTTTAAGCGCAATTTCAATCATAGAGGGCTCAATGTTATAGGCACGCAGCTTTTCGGGATCGACGACAACCTGGTACTGCTTAACCATTCCCCCTACGGTAGCCACTTCAGATACGCCCTCAACCGACTGAAGCTCAAACTTTAAGAACCAGTCTTGCAGTGCTCTTAATTCTCCAGCATCAAGCGCATTGGGATGACTGGCATCATTTTCTAAGGCATAAATGTAGACCCACCCTACCCCAGTGGCATCTGGGCCTAGCTGAGGTATAACGCCTTGAGGTAGCTGAGAGGATGCCTGGCTAAGATATTCCAATACTCTGCTTCGCGCCCAGTACATGTCGGTATCGTCATCGAAAATGACATAAACGTACGCGTCGCCGAAGAACGAATACCCGCGCACTGTTTGTGCTCCGGGCACAGACATAAGTGCTGATGTAAGTGGAAAGGTCACCTGATCTTCAACCACTTGTGGCGACTGGCCCGGATAGCTAACTTTGACAATTACCTGGACATCGGACAAATCAGGAATAGCATCCACAGGCGTGTTTTTCACTGCCCAAATCCCTGAGATACTGAGCAAAATCGCGCTCAAAAGCACCAGAATTCTATTGTTTATCGACCAGCGAATTACCGATTCAATCATGGTGCATATGCTCCTTATGATTTGTCGACTCGTGCTCTACTGACTTATGAACCATCGATTCGTGAGCATGGCTGTGGTCTTCATCGCCTTCCAGGTCGTCCGCATTGTGTTTATGATTACTGTGATCTGAGCCATGCATCGTGTCCTTACTCACCTTATGTTCGCTGTGTTTCCCCATATCAATTACTGTAAACTCTTCGCCAGTCACAAAGGTGAAAACTATGTTGTCGCCTTCTTTGAAACTAGATAAGTCAATATGCTTTGAAACTGCAAAAGACATGGTCGCAGGGCCCCGCCCCCATTTTTCAATCGGCCCGCGAGCGATTACTAACTTTGCGTTATTCGAAGCGCCATTCGTTTCGGTGTCAGCTGGCAATTCAATTGCCTCAATAGCACCTGTCGTCGTAGCCTGATGATCGGGCGCTTCCATTCGCTCAAAGTCACTGCTTTTTGACGACTCTGAATCAATCAAAAATTGTGCTGATACCACAACGTTATCCTCTGGCAGCAAACCTTCTATAACTTCAAAATGCGTACTATCACTTTGCCCCAGTTTGACGCGTACCGATTTAAAGTTGCCGTTACCATCACTCAACACCACCTTTGTGCCTTTAGACGTGCGAATAACCGCGCTACGCGGCACTAGCAAAGCGGGCTTGCGCTGCACAGGTTTTAGCGAAACCTGCGTGAACATATTAGGCTTTAATGTGTGGCTCTCATTAGCCAAAGGAATGCGCACCTTCAAGGTTCGCGTTACCTCAGATAAAGAGGGATAAATATACTCAACATGACTTTCCCAGTTTGCCGTTGAAGCATGTGCCATTTCATCAAGAGTGACCACAGCGCGGTCATGCGGCGCAATCAATTGCGCATATTTTTCTGCTACTTCAGCAATCACCCACACCGTATCAAGTTGCGCGATGCTCATTAGCGTAGTTCCAGGCTGAACGTAAAACCCTTCACGAATGTTTAGCGCTTCTACTACACCACTTTGTGGCGCATGAAAGGTTACCGTTTGAACAACCTGTCTGCCTTTTCTAAGTTCGGCGATAGCGCTCTGTGACATACCTAAGGTTTTGAGACGTTCAGCAGCCCCTAATATCAAACGAGAGTCTTTTCGCTTAAGGGCCAAAACGTATTCTTCTTGTGCACTAACTAGTTCTGGGGAGTACAAGGTGTAGAGCGCTTGGCCTTTTTCGACCTGCTCACCCTGAGACTTGATAAATAGCCTATCTACCCAACCCGATACTCGGGGGTGAATGTGTACAATACTGTCTTCATCATAGGCTACATTGCCCACCGCCGTTACGGTCTGTTGAAGTGTTCCAATGGTAACGGGCGCGACTTTAACACCTATATTGTGCTGTACATTTGGCGCAATCATTACGGTACCAGGCGTACGCTCATTACTTTTCGCAGATGTTGCTTCGTCATTGGCGTATACTGGCACCAAGTCCATTCCCATTGGGGACTTTCCTGGTTTATCTCGGCGATAGCTGTCATCCATAGGGGCTACCCAATATAGAGGTTTTTCCTCGTCGCTAACGGCGCTGTCTTTATTGTCTAGCGCCATAGAAATAGACGCGCTAGACGGCAATAGCCTGGCTAGGCCAAAAGCAAGGAGGCCGCCAACTAGCAGACCTACTAGCAAACCTTTTATTAGCGTGCTTTTTGTATCTGGAGCAGGGTGAGTTGCAGAAGTCATATTAACTACTCTTTATTCGAAAAATGGGCGTGAGTGGGCAGGTACAAGTAAGTAAGTGACGCCAGTGTTCTGGCGCGCTCGATGTCGATTTTGAGTAAATCATCCTGTACCTGTACTTGCTTGAGGTTAGCATTGACAACATCACTAATATCACCGGTGTCTGTAGTGTAAGCTGTCAGTTCAGCTTCAGAAAGTTGCTGTGTTTCACCAATTAACGCCGTTTCATAAAGCGCTTTGCGCTCACTTAGCGCTGACAAGCGTGATTTAAGCACCTCTGCATTCGCGGCAAGCTCGTTCACTTTCAAGCGGAAGTCCGTTTCAGACGCACTCATTTTGGAAGCCGCCGCGGCTATTGAAGCGTCTTGACGAGATTTATTGAAAAACGGAAGGTCTACTTGAACACCCAATGACACAAAATCAGCTCGGCTTGCGCCATTTTGCGCGTCTTGTCTGTATCCATAACTTGCTTCAAATGCCCACTGAGACTTAGTTTGCTCTCGCGCTATGTTCACATTTTGCGCTTCTATCTGGGTCTGAATTTGAAGCAGCATAGCCTCAGGATGATGCTGTAGTATTGAAAAAGGCTCACTGTTCTCAATAACCGTTAAGAACGAAGAAAGGCTGAGCTTGCTGTCGTTTAAGATAGCATCGAGTTCGATACGCTTTGGATAAGAAGGCGTTGATTCTTGCGTTGATTGAGCCAGCGGTGCGCTTACAGAGTCATCTAGCGGCGCACCAAACCATTTTGAAAGTGCCGATCTCGCTTCATTTTTTTGCTGGTAGGCCTGCACATATTTGTCGTCTAGTGACAACAATGCCAAGCGCACTTGCAGTATGTCTTGCTGCGCCGCTGCACCAACGCCTTGACTGTATCTGGAGTCAGTAAAATCGAGTAGCTGTGTAAGCAATGATTTCTCTTTGTCCAATAATCCAATGCGACGTGTTGCATAGACCCAATCTAACCAAGTAAGGGTAACTTCACGTTTAAGCCACGCCTTTCTAGCTTGGCTCTCTACCGACATTTGATCAGCCATAACCTGATACTTTTGCTGGCTGTAGAGGTTTTCATCGCCTCGCGGTAACTGCTGCTTCAAACCAACTTTAAATTGCGTCATAGGCTCTTGATCAAATGCGAAGCCGTCGGTAGGCAAGTTTTGTACAGACGCTGAAACTTGAGGATTTGCCCAATATGATGACGCATCAGCTTCTGCATTAAAGCGATCCTTTCGATGCGCATTCCCCTTAAGCAAAGGGTCGTATTGAATAGCTAACTGCAGCGCTTGCTCTAGGCTTAGGGTTTGCGCCACAACAGGCTTATTAGCCATCAAAAAAGAAGAAAGCACAAAAATTAAGGCGAACAAGGCGCTTGCTTTACAAGGTCTGTCAGCGCATTCGTTCACTTTTTTGGGTACCGAATAGTTGCTCATGTATAACATCACTTTTCAGGTGTAAGGCGTGTTGACGTTGCCCCGCTCTTCGCTAAATTCGACAAAGGGGATTAGCAAAAAGGCTTACCACGCGTTACATAGATAAAAGATCAGAGACATCTCAAAACGACTAGACGACGTCGTGACATAAAAACGTCTCTGCTGCGAAATAAATCCGCGAGATAGATCTATGCTGTGAAAAGTGACTTAGGTGGGCGAAACTGCCCGAAGTGAGGAGATGAGCGCTACCCCAGTATAGGTGCAGTGGCAGCCATTCTGGCTACCGATATTTCGGTTTCAACGGTAGGCTGAATAAGCGCACTCGCGCTAAAATTAAAACAGTGATCGGCTGGGCAATTACATTCATCCTTGCAGCAAGACATGTCGCTCATCTGCGATGCTTTCACGCTATTCACGCCTGCATCGCTAACTTGTACGCCGTCGAACTGTGCGGGTTTGCTCTTGCTGTTTTTAGCACTTAAATCCGCAAGTTGTGATGACAATTCTTGGTGCTGACAATGTGTATTAGCAGACTCAGGGATTCGAACCTGATGGTTAGCATGAGCAGCATCCGACTGCGGTGTCATCACCGACATTGAATGGGCATGTTCGTATGAATGTTCGATAGATACAGCGCTACCTGACGACACGAGGGCCACCATTAAAAACAGTGTAAGGATAAACGAACTTGCATTCGCCGACCTATACCGTTTGCGCGTTAAACTAATCCGAAACTTTCTCAAATACTGTACTCAAAATATTGCTGTCTATTGTACAACGAAATAATAGCGTGATCTAACCAAGCAGTAAAGCCAGCCTTTAATGTCGCTAAGCTAGGGCCTTTTGACCTTTGTTGTACACCAAATGTCAACAGGCCCCCGTAGCTTATTCAAACTGAGACAGGTAATCACGCAACATAAGTCCCATGGTTGAAAATAGCGGGTTTGCTTCAGGTACCGCACACTCTTCTTGCTGATTAACCATGTTTGCGTTGAAATTCATTTTATTGAGCAAGCTTGTATTCACGACTAAATCTGCGTGGCACAACCCGTACGATTCATCGATAACGAAAAAGGTATTCGGACCTTTACTTGCTTCCATTAACTGCTCTATGCCGCGAATTGGCGTGGTTTCATCAGCTTGAGAGTGAGCGGCAAATAGCGGCACTTCAATTTGCTGTCCTTCCTCGACTTTGTCCCGAATGATGTTTATTAAATCCATCAATTCCAACCCTGCTAAACCTGCCACATTTGGATATTTGTAAGGGTTGGGGCCATGAGTTTGATAGGTTCCATCAATAATTCTGGCTAAAAGTTTAATGCCCCAAATTCGAGACATACTTTCAGCATTATCAGACAGCGCTAGCGCGCCAGAAAATAGCATAAGACCATCAATATTATTTACTTCGCTTCCTGTACTATCCAGATAATGTTCAACCGCCAGTGCACCACCTGTAGAGAATCCACCTACTAGCAAAGTATCACCCATGCTATCAGCCAATTTAATGACTTCATCAACGTGTGACTGCCAGCGCTCTGCTAAATCCCAGTCAGACATGTCATCATCGGCATCTCGTTTACCATGACCAGGTAAAAGGGGCACAACTACGGTAAAACCCTGTTCAAATAAGATGTTAGCGATTTCACGCATAAAGAAAGGTGAGTCGCTTAAGCCGTGGATAAGCACTGCCACCTTGCTGCTTGATTTGTTGGTCAGCATGAAAGGCGAATTGCCTTCATTTCGCAATACGTTGCTGCATACCGAAAAACGATTAAGTGCCGTTTCTCTACACGGCTGGGTTTGGCCCCATTCTTTTTCGTAAAATGCTTTGAACTGATTTTGAAGATCTGAAAAACTTCTGCTTTTCATTTCGCTAGTATCGGGTATCGACACATTTGCGGCCATAGCCATATTTACACCTAAAAGCGCAACAATACCTATGAGCAATTTTACAAAAAACTTCGATGACACCATTATTCTCCGCTACGGATAATTAATAAAAAACGGGAGCAGTTTACCATGCTCCCGTTTCTTGTGACGATTAATACGTATATTACGTTAGCTAAAGTACACCTCTAGATCATCAGAACCACCAATATGCTTACCGCCAATAAAAACTTGCGGCACGGTTTCGCGACCACTAATCGCCATTAAGCTGGTCAGTGAAGCATCTTTGCCCAACACAATTTCTTCGTACTCGTAGCCTTTTTCATCAAGCAGTTTTTTCGCTTTAGCACAGAAAGGACAACCCGGTTTTGTGATAATAGAAACAGGTGCGTTGGTTTGCTCTTCTGGCGCAATGTAAGCCAGCATGGTATCTGCATCTGACACTTCAAACGGGTCGCCGGCAACATCAGGTTCAATAAACATTTTGTCTACCACGCCGTCTTTTACTAGCATTGAATAACGCCAGCTTCTTTTGCCAAAGCCCAAGTCCGCTTTATCTACAAGCATACCCATGCCATCAGTGAATTCACCGTTGCCGTCTGGAATAACAGTAATGTTAGCGGCTTCCTGATCTGCGGCCCATGCATTCATAACGAAAGTATCGTTTACCGATACACAAACAATGTCATCAATGCCGTGTTTCGCGAACTTTTTCGCTAAAGCGTTATAGCGAGGTAAGTGGGTAGAGGAACAGGTTGGCGTAAAAGCACCAGGAAGTGAGAACACCACGACATTTTTGCCAGAAAATAATTCATCTGTCGTTTTCGTTACCCATGCATCCCCCTCTCGGCATGGAAATGACACGCTAGGTACTTTTTGACCTTCTTTGGAAGTAAAGCGACTTTCTGACATAACAACCTCTTATCGGTAATCTTATTGATGAAGTAAGAAGACTAGAACGAGTTTTTGCACAAATCAATAGGTATTGTCTTACATTCGTTAATATCGATTTTGATGCTGAACCTAGTTCATAGGCTGCCTATGCTTTTAGTCGAGGTTAGGTTCGGTCGTGACATTATTCACGTTCCTCCGTAACGCTCAGTACTTTAACATAAGCGATATTCGAGGGTTATCACCATGATTATTTTGGTTGGTGGAGAAAAAGGCGGTAGCGGAAAGAGCTGCCTGGCACAAAACATTGCAGTGTATCTTCGCACTGAAAAAGGTGCCAAGGTGTTAATGGTCGACTGTGACCCGCAGCGAACGACCTCAGACTGGATCCAAGAACGCAAAGCTAACCCACGTCTGGCCGAAATAAATTGCGTTCAGTTATACGGAAAAATACGTAACGAATTACTTAGTCTCCGTCAGTATTACGATTACGTTGTGATCGACTGTGGTGGCCAAGACAACCTTGCTTTACGTTCTTCAATGGCGGTCGCTGACCATATACTAATTCCACTTAGACCCAAACGTCGCGATCTCAAAACGGTACCTCACATGGAAGATATTTTATCTACCTGTAAAATGGTTAACCCGAAAATGAACGCCGCGTTCGTTATCACACAGTGCCCTTCTCTACCTAGCCTGGCAAACCGTATTCTAGAGGCAAAAGAAGTGTGTCGCTCATTTGGTATTCCCGTCCTAAACTCTGTTACTTTTAGTAGAAACATGTATGACGATTCAGAAGAGTCAGGGCAGTCAGTTATTGAGAGTGAACCAGAAGGTAAAGCGGCCACAGAAATAAGAACCTTGTTTGAAGAGCTACTAGCTGGCAAAATGGAGGATGCTTATGAGTTTACTCAACCTCAAAAAGTCGAAGCCGTTAGCTAAGCCCAATCTACGAACTGTAGAAGATTTTATCGACGATGCGCTGCTTTATGCCCAAGGTAAAGTGGATAAAAAGCAACCATCGGCGGCAAAAAACGATTTAAAAGACGTTCGTACAGAGCGCGTTGTGCCGATAAGAAAGCCTGTAAAATCAGAAGGTATGCGACATGCTACCTTCACGTTAACACCGCAATGTATTGAAAAACTTGCAAACATTGCCCAAAAGACAGGTAAAGCCAAGTCTGCACTGATTCGAGAGTGGATTGAAGATAACAGCATAAATTAGACTAAAGTATAAATCCAAATACGTATTAAAAACGTTTTATTCTTCACAATAATAATGTTGCTAGGGCGAAAGGCCCTTGAGATACTCAGTAACAGTATATTCTGACAGCGTATGGGAGATACAACAGAATGGGCAGTGAAGGATTGAGCACAGTGCGCGTGCTATTGTGTGCCCTACTATTTGCGATGTATCTTGTGCCGATTAGACCGGCAATAGCTATCAATTTAAATAATAGCGAAATTACAAACGTTGAAAACCTTCTGAAGGCTAAAAAATACACTGATGCTGACAGCAAGGCACTTTTGTTATTAGAGCAAGCCTTGCAACAACAGTACTTGTCCGCCGATGCTTTTTCAACACTCGGTCAACTACTTCAAAACGCATCTCGTTTTGAAGTATCAAAAGCTATTTTTAACGCTGCGCTCGAGCGTTATACCGCCGAGGGCAATCTCGACAAAATAGCGTCAACCCTTCTTCAACTTGCTACTTCGGAGAGGAATTTATCTAACTACTCTACCGCAATGACTTATGTAAGACGCGCTATGTCTATTGCACAGATTGAACAAGATGACCTCTTAAAAGCACGATTAAACCTTGAACTTGGCATAATTCACCAAGACCAAGGGGAAATAGAAACCGCGCTTGAGCCGTTAAAACAAGCCCTGCGTTACTTCCGTGAAAATAAAATGGCTAATGAAATGAGCCTCTCGCTTCTCCGTATTGGCGACATTTATAGTTTACTCAACCAAGCGGCTCTGGCCCATACCTATTACCAAGATGCATTTGATAGCATTGAAAACACGGGTACGCCTAGGCTACTTGGTATCATAAAAGCACGTATGGGTGCATTAGCACTGAAAGTCGGTGATATTAACCAAGCCATAGGGACTATCGACGACGCTCTGACCCTACTGCTTTCTACCGATGACGTTGGTGCAATCGCACAAGCAAAAATGCTATTGGGCAACGCACTTGTAGAAAGTGGCGATGTCGCAAAAGGCAGGGAGCTGTTAAAAGAAGCCATGCAGTTTGCACGTTCATCAGGGCAAGCCAAATTAATGAAAGAGGGACGGCTGGCCCTTTCGCAAGCGTACATGAAAGAACAGAGCTTTGAACTGGCTTTAGCAGAAGCACGAACGGGTACTATTGATGCGCGAAAAAATAGGGATATTCGGGGGCAGTTGAGTTTTCTATCAATACAGCTTAGTGCTTTTGTTTCGCTTGGGGAGTTTAAAAAAGCGCTGGACATTCAATCAGTCATTCAACAGTTGCGTGAAAGATTGCTGGACTCAGAAAACAGGTCCGCCATAGAAGGGCTTCAGGCTGAAATCGAACTTGTGCGCCAGTCTCGCACGCTAGAAAAGTTAGAAGAATCGAAGCAACTTGTGCTTGCACAAGCTGAGCGTGAAAACTTACAAACCACCTTGTTTTGGAGTGTGTCGTTAGCTGCTTTGTTGCTGACATTTTTAGTCTGGAGTCGATACAAACAGCGCCAGCAAACCATTATTCTGCGCCGAGAAGTTAGACAGCAAACGTTGACCCTCCAAGAAAAAAATCAAGAGCTAGAAAGAGCCTACAAGACGCTAGAAGAGGTAAGCCTGCGCGATCCGTTAACGGGTTTGTACAACAGGCACTACCTTGAGTCACAACTACCGGGTGAAATAAGGCGCAGTCAATTTTCAGTAAAACAAAATACAAACGCTAATAAAACGAAACAAGACTTACTCTGTCTGCTTATTGATATCGACCACTTTAAACGTATTAACGACGATTACGGCCATATGGCGGGTGACAA
Source organism: Alteromonas sp. S005 (assembly GCF_036864475.1). NCBI lineage: Bacteria > Pseudomonadati > Pseudomonadota > Gammaproteobacteria > Alteromonadales > Alteromonadaceae > Alteromonas > Alteromonas sp. S005. The sequence continues at coordinate 342,481 of NZ_JAZETN010000001.1, read as the reverse complement.
GGTGTTATCAGCATTCGCTAACGTATTAAAAGAAGTATTCCGACAGACCGATCTCATAATTCGATGGGGCGGTGAAGAATTCTTAGTCGTATGTCGCCAATCTAATAGAGAAGAACTGCCAGAATTGGCTGAGCGCTGTCGAGAGATGGTGGCTCGCACGTCTTTTGATATTGGCCAAGAAGCTCCCATCAATATTACCTGTAGTATCGGCTTCTCATTGCTTCCTCCTGACAAAGAGGATGATTTTGATGCTGCATGGAAGCGAACGTTTGCTGTAGTAGATTATGCGCTTTACGCCACTAAACTTTCTGGCCGTAACGGATGGGTAGGTGTTATAGAAACACTAACAAGCCCTAGAGCGCACCCAACGTTGTTAGATACTAAATTCAATTTTCCTGGTTCAAGAATTGCCACATCATTTAACAATGTGGCGAGTATCAAGTGGCCAGATACCCTTGATAAATAGCAGTAGAGGAAGTGAAATATGTATAGAGGAAGCTGTCACTGCCAAGCCATTCAATATGAAATTGAACATCTGGATGAATTAGAAGCCGACAATGAAACTCTGACTCAAACAGATACCAGTCAACTGAGTATGACAGTTGAAAAAGAAAGGCTTGTTATCGACTGTGCTCCTTTCTCGTTAGCCAAATTGCATGAGGCTAACGGTGAAACGCATCACGTATGTAATGTGTGTGCAAGCGTCATTTTTGTAGAACTTAATCCAAATAAAGTACGACTTGAAGTGACATTTACGGGTCACGACGCACTAGCGGAACCACATCGCCAGTTTATGCTTTAAAAACTTTTGCATATGATGTTTAGCCTGCATAATGCGTGTTTTTAACGGCTTAATAAGTGGGGTGAAAAGTCATTCGTCCCAGTTATTAAGCACTCGCAGTGGCTGGTGCCATGCTCTGCCTTTAATCGCTACTTTTAATATCTTCCATGTGATATTTATCAATAAGCGAATATAATGTTGGTCGCGTAACGCCAAGCAGTTCTGCCGTTTTAGACATGTTTTTATCTGCTTTTTGGTAAGCCCTACGTATGGCGCGGCTTTCAGCTATTTCTCTCACTTCACGTAAGTTTAATGTTTCAGGCTCATCATGGGCATCTACTGGCATTAATCCTAGGTCATCCGGCTGTATCACGCTCCCCTCCGCCATAATCACCGCTGACTTGAGTTTGTTTTGCATTTCACGAATGTTACCTGGCCATTTGTGAGCTAACATGGCATTAACAGCGGTTTCAGAGAAGCTTTTAGCCTTAGCTTTAAACTCTTCGCGGTAAATGTTCAAGAAGGTACGGGCCAGCAGAATGATATCTTGATCTCGTTCACGCAACGGCGGGATTACAATGGGCATTTCACCTACTCGGTAATACAAATCTTCCCTAAAAGTTTCCTGCGCTACCATGGCCTGCAAATCTCTGTGAGTCGCACAGATAACCCTTATATCAACAGGAATTTCATTGCGCCCGCCCACGCGTTCTATCACTCGCTCCTGCAAGAAGCGGAGCATCTTAGCTTGTAACCCTATTGGCATGTCCCCTATTTCATCGAGAAACAAGGTACCGCCTTGCGCGGTTTCAATTTTACCTATGGTGGTTTTATTCGCGCCAGTGAACGCCCCTTTCTCATAACCAAACAACTCACTTTCTAACAAGTTCTCGGGTATTGATGCACAGTTAATCGCCACAAATGGTTTATCTTTTCTTGGGCTGTGTTCATGAATACTGCGCGCAAATACTTCTTTACCAGTACCACTTTCACCAAGCAGTAAAGTGCTGATATCGGTATTAGCAATTTTCTCGGCTCGGCGCACGACTTTTTGAATAGCCTCGCTATTGCCGACGATCCTCGACATGCCTGAACGGGTGCGCGATAAAATGCTGTTCTCATGCTCCAGCTTCGACAAATTTAAAGCACGATTGACCAACAGTTTAATGGTATCTGAATCGATAGGCTTTTGATAAAAATCATAGGCACCAAAATCAATGGCTTTAAGCGCATTTTGCTTATCACTGTTGCCAGTCACCACGATCACCTTAGTTCTCGGCGCTAGCGCAATGATGTCGTGAAGAATACGCAAACCTTCCGACGCATTCGCTGGATCTGGCGGAAGCCCTAAATCTAGGGTAACAACCTTAGGTTCAAAACGACGGAGCTGGGCTATGGCAGATGTGTGATCGTCTGCAAAAACAACGTTGTAATCGGTAAGACTCCATTTAAGTTGCTTTTGGATACCTAAATCATCATCTACTACCAAAATGGTATCGGTCATTTCATCATCCTATTATTCTACTTCATCCATCGAAAGGGAGTGGATTTGATAATGCTTCATCCACTTTTTAGTTATACACCCTATCCTATCGGAAAATACAGTGTAAAACAGCTACCGCGTCCAGGTTCACTTTGAACAGTTAGTTTGCCACCGATAGACTCGATATATGTTTTTGCATCATATGCACCAATACCCATACCAGCATTGCCTTTCGTGGTATCAAATGGCTTGAATAGGCGCTCTTCGATAAACGCTTTATCCATACCTGACCCTGTATCTTCTATCAAAACTAGCTGCATTTTGTTGTCAGAATTTCCAGTAATCACCACGTCGACTTCTCCGTCATCTGCAGTTGCCTGCTGAGCGTTGCTGATTAGGTGATAAAGCACGTTTGCCACCTTATCCTTATCAACCGTCACGGCCGTTTCTTTTAGCACATGAACTGTTGGTAGCGGACGTAAACCTGAACAGCGGTTGTTGACCACATCTTTGGCCAGCTCCGAAATCAAAAATTCTGAGTTTACACCTTCTTCAACGGCCTTCTTATCTGTCAGCTGCTTGAGCATTTTTTCCATTCTTGCCTTAGTATGCTCCAAGGTTTCGAAGGTGTCTTCGATAAATTCAGGGTTGTGTTTATGCTGTTGAGCATTGGCAAGAATAAGGTCGACTTGAGCTAGTACATTTTTTAAGTCATGTAAAACGAACGCAGACATTCGATTGAATGCCGCAAATTGGGCGTTTTCTGCTACCACTTGAGCCGCCTCGTGGTGCTGCATGTACGTGCCTACTTGCTCAGATACGGCGGTTAGATAGTCTTTCACTTCCCAATTTAAACTGATTTTTTCATTGTTTCCTGACGCGAGAACAGCAAATCCCCACAGCTTCCCATCTTTTAAGAAAGGCACGAAGAGTTGGTAGCCCCATGCTTTTAGTGCATCTCTATCTAGCTTTAACCCCTCGTAATCGAATGGTTTGACGAGGTAGGCATCAGTATCAATGATCCAGCCATTTTTGTCGCTATAACTTGCAAGCGTTTCTAACGTTGTACAGGTAGCGTTGTTTTCTTTCGAATCAGTTAACGATTCATTGTTATCTGTTGACGCAGTGTTTGTAATAGGTGATGCCTTAGCCACGCATTCATAGCCATTCTGCGTTACTTTAAACAGCAGACCTGACTCATATTGAATGGCGTTAAGCATTCCTGTTAGGCCAGCGTGGTAAACATCTGATGAGGTATCCCCTGCACGTGTTAACCACTGCGTTAATTTCACCCATTCAACGCGGTAGTCGAACTGATTCGCAAAGAAATGTTTAGTGATAAATACTTTTATCTTAGTGCGAAAGCCGTTGGACAAGAATACAGTGGCGAGCAATGCAAATGACATCACAACCAATATGATTTGAACCGTCGCTCCCCAGTTGCCTCCCATATAATTTATGGCGTAGCCGACAACAGCCATCACAAAAAGATAACCGCCCGCCACTAAGAGTAGAGAGCTGTGCAACACTACGTCCCGCGAGATAAAGATATCAATGCCCCAGTGATGAATTCGTCGAATCGATATGACGAGTAAGGGCATTAACAAGAAGTAAATATAGCCTCGTGCCGCTATGTAGCCAATTTCCACCTGGTTTACCATGGTAGCGTTTGCATAGGTAACAAACTCAAACAGGTTGGTTGCTCCCAGATAAATAATGATGGGCTTAAACGCCCACTGCTCACGCCCCGCTTGTCGATACACAACTTCCAGAAGTACAAGCACTTCTAATGACAGCACAATCAGTACAAGAAAGCTCCACGCGGGATTTACTACCAATAGATAAGGGGCTAGCAATGCTGCTAGTGCGGGGGCAATAATAATTAACGTTACAGGGCGTTTTAGAACGTCGAAGATATTGCTAAAACTGGTCTGTAAACAGCCAGCCAAAAAGAGTAGCCATGCGAGCTGCTTAAGCACGTCAGCGCTGAGTAACCAGCTTAGCGAGATAGGCCCGAATAGCGAAGTGATTAAGGTTGTAGACCATAAAAAGGTGGCTGTGGTTGCCAATACCAATAAATGCTTGGCTACGCCGGGTTTGCGTACCGTTAACAACAGCAATAAAAGGGCTAAGTGCGCCAGACTATTTAACCCATAGCCTACATCTGAAATCATCCTTTTATCTCACCCTTATTATCATTATTTAGAAGATGAAATACAGGGGTGCGCATTGATGCAACGTCCCTGCTTTAGCGACACAGTGTCAAAACAGGCCACTTGATCGGCCGCGCTGGCACTGGCGACAATGTTAACTATATCTTACCTTCAACAGCACTTAGCATTTTCAGCTAGGTACGGTGCGCAGGCATCGCCCGCGCTATGAGAAAAACTACCGTTTACGGATCACTAATGAGCCAATTGAATACCCTGCACCAAAAGAGCAAAGTACTCCCACGTCACCAGCTACCAGGTCTTCATGGTTTAAACCAAACGCAATCACAGAACCCGCAGAAGCAGTGTTGGCAAACTCGTCTAGCACAATTGGCGCTTCGGTACGGTCGGCATCGCGACCTAACAGACGTTTACAAATCAAAGTGTTCATATTGATATTAGCTTGGTGAAGCCACCAACGCTTGACACCCTCTGGCGTAATGTCGTGACTCGCTAAATGCGCTTCAATATGCGCGGCTGCCAACGGGCACACTTCCTTGAAAACTTTGCGCCCCGCTTGATGGAATAGTTTATCAGGTCCATACGGATCAACGTCTTCGGCACGTGTCATATAGCCAAAATTAGAACGAATATTGTTTGAGAATTTCGTCAATGCCTTGGTGCTTAGCACGTCGTATACGTGCTCACTTTTGGCGGTTTCAGCAAGCTCAAGCACAGTCGCCGTAGCCACATCGCCAAAAATAAAGTGACTGTCGCGATCAGCGTAGTTAATTTGCGGTGAGACCAACTCAGGGTTAATGACCAACACGCGAGTCGCATTTTTCGCGCTCAGCATTTCATAGGCGCGATGCATGCCGAACGTTGCTGCAGAACAAGCAACTAGCATATCGAAACCAAACCCTTCAATGTTAAGAGCTTCTTGTACTTCAATTGCAATCGCAGGATAAGCACGCTGGGTGTAAGCACACGACACAATCACAGCATCAATCTCATTGGCAGAAACATTGGCGGATGCCAGAGCTAACTTGGCTGCTTCGACGGCAATTTCGGCTTGGTGAGAAAGTTCGTCATCTGATCGAGGGGCAATCTTAGGCTTCATTCGAGTGATGTCTAATGCCCCCTCTTTTTGATAGATATAGCGACTTTTAATTCCCGATGCTTTTTCGATGAACTCTGCACTTGAATATGGCATTGCTGCTACGTCGCCTGATTCGATTAGCGCTTTATTTTCTTCGTTAAACGCATCTACGTAAGCATTGTAGCTATCTACGAGCTCTTCGTTAGTTATACTGTCTTTAGGGTGCCATACACCCACACCACTAATCACAACTTGCTGAGACATAGGCATTCTCTATTATTTGATAGCACTACGGTAGTATTGAGCATTGCGTTACTCTGTGTCCTAAACGCATCTATACCAGTGCAATTGAGCCTAATCGTATTTGCCTTTAAAAATACGACTGTGTTTTATGGGGTATAGCTTACCTTAATCCTTAAACGGTGTAACCATAGTGAACACAAGGAAAGCTCATTTCCTCTGTTTTAAACCAGTCCGCATAAATAATTACCTAATCAGCGAGACTTAAAATGTTAGTAATCACGGCGTGTTACCGCAGGTATAGTGTTTTTTCATCAAGGTGACTCAACAAAGATGACGGCCACCTTAAATTCGTCCTTCGGGAAAGCTTGGCAAGCTACCAATAAAAAACCCCGCTTCAAAGCGGGGTTTTGTGTAATCAAAGCGGGAGCTTACAGCTGGTTGATTTGCCACACCGTTACTGTGCCGCTCACTTCGTTGCCTACAACTAGAAGAGGGACGCCACTTGGGCTGTCTTCAGCGCTAACGAAAACCAGACTTTCAGGCGCAAGGTCACCAATGACATCATCGCTTGTCAAACCTTCGGTTAGGTCACGGTTAATTACATATTCTGCAAATTGAACGTCATAAGGGTTAGTAACGTCGTATACGAAAATACCGCCCATACGCTCTGTGCCGATAAACGCGTAAGTGCGATCGCCAACTTGACCCACGGTTAACGCTTCTGGCTCAGGGCCTTTATTTTCAGAGCGCGAGTCGCCTGCGTTTTCATCGTCACCGTTGTTGAACTGTGCGCCATGAACTGAAGCAGTAATGCGTTCAAAATCATCACCTGAGTCATAGACCACTAAACCATTTTGATCCCAGATGGTGAATGAACGTGCACCGTAAGCATACGCTGCATCGTACTCTCCGTTTCCATCAGCATCACCCATAGCTGAAGTTACACGTAAGACGTCCGCTTCACCTGTCGCCTGTAACATAGCTAATTCAGAGTTGGCAGCAGCGGTAAGGTCTTCTACTTTCACTTCATCGGTATAAGCAAGGCAACCATCGTCTTCGTCAAAGTCTACACCACCTGCAGCAGTACATGCCGCTGCATCGGCAGCTGCAAAGAAATACTCTCGGGCATCACCTTCGTTCGCGGTTACGATAAATGTTGCATCTTTCCACGTAAAGTTAGCAATAGTGTCAGGCTGATATACCCCGTAAAGGCCGGTATATTGTCCAAAACTAACCGCATCGTTCTCTTGAATATCAATGTTAAGCCCAGCCCAAGATTTAGCGCCTAGACCAACAACATCAACGGTTAATTCTTCTAAATCTAAGATTGCTAGGCCATTGTTTTCCTGAAGGCTCACATAAGCAACGTCGTTGGTAGCCGTTATATATTCAGGTTCAAGATCTTTCGCAACCGTAGAGGTAATTACAGTGCCGTTAATAGTCTGGCCCGCCGGATTTGGGAACATCATCCCCTGTGCCATCAAATCGGCTTCAGTACCATTGAACGCTGTGAAGCCTATCGTAGTACCAGTTTCTTCAGGCTCTCCGCTGGCTAGAATATTAATAACAGTAATTGAGCCCTCTGGATCGATAGTGTAGTCATCAGAAGGCTCACCTTCATTTGCCACTAACACCTTACCACCGTCGGGGGTAAAAGTGACCATATCAGGTAGTGCGCCGACCTCGACAGAATCCAAAAACGCAGGAGCAGAACTGTCTAGCCCATTATAGAACAACACATAACCGTTATCAGTTTTAACGTCTGCAGGTACAGAAACAGCCATGAGATCGCCGCTTATTGCAATACTTGTTAGGCTACCAAGCGTTACACCGTTAATATCGGCAGGCAATGCGATAGTGGTTGGCGTAAGTGTGGTTGTATTGATTGGATCTGACATTGTTGCAGTATTGACGCTAGAAGCATCAATAACCGCAATTGTGTTAGTTTCACCGTTTGTAGCATAAATGGTACTGGTACCAGCATGATACTGAACAATTTCAGCCGCTGTTTGATTGCCTAAAAAGGCGCGCCCAACGATATCCATCGCAATACCAATGGAAGCATCGGTGCCATCGCTGCCATCAGTACCTGGTTCACCTTGTTCGCCCTGCGGCCCCTGTGCCCCAGTCTCACCCTGAGCACCATCGTCACCATCAAGGCCGCATCCCGTGAGCGCAGCTGAAACTAAAAATGCGAGTAATCCATATTTAAACTTATTACGCACTGCCATTTGCTTTCCTTTTTATTTGTTTTTGTTGTACGTCGGAGATCCGATAAATCTGAAGTTCCTAGCTCTAGTACACCAGAAAATTTATGTAACTTCTATGTATAAATTAGAATCAGTTTATGACACAAATATTAAGAAGGCAAAAGCGTGTAACTTTTCTATAAAAAAGCAACTATTTACGTATTTAAATGCCAATTGTAAGGAGATATTTCAACCTACTTTGTAGTCAAATTGATTCGATAGGTCTGCTCGAAAGCGGCACATAGGCGCTTTAGCGCTAACGTCTAGTTTTCTTTATTAGTAGTATCTGATACTAATACTGCTAAATAGACGTACAAGCTGACAGGCATTTTTTAGTAACTGATATACAAAAATGGTGTTTTCAGTAAACAAAAGGATTAACCATGAAATTGAAATTCACTGCATCAGCGGTCATTGCTGCTGCACTTACACTAACCGCCTGTGCGACCTCACCTACAGGCAGGAACCAAGTACTGCTGTATTCGGAAACTCAATTAGCGCAGATGGGCGACCAAGCTTTTTCGGGAATGAAAGAAGAACTTAAAATTTCTAACAAGGCAGTACAGAACTCCTATGTGGAATGTGTTGCAAACGCCATTACTGCCCAAGTGCCCGAAAGTGTTTTTGGCGGTCAGTGGGAAGTGGTAGTGTTTGACGATGAACAGGTTAATGCATTTGCGCTGCCTGGTGGAAAAATTGGAGTTTATACAGGCTTGCTCAATGTTGCTGAAAATCAGCATCAACTTGCAGCTGTTATTGGCCATGAAGTAGGCCATGTCATCGCAGAGCACGGTAACGAGCGTATGTCTCAATCAACACTGATTAATGTAGGTAGTCAAGCGGTAGGCCAAATACTGGCTGCGAACGAAGTCCCTCAATCAGGCCCTATAATGGCTGCAATTGGTTTAGGCGTTCAAGTAGGTGTTCAGCTTCCGTTTAGCAGAACGCACGAGTCAGAAGCTGACGTCATCGGTCTTCAACTTATGGCAAAGTCTGGGTTTGATCCAAGGCAATCTGTGAACTTATGGCAAAACATGGATGCTGCAAGTGGAGGTAACCGCCCGATGGAGCTTCTGTCTACTCACCCTGCCCCTCAGACAAGAATTGATAACTTACAAGCAAATATGCCTGCAGCCTATGCGGACTATCAGGCCACCGCTTATAGACCTAATTGTAAATAAAGGTACAACCTTATAGGAATATACATTTTTTAGCGTCTAAATAGCTGACTCGTTATTGAGGCAAAAAAAACGCTGCATATAGCAGCGTTTTTTGTTTTCAAGATAGCGATTACTCGCTGTCTGTTTTGTGTAGGTGCACATCCATTTGTGGGAATGGAATTGAAATGCCTTCTTCATCAAAACGCAGTTTAACGTTTTCAGTGAAGTCGAATTTAACACCCCAGAAATCAGCAGAATTTACCCATGGACGAACAATGAAGTTTACGCTGCTGTCAGCCAGTTCAGATACCGCGATTTTCGGCGCAGGTTCAGCAAGAATTCTGTCGTCTGCTGCAACCATTTCTTCAAGGATCTTCTTCGCTTTGAGAAGGTCTGCGTCGTAACCAATACCCACAACCATATCTACACGACGAGTATCTCTGGCTGAGTAGTTAGTAATATTACCGCCATAGATGTTGCCGTTTGGAACAATAATTTCTTTATTGTCTGGCGTATTCATCGTAGTGGTAAAGATACCGATCTTAACAATAGAACCCGCAGTACCAGCAGCCTCAACAAAGTCTCCTGATTTAAACGGCTTAAATACAAGCAGCATTACGCCTGCTGCAAAGTTTTTGAGTGAATCTTGCAGTGAAAGACCAATCGCTAAACCAGCCGCACCTAAAATAGCCACAAGAGAAGTAGTATCCACACCTAGTTGGTCAAGTGACGCAACAATGACGAATAGCATCAAAATAGCGCTAAGTATCGCCTCTAGGAAATCTACCAACATGTCATCATATTTAGACTTAGACATTAAACGTCTAAATACAGACAAAATAAATCCAACTACGATCTTACCGACAACATAAATCGCAATTGCCATCAAGATGTTGATACCCCATGGAATGGCGTAGTCGTTTATGTACCTTTCAACATCGCTTGCTGAAAAAAGCGAGAGTTGCTCTTCCATAATATGGTCCTTGTCATGGTTTGTTGTAATTAACGCAACTACGTTAGCAGCTAATCGTATTATCACCAATACTTAATAGGTCCAAATAGCGTAAATTCGCCCTAAAGTCTAAGCCACATAGGCTATTGATAGTGTTAGAATTATCCTAAAGTAGCGATATATGATGTCATTTATTGCCACTTCATAGACTAAAGTTTGAGTATATTTTTCAGTAATTGTCACACGCATGTCACCCAATATTTTTACTATTTCATACCGAAGCCTTGATGCGCTTTTTCCAATTTAACGGAAGTTACCGAGTTTTAAGATGTTTTTTTTGATGATTTTTTGGCCATAAAGTTTTAGACTAAAGTCTCAAAAGAATTAAAGCATGCTATCTACTTCGATACACTTGCTTTTAGTTTCTTCTGAACGGGCTTTAGCAAACTATGTCAATTAAAGGATTAACGCATGTTGCTTCTATTAACCCTATTCTCAGTCGTCTTGTGTTTATTTTTATATTCACTACGCACTGATAAAGGAAAACACACCAAGTATGCAAGAGCGGACTACCGCCCAGAACCAACATCGAAGTCTTCTTCCACCGTGTTGAAATCAACTTCGAACAACTCTTCGCCTTCTGCAGCGTAGAGTTAATTTACGAGTCAGGTGATTTAAATATAGGCCGCATGCTGTTGTTTATGTAAGTATTTGCTCAATTATTTACATGCTGCTGTCGACAGCATTGCAACCTGTACCTGCACACACGTATCATACGCATCAAAACCAAACACACAATTTATTATGCGTATACCAAGAGTTTATTACCCCAACCCAATCCCGTTAGAACAAGAGTTTGAGTTAACTGAAGACGCCGGTCATCACATCGCGACGGTACTGCGCATAAAGCCCAATCGCCCTATTGTGCTTTTTAATGGCGACGGCAATGAATACAGTGCGCAAATTATTAGCGTTCAAAGAAAAAAAGTGACGGTTGAAGCCGACGCTTGTTTATCGCTAGCGAAAGAATCCCCGCTTCATTTGCACTTAGGTCAAGGGGTATCTAAAGGCGATAGAATGGATACCGTGCTACAAAAAAGCGTGGAACTTGGCGTATCAGAAATAACGCCCGTGATCACTGAACGCTGTACGGTTAAACTCGACGAGTCGCGCTGGGAAAAGAAAATTCAGCAATGGCAGAAGATTATTATTGGCGCCTGTGAACAAAGCGGTCGCAACATTATTCCCGCGCTCAACGCCCCGGTTAGTCTTAATCAATGGTTGTCGTCTTCAACCAATACCACAAGATTAGTTCTCGCACCGGGCGCTGAACAAAGTTTGGCAAGACAACCTTATAATGCTCAAGGCTTTCGTTTGCTTATTGGCCCTGAAGGTGGGTTATCTGAAACAGAAATTCATCAGGCAAACGAAAACGGTTATCAGTCGGTAAGTTTGGGCCCACGTATTTTGCGCACCGAGACAGCGGCGATTACAAGCCTAAGTATTCTTCAAGCTCAGCACGGCGACTTCTAAGTCAGTATTTTAGGCAGCTATATAGCAAGCATAGTGCTAGCTCAGTAACTTGAAGAATTCAGGTGTGCCCCCATATATGTTTACAATCAGCTGGGCCATCTGAGCCGGCATTTTATCAACATTCAAGGTGAAAACATTATGCAATATACCGTTGGCGTAATTATGGACCCCATCGCGAGCATTAAGCCACATAAAGATACAAGCTTTGCGATGATGCTTGAAGCTCAGCGCCGCGGTGCAAAGGTCGTATATTTTGAATTAAAAGACCTGTATTTAGACAATGGTAAGCCTATGGGTTTAGGTAAAACTGTATCGGTCAAGGATCAAGCTACAGATTTCTACACCATTGAAGACGAGTCGACCTTGCATTTAGGCGACATTGATGTGTTACTCATGCGCAAAGATCCACCCTTTGACAGCGAGTTTTTGTATGCGACTCAGGTGCTCTCGCTTGCGCAGGACGCGGGAGTGCTAGTTGTGAATAACCCTCAAGCGCTTCGCGACTACAACGAGAAGCTGTTTACGTCGTACTTCCCAGAACACATTCCCAATACCTTAGTCACGAACAACCAAGCGCTTATCCGTGAGTTTCACGCCAAGCACCAAGACATTATTTGCAAACCCTTAGACGGTATGGGTGGCGCGTCTATCTTTAGAGTGAAGCCTGATGGCAATAACTTAGGCGTTATTATTGAAACCCTAACCAAGTTAGGCACGCGCTACATGATGGTACAAGAGTACCTTCCAGAGATTAAAGACGGCGATAAGCGCGTACTCATCGTTGATGGTGAAGTCATGCCGTATTGCTTAGCGCGACTGCCTACAAAAGGGGAAACCCGAGGTAACCTAGCCGCTGGCGGTACAGGACGCCCTCAGCCAATCTCAGATTCTGACCGCGCCCTAGCCGAAGCCATCGCGCCAACGCTCAAGGAAAATAACATTTTATTTGTAGGACTTGATGTTATTGGCAGCAAAATTACTGAAATAAACATTACTAGCCCAACTTGCGTAAGAGAAATAGAAGCAGCTTACGATGTTAATATAATGGGTGCGCTGTTTGACGCCATTGAAAAGCGCTTAGCCAGTAAATAAAGTAAGGTTGTATTGGTAACACAGTGCAGTTCGTATCGTAAAAAGCAAATATGAGTGGATAGAGCGCCTTTAGCTTCAATAGTGTAAAGGCCCTCACAGAGCAAAAGATAGTAGATAAAAGACAAACTATGACGGAATTAAAAAGCCTACAAAATCATTTTCTGGTCGCGATGCCTAGTTTGGACGATCCGTATTTTTCTCGCTCACTCATTTATATTTGTGAACACAACGCTGAAGGTGCTATGGGTATTGTAGTAAATCAACCCTCCACCATGAACGTGAAGCAGCTTCTTGAACAGACTGACAAAGAACTCACTGTGTCTGACGACAAAGCAGAGCAAATCGTGCTGGCTGGCGGTCCTGTAAGCCAAGAGCGAGGATTTGTGCTGCACTCGTCGCAAAGAGAGTGGGCATCTAGCTTAAAGCTTGCACCAGGGGTTATGGTGACCACCTCCAAGGACATTTTGACTGCTATTGCCAATGATGAAGGCCCTGAAGACGTTTTGATTGCTTTGGGGTACGCGGGCTGGACAGCCGGTCAGCTTGAGAAGGAAATGCAGGAAAACGCATGGCTCACCATCGAAGCTGACGAAGAAATTCTGTTTAACACGCCTATGCACAAGAAATGGCAAGCAACAGTAAATAAACTCGGTGTGGATGTATGGCAGCTAGCACCGGGAGCGGGACATGCCTGATATAGGAAATCGTACGGTACTTGCGTTTGATTTTGGTACCAAAAGCATTGGCGTGGCGGTAGGTCAGGAAATTACCGGTACGGCTTCCCCTCTTGCAGCGCTGAAGGCACGAGACGGTATTCCTGACTGGACGTTAATAGAAAAGCTTTACGAAGAATGGCAACCGCATATCGTGGTGGTGGGTTTACCGCTTAATATGGATGGTACTGAGCAGGAGATGACTCAACGCGCCCGCAAATTTGCAAACCGTCTACATGGGCGTTTTAAAGTGGCCGTTGACACCTGTGATGAGCGACTGACTACCACAGACGCTAAAGCCATGCTGTTTGAGTTAGGTGGCTATAAGAAACTGACTAAAGATAAGGTTGATAGTGTGTCGGCCTGTGTAATATTCGCTAGCTGGAGCGAGAGTCAGTACGAATAATTGTAAGGGCCTGTTGACCTTTGTATGCTGCTGGCTCTTGCTGTTATTATTTTTCTGCCCCACACTGCCAGCAGACATCAAAAGCAGCGCCGTTTTGTTCACTGCACTCACCACAAATCCAGTCTTCACTAGATAATGCCTTATCGTTTGATTTCTGAATGAAGAGCTCAATAACTTTCGACGCTCTTGCATACCAGCTGTCGTCAACAAGCCACACTTCCTGCTGAGAATCTTGCCAAGGCAGCTCTCCGATTGCGCCACTGGCAAACTCATTTTTTACCATATAAGGAATAGATAAAGCATCAAGCTCGCTGCGAACCGCTTGAAGTTCAAAAGCGTCTTGTGAAGTGAAGAGTTTTTTCAATGGCTACCCTCTTGTTAAACACAAAAGCAGCCCGTGGGCTGCTCATCATGCGAGAAAAACGTGTCTCTCTACTGCTTTATTTCAGTAAGCGTTTCAAATGTAGCTCCCCCTAAAGGGATTTCAGCATAAAGCGAAAGCAATTAGTCATCCATATCAATAGATACATTTGACAGTGTACCTAAGCTAGAACCGTCGCTGGTATCAAGCTTGATCATCAAGCGCAAATCGTTGGGCGAGTCGGCGTGGTGCAGCGCTTGGTCCATATCAATCTTACCCGCTTTGTACAAATCATACAGCGCCATATCAAAGCTCTGCATGCCCTGCTCTTTGCCTTTTTTCATTGCTTCTTTTAACGCGCCTATTTCATTGCGCTGTATTAGGTCGCGCACTAGCGGCGAATTAAGCAGTATTTCTATTGCCGCAACCCTACCCTTGCCGTCTGGCGTAGGTACTAGTTGCTGCGCAACAATGGCGCGGATGTTTAAGCTTAAGTCAAAGCGCAACTTATCGTGCTGATCTTTCGGCGCTAAATGCATAATACGTTCAATAGCTTGGTTCGCGTTGTTAGCGTGCAGCGTAGCCACACACAAATGCCCTGTATCAGCAAACGACATAGCATATTCCATGGTTTCCATTGAACGAATTTCACCAATAAGAATGACATCAGGCGCCTGACGTAGCGAACTTTTAAGCGCGTCGTCGAAAGACTGAGTATCTATGCCCACCTCGCGCTGGGTAATAACGCAGTTCTTATGCTCGTGCACAAATTCAATGGGGTCTTCAATAGTCAGTATATGCCCATGCGAATTTTCATTTCTATGCCCAATAAGCGCAGCCAATGACGTTGATTTACCCGTGCCTGTTCCACCTACAAATAGAACAAGACCGCGTTTAGCCATAATAATTTCTTTTAATACTCGCGGCAGACCCAAATCATCAGCTTTCGGAATTTGAGTAACGATGCGGCGAATCACCATGCCCGCTTGGTCACGCTGCCAAAATGCAGAGCAGCGGAAACGACCAATGCCCTCTCGTACTATGGCGAAATTACATTCTTTGGTCGTGTGAAACTCATTCTGCTGTTTTTCAGTCATCGCTTCGTGAACTAGCGCCAGCGATGCCTCTTCTGAGGTCGCGCTTTCCGTCACTGGCGTAAGTTTGCCGTTAATTTTGGCACTTACCGGAAACCCCGCCGTTACGAATAAATCCGATGCGTTGGTATCGACCATTTTTTGTAGTAGTGAATCTAACATATTGGCCTCTAGAAACTGTTCATCGACTGTTTATCAACTGACTTTGCTGCGGCGTCTTGTTTGGTGATAACCCCCATCGCCACTAAGCGCTGAAGACACTGATCCATAGTTTGCATACCGTGAGCCTGACCCGTTTGAATAACCGAGTACATTTGCGGCACTTTATCTTCTCGAATAAGGTTTCGAATAGCGGGGATCCCCACCATGATTTCATGAGCCGCAACTCGGCCCCCGCCTACTTTCTTAAGCAGTGTCTGTGAAATAACCGCACGCAATGATTCCGACAACATAGAACGCACCATGGCTTTTTCTTCTGCCGGGAAAACATCGATAATACGGTCAATGGTTTTTGGTGCAGAGTTGGTGTGAAGAGTGCCGAATACTAAATGGCCGGTTTCGGCAGCTGAAATGGCAAGGCGTATGGTTTCTAAGTCACGTAGCTCACCGACTAGAATTACGTCTGGGTCTTCACGAAGCGCCGAGCGCAGTGCGTTATTAAACGAGTGCGTATCGCGGTGTACTTCCCGCTGGTTTACCAAGCTAAGCTTGTTGTCGTGCACGAATTCGATAGGGTCTTCAATGGTAAGAATATGTTCACGCTTGTGGGTGTTGATATGGTCGACCATGGCCGCAAGCGTGGTACTTTTACCCGAGCCGGTGGCACCTGTCACAAGTACAATGCCGGTAGGCTGATTTATAATTTCCTTGAAAATTTCAGGCGCGCCAAGGTCGTCTAAGGTTAATACTTTACTGGGGATAGTACGTAATACTGCCGCGGCGCCTCGGTTTTGCACAAACGCGTTAACACGAAAGCGCGACAAGCCATTAACTTCGAAAGAAAAATCGGTTTCCAGGTTTTCTTCGTATTCTTTGCGCTGCATGTCATTCATAATCTCATAAACGAGACCATGTACTTGCTTGTGATCGAGGGCTGGCACGTTCAGTTTACGCATTTCGCCATCTACACGAATTATTGGTGGTAGGCCCGCTGATAAGTGTAAATCTGAGGCGTTATTCTTAACACTGAAAGCCAAAAGTTCGGTAATATCCACAACCACTTCTCCAAAACAAGGTGAATAATGCAAACAATAGCAGAAAGACTAGATTCCGCACGAAAAGGAATAGACCAAGCCGCTACCAGTGCACATCGTCCACCAAATTCCGTTAAATTGCTAGCGGTTAGCAAAACAAAACCCGTATCAGATATCATGGAAGCGTATGAAGCCGGACAACGTATGTTCGGCGAAAATTACGTGCAGGAAGGTGTTGAAAAGGTTCAGGAACTTTCTCACTTAAGTGATATAGAGTGGCACATGATTGGTCCAATCCAATCGAATAAAACCAAAGTAGTCGCCGAACACTTTGATTGGGTTCAGTCTGTAGATAGAGAAAAAATTGCTCGTCGCTTAAACGAACAGCGACCTGACTCTATGCCGCCGTTAAACGTGTGCATTCAGGTTAATATTGATGATGAAGAGAGTAAGTCTGGGGTAGCCCTAAGTGAATTAGATGCGCTAGTGGAGTTTATTAACTCTCAAAAGCACCTGACCTTGCGTGGACTAATGGCCATTCCCAAAGCTGATCCTAGTGAAGAACAACAGCGCGCCACACTGTCTAAGCTAAAAGAATTATTCGACCACTACCATACATCATTGAGCAATTTTGATACCCTATCCGTAGGAATGAGTAGTGATATGACAGAAGCGATTCAACACGGGTCGACTATGGTGCGCATCGGTACCGCTATTTTCGGTAAGCGAAACTAGCGCGCTAACCCAACGGATAGCGCTTCGCCTCGCTACACAGACTTAAACGCAACCAACAAATAGGATTTACATGCAACAGAAAAAATTAGCATTTATTGGCGCGGGTAACATGAGCCGCAGCATCATCAGTGGTCTTATCAAATCTGGGTACGCGAAAGAAAACATCCTTGCGGCAAACCCTTCCACACCAAAGTTAGACGGCCTGAAGGCCGAGTTTGGTATTCACACCACACAATCTAATGATGAAGCCTGCCAATTCGCTGATGCCATAGTCCTTGCGGTAAAACCACAAATAATGGGCGATATGTGCGGCGAGCTTCAGAAAAACAATGACCTTTCGGGCAAGTTGTTTATGAGCATTGCAGCTGGGCTGCCGGTAGCCAGATTGCAAGAAATGCTAGGTGGTGAATACCCTGTTGTTCGTATTATGCCAAACACCCCGAGCTTGTTAGGCAAGGGCATGTCTGGGATGTATGCCGACGACACGGTTTCTGAGTCAGACAGGCAATACGTTGACGATGTAATGAACAGCGTTGGCGAAACCGTTTGGGTAGATAAAGAAGAGGGTATTAACGGTGTTATCGCCGCAGCGGGCAGCAGCCCAGCTTATTTCTTCTTGTTCTTACAAAATATGCAGGAAGAAGCCATGAACATGGGCTTTGACAAAGCGCAATCTCGCTTAATGGTTCAACAAGCCATGTTAGGCGCAGCCGAAATGGTTTGTAACAACCCAGACCTTGAATTAAGCGAGCTTCGTGCCCAAGTTACGTCTAAGGGCGGCACTACCGCAGAAGCCGTTAACACTTTCATTAATGAAGGTTTAAAAGATATTGTCAGCAAGTCGATGCGCGCCGCCGTAGCACGTGCTGAAGAAATGGCAAAACAGCTATAACGTTTTAGGAAAAACACAACATGAACGCAACGGTATTTTTGGTTGATACCTTATTTAGCCTTTATTTGATGGTGGTTATTCTGCGCCTTTGGTTACAAATGGTTCAGGCAGATTTTTATAACCCACTCAGTCAATTTGTAGTAAAAGCAACCCACCCTATCGTGGGGCCGTTGCGCCGTATTATTCCGTCAATCGGCAGGTTCGACACCGCTACCTTTGTGTTAGCGGTAGCGGTATGCGCGCTTAAGCTAATAACCCTAGGGTTAATGTTTGGCGGTAGTCTAAACCCAGTCGGCATTGCGATTTTATCAGTGATTGGCGTGATAAAAGAAACCCTGTCGTTAATGTTCTGGGTGTTGCTACTACGCGCTATTTTGAGCTGGGTGTCACAAGGTCAGTCTCCGGTTGACTATGTTCTGTATCAACTAACCGAGCCGTTTTTAGCGCCAATACGCAAAGTCATTCCACCATTGGGCGGGTTGGACTTATCAGTGCTTATTGCCATCATCGCATTACAGTTTTTACAGCTTCTGATCCAAGACACTTTCCCTATGTAACTAATGTCAGTTCAAGACACTGTTAGGGAAAGCATTGGTCTTGCAGTTTGGTTCATAGAGCAAAACAAGCTGTAATGGGTAAGAATTGAAAATAAGATGAAGGCAGAGGTAGTTTCTATCATGGGTAGAATAAATCAAATCAAAAAAGCTTACGTAGCACTTCTTGTGATGGCTATGTCATGCTTAAGCTTTTCCGCATTTGCCGAGCAGAAGCAAACGCTTGGTGAATGGGATGTTCACTATATGGTGGTGAGTACGCCATTTCTCACACCTGAAGTGGCGGCTAGCTACGGCATTGTGAGAAGTAAGTTTAATGCGCTGGTTAACATTTCGGTGTTAGACAAAGTCTCCGGTGAAGCGCAACGGGCAGATGTCACAGGTACGGCTAAGAATCTGTTGGGCAACTCGCGTAAGCTGACTTTCAAAAAGGTGGAAGAAGGTGATGCTATCTATTACCTTGCCGTGCTGCCATTTCGCGATCAGGAAACCTTTAGGTTTGAGATTGACGTTCAAAAAGGTAGCAGCAAACAAACGCTGAAGTTTCAGCAAAAAATGTACGTTGACGAGTAATTTATAAGGCGAGCACTGCTTTAATAATGCCAACATCATAAGTAAGCGCTCACCTGTAACGCACTCATGCTTGTGATGAAAAGCACTGATTAACGAAGCGAGATATCCGTTAGCCCGGTATCTCGCTTTTTTATTATGTTAAAAATAGGGTAACTGCACTTTACCAATTGAATGTGGTGGTAAATAATCAAAGCAACTGGTCGGGCAAGTTAGTGTGGTCGGATTATGTGTAACCATTAGCACTTAAGTCATGAAAGACAGATGAGCACTGCGCCGCAGCAAAGAGCGACATGCACTAACTGCCTTCATAGCAAATAAAAAGAGAACAATTATGAATACGCCCTCGTCTCAGACAGCTACACCACAGTCTGCCCACAATTCAGAACAACTCTCACCTTACTTCCCTAACTTATTATCTCCGTTGGATTTGGGATTTACTCAACTTCGCAACCGTACCCTAATGGGTTCAATGCATTTAGGTTTGGAAGAAGAGAAAGGCGGATTTGACAAACTTGCTGCGTTTTACGCTGAGCGAGCAAAAGGTGGTGTGGGGCTAATCGTAACAGGTGGTATTAGCCCTAATATTTTAGGTTGGGTAGCGCCCTTTGCTGGCAGAATGACCCGCTCTCGCCACGCGAAAAAGCACCGTGTTATTACCGACGCTGTGCATAAGGAAGACGGCAAAATTTGCATGCAAATATTGCATTCAGGCCGTTACGGTTATCACCCACTTGCTGTTTCGGCTTCACCTATGAAGTCGCCTATTACCCCTTTTAAGCCTCGCGAATTGTCCTCACGTGGCGTAAGAAGCACAATAAAAGACTACGTAAAATGTGCAGCCCTTGCCCAGCAAGCAGGCTATGACGGCGTGGAAATTATGGGTTCTGAAGGCTACCTCATAAATCAGTTTTTCTGTGAGCGCACCAATCATAGAAATGATGAATGGGGTGGCAGCCTAGAAAATCGGGCTCGTCTGGCAATAGAAATAGTAAAAGGTGTACGCGAGAAAGTGGGCACTAACTTCATTATTATTTATCGCCTGTCTATGCTGGACTTAGTCGAAGGCGGCGCTAAGTGGGACGAGGTTGTATATTTAGCCAAAGAAATCGAAAAAGCAGGCGCTACGCTAATTAATACCGGCATAGGATGGCACGAAGCAAGGGTACCCACTATCTCCACATCCGTACCTCGCGCGGCGTTTACCTGGATAACCGAACGCATGAAAAAAGAGGTGTCTATCCCTCTTATTACTACTAACCGTATCAATACGCCTGAAGTTGCAGAATCGGTACTCGCTCAAGGTCATGCTGATATGGTATCGATGGCGCGACCTTTCCTAGCCGACGCTCACTTTGTAGCGAAGGCTATGCGCAATGAGTCTAAGCTAATCAACACGTGTATTGCCTGTAATCAGGCTTGCCTAGACCATGCATTCGAACAAAAGCGTGCAAGTTGCTTGGTAAACCCACAAGCATGCTACGAGACCGAGCTTACCTTTACCCCTACTCACAATAAGAAAAAACTAGCGGTAGTAGGTGCGGGGCCTGCGGGTTTGGCGTTTTCCATGTATGCCGCAGAGCGCGGTCACGAGGTACATCTATTTGATAAAGCCAGTGAAATTGGCGGTCAATTTAATTACGCCAAGCAAGTGCCGGGTAAAGAAGAGTTTTATGAAACCCTACGCTACTTTGACAATCAGCTAGCTCGCGTGGGCGTTACGGTTCACCTTAACACCGAGGTTAACGCAGAAAACCTTGCCGATGAAGGGTTTGACGAAGTGGTGCTAGCCACTGGTATTAATCCTCGTACGCTTACAATTGAAGGGCACGACCACCCTAAAGTGATGAGTTATTTAGACGTATTGCGCGACCACAAGCCAGTAGGCAAGAAAGTAGCTATTGTGGGCGCTGGCGGCATTGGTTTTGATGTAGCGGAATTCCTAGTAGAACACGAACATTTAGCCAAAGATAAAGAAAAGTGGCTGGCGCACTGGGGGATAGATAAAGATTATTCTGCTCCTGGCGCACTAAAAGAAAAAGCCATAGAGCCTTCTGAGCGGGAAGTGTATCTACTACAACGTAAAACGTCTAAAGTAGGAAAAGGGCTGGGCAAAACTACGGGCTGGATCCATAGGCAGTCATTGAAACACCACAATGTTCGAATGATAAATGGGGTGAGCTACGAGAAAGTAGATGATGAAGGCCTGCACGTGCTGATTAACGACACGCCTAAAATACTGCCGGTCGATAACGTCATTGTATGTGCTGGTCAGGAGCCGTTTAAGCCTCTGCAACAACCTCTAGAAGAGGCAGGATTTACCGTGCACATTATCGGCGGCGCTGACGTAGCGGCTGAACTTGATGCTAAACGCGCTATCCGTCAAGGCGCTGAACTGGCAGCGCGAATTTAAAACTGATCGAACATGATAGCGTTGCCATCCGGGTCTTTAACAATTAGATGCCCGGGGCCGCTATCGCCTTTCACAGGCACGTCTAAAGCGATGCCTTGTTCAACTAGATTTGCCTGAAGTGCCCTAACATCACTTGGGTTGAAGGTCATAATGTTATCTTCAAACATCCCTTCGAATAACCCAATCATGGTGGTGCCATTTTTCATCATTAACCATTTATCTTCCACCGAGCCGCATGAAGGCATGGCTTCAAAACCCAAGGCCTCATAAAACGTCTTCGACTTGCTGATGTCTTTAACCGTTAAACTTAACGAAAATAGCCCTAACTCCACTTTATTCTCCCTTAAATTTCGTAACCATTGTTCACTTATACCAATTAATACTCTAGTGAAGCTTTTGAACAATATCACTGCCATTAGTCGCAAAAAGAAAAAAGCCAGTAATACTGAATATTACTGGCTTTACGTCAAATATCGGCTTTTTACTGTTCTTAACCTAACGCTGATTGCGCTGTAAAAAGTTTAAATAACAATATTATTCCTTAACTTTTTTGACTAGCGATCCAGCGATCAATTTTCTGTTCAAGAATAGCAAGTGGAATGCCGCCCGTGTTTAACACTTGTGCGTGGAACTCTCGGATATCGAAATCATCACCTAATGCCTTCTCTGCGCGCGCGCGTAATTCTTGAATTTTAAGCGCGCCCACTTTGTAAGATAGCGCTTGCGACGGGATCGCAATATAACGCTCTACCTCGGCTACAACTTCTGTGCGGGTCATGCCTGAGTTATCAAGCATAAAGTCGATGGCTTGTTCGCGGGTCCAACCTTTCGCGTGAATACCTGTGTCTACCACCAAACGCATGGCGCGCAACTGCTCATCTTGAAGCGTGCCATAACGATTCCATGGATCGTCAAAGAACCCCATTTCATATCCAAGCGTTTCAGAATACAGCGCCCAACCTTCACCGAAGGCTGGTAGGAAGCTAAAGCGCATGAATGAAGGTAGCGCTTCATTTTCTTGCGCTAGACTCACTTGGAAATGGTGACCTGGAGCGCCTTCGTGTAGGTACAAGGTGACGTTTCCAGTGGTTAAGCGGCTAGGCAAATCGTAGGCATTAAAGTAGAAAGTACCTGGACGAGAGCCATCTGGCGTGCCCGGCTGATATGAGCCACCCGCACTGAATTGCTCGATAGCAGGGTCGTAGGGTTTTATTTCTAACTCAGACTTCGGCAACAGTGAAAAGTACTGATCAATTTTCTCATCAACTTCACGGCCAATATCGTAATAGCTCTGCGTTAACGCCTCACGGCTTTCAGGCTTGAACTTAGGATCGGTACGTACATAGTCGAAGAATTCGTTTAATGTCCCTTCAAACTTCACTTCGTCCTTAATTTCAAGCATGTCATTTTTGATACGCTTAACTTCTTTTAAACCAAGGTTATGCAGTTCATCAGGGGTCATTGGCAGTGTGGTTGAACCTTCCACCATCAATTGATAAAGCTTTGCACCACCTTTCATATCGCTAAGGCCAATGCTTTCACGGGCAACAGGCAAATACTCATCGCGAAGGAAGTCGCGCATACGCGTGGTTGCATCGTAAATCTCTTGCGTCGCTTTCTCGTAGTCAGCGGTTAAACGGGCTTTTTCTTCGTCAGAGAAACTTTCTGGGAACATGGTAATTGGCCCCCAAAACTGTGACTCTTTAATTGGGATAGCCAGCTGAGTATTGAACTGCTTGATCACGCGATCGATAGTCAGCTTAGTTTCAAGAACACCGCTTTCCATGCCCTCGCGGAACTTTCCGATAGCGCGGTCAGAAATAGCAATGTAATCCTTATGGCGAGATAAGTTATTTTCGTAATCTTCTACTGTTTTAAATGGCGCTGCGCCCTTTCCGCTTGCGAAGGTCGGGTAGAAGGTGTGGAACCCACTGAAGTGATTAACAGGACGCACTTCCGTCAACGCTTCAATCTCGTCCGTAGACATTTTTAGCGAGCGCTCTTCGTTGTATTTAAATACGTCGTAGGCGAGTTTATCGGTGTCGCTTAACTTACTGCGGTCAATTTGTTTAAGCTCTGACAAATTCAGCAATGTCGCTGTCTTTCCCGCTAAAGCGTGAGAGTCTGTTAAGAAGTCGCCCATTCTGTCTGCGTAACGCATGTCGCCGCGAAAAATGGCCATGATTGGGTTTAGCTCAATATCACGCTGGTCAGCGGCTGCAAATAACGCAAAAAGTTTTTCGTGCTCAGACGCTTCTTTTGACACTGAAGTACTTTTTGATGAACTCTGCACATTTGCGTTGCCGTGTTCATGTGCCACTGCTGAGCTAAGGCCCAGTGCCATGGTTACTGCACTACTTACAAGTAGTGTTTTGAATGCTTTCATTTTTTGTTCCCTTGTTATTTCTTCGCTGTTTTTGCGTATATTTCGCAAAAAAAAGCGCTGTCGTTATGTGTTTTCTTGATTCTATATACCGCGTGACAAGCGCATTTAAACCTAATAATGCGTACCTGACGCCAGATATCAGGCATACCGGCTGTACAATGCAATTCAACGTTTACTTAATTAGCCACATCTTCACACGGTATCTATTCATTTAAGGTTTTTCAGGATGCACTGTTTATTCAGGCAAATGATCCATCTCTTTTCGCCACGCCCTTTCATACGCCTCACGGCCTAACACGCGTTGCGCGTACGCGGCTACATTGTCTGTTTTACCGTCTAGCGTGATATCTAGCTTGCTGCCTTTTGCCCACGCCAAAATATGACCTGCTATTATGTCAGCCATGGTAAACATGGTGCCGCATACAAATTCTTTATCGCCCAGCATAGAAGAAAATACAGGCAACACGCGCTTGAACTCCCACACCGCTACATCACGCATTTGTTCAAGTCTTTGCTCTTTGGGCAATGCAAAGGTGTGCTTTGCCAAATTCCAAATCGGTTGCTCTAACTCATTGGTAAGAAACAACATCATTTCTTCATATTTGGCTCGCTCGAAGCTACCAGGCTCAGGAATGAATTCATGCATGCCGTGACGTTCAGCTAAAAAAGTGACGATAGCCGCCGATTCCGTCAAGGTACCTTCCGGCGTCGAAAGCGCTGGGATTTTAGAGGCAGGACTGATGGCTTTATATTCTTCTGACAGGTGTTGCCCTTGTTTTAAGTCAACTAAGCTGTACTCAAAAGGTAAACCTAGCTCTTCCAGTGCCCATGCCACGCGAACCGAGCGAGTTTTCGGATATCCGTAAAGTGTATACATACCTATGCCCTTGCTTATGTAATGTGAGCTAACTGTAAGTCGAATAGGAAAAAAGTGCTACTGCCATATTGTTACTGAGTTTTAACACTGTAACTTCTGTATGACAGTACCGCCTACTTATGGAGAGGCTCCATATCCAAAGACTATATAAAGAGGCTACCTTCAAAAAGAGTGAAAATAATAAGGAAAAGCCAAAAAGATAAGGTAATGGTCGGTAACTTTTTCACGTAACCAATATAATGATTTCCGTAAATGCCAGTAGCTATGCGCTAACACACAACTCGGTTGTCGCTTCAACGCCCTAGTATTCCTAGTCTTGCGTAGTATCCCTGAGTTATGCGCCACAATGGTTCACTTTATGCTCATCTCACTTCAATGCTTTTAACAAATTCGTTAATAATTGAGTGAAGGAGAACACGATGAAGAAACGTTTACTATCTACCTTAGCAGGTTCACTGACATTAATGTTAAGTGCGAGCAGTTTCGCAGGTCATCATGATAGTGATGGAAAAGAAGTGATAATGAATAACCTGGAAACAGGGATGAGCATGGGCTCAGTAGTGGTGAGCAGTTATGATGACGACGGTGTAGTATTTACGCCAAACCTGTCAGGGTTAACCCCGGGCATTCATGGTTTTCATGTTCATCAAAATGGTGACTGTTCACCCTCAATGAAAGATGGGCAAAAAGTGTTAGGCGGCGCAGCGGGCGGCCATTTCGATCCAGAAGATACCGGTAAACACCGTGCTCCTTGGTCTGAAAAGGGTCACGAGGGCGATCTACCCGTGCTTTATGTTGATGAAAATGGAAACGCAACCCAGCCTATCTTTGCACCAGAGCTTGAGTTAGATGATATTGAAGGCCGCGCCTTAATGATTCACGCAGGTGGCGACAATTACTCTGATTCACCTAAAAAGTTAGGTGGCGGTGGTGACCGCGTAGCATGTGGCGTAATTGGGAAATAAACTAACGCCACCTCATGTTATGCAATCAACATTTTATACAAAAAAGCGGCTTCAAAAGCCGCTTTTTTATGCTTCACTGTCCCGTCCTAAAATACGTTGACATAAAGAGGACTTCTTTATGACAACTTCAAGTAATCAAAGACCTAAGCGCACACAGCGTGATTACACATTAGCTTTTAAATTGGGTGTAGTTGAGCGTGTAGAAAAAGGCGAATTCTCTTATAAACAGGCACAAGCTCACTTCGGAATACAAGGAAGGTCGACGGTACTGGTTTGGCTCAGAAAGCATGGTAGACTCGACTGGTCGAAACCATTTCAGCATCCACTTATGCCAAGTTCAAAAGAAACACCAGCCGAAAAAATAAAACGCCTCGAGAGAGAATTAGCTGACGAAAAGCTCCGCAATAAAATCCTTAATGGAATGGTAGATATTATGGATAACGAGTATGGAGCAGGTCTCAGAAAAAAGTACTTATCCGGTACGTCTGGCAAGCCAAAAAAAGAAAAGAAATAAATTTGGCGGCAGCATGCCGGGTTGTGGGAATATCCAGACAGTCGGTTTACCAGGCTGTTTCTCGCATGGAATGTAGAAGAGCAGAGCTATCGATAATTAAAGATTGGGTACTTTATTGGCGCAAGTATATGCCGCAAATAGGGACGCGTAAGCTCTATAAACTTTTAAAACCAAAGTTGGTTGAGCATGGGATTAAACTAGGTCGAGATGGCTTTTTTACTTATTTAAGGAGCGAGGGACTACTCGTTAAGCCAAAGAAAAGCTTTACCAAAACTACATTCAGTAAACATTGGATGAAAAAGCATCCAAATTTACTTAAGGAAGAAGGTCTGCATAATGCAAAGCATGTGCTTGTTAGCGATATCACCTATCTCGAATCCGACCAAGGTGTACACTATCTATCGTTAGTAACAGACTCTAGCACGCGTAAAATTGTAGGGCACCACTTGAGCTTGGATATGAGGGCTGAAAATGTAGTCAAAGCACTGAAGATGGCCGTCAAAGATAAACGATATGCAGGTAACAGTGTTCACCACTCAGACAGAGGGCTACAATACTGTTCAGCTATCTACCAGAATGAGTTGAATGCGAATGGGATCCAGCCGTCAATGACAGATGGTTACGACTGTTATCAAAATGCATTAGCAGAACGAATAAACGGTATACTTAAGCAAGAGTTCTTACTCTACCGATGTAAAACAATCGAAGAGTTGAAAATACTCGTTACCGAATCAATCAAAATTTACAATGAAATGAGACCGCACTTAGCATTAGATATGGAAACGCCTAACGCAGTGCATAATAGAAAAGGCCAGCTTCGAGAGCTGGCCTAATAACTGTCAACCTATATTAGGACGACACACACTTGATAAAAACAACTTGCCTGGTCTTGTCTAACAAAGCGAGTGTCTAACAAAGCGAGTCCTATCTTTCGATAAGGGTAGTAATAGCCTTTATCTCTTATTCAATATTCAATCGGTATTCCAATGTGATGTTGGCATTAAGAAGTTGAGATACTGGGCAATTTTCTTTTGCTTCCTGTACAATTTTCTCAAACTCATCTTCGGTAATCCCTTCAACCTCAGCATCTAAGCTTAGTGCCGATTGAGTTATTTCAAAGCCGTCATCGTTTTTCTCTAAACTGATTTTTGCAGTGGTATTTAACTCGCCGTCATTGTATCCCGCGTCTGAAAGCGCAAAAGAGAGTGCCATGGTGAAGCAACTCGCATGCGCCGCACCAATTAATTCCTCGGGGTTGGTTCCCTTTCCATCTTCAAACCGCGTGTTAAAACCATAAGGCTGGTTCGATAAAGCACCGGTTTGTGTAGAAATGCTCCCCTTTCCCTTTTTACCTAGCGGTTTGTAATCTGCACTACCTGATTTGACTATAGACATATCATCTTTCCTTTCATTTTAACTAAACTGATTTTCATGTAGTTGGATAAGATGCAAGTGCTCTGCCGATCATAAGAAATCGCTCTATCCCTTGTCATAGCGGCTTTACAGCCTCATCTTGTAAATGGTGGAATCAGAGACAGTTCCCTTTTTGAAAGAAGACTACAGAGTGAGATGAAAATTTTACTTACATCCTTTTAGTCTTTTTCAGTACCTATGCTTTCGCGCAAAGCCTCAAGCTTCGCAATGTGCGCTTAGAAAAAATGTACGCTTGTAAAACAAAAATGGAATTAACTCGCTGCACCGCGATGAAATTAATTTCAGCTTAAACCGTTCTTTATTTGTTAACCGTATATCTTCGCAAGCTGGGGGCTGACGAATTAAACGCGAAGGTCGCTACAACGTTAAACCAACACATAAAAGGTGAATGATGAAATTAACACTTTCTGCAGTTTTTATTAGCACAGCGTTGAGCGCTTCGGCTTTTACGCCATCAACAAGTGCCGACGAGGCCATTCTAGCTGGGGGCTGCTTTTGGTGCATGGAGTCTGATTTTGAAAAGCTAGACGGGGTTACTGATGTGGTGTCGGGGTTCACTGGCGGAAGCGCGCCAAATCCGACTTATAATGGCAATCACAAGGGACACTTTGAGGCGGTAAAGATCACCTACGACGGCGAAATGCTTTCTTATAATGATATTCTCGATCATTTTTGGGTGAACATTGACCCTTTCGATGACCGAGGTCAGTTTTGTGATAAGGGACCCAGTTACTTAAGCGCCATCTTTGTAGCAAACGATAAAGAACGTGCTATAGCAGAAAAAACAAAAGCTGACGTGGTAGCCCAATTTCCCAATAAAAAGGTGGTAACGCCCATACTCGATGCTTCTACCTTTTATCCGATAAAAGGCGACGAAATTGGCCATCAAGATTTTTATAAAAAAAGTCCCGTTCGCTATAAGTTCTACCGATGGAACTGTGGGCGTGACCAGCGCTTGGAAGAAATTTGGGGCGAGAAAGCCTTGGGTAAGAATAAGTCGTAGCCCAGCAACTTAACATCTACGCCCAGCGCTAAACTAAAGCGATACCACGAGCTATACCAAAAGCCAAACCAAAAGAAAGAACGCCACACAATACTGGTAGCCCTAAGCTTTTGTATTTGCGCCAAACAAGCACGGTGACAACAGTGCCTATTGCGGTTGCAATCCAACTCGCCGTTGACGGCGCTTTCGGAATAAGTGATGCACCTAGCATAGCGGCAATCATCAGCGGCCCTAGCACGCTTAACCACGTAGGCAAACGCGCTTCGGTGTTATTAGCCTTGTGTTTATTAAAGTGACGCTGAGTCCACAGCAACGGACCTACGCGCAACGCGTATGTCCCAATGGCTGCAATAACAATGGCTATCCAGATATCAACGTGCATGAGATTGCTTCCTTTCAACGCGCAAGGTAAGAAAGTAGAAGGTTATCGCACCGCATAGTGCAGCCAATGGAATTGCAGCGTTTTTAAACGTGCTGAGAGCTAAAAAGAGGGCCGCCGTCATAGTAACAAGCAAGGTGGCGCTCCACAGTTTACTTGAGAATTTAGGCGCGAGTAGCACAAGGAAAAGTGCAGGTAAGGCAAAGGGCATCACGCTGTCTAATATTGGCCATTGTTGGGTAAGCGAGTCCCCTGCGATACCGCCAAGCGCCGTCCCTACGATCCAGCTAAGCCACGCCACCATAGATACACCTTTAAACCAATCTACCTTTTTAGCATCTTCCATTAGCGGTAATCGAGTATGGGCTAACGCAAAAATCTGGTCAGTAAGGCCATGCATTAAATAGGGCCAAGCCTTACTTTGCGGCAGATAAGGCACTAAGTTTGGCGCATAAACCACATGACGAACATTAACGAGTAACGTCATACAAACCGCTAACCAAAGTGGCGCACCTGAAGCCACCATGGCAACTAAAAGAAACTGCGATGCGCCTGCGTAGATGAAGACGGAAATAAGCGTGGCTTCTAGTGTGGAAAAACCGGCTTGAACTGCAATCACGCCAAATGAGATAGCGACGGGAATATAGCCACCTAGCAAAGGCAAACCGTCAATAACCCCCTGCTTAATTCCGCTTTTAGATGAACCTTGGCTCATTCCTTCGCCTCTTTGTGATAAACGATTGTGATAAGACATGTCGCCCACTCGTCTCGCGTTTTGTATACGTGAGGCAAATCAGCGTTAAATGCTAGACTTTGGCCCGGATGCAGCCATTGAGTATTTCCACTATTCCCAGCTTCTAGAGAACCGCTAACAACGGTAATCGTTTCTTCTGTTCCTGTGGCGTGAGCTTCTGCCTCTCGAAAAGTATTGGGTGCAACCGACATCCAATAGGCATCAACGTTCGGAATACCTTGCCCTTGCTCAATTAAACGAACTTCTACGCCCTTTTCTCCAACGCTTGCGCTAAGAGGCTGAACTAGCTGACCGAACGGAACGTCTAGTTGCTTAGCTAACCGCCAAATGGTGTCTAGCGTCGGGTTGCCGTTGCCCTGCTCTAATCTTGAAAGGTTAGATTTAGCGATACCTGCCCCTGCTGCCAATTGCGACAGCGAGACACCTTTGTCTTGCCTGAGTTTCTGCAAATGCCTTCCGAGGATGTTGAGCGTTGATTGATTCACACCTTACCAACTTGATTTTGTTCCATTTAAGGAACGTTCTATATATAGAACACCTCGAAGTCAAGAAGTTTGTTTTAAATAGGGGCATAGATACGGCGTTGTACTCACGCCACGACTGGAATGCGTAACAAATGTTAAAAGGTGACAAAGGGATGAACTAAAAGGTAACCAATATTTGTGCACAGAAAACAGTCACCTTCGCTTTTTTAAACGCCCATTCAACTTTCTACGCAATACGGTCCGGCGTAATTTATTAACAAAAGCACTACATTTAAATCGCTGAATTGATTAAGAAACCTTATCAGTTACCGTTACTTGCTGTCTGAGCGATGCTACGATCTCTTGCATTAAACAAATACGAAAAGCACGAACTTTCGGGCTGTTGATCATTGCTAAACATTATCAATGATAAGGGCGACTATTCGAAGAGAACCGGCAAACATTCCGTTGAGCCGGTTTTTGTGTTTCATCAAAGCGCTAGTCTGCTGAGTGTCTTTTGATCTTTGACGACACACAGACATTGTAAACATGCTCAGCAAAGCTCACAGCCCCTCGCTAAAACAGCCACTAAGTACGTGATTGAACTCAATGAACAAAAGGACGTTTATGACGAATCAAACTGACAAGATTCTTTCTGACCAGGCCTCTTCAGAGCAGCCCTCAGCATTAGGTGAATACTCACTGGCCACCATAACTTTTTGGCTCGCTTTCGGAACCTTTGTGATTGGTTGCAGTGAATTTGCGGCAATGGGTTTATTGCCTTACTTTGCAGAAGATTTTGGCATTACTGAAAATGTCGCCGGTCACGCAATTAGTGCTTATGCCATTGGTGTTGTAGTAGGCGCGCCGCTAATCACTATCTTTTTTTCTAGGCTTGCAAGACGCACCATGCTTATTTCAATGATGGTATTTTATGCCGGTGGCAACCTGCTAACAGCATTAGCATGGTCAGAATGGACCATGAATATAGCGCGCTTTATTGCTGGCCTTCCTCATGGCGCTTACTTCGGCATTGCCATGCTCTTTGCTGCAGACATTGCCGGTAAAAATAAACGGGCGCAAGCGGTCAGTAACGTCATTTTAGGCTTGGCTATTGCCAATATTATTGGTGTGCCCTCAATTAGCGGTATCGGGCAAATGTTTGGATGGCGAACTGGCTTTTTTATTATTTCAGCTTTTGCGTTAGTGACTGCGTTAATGGTTTGGAAAACCGCACCGTACCGCGGCCCTAATCCAGATGCCAAGCCACTAACTGAACTTAAAGCTCTGAAAAATAAAGACGTGCTGCTGGTATTACTCATGGGCGCAATTGGCTTTGGAGGCATGTTCTCGGTGTATTCTTACTTTAGTGCCTCTTACCTCAATACAACCTCTTCACCTGAGTGGGGGATCTCAGTCACATTGCTTATCTATGGCATAGGTGTAACCTTGGGCAACATTATTGCAGGCCGCTATTCTGAAGGCAGGCTACTGACGTCAGCGATTACATTTCAGATTTTACTGGGCCTATCAGCTGCAGCTTACGCTGCGTCGATGGGGAATCCATACTTAATGGCAGCATCACTGTTTTTCATTGGTATCGGTGGTGGCATGGTGGTGCCGCTGCAAACAAGGCTTATGGACGTCGCTGGCGAGGCCCAGACTTTAGCCGGCGCCATGAACCATGCGGCTTTTAACACCGCTAACGCGCTTGGCCCTTGGTTGGCAGGAATGACACTGTCAGCGGGTTATGGCTATACATCAACGGGTTGGGTAGGCCTAGCGCTTGCCGGTGGCGGTGTAGTGGTGTGGCTGGCCATTGTTATGACTGCTCGCAATACTCAAGTACAAACAGCAACCGTATCTGGTTAAATGAAGGTCTAGCGCTGACAACTTTCGTTGTCAGCGCTTGTTAATTATGTACCCTCGGTATTACTCGGCGTCGTTTTCACGCTCAGAGCTATTGCGAGAAGCACTTCCCCATACATCTTCGGGAATGTCTCTTTTAGGCGCTGGCGCACTGGCTATCGCTTCAGCCTGCTTCTTCTCTTGATTTGACCACTTAACACGAATTTTCTTACCGTTTATGACTTTCGCATTGAGCGCTTCAATCGCGTTGTCGGTTTCGTCTTGTGTACTCATTTCAACGAAACCAAAGCCTTTGGATAAGCCAGAAGCCTCATCCATCACCAAGTCGCACGACGCTATGGTGCCAAACTCGAAAAACAAGTCTTCAAGGTCTTCTTTTGTAAACGTCTTTGGTAAGTTTCGAACTAATATACTCAAGGTAATGGCTCTGCTTTAAGGTGGTTTGCACTACACCTATTGTAGCACGCAGCAGCATGTTGAATAGGGGTATTAACCGCTTAACGCTTATTACTGAACAAGCGCCCTAAACTTCGTTAACGCCTATTTGTTGTTTGCTGATAAGTATCTCGCCAGCATGAAACATTCATTCCAAAAGTTCGTTTAAAAAGCCTATTGAAATGCCCGGGATCTTGATAGCCCACTGCCCATGCAATTTCTTCTGCACTCTTATCGCTGTGTTTAAGAAACTCTTTACCCTGTTCTATTCTAAGTTGTTGAATGTAACCAAGGGGAGTTTCCCCCGTAGCCTCTTTAAACCTGCGTTTAAAGGTGCGTTCGGTCATATTGATGCGCGCCGCCATTTCACCAATAGTCACTTTTTCCGCAAAGTGTATCTCTAACCACTGCTGAATATTTAAAATATCGTCGTCTTGATGATAGGTTTGGTGGTTGAGCGACGTTGCTTCTGACGTTACACCACGGCGAAAGTCGACCAGAAACGCCTGCTCTATAGCCTCCCCCACAGCTTTGCACGACAAACGCGATATTAGAAAAACAATTATTTCTAAAGCAGCATTTAGCCCTGCAGAACAATACAGTTC
This sequence comes from Alteromonas sp. S005, assembly GCF_036864475.1. NCBI lineage: Bacteria > Pseudomonadati > Pseudomonadota > Gammaproteobacteria > Alteromonadales > Alteromonadaceae > Alteromonas > Alteromonas sp. S005. The sequence continues at coordinate 309,123 of NZ_JAZETN010000001.1, read as the reverse complement.
GCCCGTGGCAGTAATGAATCTATCAGATCTAAGGTTCACTTTGGGAAAAGCTCGCGCAAAGTGTGATTGTTTATGCCAGTGAGTGGTGCCCATTCTCTCGTTTAGCAGCCCTGCCTGTGCGAGAAAAAAAGCGCCGGTGGCTGCCGCCATTATTGGAATACCTTTGCCATGCCACTGCCTTAGCTTTGGGTATAGAGCGGCTTGCTGTACCAGTAATGGTTCCATGTCACCCCACACACTGTGCAGTATTACCAAATCAGTCTCATCAATATCCGCCAACGCGCAGTCTGGGGTAATCGCAAGGCCACTAAACGTTGTCGTTGGATTACCGTCTATTGTCACTAGCTTTACCGTTATCGCGTTTCCCAGCAGTTTATGCTGAAGGTCTGACGCAAATTTTAGCACGTCATGGGTTAAGCCCATGCTAAGCCCCATGGTGTTTTCGCTGGCATATAAGGTTACGTGTTTAAGCATGGTCTTTCCCTGTTCAAGCTCGCTATTTTGATTTCGCCACTTTGGCCCGATTGGCCAATCAAATGTCCCAACCCACACTGTTAACATTATTTTCACAAAATTACTATGAAGTCAGTCACAATTTCGTAGAGATAGAAAAATGCAATTTACTGAAGAGCACAACGCGCTTAGAAAAACCGTTCACGATTTTGTAAATCAAGAGATGGACCCGTTCATTGACGAATGGGAGCACGAAGGCATTGCTCCCCTTCATAGCTTGTTTAAAAAGATGGGGAATTTGGGCCTTTTAGGTATTCAAAAGCCTGAGGCCTACGGCGGCGCTGGCTTAGATTACAGTTATAACCTGGTATTTGCTGAAGAAATAGGTCGAGCGTATGGCGGCTCTATTCCTATGGCTATCGGCGTTCAAACCGATATGGCCACCCCTGCCCTAGCCCGATTTGGCAGTGATGAACTAAAGCGTGAATTTTTAGCGCCCGCTATTACCGGCGACATGGTGGCATGTATTGGAGTGAGTGAACCAGGGGCGGGGTCAGATGTTGCAGGGTTAAAAACCACAGCCCGTACAGATGGTGACGACTTTATTATTAACGGCACGAAAATGTGGATAACGAATGCCACCCAAGCAGACTGGGTTTGCCTGCTAGCAAACACAAGCGACGGGCAAGTGCATGCTAATAAATCATTAATTATCGTCCCCCTTAACACCCCAGGCATAACCATTTCAAAGCCGTTAAACAAACTGGGGATGCGCGCCAGCGACACTGGCCAAATTTTCTTCGATGATGTGCGCGTTCCAAAGCGCTTTTTAATCGGAGATGAAAACAAAGGCTTCACTATGCAAATGATGCAATTCCAAGAAGAGCGCATGTATGCAGCAGCTAGTGCGCTGAAAGGAATGGAACGCATTATAAGCGACACCATCGAGTGGGCAAAAGACCGACACACATTTGGTCAGCCTGTTATCAACAACCAAGCCGTCCATTTCAAAATAGCTGAACTGCAAAGTGAAATTGAGGCCCTGCGCGCTTTAACTTGGCAGGCTTGTCAGGATCATATTGAAGGAAAAGATGCTACTTACTTGGCGTCAATTGCAAAACTGAAAAGCGGCCGATTGTGGCGACAAGTTACCGATGGCTGCCTTCAGTATTGGGGCGGTATGGGTTTTATGTGGGACAACCCTGTTGCGCGTGCATATCGCGATACCCGAATATTATCCATCGCTGGCGGAAGCGACGAAATGATGCTCGGCATTATTGCAAAGTACATGGACATTTTCCCGAAACGTAGATAGCGACGTATTTTTATGATGAAAACAGTTCAAGATATGCTGAACAAAAATATGCGGCTACCCGTAATTTGCGCCCCCATGTTTTTAGTTTCTAGCCCAAACTTAGTGATTAACGCATGTAAAAATGGCGTGGTAGGTAGTTTTCCCGCCTTTAATACTCGCACTCAAGCAGCGTTAGATGAATGGTTGACCACCATCACCGCAGCCTTAGATGAAGAAAAACAGGCTAACCCAGCAGCTAAAGTGGCTCCATACGCTGTGAATCTGGTGGTGCACGCCTCGAACAAGCGCCTTCATGCCGACTTCGAAATAGTCAAAAAGCATAAAGTGCCGTTTGTTATTACCAGCCAAGGTAATCCTAAACCTGTTATTGATGCAGTCCATCAGTGGGGGGGCATTGTTTTTCACGACGTAATAACTGTGGCCCACGCGAGAAAAGCCATTGAAGCAGGTGCAGACGGCCTAATCTTAGTTGCCGCAGGTGCCGGCGGGCACGCAGGAGAGGTAAACCCTTTCGCGCTTCTGCGTGAAGTGAGAGAGTTTTGGCAAGGCCCACTGGTACTTGCTGGCGCTATTAATGATGGTTACGGTATTAGAGCCGCAGAGATTTTAGGCGCTAATTACAGCTATATGGGCACACGCTTTATAGCAACGAACGAAGCCGAAGTAGACCCTGATTACAAAACCATGTTGGTTAACGCCAACGTAAACGATCTTGTGTTTACTGACACCTTCACTGGCGTCAAATGTCACTTCTTAAAGCCCTCTATAACTCGAGCTGGCGTAGACTTAGCGTCGATTGAGGGTAAAGAAAATGTCGACTTAGACTTAGGCGGCAGTAACGCTTGGAAAGACATGTGGAGCGCAGGACACGGCGTAAGCGGAATTCGCTCAGTGATATCAGTACATAGCCTGATAGAACAACTTGAAGGGGAATACAATAAAGCGGCCACAACGCCATTGTTTAATCACACTGCGGAACATCAAACCGCGCATGCAGGAAGCTAAGACATGGCCATTCTTCACTCTAATGTCGATGTTAAAAGTACATCGTTTAGTAACAATTACGCCGCAATGGAAGACGCCGTTGCCGAATTTCGCACTATCGAGCAAAACGTCATTCAAAACGCGCAAGAAAAAGCACCGCGTTACGAAGAAAAAGGGCTACTGTCACCACGCAATCGACTCGCCTTATTGCTTGACCCCAACATGCCGTTTCTTCCCCTTTCGACATTATGTGGTTATCTGCAAGAAGGCGACAAAGACGGCAGTGCTGCCGGTGGCGGAGTAATAGCTGGCATTGGTTATGTCGCTAACACTCGCTGTATCGTTATGGTTGACGACTATCTCACTAAAGGTGGCAGCATAACCGAACTTGGTAGCAAAAAGCGGCTGCGCTTGTATCACATTGCCCTTCAGCAAAAATTACCAGTAATAGCGTTATCACAAAGCGGTGGCGGCGACCTTACTTCGCTAGGTGATTGGTTTGGGTTCTCTGCTGCAGGTTTCGCTATGCAGGCTCGCTTGTCGGCCGCAGGTATTCCGCAAATAACGGTTGTGCATGGCAGTGCCACAGCAGGCGGTGCGTATCAGCCAGGACTGTCAGACTATGTAATCATGATACGCAATCAATCTACGGTGTACCTTGCAGGCCCGCCTTTATTAAAAGCCGCAACAGGGGAAATAGCCACTGACGAAGAAATAGGTGGCGCAGAGATGCACAGTGAGGTTTCTGGCGTAGCAGATTTCATTGCTCAAAGCGATGCCGATGGTATTCGCATTGCCCGTGAAGTTACGCAAATGCTGAGCTGGAATAAAGATTTTTCCGAAGCTACTACACCTAGCGATGTTGCCCCTGTTTATACTTCAGATGAGTTACTTGGCATCGTTCCTAAAGACGCCAAGACTCCATTTGATGTGCGCGAAGTCATTGCCCGTATCGCTGATAAATCGGATTTTGTTGACGTTAAACCCGAGTTTGATATGGGCACCGTGTGCGGATACATTGCCATTGAAGGGCAGCCCTGTGGCGTTATAGGCAATAATGCGCCTATTACCGCGAAAGGCGCAGCGAAAGCAGCACAATTTATCCAGTTGTGTGAACAAGCTGGCACTCCTTTGTTGTTTTTACACAACACCACCGGCTTCTTGGTGGGCACAGAGTCTGAACGCGCAGGCATCATTAAGCACGGCGCCAAACTCATTCAAGCAGTTACCAATGCTACTGTTCCTAAGATAAGCATCGTACTGGCAGGTTCATTTGGCGCAGGGAACTACGCCATGGCTGGACGGGGTATTGAGCCTGACTTTATGTTTTCATGGCCCCGCTCAGTGGTCGCCGTGATGGGCCCCGCCCAAGCTGGTAGCGTGCTGCGCACTGTTGCTCACGCCAAAATGATGCGAAGTGGCAGCGTAGATGAGGAAAAGCTCACCGCACTGGAACAACATACCGTCTCTGTGATGGATGCTAAATCACGTGCCCTCGCTAATTCTGCTCGCTTGTGGGATGACGGCATTATAGATCCAAGAGATACCCGCTCTATTGTTGCTTTCGTGCTTTCTATTTGCCAGCACGCTAAAACGAAGCAACTTCACCCTACTAGCTTTGGCGTAGGCAGGCTATAAGCCTCAATTTGACTAAAGAGGACATCAGGATGCCCCACTTAGAATCAATGGTATTCAAAGAAATTACCGCACGGCTTACTGACAACGTATTGCACATTCAATTTAACCGCCCGCATAAGAAAAATGCCATGAATTTAACATTGGTTGAAGAGGTTATGCAGTGTTTTGAACGCGTTGAATATATGAATAATTTACGGGTCGTCGTAATACAGGGAAGCCATGGCAACTTTTGCGCTGGCGGCGATATTTCTGACATGCATTTATCGTCGTTAAGTGAATCGGAACGAGAAGACACTATTTGGCACTTCAATCGTAGTTTCGGCCGCATGATTACTCAAGTAAAACACTCTGCCACGCCAGTCATTGCTGTGGTTGAAGGCGCGGTACTTGGCGGCGGTTTTGGCTTAGCTTGTGTAGCAGATATAACCATTGCCTGCGACAGCGCCTTTTTCGCACTTCCTGAAACAGGGTTAGGTGTTATTCCCGCGCAAATAGCGCCATTTGTGGCTAGCCGCATTGGGATCGATCAAACAAAAAGATTGGCACTTACTGGTGAAAAGCTAAATGCCGAACAAGCATTGCGCTTGGGTTTAGTGCACGGAATTTGTCAAACAAACGCCATTTCCGAACAAGTGAACAAAGAGATTGCCCGAATAAAACAATGCGCACCGCAAGCAAACTCAAATACCAAGCGTTTGTTATTAGGATTAAATAACACGCCGCTTGAACAGATTCTTGACGGCGCTGCTACGGCGTTTGTTAAGTCACTGACGTCTGAAGAAGGGGTAGAAGGAACCCAAGCCTTCATTCAAAAACGCAAACCTTCTTGGTGTGAGTGAACACATTATGACGAAAAGCATTCAAAAAATACTTATTGCTAATCGCGGCGAAATAGCCTGTCGCATTATTCGAACCGCACACAAACTGGGCTTTTTTACCGTTGCTATTTATAGCGAGGCTGACCGCAACGCGCTGCACGTACAGCAGGCTGATGAAGCTGTTTTCGTTGGCCCCGCCGATCCTACATCGTCGTATCTTCACAGTGAAAAAGTGATAAACGCTGCAATTCAAACACAGGCAGACGCTATCCACCCTGGGTATGGCTTTTTATCAGAAAACGCTGACTTCGCACGTGCATGTGAAGACGCTGGCTTAACCTTTATTGGCCCAAACGCAGACGCCATAGCCTTGATGGGTAGCAAGCGCTTATCAAAAATAGCCATGCTTCAGGCTAATGTTCCCTGTATTCCAGGCTATGAAGGCGGCGACCAAAGTGATGCTGCACTCATAGAAAGTGCCAAAAACATTGGCTTTCCTTTAATGGTGAAAGCCAGCGCTGGTGGTGGCGGCAAAGGTATGCGTTTAGTGCATGAAGCCAGTGATTTGGCAGCTCATATTTCTACGGCTCGATCTGAGGCCTTAAACGGATTTGGAAATGACGAACTTATTTTAGAGCGTGCGTTAATTGGGCCTCGGCATATAGAAATTCAAATTTTTGCAGACGGCTGCGGCAACACGCTTTATTTAGGAGAGAGAGACTGCTCAATTCAACGCCGGCATCAAAAGGTGATTGAAGAAGCCCCGTCGCCATTTGTGGATGAGCAATTACGCAAACGCATGGGAGAGGCGGCTGTGGCTGCTGCAAAGGCTTGTAACTACTGTGGTGCAGGCACGGTAGAATTTCTAGTTGATAGCGACAAGCAATTTTACTTTTTAGAAATGAACACGCGCTTGCAGGTAGAACACCCGGTTACAGAGTTAGTGACGGGACTAGATTTAGTTGAATGGCAACTGCGAGTAGCCTGTGAAGAATCGCTTCCCTTCACACAAGAAGACATTCAAATAAGCGGTCACGCCATTGAAGTGCGCCTTTACGCTGAAGAGCCGCGCCAAAACTTCATGCCGCAAACCGGGAAGGTAAAAGTATGGAAACCTGCCACGAACGCTAGAACCGACCACGGCGTTTATCAGAACTTGGAAGTAAGCAGTCATTACGATCCAATGCTTGCCAAGATAATTGTTAAAGCTGAAAGCAGAGCGAGCGCAGTTAGAAAAATGGCAAGAGCGCTTCGCGAAACACAGATAATTGGAATAAATACTAATAAACACTTTTTACAAAATCTTGTGCAAAGCCCTGCGTTCTTGGGAAGCGATGTAACAACGGCATTTATTGAGCAACACGCACAACACGACGACATGAAAGGCAGCCTTTCGCCATCGTTTTCCATATTAGCGAAAGCTGCGCTGCTGTTTGCGTTAACGCAAAACAAGCATTCCAGTACATTGGTTCATAATAATGCATTGAATAAGCTTACACCCACCTGGCAACACACAATGGGCTTTGCTTATCCCATCATTATTACTTGCAACGATGTCACCGCATCAATGACTGTTACGCCTTTCACTAATCACTATCGGATCTGCGATACAGTTACTAAAACAGAAGTAACACTTACGTTATTAGATTTAACGCCACAAAGCCTGGTAGTAGAAGCGAATAAGTTGCGAAGCACGACCTCATACGCTGCGAACGGTAACACGCTATTTATTGACGATGGCACAGGTCACTTCACGTTTAGCTGCGTAACGCACAGCAAAGTAGATAACCAAAAAACACAGGGCACAGCGCAAGTGAATGCAGTGATGGACGGTGTCATCGTTGCTTTACTTGTAGAGCAAGGTGATACCGTTAATGCAGGCGATACGGTGGCCATTATGGAAGCGATGAAAATGGAACACCCCCTTAAAGCAGCCATAAAAGGTACGGTTCACCTTTCTTCAATTGCAGCAGGCGATCAGGTGAAATCTAAACAAACCATAGCCACCATACTTCAAGCCGATGAGGTTACCCATGAACAAAAATAAAGTTCGTGTAGGCGGTGCTTCTGCGTTTTATGGTGATAGTCAGCTTTCTGCAAGGCAGCTAGTTGAAAAAGGTGACATCGATTACCTTGTTTTTGATTACTTAGCCGAAGTGACAATGGCCATTTTATCGCAAGCCAAAGCTAAGAATGAAAAGCTAGGCTATGCCGTCGACTTTATCACCGTGGCCATGAAAGACGTGCTACAAGACTGTGCACAAAAAGGCATAAAAGTGATTGCAAATGCGGGGGGAGTAAACGTGCCGGCCTGCATAGAATCGCTTAATGCCCTGTGTGCACAGCTCAACCTTAATTTGAATATTGTAGGCGTGTACGGTGATAACTTGCTTAACGAGATGCACAGCGAAACTTTAGCTGAAGCTAATACCCATGACCTTGATAATGGCAATGAATTACCTAATAGCCTTGCGTCGATGAATGCGTATTTAGGCGCACAGCCAATTGCCGATGCGTTAGCTGCCGGTGCCGATATTGTGATTACGGGTAGAGTGGTAGACAGCGCGCTCGTGCTTGGGCCTTTAATGCATGAGTTTTCATGGAGCTATGACGATTACAAAGCGCTCGCGCAAGGTTCGCTTGCAGGGCATTTGCTCGAATGCGGTGCTCAGTGCACCGGGGGAAATTTTACCGATTGGGAGCAAGTGCCTGACTTTTCAGACATGAGCTACCCCATTGCCGAAGTTGAACCAAGCGGCGAGTTTACTATTATGATCCCACCAAACACTGGTGGACTGGTAACAACCTTCACAGTGGCCGAGCAGCTGCTGTACGAAATTGGCGACCCTGCGAATTATCTTCTACCCGATGTTTGTTGCGACTTTACCCACGTATCGTTAGAGCAAACGCATAGCAACGCTGTACGTGTGTATGGTGCCAAAGGCTCAGCGCCTGGTAACGACTACAAGGTATGTGCAACATACATAGACGGCTATAAACTTACTGGCGCTTTTTTTATTGCAGGCTTTAACGCAAAACAAAAAGCGCTTACCAATATTCATGCGCTGGTTGCACGAACCGAACGCGCGCTCACAGAGAGAAGTATGCCGCCCTTTAGAGACACCTGTATTGAAATATTAGGCAGCGAAGCAACCTTTGGCCCCCATGCTAATGCAGAGCATACGCGAGAGGTCATTGCCAAATTCACACTTCATCACAGTAATAGTAAAGCCCTTTATTTTTGTGCCAGTGAAATGGCGTATTTGGCTACATCGGCTGCGCCTGGAATGGCGGGATTTGGCGCTGGTCGACCTAAGCCACAACCTCTTATTCGGGTGCACTCGTTTCTAATCAACAAGAATAAGGTTTCGGTTACTATTCAAAAAAATGACGTCATTGTGGCGCACACTACTTACCAAACTGACGCTGCTCCCATTCAATCGCAGAAAGAAGCATGTCGTTCTGAACCGACTCAAGAAGTACAACTTGAAAATGAACACTCAGTCTCTCTTCCATTAGTTGAGTTGGTTTGTGCCCGAAGCGGCGACAAAGGTAACAACTTAAACATTGGGGTGATCGCGCGACATCCAAAGCTCTTTCCCTTTTTAAATCGGGCTCTAACTGCTGATGTGGTGAAGCATTTTTTTGCTTATTCAGTAAAAGGAAGTGTTTCTCGGTATGCCCTACCTGGCATTAACAGCTTTAATTTTTTACTTACTGATGCATTAGGAGGCGGCGGCACCGCATCTCTTCGCACTGATAGCCAAGGCAAATCAGCTGCGCAAACGTTATTAACTATGCCTATTAACGTGCCAGTGTCGTTGATCCCTTTTACTAAACACAAAGGTGAGTGAATGCCATATCAATCAACGTTAGCAGCAGGAAGCTTTTTAAAGCAAACGATTGTTATCACCGGAGGAGGCAGCGGTATAGGAAGATGTACTGCCCATGAACTTGCCTCATTAGGCGCAACCGTTATTTTGATTGGCCGAAGTGAAGATAAGCTTATAAACACCACTACAGAAATCAAAAGCGATGGAGGCACAGCCTGTTATTACACGCTTGATATACGTAATGAAGAAAACGTATCACACACGGTAAACGCATTGCTTGAGAAGCATAAACGCGTGCACGGGTTGGTAAACATGGCGGGCGGCCAGTTTCGCGCCCCACTCTCGCACATATCCCAAAACGGTTTTGAACGCGTTGTTCAAACTAATTTAATTGGTGGCTTTCTAATGGCGAAAGCCCTATTCAATAAGCACTTTAAAACTCATGGCGGCAATATTGTCAACATTACCGCTGACAACAAAAATGGCATGCCGGGTATGGGACATTCTGGTGCCGCCCGAGCAGGCGTCGAAAATCTCACTAAAACCGCGGCGTGGGAATGGGGTTCATTTGGCGTTAGGGTCAATGCTATTGCGCCTGGGTGGGTAGCATCGTCAGGGCTAGACACCTACCCCGAAGATATGAAACACGCTATTCAAAACCTAAAGCACGCGGTTCCGCTAGGACGAATTGCCAGCGAAGCTGAAATCGCTTCTACGGTGTGCTTTCTACTAAGCAAGGGAGCAAACTTCATCACTGGGCAAACACTATTTGTAGACGGTGGTGCCAGCATGGGGTCAGCTCCAGCACTCTTCCCTTTACAAAACCTCTATCAGCCTGCCAGCGAAACGTGGGATGGCTTCCACAGAAGCATTACACCTGATGTTTTGCGTTAACGACAAGGACACAAGTATGAGAACACAACAATTAGAGAGAAACCTAGTAGAACGCGTAGCCATGGGAGATTTATTGCGCAGGCGCGCACGAGACAGCGGCAGTTTGCCTGCACTAGTCGACTTTTATCACAATGAACGCCGCACCATAAACTATAACGAGCTCAACAAAAAAGTTAATAAATTAGCCAATGCGCTGATGCGTGAAGGCATTAAACAAAGCGATAAGTTGGCGATATTAGCGGTAAACCAGATAGATGTTGTTGTTACTTACTTCGCCTGCTACAAACTGGGCGTTATTGCAGTGCCTATTAACTTTATGCAAAGCGTTACCGACGTGACCTTTAATCTTGAACACAGCGGTTCCAAAGTAGTCGTTTTCGATCCCCTTCTTTCAGATCTTGTGTTTGCAAGCACAAATAATAATGACGACATACGTTTTACCATTCAGTTAGGCCAAGACAAGGACAAGGCTACATTCGCATTTGAGTCCTTTATCAATGAGCAGAGCGACGCAGAAATTGAAGACAGGATAATAAACGACAGAGATACAGCCCACATGATTTACACGTCTGGGACCACCTCAAAACCCAAAGCGGTTGAAACATCTCACCTTTCATTAACCATTGCAGCGCTTACTGCGGCAATAGAACTAGAACTAAGCGCACAGTGCAGAATGTTACTCGTTCTTCCGCTATTTCACTGTACCGCCCTTTCAATACTCTACCCTACGTTTTTAAGAAGTGGATGCTGTACGCTTCACGCTACATTCGATCCTATTCAAATAGCGAACAGCTTAGAAAGTGAGAAAATAGAGACGTCGGTGCTTTTACCTATGATGTGGAATGCATTAATGGCAACAGATAACTTTCACGAACGAAACCTCAGCCACTTTAAATTAGCCATTTACGGTATGGCGCCAATGAGTGAGCAGAATCGTCAGCAAATTCGCGATGCTTTTGGCTGCAAAGTCCACTTAGGCAGTGGGCAAACAGAATTTAGCCCTGTTTCTAGTTTGTTCAAAGACGGTTGTGAAACTGAATTTACAGAGGGTAATTACTGGGGTGTTCCCCTGTGTTCTAACGAGCAAGCAGTGATAAATGAGGAAGGTGTTGAAGTGGAACAGGGCGAAACAGGTGAAATAGTTTGGCGCGGCCCGCAGGTCATGAATGGATATTATAAAAATGAAGACGCCAGCAAAGCCGCTTATAAATTTGGTTGGCACCACACGGGTGACTTGGGATTTATTGATAGTAAAGGCCAACTAATGTTTATCGACAGGGTAAAAGATACCATTAAGTCTGGAGGAGAAAATGTGTCGTCTCAAAAAGTGGAGCAAACGCTTTGCTTAATGAAAGAAATAGAAGCTGCAGCTGCGATAGGAGTGCCCCATCCTCACTGGGGTGAAGCGGTTTGCGCATGCATAGTGGGTAATGACTTAACACAAGAGATGTTGCCAGCCATCAATGCATTTTGTAAGGAGAAGCTCGGCAAGTTTGAAGTACCCAAACATATATTTATTTGCGAGGCATTACCAATGACAAGTACAGGGAAAATTCGCAAAGTAGAGCTAAGAGAGCAATATAAAAGCTTTTTTATACAGTGAGTAAACTAAAAGTGGGTATTCCATAATGATGGTTTACCCACTTCAGCACGCTCACATCAAATAAGGGGGCACTATTGCTTTAAGAGATAATAGGCAAGCTTGCTTACCCCCTATTTCTGGACTTTCTCTTAACTTTCCTGATTACGAAGAAACACAAGTTCCGTTGATGAACTTTGTTCTTCGCTAAACACATAGCCGTCAACGTCGAAGTTTTTCAGACCTTCTACGTCTTCTACACGGTTTTCAAGAATATAACGCGCCATCAAGCCACGGGCTTTCTTCGCAAAGAAGCTGATAATCTTATACTGACCGTTCTTGCAGTCTTTAAATGTTGGCGTAATGATCATGCCATCTAAAGACTTTTTCTTCACTGATTTAAAGTACTCATTTGAAGCAAGGTTGATCAACACATTGTCACCCTGTGCTTCTAATGCTTTATTTAGCACATAAGTAATGCGATCATCCCAAAACGCGTACAGATCTTTACCTTCAGGGTTTGCTAATTTAGTGCCCATTTCTAAACGATAGGCCTGCATTAAGTCTAAAGGACGAAGTAATCCATACAGGCCAGACAAAATTCGAAGATGTTTTTGCGCATATTCGACCGTTTCGCTATCAAGCGAGTAAGCATCTAACCCAGTATACACATCGCCATTAAACGCATACATTGCTTGGCGTGCATTATCGGGCGAAAATGGCGTAGAAAACTCAGCAAAACGGTTGGCGTTCAACGTTGCTAACTTGTCGCTTATCTTCATTAGCGATGATAAGTCAGCAGGCGATAAGGTGCGGCAAACTTCCATCAAACGTTCAGTGTCTTCAAGCATGGCAGGCTGAGTGAACTGGCTCACAGGAATTTCGCTTTCAAAATCTAAATTTTTTGCTGGGGATACTACAACTAACATTTCGACTCCTTAAGTTTAATACCAATCCGCATAGATCATTGCCGACTCAGAAGGCTCTGGCAAGTTTCCTAGCAAAGCGTGGGAATGCAGGAATGGCTGTTCCCTTTCAAATTCCCAGAATGAAGCTAGGAAGCTTGCCAGACCTTCCCGAAGGGCGAGTTTAAAATGCCCGTACTCTTTGTTGTGCCACCTTAATGTAGAACCACTATACCTGCGGTGACACGCCGCGATTACGAGCATTTTAACTCTCGCTGAGTGGGTAATGATCTATGCGGAATGGTATTACAGTATTGTACCACCTGATACGCTTTAAAAAGCAAAATGGCATAAGAAAGACGTAAATTGGCTTAACAGAGAAATCCGATTAGCGAATTTGTCATTATTCAATGTATGAATTGTCACACGGGTTTGATATAAATAGCAGTACAAAAGAATATTCAAACAATAAGTCAGATGCATCTCCTAGATGTTTGTCTTGATGACCAAAGCGCTAAATTTTTTTTGCCTCGTTCCTTAGTGGAATACGTATTTTGCAAAAAGAAAACAAAAGCGCGAAGCCCTACACACGCGCAAGCGAATCGTTTTATTCAACTGGCTTTTCCAGCGAGTTGTCCAAATTTATTTTGATAAAGAACAGAGAGAATTATGAGCAATCAGTTAGCTTCATTACGTGATATCACTACCGTAGTTGCCGACACGGGCGACATCGATGCCATTAAAAAGTATCAACCAGTCGATGCCACAACTAACCCGTCGCTACTTTTAAAAGCGGCTGGTCTTCCTCAATATGCAAGCCTAATTGATGATGCTGTTGCATGGGCAAAACTTCAGTCAAACGACGCCGACCAGCAGCTTACTGATGCCGCAGACAAACTAGCGGTAGCGATTGGTAAAGAAATCTCTGCAACGATTCCAGGCCGAATCTCGACTGAAGTAGACGCACGCCTATCGTTTGACACTGCCGCCACTATCGAAAAAGCGGAGCGTTTGGTTCAGCTATACGAAGACGCGGGTATCGATAAGTCACGCATTCTTATTAAAATTGCCTCTACTTGGGAAGGTATCCAGGCAGCAGAGGAACTAGAGAAAAAAGGCATTCAGTGTAACTTAACGCTTCTATTTAGCTTCGCCCAAGCACAAGCTTGTGCAGAGGCCGGTGTTTATCTTATCTCTCCATTCGTAGGGCGCATTTTAGACTGGTACAAAAAAGCGACGGGCACTGAGTCATACGCACCAGACGAAGATCCGGGCGTTGTATCAGTAACCAAAATTTACAACTACTACAAAGAGCATGGCTACAACACCGTAGTAATGGGCGCGAGCTTCCGCAACATTGGCGAAATTCAAGCGTTAGCGGGTTGTGATCGTCTTACCATCAGCCCTGCACTTCTGGAAGAACTGGCCAATGAACCAGGCGAATTAGAAGTTAAGCTTAAAGACAATGGCGCAACGAAAACACCAGGTGACCGTTTAACAGAAAGCGAATTCCGCTGGGCAATGAACGAAGATGCAATGGCAACAGAAAAACTTTCTGAGGGCATCCGTAACTTTGCGGCTGACCAGGAAAAGCTAGAAACCATGCTACGTGAAAAACTAAGCGCATAAGGGTTATTGAATCAATGAGTGTTTTAACATCACTTCCTGAATGGAAAAAGCTATCTGAACTTGCTTTATCGGTTAAAGATGCCCACATGCGCGATTGGTTTGCAGAAGATGCAAGTCGCGCTGATAAGATGCAGCTTGAAGCCTGCGGTATTTTTCTTGATTACTCGAAGAACCGTGTAAATGATGACGCGCTTAAAGGACTTTTCGACCTTGCCCGAGCGTGCAAACTAGAAACCCTTCGCGACGCGATGTTTTCTGGTGAGCAGATTAACTCAACGGAAGGTCGCGCTGTGCTTCACACCGCACTTCGTAATTTCTCAGACCGTAAAGTACTGGTAGATGGCGAAGACGTAATGCCTGAAGTGCATGCTACGCTTGCAAAAATTGAAGCGTTTACTGCATCGGTTCACAGCGGTGAACACAAAGGTTACACCGGCAAGCCTATCAAGCACATTGTGGCAATTGGTATTGGTGGTTCGTTCCTTGGTCCTAAGATTATGACTGAGGCACTCAAGCCGCATACTGTTGACGCAGTGAAGGTTCACTTTGTTGCCAACGTTGACGGTTGCCACATTCACGATGTGCTATCTAGCGTAGATTTTGAAGAAACTTTGGTGGTCATGTCATCAAAGTCGTTCTCTACCCAAGAGACGCTGCAGAACACGTTAACGGCTAAAGACTGGTTCTTAAAGTCTGGCGGTACACAAGAAGATATTGCTAAACACTTTGTAGCAGTATCATCAAACGTTAAAGCAGCGACTGAATTTGGTATCAGCGCCGATAACATTTTCCCTATGTGGGACTGGGTAGGCGGTCGTTACTCTCTATGGTCGGCTATCGGCCTGCCTATTTCACTTGCTCTTGGCTTTGAAAACTTTAAGGGCTTGCTTGACGGTGCGTTTGAAATGGATACTCATTTCACGACGGCTCCGCTTGAAGAAAACATGCCTGTTCTACTTGCTCTTTTAGGTGTGTGGTACAGAAATTTCTTTGATGCACAATCTCATGTGCTACTGCCTTATTACCACTATCTTCGCGGTTTACCTGCTTATGTACAGCAGCTAGATATGGAAAGTAATGGTAAAGAGGTCACGCAAGAAGGTGAAAATGTAGACTATCCCACTGGCCCTATTATTTGGGGTAGCGAAGGAACAAACGGTCAGCACAGCTTTCACCAGCTTATTCACCAAGGCTCTGGCGTTATACCAGCAGACTTCATGCTGCCCCTTAACGTTCCTAATCAGGACGACACGCACCACGCTATGCTCGCGTCTAACTGTTTTGGTCAGACCCAAGCACTAATGCAGGGTAAAACCTTTGAAGAATGTTACGCAGACCTTGACGGTAAAGGTTTAGACGACGCAGAGCGCAAGCGTTTGGCTGCTCATAAAACCATGCCTGGTAACAAACCTAGCAACACCTTCTTATTCGATAGCCTTACACCTAAAACACTTGGCGCGCTGGTTGCAATGTATGAGCATAAGGTATTCGTTCAGGGTGTTATCTGGAACCTTAACTCATTCGACCAATGGGGCGTAGAGTTAGGTAAAGTACTAGGAAACCAAGTACTTGCAGGCATTCAAGGCGAAGCGGGTGAAGATAATTTCGACGCTTCAACACAACAATTGATTGCTAAATTCAGAACAGCGAATGCACCAAAATAAGGAACTCGAGGTGATTTAAAATCACCCACCTGGTGCAAATAACAAACTGAACGGCTAGCTTTTTCGGAAGCTAGCCGTTTTTTGTTGCGGTATTCATCGATTATACGACAGATACTTTCGATATCCGTAGCACTGTATTATTGATTACTAATAAAACAAATAGGATCAAATACATACAGTTATTGTTTACGCTTTAAACACACTGAGCTTTCCTTACCCTTGTCATCATATCGTCACAATTTGTTAATAAAAGGTAAATTAAACTATTTTATTTTAGTGGCGGCTGTGATACAAAATTGTACAGAGGGAATTAAAAACAAAAAACTCTGTATTAGTTGTAGTGGTATAAAAAGGAGATCCCAGTGGATAAATCAGATCTATTTGCCATGTTAGACATCGAAGCAAGCCCAGCAAAAACCAAAAGCAAAAAACGTAAGTGGAGAGAAATCGAAGCGCTACAAGATCGCTACAAATTAGAAAAAGAACTTGCCGAACTCGACTGTGGTTTTGAGTACGAGCTAGAAACACTGGAAAGATAAAACAAAGGCCGCCTGTTACACAGGCGGCCTTTTTACTTTCTAGCGTGCTTTAGGTGTTAAACGTATAAGCTAATGCTATACCTGCCAGTTGATAGGCGCTTTGCCCTTTTCAATTAGGTATTGATTAGCTTGGCTGAAGTGCTTACACCCTAAGAAGCCTCTATGCGCTGATAGCGGTGACGGATGGGGTGCATGTAAGACGTGGTGTTTTTCACGGTCTATGTGCTTACCTTTCTTTTGCGCGTGACTTCCCCACAAAAGAAATACTACGTTGTGGCAGTGCTCGTTGACGACATCGATAACCTTATCGGTGAAGGTTTCCCAGCCCCATTTAGCATGGCTATGTGCTTTCCCCTGCTCAACTGTCAATACAGTATTGAGCAAGAGAACGCCTTGTTCTGCCCAAGGTGTAAGTGTTCCGTGGTTAGGCTCGCTAAAACCGTCTATATCGACTGACAATTCTTTGTACATGTTCTTCAGAGATGGCGGCGTTTTAACGCCCGCTTTTACTGAAAAACATAGTCCGTGTGCTTGATTAGGTCCGTGATAGGGATCTTGCCCTAAGATCACGACTTTTACTTTATCAAGCGGTGTGTATTTGAGTGCATTAAACACGTCGGACTGGGGCGGGTAGATAACACTACCCGCTTCACGAGCGTTTTTCACCCGCTCAAGCAATTCAACAAAATAGTCTTTTTGTTTTTCATCACCTAGCGTGCGTTGCCATGTTGATGCAGATGATGTCATTACTTCAGCAAATCCATCATGTGCTGTTTAAGCGCATCGTAAGACGCAGGTAAGTCTACCGCTAGGCTGTCTTCGCCCGCTACGTCAGCCAACGCTTTAGGTAGGCTAATAGGATTACCTAACACGTTTTCTACTGTCTCTCTGAACTTAGCTGGGTGGGCCGTTCCTAAGAACAAGCCTATTTCACCCTCTTCTAAGTCGTGGCTTACTGCGCGATAGGCAATAGCGGCATGTGGCTCGCTGGTATAGCCTTGTTGCGCTAGTTGACGCATAGCAAGCTGGGTATACTCTTCGTCAACCATCTCACCTTTAAGACACGTTTTGTCGATGTAACCACGCTCAATAAGCGCCTCAATACGCGGCCAGTTATTTGGTTGGCTAACATCCATTGCATTAGACATAGTTGCAACGGTCGCTTTAGGGTCCCACTCGCCGGTTTTAAGGTAGCGAGGCACAGTGTCGTTTAGGTTAGTTGCCGCGATAAAACGCTTAATAGGCAGGCCTAAAGATTTGGCTATCATGCCTGCAGTCAGGTTGCCAAAGTTACCGCTAGGTACTGAAGTAACAAGTTGGTCACGCTTCTCTTTAGGCAGCTGACTTACCGCTTCAAAGTAATAGCAAACCTGAGCTAGCAAACGGCTGATATTGATTGAGTTTGCTGAATTTAAGTGAAGACCTTCACGCACATCAGGATCGTCAAATGCAGTTTTAACCAAGGATTGACATGCATCAAAGTCAGACTCTACAGCCACGGTATGAATGTTTCCGCCTAGCGTAGTAAATAGCTTTTCCTGAAGCGCGCTAATCTTACCTTTAGGGAATAAGATAACCACATTGATGTTATCGATACCATGGAACGCGTGAGCAACAGCGGCACCTGTATCACCTGATGTTGCTGTTAGAATGGTGACTGGCTTGCCTTCGCTGATCCGTGAAAGGGTTTGCGCCATAAAGCGGCCGCCAAAATCTTTAAACGCCAGCGTTGGACCGTGGAACAGCTCTAAGCTATAGACATTATCATTAACCTGCTCAACCGGTGCACCAAAAGCAAATGCGGTCTGAACAATTTCTTCTAGCTCGCCATTATTAAGCTCATCGCCGATAAGCGCGCGTAATATTTCAATACTGCGCTCTACAAATGGCTTTTCTAACAGTTCGTCAATATTATCTAGAGTGGGAATATGCTCTGGAAAATAAAGCCCTTGGTTTTTACCTAAGCCCCGCTTAACGGCTTCAGCAAAATTTGCTGTGTCCGATGAATCTTTTAAATTTACCAATTCCACTTGCTGTTACCTTTATAGTTGGGCAGATAGGCTGCCCTTTTAATCTTTTAAAAATCACTGTGCTTTAAGAAATTACCGTACCCAGGCTTGGTATTTGGCACACATGGCTAAAGCCATCTTCGTTTTGAATGTAGTTCGCGGTTAAATATGCTGCGACTTCTTCCGCTTGCGCCTTGCTTGGACATACAGCAAACACCGTAGGCCCCGAACCCGAAATGCCAAAAGCTAGTGCTCCAGCTTGCTCGCTAAACGCGCGAGCTTCATCAAAGCCTGGCAGTAACGATTTTCTGTAAGGCTCGGCAATAACATCTTTCATTACCGACGCCGCCAAGTCAAAGTTACCTGCATGCAGTGCGTGTACAAACACGCCAAGTTGCCGACCAAAGGTCAGCGCCGTCGCCATATCCACCTGTTTAGGCAAGATGTCACGCGCTGCCGCCGTAGATACGCTAATACCTGAATAGCAAACGGCATAGTACCATTCGTCGTTTAAAGGCAGCGACAGCGTGACCGGCGCATCGCTACCTGTCATTAACGTCATGCCACCTAAATAACAGGGAGCAACATTATCGTAGTGAATACTACCGCTTATTTGGCCTTCTAATTCGCCCATCATAATAAGCAACGTATCTTTATCAAATGGCGTATCGAAATAAGCATTGAGTGCAGCAAACGCTGCCACAATAGAGCTTGCGCTTGAGCCTAGACCACTACCAATAGGTAGGTTTTTATGTAGCGTTAGTGCAACAGGAGACGTTGGCTTCCCCGCTTTTTCCATCTGCTCACAAAAATAGTGGTAGCACTTAGTGACGATATTGCTATCTGCATCGCCAGGAAGTTTATGAGCAAAGCGCCCTACTGTTTCTAATGAAAATGATTCTGCCGCTTTTATTTCAACTTCATCACCAAGCTTAGTGCCGTCAACTGGGGCAAGCGCTGCGCCTAATACATCAAAGCCTAGGCTTACATTTCCAATTGAAGCTGGCGCAAAGGCCGTTAATGCTTTCATATTATTTCTCTTACTTCGCTTGCGACTTAACGCGATAAATCACTGGCCTAAGTCGCACCTTCGAGTTTCTTACTTTAACCGCTTATTCATTACGCTAAGCAAGCTAAGCGTTGTTTAGCCCTTAGTGCGCCATTTGTTTCCACGGCATAGTACGCAGAATGTCAGCAAACACACCAGCAGCAGTTACCGTACCACCTGCACCATATCCTCTTATTACATAAGGAATTGGGCTGTAGTAGTCACTATTAATAGCCAGCGCATTTTCGCCATCTTTCACTTGAGAAAGCGGATTACTAGCCGGCACGGCCTGCACACTAACCTTGCACTTACCATCTTCAATGCTGCCAATATAACGAAGTACTTTTCCTTCAGCTTTAGCCGCTTCAACTTTTTCATTCACTCCTGCATCTAACTCAGGTAGCTGCTGCATGAACTCGTCAATGGAACAGTCTTCTGCAAAGCCTTCTGGCAGTACAGACTCAATTTCAATATCAGATAGCTCTAACGCTAAATCAGCTTCACGGGCCATAATAAGTAACTTACGGGCAACGTCCATGCCGCTTAAATCGTCGCGAGGGTCTGGCTCGGTAAAACCATTGTCTTTGGCAGTTTGTGTCGCTTGCGACAGGCTCATGCCCTCGTCAAGCTTACCGAATACGTAAGATAAGCTGCCTGAAAGAATACCTTCAAACCGGTGCAGTACATCACCTGCGCTGAATAGTTTTTGTAAGTTGTCGATAACAGGGAGACCCGCGCCCACTGTCGTCTCATAAAGGTATTGACGGTTTGTAGCAAGTGCCGTTTTACGCAGCTTCCGATAATAAGACATAGCGGAAGTGTTAGCTTTTTTGTTAGGCGTCACTACGTGGAAGCCACTTTCCATCATATCTACGTACTGATTAGCAATGGCTTCATGGCTAGTACAATCAACAATGACTGGGTTGACCAAACTGTTATCGTTTGCGAACTGATGCAGACGCTCTACACTCAATCCCTCGCTTGCCGATTCAAGCGCAGACTTCCAGTCACCACTTAAATCAATACCTTGACTGTTTAACAGCAGCTTTCGGCTATTGGCAATACCATAAACGCGCAGCTGAATATTGCGTTTTAAAAGTGCCGGCTGCTGCTTCTGAATTTGGCCTAGTAGTTCGGTTCCTACATTGCCACACCCCACTAGGAATACGTCTATGGTATGGCGATCAGAGAAAAAATTCTGGTGAATGACCTTTACTGCTTTCTTTGCACGCTTACTTTCAATTACCGTCGAAATGGAGCGCTCTGAAGAGCCCTGAGCAATAGCTACGTTGTTCACTCGTGCTTGCGCCAACGAGTTAAAGAATCGCGCTGCCAATCCTTTAGTTTGACGCATACCGTCACCAACCAAAGTAACAATGGCCAAGTCATGGCGCACTTCAATAGGGTCCAGCAGCTGGTTTTGTAGCTCTAGCGCAAATGCATCTTCAAGTAGCGTTAATGCGCGGCCTGCGTCTTTGCTTTGAATACAAAAACTGATCGAGTATTCCGAAGAGGACTGGGTAATAAGGCTAATTGAAATATTGGCGTTAGACATCACCTCAAACACACGACTCGCCATGCCAACCATGCCTTTAAGACCAGGGCCTGCCACGTTGAACATAGTGACATTATCAAGCTGTGAAATACCTTTAACCGACGTCCACACTTCACTTTTTTCATTACTGATCAGCGTACCAGGGGCTGCAGGGTTTAACGTATTTCTGATCAAACAAGGGATGTGGTGTTGGGCAATAGGGCCGATTGTTTTCGGATGAAGCACCTTTGCACCGAAATAAGACAGTTCCATCGCTTCTTGATAGGTAAGCTTATCTAGCAGTACCGCACCTTCCACTTGGTTGGGGTCAGCGTTATAAACGCCATCTACGTCTGTCCAGATTTCACAGCAGCTTGCGTCAATACAGGCCGCCAAGATAGCCGCTGAATAGTCAGAGCCATTGCGTCCTAGGGTTACTTTTTCGCCTGCTTCGTTTACAGCAACAAACCCCGGCATGACAAGAAATTCACTACCATCGCTAGGCACATCTGAAAAACGCGCTTTGCTTAACGATACGTCAGCAATACTGTCTAGGTAATCGCCCTCGGCAAGCACATATTTAACAGGGTCGATAACGCGATTTGCAATACCTTTGGCAGATAGCATAGCGCTAAATAGCGTCACCGAGATGTATTCACCAATACTTAGAATACCGGCAGCAACATTATCAGGTGCAACACCAAGCAGCTTAATACCTTCAAGGTGCTGCTTTAATACCGATAAGTGACTACTGATAAATTCCACCACGCTTGCGTGCTCAAACCCGTCGAGCTCATCGTTCAGGTCGTTGGCAATGCCCGTAACCGTATCGTTCAACTTATCGAATAATGGCTGGAAATCTTCACCCGCGGCTGCTTGTTCACAAAGTAGTGAAAGCGCGTTCGTTACCCCCTTTGGGGCAGAAAGTACAACCGCAGCACCGTCGGTTTGGTGGGTCGCCGTGCTAATTTCCATAACGCGCATGTATCGCGGTGCATCGGCTAGAGAAGAACCCCCAAACTTTAAGACTTTCATATGCTGCTCCTTAAGGTTACGCATGCTAAAACGTGTGTAAAAAAAAGCCCGCTCTGTGTTAGGCGGGCTTTCGTTGTCTTTTGCTTACTTGCACTAGTCAGCGACCGCCCTTTTTAAGGTGGTAATTAACATAATGGTGGTGCGAGTAAGTAGAATCTTTTTCATACAAGCAATTTGCCGTATAGACGTCTATAAGTCAACCGCAGTTTTCACCACACTGTATTGCAAAATATGAAACACTCTTTAATTAATATTTCTTTTTAAGGTACACACAGGAAATTAAGCAGTTTCTTAGCTGGCTTGCTAGTACTTAGATAGCTGTACTTAGGTAGCTTTAAACAACTACTTATTTCTAAGATCGTTCAAATAGAACTCATTCAGTAAATACCCTTCTTCAGGCCAAACTCGCCTTCAAAAATGGGGCTGTTGCACTTTGTTGAACCTTAGCAACGCCCTCTGGGCTACCTTCAGCAACTATTTCTCCTCCCTCATCACCAGCGCCCGGCCCCATATCTATAACGTGATCGCAAGCCCCAGCCACCTGCATATTATGTTCAACCATCACTACCGTATTCCCTGCTTCAACTAAGCTGGTTAAATGCTGCACAAGTAGCGAAGTGTCTGAAAGGTGCAAACCTGTTGTAGGTTCATCAAGGACGTATAGGGTATTAGCATTTTGAGCACGTTTAAGTTCTGATGCTAATTTAATGCGCTGCGCCTCGCCGCCTGATAACTCAGTGGCACTTTGCCCAAGGGTTAGGTAGCCAAGCCCTACATTCATTAACGTTTGAAGTCCCCGCGTAATGACTTGATTGCTGTTAAATACAGATAGTGCTTCTTCAACCGTAAGCGATAATATATCAGCGATAGAATGTTCGTTGTAATCAACTTCCAGTACTTTATCCTTGAATCGCTGACCGTTACAAACGGTACAGGGCGAATAAACACTCGGCATAAACAGTAGTTCTATCGATACCACACCTAAGCCTTCACAATGTGGGCATCGTCCTTTTGCGACGTTGAACGAAAAATGACCCGCATCGTACCCACGGGCTTTCGCATCTTCGGTTGAAGCAAATAAACTTCTGATTTGGTCAAATATGCCGGTATAGGTTGCCAATGTTGAACGAGGTGTCCTGCCGATGGGAGACTGATCTACCACAACTATACGACTTAACTCATCAAGCCCGCTTTCAACATAGCCTTGCTGCGGCTCAGTTTCATGAGAAAAAGCGTCTTGAGCAAGAAGTGAATTGGCGTCAGTAAGCAGTTCTTTCGTTTCTCTCGTTTCTATCGTTTCATTCGCTCGCATCCCTTCTTTCTCAGCAGAGTTCAAACCATCTTTGACTAACTCAACTAATGCTTGGCTAATTAAACTCGACTTCCCAGAGCCAGAAACGCCAGTGACACAGGTCATCACACCAAGTGGAATATCAATATCAACATGGCTGACATTATTTCTGGACACGTCTTTTAAACGCAACACCCCTGATGATTTACGTTTTATACGCTGGCTTAGGGCTTTATTGTTAAAAACATAGTCTGCCGTTGGGGAGTTTTTTATGCTTGCTAGTTTGTTAACCGGCCCACTATAAACAAGCTCACCGCCGTTCACTCCCGCCCTCGGCCCTACGTCTACAACCCAGTTAGCGCCTTTGATAACATAAGGGTTGTGCTCGACAACAAGCAGCGAATTTCCCGTTTCGGTAATATTGTGAAGCGCGTGAATGAGCCCTTCTACATCGCGAGGGTGAAGACCTGATGAGGGTTCATCCATCACAAAGACAACACCAAATAAGTTTGATTTAAGCTGAGTCGCCAGACGCAATCGCTGTAGCTCGCCTACTGAGATACTTGTCGTACTTCTATCTAACGAAAGGTAATGAAGCCCAAGCGCTATTATGGGCCTCACTCTTTCAATAATGTCGCCCGTAATATTGCGTATTACCTGACCACGCTCTGAAGTATCGTCGTTGACTGAATTTCTTAACGCCTGAAGCTTTTCGTGAACTTGCTGTAATGGCAGCCTTGAAAAATCAATAATATCTAAGCCATCAACTTTCACTGCCAGCGCATTTTGCTTAAGCTTTTTTCCACGGCAAACCGGACATGCTTCAACAGATATGAAGGGAGCGATTCGCTGCTTCATTTTCTCTTTTTGAGACGTTTTGAAGGTATCAAGCACATGACGCCGCGCGCTGATAAACTTGCCATTGTAGCTGGCAGGTTCACCTTCTTGTTGCGCTTTACGGGTTTGCGCTAGATTATAGTTTCGATAGACAGGTAACTGCGGCATTTCGTCAGTGTATAGGATCCAGTCGCGCGTTTTTTGAGGCAGTTCACGCCATGGAATATCCACATCAATATCTAGCGATAACAGTACCCTAACGAGGTTTTTGCCCTGCCACGCGCCAGGCCACGCTGCCACAGCGCCCTCCCGTATAGTCAGGCTATCATCGGGTACAAGGCGATGAGCTTGTGTGTCGAAAACTTTACCAATACCGTCACAGTGTTCACATGCACCTTCAGGTGTATTAGGAGAAAACCCGTCTGCGTAGACAATGTTCTGCCCTTCGGGATAATCCCCGGCCCGGGAATAAAGCATTCGCAGACTATTAGATAGCGTGGTGATACTGCCAACGGAAGAACGAACTGAAGGTGCGCCGCGGCGCTGGTGCAGACCGACAGCGGGCGGTAAGCCTTCAATTGCGTCTACGTCAGGTTTCTCCACCTGCTCAATTAACCGTCTGGCATAAGGTGATATTGAATCTAAATAGCGGTGCTGAGCTTCTGCGTAAAGCGTACCGAAAGCCAAAGAAGATTTTCCTGAGCCAGATACACCGGTAAACACCACCACTTCATTTCGTGGTATATCAATACTGATATTTTTTAAGTTGTGTACACGGGCACCGCGTACCTGAATTTTTCCCTCATCATTGTGCACTTCATCACCTGCATATCACCTTTATTAAAGAATATTTAGATACAGGCGCTGTATTTCGATCACTATTTTTGCGAGGGCGCTTCAACTGTCTGAAACAAGGTGTTGCGCTAAAAAATCCACCAACAGCCTAATTTTGGGTGCAACATTTCGGTTTGAAGGAAATACCGCCCAAATAGCCTCTCGCTTGTCTTTATACTCGGGAAACAGTTCAAGTAGCTGACCTGAAGCTAGAGCTTTGCGCACATAAAATCCAGGCAGTTGTGCAATACCTAAACCAGCAATTGCGGCGCTACATAAGGCATTCCCGCTGTTATACCGTACTCTCCCCTGTACAGGAATAGATTGAATTTTATTATCGATAAGTAAACGCCAATATGGCTGTGACCCCACCAGCAACGAGTGCTCTTTTAGCTCTTCAATACTTTTAGGCTGTCCTTGCTCGTTAAAATAATCCCTACTTCCGCAAACAAATAAATGTCGGGTAGCCAGCTTTTTAGCAACCAAGGTAGAGTCTTCTAATTTGCCAATGCGGATGGCAAGGTCGAGCCCCTGCTCTACAATATCAAGCTTTTCGTTTGAAAAGGTGCATTGCACACTAATGCCGGAATACTTTTGCATAAAGGTATTGAGCAAAGGCGCGATGAAGGCTTCGCCGAAAGCGACGGGCGCGGTAAGCTTAATTAATCCTTGCGGCGATGCTTGTAGCGCACTTACAGCTAGTTGGGCATCTTCGAGGGCTTTTAACGCCGGCATTGCCTGCTGAAAATACTGTGTACCTGCTTCAGTAAGTGAAACACTTCGCGTAGTGCGCTGCAATAATTTAACGCCAAGCTGCTTTTCTAGCGATGCGACTTTACGGCTTATCTGCGCCACCGACGTGTCAAGCTTATTTGCAGCCCCGGTAAAATTACCGACATCAGCCACCGCACAAAACTCAGCTATACCTTCAAGAAATTTCATTATTGCCCTTCGCAAAACAAAAGTATTTCAAACTAATCCGCCCTTCTGTGTACCAATTCTATTTGGCAAACCCATTTATTACAAATTTGCAAAAGTGATTTACTGAAATTGTATTTATCATTAGTAAACCGTCTCCTATACTTTGGCCTATAAAACAACATCAAAGATTTATGATTAAGGAGTCATTACATGGCGTCATTCAAAGATTCGCTGCAAGAAGGCCAAACGCACATTAAATCAAAAGCTGCGGTGGCTTGGGGCCCGGGTGAGCCGTTAAAAATGGAAGAGGTTGACGTAGAGCTTCCTAAGAAAGGCGAAGTACTTGTACGCATCGTTGCAACTGGCGTGTGCCACACTGACGCATTTACGCTGTCTGGTGATGATCCAGAAGGCGTATTCCCTTCAATTTTAGGCCACGAAGGTGGTGGTATTGTTGAAATGGTGGGTGAAGGTGTAACTAGTGTAGAAGTTGGCGATCATGTAATCCCTCTTTATACGGCAGAATGTGGCGAATGTAAGTTCTGTAAGTCAGGTAAAACTAACCTTTGCCAAGCGGTGCGCGAAACACAAGGTAAAGGCTTAATGCCAGACGGCACAAGTCGTTTCTCAAAAGATGGCGAGCCAATTTATCACTATATGGGCTGCTCAACGTTTTCTGAGTACACAGTTCTTCCTGAAATATCGCTAGCGAAAGTAAACAAAAATGCGCCGCTAGACGAAGTTTGCTTGCTTGGTTGTGGTGTAACTACGGGTATGGGCGCTGTACTTAAAACTGCAAAAGTGCAACAAGGCGATACGGTTGCTATTTTTGGCCTAGGCGGAATCGGTCTGTCAGCGATCATTGGTGCACGTATGGCAGGCGCAGGCCGCATCATTGGTATCGATATTAATGAAAGCAAGTTTGATTTGGCGAAGCAACTTGGCGCAACTGACGTGGTTAACCCTAAGAATTTCGACAAGCCTATTCAAGAAGTGATTGTTGAAATGACCGATGGCGGCGTTGACTATTCGTTTGAATGTATCGGCAACGTAAACGTTATGCGCTCTGCGCTCGAATGTTGTCACAAGGGCTGGGGCGAATCTGTGATCATCGGTGTAGCTGGTGCAGGGCAAGAGATTTCAACACGTCCATTTCAGTTGGTGACAGGTCGTGTTTGGCGCGGTTCTGCTTTTGGTGGTGTTAAAGGTCGCTCAGAACTGCCAGGAATTGTAGAACAATACCTAAACGGTGATTTTGGCCTTCAAGAGTTTATCACTCACACCATGGGTCTTGATGAAATAAACGAAGCGTTTGATTTAATGCATAAAGGCGAAAGCATTCGCTCTGTTGTGCATATGGACAAATAAGCATTAGAACCAAAGCGCAGATATTTTTGTATATAAAACAAAGGCCCGCATAATTGCGGGCCTTTTCTTAATTACTATATACGTAAATCTACTTGGCTCTCTTTCGTCTTATCAGTGCCAAAGCCGATAGAGGTAGCAGTATTGCCAAACTTGCCGGTTCAGAAACAGAAACACTGGAAACGCTTGCGGCAAAGCTAGGCGCTGCAGTTACCACGATATCGTCAACAAAGTTGCCATAAGTTCCTGTATTAATAGTAGAGAAACGGATGGTAGTCAGGGCTGTTTGTGCAACAAAATCACCGTAGAATTCAGACCAGCTTTTAATGGCATGGTCGTCAAACACCTGACTGAATAAAACGCTATTAGCATCACTAAGTATATCTAATTGAAAACTTTCTCCACTGCGTCGTGCAGCATAGGCAAATGACACATCGTAAGTATTTCCGGCTTCGGTAGAAAAAGTCTGAAAAATCGAATATCGACCACCGTTTCCATTAGCATTAAGCTCAGCGTATTGGCTACCATCAAAAGCATTTAAACGTTGAAAGTTATCCCAAAGCTCCATATTCGTGCCGCTCCAACCGTCAACGGTTCCAGCGGTGAAGGCCTTCCAGCTATTACTCTTAATATCGTTGTTCTCAAAGCTACCGTTTAAAATCAAATTGGCGTAAGCTGTCGTGCTCACACCGAAAACTAAAGATAAAACTACTAACCACTTGCTCATGTACTTCTCCGAAATCACATGTGATCCTATGATTGTATTTTACCAAGTGGTCCAACCTGTGTATCTTGTTCTTTAGCATGTTGTAGAAAAGTATAACTAAATAACTCCCTGCTCTAACGCTTTAAGCACGGCCCTTGTTCTATCTCGTACACCAAGCTTAGCCATGACTGAAGAAACTTGGTTCTTAATGGTGCCTGTTGATTTGAACATTGCATCCGCAATTTCTTTATTACTGTAACCCGCAGCGATCAAACGGAGAATTTCGACTTCTTTCTCAGTAAGAGGCTCTGGATTTTCAAACGACTCAAATTCTACGTTCAGTCCTTTCAAGCCTTGCAACACTTTTTCGGTCACCGCGGGCTGAATCAGCGTTTTGCCATTTTTTATTTGTGTAATAGTGTCTATCAGGGTTTCTAGCGACACATCTTTAAGTAGATACCCTTTTGCACCGGCGCGCATAGCGCCGTTTACCAGCTCGTGATCGTCAAACGTAGTAAGCATTAGCACCGGTGTTGTAATGCCTTTATCACTCAGTGCTAGCAAAGTATCGATACCCGATAGTTTGGGCATGCGAATATCCATTAATATCACATCACAGTTTAAAGCGTTTTCACTATCGATGAGCTGCTGACCATTTTCGTATTCGCCAACAACCTCAACGCTATCATCGAGCCCTAAAAGCGATTTGATGCCTTCTCTCACCAGCATTTGGTCTTCAACTAAAATAAGGCGTGTTTTCATTCGCCCTCCGGAATGTGAATTGCGATGCGAAAACCCTGCTCGGTTTGCTGCCAGCTGATAGTTCCATTTAGCTCATGAACCCGTTCCTGCATTCCTTTTAGGCCATTGCCAGCCACTACACGCTTTGAAATGTCAGATACGCTTGGCCCTGCGTCCTCTTGAACGCCTTCTGCAAAAGCGCCTTCTGCATAAGCCCTTTCTGAATAGCTACATGGTGCTTTGTCAAAAACCGATATGCTACTTGGCTGTTCGCCACTTAGTTGCTTATCAGCAGCATTTGGCACCATACTGTCTTGCATGAGTAGTTTATAAACTCCGTTGTGTTGCGTCAGTGATATGGAAAAATAATGTGCCTGTGTATGGCGGATCACGTTAGTTAGCGCCTCCTGCATACTTCGCAAAAGGCAATCTGCAATTCGCACGTTAGTTAACATTAAATCGTCGTCAATGTGCAGATTTACCATCGGCCTAGGCAAGTCTTTAATCAGTGCGTTTACCGCCAAAGAAAAATCAATAGCCGCATTTTCCCGAATGTCAGAAATCGCTTCTCTGACATCTGAGAGTAAAAGCTTTGCAATACTGTGGGATTGCTCAACGTGTCGCTTTATGGCTTGTGATTCAGTGCTCTCTAATAAGTCCGCCTTTCTCGACGCGACTTGAAGGTTGATGGTAAGCGCCGTCAAATGATGCCCTAAAACATCGTGAATATTTCGCGCTATACGCAGGCGTTCATCTTGAGTAAGCGCCTGCTTCATTAGTTGCTGAGTACTTAGTAATTGTCTATTAAGCGCATCAGCTTCTTCACGTGCTTTCGATTCTTTAATGGCCGTGTTTGACATGATCATGGCAAATAAATTGAATGTCCAAAAAAGCGCGCCGGTCAAGAAAGCTTGCTGTTCTTGCCACACCCATCCTTGGATAAGGATTGTGGGCAGAGCCAATGGTATTGAAAGCACGATGCACTTTTTCCAATTGACATAATAAGGAAGAATGGCGGACCAAATAACAATGAAGATGGCAAGGTAGGCATAGGGAAGCAAAAACTGGCTCAGAACCGCTAATAGAAACATCGCCCATAACGTTGGCAGCCTTAACGAGGGCATACTGTGATCATGCCTACTGACAATCAAAAAAGTCACGGCGAGCATACAAAAAATAGCAATGGCAGAGAGAGTTCGCCAATGCATGAATGAGTACTGATGATACAAGAAGTAAAGTGCAGAACCGCTTACAAACATCCATGTAATGCAAGCAGATGCGCGCTCAATATCGATGCTCACCCGCCAATGAGCAGGAATTGAGATTTTCATTCGTTTCTGACTACCTATATCTTTTCGTTCTAATAGCGCTACTTTGACAAAAAACACTGATAAATGCATAGGCCAGAAGTCACTTTTTATTTCATGACTTCTGGCACTTTTGTCAATCTCGTGAAGTTATCACTATAAACCCACAATTTTGTTCATTGCCAAAGGAAAGCAAGATGCAAACAATTCACGGCTTTATAGTTACGCTTCATATTTTAACCGGCGCTCTGTCACTTATACTGTTTTGGGTGCCTAGCCTTACGAAAAAGGGCGGAAAAGCTCACAAGCAATTTGGTGGTTACTACATAAAAGCAATGCTATTTACGTCTATTAGTGGCGTTATCAGCTCTACCATGGTGTTGTTTATACCGCTCGTCATCTACCCAACAATGCCCGAGCACTTTGAGTCGGCTGCTTATTTCACTGCATACCTTAGAGGTCAATATGTCTTTTTGCTGATGTTAAGTCTGTTAGTTTGGAACAACGTAAGACATTCTATAGCGGTGCTTAAAGTGAAGCAAAACCTTACGCAGCTGCGAACTATCGAATACTTATGGCTACCCGTTGTGCTTTTTGTCGTCGCTTCCATTGCGTTGTATCAGGGTATTACTTACAGCATCACGCTAACTTGTATCTTTGCCCCTATTGCGCTGTTAAATGCCATCGGTATTGTGCGCTATGTTTATCAAAAAAACATCGTTGCAGGTTCGTGGGTGACTGAGCACATTGGGCATATCATCGGCTCTGGTATTGGCGCTTACACCGCGTTCTTTGCTTTTGGTGGACGCACACTTTTTGAAGGCTTTCCGTCACTTCAAATTATCAGCTGGATTCTACCCGCTCTTATAGGCGTACCTTTTTCCATCTGGCTTAGTTGTAAATACAAACCCAAGTCATCTAGCCTCAAAGCGCCTTCTTTAAAGCCGAAGGCAGTGAAAAGCTAGGTGGGTTGCCCCAAAATCTAGCGGCTGTTATCAATGCCACTGTTTGCGCTTGTTGACCTTTACAGAAAATCAAAGGTCAACAAGCCCTAATTACAAAAGGTTGGCTTTACCCTTTTGGACAACACGCAATCAAGTGTGTAACGTAAGAAGTGACAGCAACGCCACTATCAAACCGTGTCAAACGAGAGCGCTAATTTATGAAAAAGCCCCAGCCAGCAGAACATAAAAGAACGAAAAAATTATCTACGTTTCAAAAGCCTACGTTTAGTTTTACTGTTACCGCTGCTTGTATCAGCTTAGGGCTAGCTTTAAGTGCAACTGTGAACGCTTACGATACAGCATCAAAAATGAGCACAGACACACAGATTGAGACCACTCCTACCCTTACGTCTCTCACTAACTACCAAAAAAACGCGCCCTTTATGTATTCTTCTGGCTTGCCTGATGCCTCTCATCTTTCTCTGCTAAAAGAAGAAGGAGTGACACACGTTATAGATTTGATCCCAGGAAATCGAGCGAGCGAGATTTTAACTACTTCAGAATTAGGCCTCGACTACTTTAACGTTCCCGTTGATTGGGAAGCTCCTACATTGGCTAACTTTTTAAATTACGCGGCATTTATGCAAAGCGTAGATGTTAACGAAGACAAGGTACTCACGCACTGTAAACTGAATTGGCGGGGTGCTGCTTTTACCTACCTTTATAGAATTAACGTACTGGGCGAAAGCGAACCAACCGCCAAGACAGACCTTATGGCCATTTGGCACCCAAACCCTACATGGTACGCTTTTATGAACGAAGTTATTACCCATTACAACGGGGTAAACGGCAAACAACTAGCGATGTCATTTGAGGCCGCCGTTCCTGAAAGCCAATAAATTTTAGCGCTTCCTTAATTAGTTTTTAAACCATTTCACTCCCAACATATATATGAAATTTCAGATGCATCATTGACACATACGAAATTTCATATACGATACATCACATACGAAATTTCATATGTGAAGATTTTTTATGTCGAATTGTTGTGAACCTGCGCAGCTAGCGCCCTTAGCATTTTTTAAATGCCTGTCGGAAGACACTCGCTTGAAGACGCTACTTATGCTTAGCATGAAAGGAGAGTTGTGCGTGTGCGACCTCACCGATGCGCTTCAACTAAGCCAGCCAAAAATTTCGCGACATCTTGCAGATTTACGAAAATGCGGTTTAGTGCTCGATACCCGTAAGGGCAAATGGGTATATTACCAACTTCATCCTGACTTACCTGCTTGGGCACTAGACGTTATCAAAAACACTGCATCCAATAATAGTGCATACATCGAAGAGCCATTAGCGAACTTGTCCTGTGAGAATTGCTAACGCTCACATGCTTTGATGTAAATCACTAGGGTGATTACCCCGAGCAAATTGCAAGCTGCTTACTTTTTAACTTTTCCAATTTTTTGATAGCTATTCAAAGTAGCATCAGTCACTCAAATAAGGTTTTTATATGAAGATTTTATACATTTGTACGCACAACCGTTGCCGCAGTATTCTTTGCGAGGCCATCACTAATGCCTCGAACGGCAATGTGGAAGCACGTAGTGCGGGTAGCCAACCAGTAGGTGAAGTACACCCTCTTTCTCTTAAATACCTTGCTGAACGCGGGTTCAATACAAACGGCCTTCAAAGCCAGTCGTGGGATGAATTTGAAGATTACGATGCTGATCTTGTTGTCACCGTGTGTGATTCAGCGGCGGGCGAATCATGCCCTGTTTATTTCGGTAAATCTCTTAAGGTGCACTGGGGCTTAGAAGACCCGTCTAAGTTAGAAGGTAGCGAACAAGAGAAAGCGTCAGCATTCAACAACACCATCGATATTATTGAAAAGCGTGTAGCGGCATTAGCAGAGCTTACTGAGAAAAACTTAGATAAAGCAGCGCTTAAAGAGGCGTTATCAAAATTAGGCGCCCAGTAAAGAGTAAAGGTAAGTCAATGGAACAGAAAATATCAACAGCTGAAAGCCCTTCTGATAATGCAGTAATGGAGCAAATGCACAAGCCCATTATGGCTAACTTTGCTTCAAGATTTTCAGACCACAAGCCGCGCATTCTATTACTTTACGGGTCGCTTAGAGAACGTTCGTACAGCCGCCTAGTTATAGAAGAGTCAGCGCGCTTGCTTGAATACTTTGGCGCAGAAGCCAAAATTTTTGACCCTCGCGGTTTGCCACAGCCAGATACTGAAGATGAGTCGCATCCGAAAGTTAAAGAGCTACGCGAGCTTATGATGTGGTCTGAAGGTCAAATTTGGTGTTCACCTGAGCGTCACGGCAGCATGACTGGCATCATGAAAAGCATGATCGATTGGGTACCGCTTAGCCTTGGCGGCGTGCGCCCTACTCAAGGGAAAACGCTGGCCATTATGCAGGTATCTGGTGGCTCACAATCATTTAATGCGGTAAATCAAATGCGTATTTTAGGACGCTGGATGCGCATGTTAACCATCCCTAACCAGTCTTCTGTGGCAAAAGCGTTTTTAGAATTTGAAGACGATGGCCGCATGAAACCGTCCCCTTACTACAACCGCATTGTGGATGTAGTTGAAGAGTTAGTGAAATTTACTTTACTCACCCGCGACAACAAGGACTTTTTAGTTGATCGCTATTCCGAGCGCGTTGAAAGCGCAGAAGAAGTGAGTAAGCGTGTTAACCAAAAATCGTTGTAAAATAAGACAAAGGTGAGCAGAAATGGGTTTCTTTGAACGTTATTTATCAGTGTGGGTTGGCCTTTGCATTATTGCAGGGGTGGGCCTAGGCTATGCTTTGCCAGGCCTATTTGAGTCTATTGCTGCGCTTGAATATGCACACGTAAACCTGGTAGTGGCAGTACTTATTTGGCTAATGATTTACCCAATGATGGTACAAATAGACTTTGGATCTATTAAGGATGTGGGTAAAAAGCCAAAAGGCCTGGTGCTAACCCTTGTAGTTAACTGGCTTATTAAGCCTTTCACTATGGCATTATTGGGTTGGCTATTCTTTAAAGGTATTTTTGCCGACTGGGTAGACCCGCAAACCGCCACTGAATACATTGCCGGCATGATTTTACTGGGGGTTGCTCCTTGTACTGCCATGGTTTTTGTATGGAGCCACCTTACCAAAGGGGATGCCAACTACACCCTAGTCCAGGTATCAATTAACGACCTGATTATGGTCGTTGCCTTTGCACCACTTACCGCCATGCTGCTTGGTGTAACGGACATCACGGTTCCTTGGGACACACTGCTTCTTTCTGTAGCGCTCTATGTAGTATTACCGTTGGTAGCGGGTTACATAACGCGCCGCCACTTGGAAAACAAAAACACCAGCACGCAGAAGCCAGATTCAAGAAATGATGCAGTCGACGCCCTAGTAAGCAAATTTAAGCCGTTTTCAGTAATTGGCTTGCTGCTCACTATTGTTATTTTATTTGGTCTTCAGGCAGAAACTATACTAGCGCAGCCGCAAGACATCGTGCTTATTGCAATACCGCTACTAATACAAACTTACGGTATTTTTGCTATTGCCTATATTGCCGCAAAACGTATGAAGCTGCCGCACAATGTAGCTGCACCGGCATGTATGATTGGTACGTCGAACTTTTTTGAGTTAGCAGTAGCCGTAGCCATTTCACTATTCGGCCTACACAGTGGCGCAGCACTTGCCACAGTCGTTGGCGTACTGGTTGAGGTGCCCGTTATGCTTTCGCTAGTGTGGTTTGCGAACAAAACTCGCCACTGGTTTGACTAAGCACTGTTTTACCACTTTGAAGCGGTGAAATCGCGGAAACAAAAAAGGGCGAGCCTATGGCTCGCCCTTTTCATTTTTTAAATTCTTAAACCGCAATTGGTGCTTGGTAAGTATCGGGAAGAATGAAACCAAAGCGTTGTAGAACCGACGTAAGTTCATCGCGCTTAATTGGCTTTTCAATAAAACCTAATGCGCCTAATGACATCACTTTTTCTTGCATCAATGGCTGAATGTCACCCGAAATAACAATGACAAAAGTCTCTAGTTTACGGCGTTTAATTTCGCTTAATACACTAAGACCGTCTAGCACAGGCATTGTTAAATCTAGCAATACCAAATCAATAGTATGATGTGCTAATACTTCTAGAGCGTCCATACCATTTGACACTTCATAAATTGCTTCAGCGAACTCATTTGGCAAATTACTTCTCGCCATTTTACGTGCAAGCGCTGAATCATCGCAAATTAGAATATTAAAACCCATCAAATACAATCTTATAACCGGTTACTAATCCATTGTTAGAATAC
Organism: Alteromonas sp. S005; assembly: GCF_036864475.1. Classification (NCBI taxonomy): domain Bacteria; kingdom Pseudomonadati; phylum Pseudomonadota; class Gammaproteobacteria; order Alteromonadales; family Alteromonadaceae; genus Alteromonas; species Alteromonas sp. S005. The sequence goes on along the minus strand of NZ_JAZETN010000001.1, from coordinate 273,982 downwards.
ATTAAACGAAAGTATAAGAAAATAATAAAAATATCGAATTATTGCGACTTAGATGATTACTACACCAAACATCCCTCTCTTAGTAGCGTGTTTTGTGGTAGATATAAGGCGTAACGAAAAAGGAAAACATCCCTATGCAAGAGTTAGCTGCAACCCAAGACAAAAACTTGGTTAAAAAAGTTGCCTATCAGATTTTGTCTCATTTCGATAAGAGTTACCGATGGTTCACCCGAATAACGCGTGGCGCTCAAGAAAGGTTTGAAAAAGGCAATTGGAAAGAAACTCAGCTAGCTTCTAAAGAGCGCATTACCATTTATGAGCAAAGCCTGTCAGATGCTGTTGCAGAAATTTATCAGCTTACTCAGGTCCACCAAAAAGATGATGTTTTTTGGCAAGAGCTTAAAAAAGTATTTGCGCTACAGCTTGAAGGACACCCGCAGTTTGAGCTAGCTGAAACCTTTTATAACTCAGTGATCGGGCGCCTTTTTAAGCATAGAAAAATAGACAACGATATGATGTTTGTTCTGCCTAGCCGCTGCTTTCTGCCTGGGCAAGACAGAGATAAAGTGGTTAACAGCTTTGACACCACCACGACCGTACGTGAGATGTATGAGTCGATATTCAAAATTTACCGCTACAATATTCCGTTTGAAAACTTTGAGCGGGACTTACAAAACCTTGAGACAGCCTTACGCGCACGATTAAACAAAGAACAACTAGCCAGTGTACAAGCTGTTGAGATCCTTAAGCCTACTTTTTTTCGTGGTAAAGCGGCTTATTTGATTGGTCGCATTTGTATGCCTGACGAAACTCTGCCGTTTGTCATCGCCATGCGAAGATACAACGAGCCACATATGTTTGTTGATGCCTTGCTCACCGACCGCAAAGATCTAAGCGTCATTTTTGGTTTTGCCCGTAGCTATTTTATGGCTGACACCCAAAACCCGGCCGAGGTTGCCGCTTTTTTACAAGAGTTATTGCCGAATAAAAAACACTTCGAACTGTATATGTCGATGGGGCATTACAAACACGGTAAAACGGTGTTTTATCGGAATTTCTTACAGCATATGGACGAATCGAGTGACAAATTCGAAGCCGCGCCAGGCATTCGCGGCCTAGTAATGATGGTTTTCCACCTGCCTTCCTACGGGGTGGTATTTAAAATCATTAAAGACGAGTTTGCTGAAAGTAAGAAAATCACGCGTGAGCACGTAAAAGAGTGCTACAAGTTAGTTAAAATGTCAGATCGTGTCGGTCGAATGGCTGACACCCATGAATACGTTAATTTCAGATTCCCGTTAGATAGAATTGAACCTGAGCTTATTGAAGAACTAAAAGAAACTTGTGCATCGAGTTTAGAATTTACTGAGACAGAACTTATCATCAAGCACATGTATATTGAACGTAAAATGACGCCGCTAAATATATATCTTCAAGAAGAAACCGACGAAGAAAAAATAACGCGTGCGCTTGATGAGCTTGGTCTATGTATTAAGCAAATTGCCATGGCAAATATCTTTCCCGGCGATATGCTGCACAAAAATTTCGGTATTACCCGTCACGGTCGCGTGATCTTCTATGACTATGATGAAATTTGTTTAATGAACGAGCGCAACTTTAGGGAGTTGCCAAAATCCGATGACCCCTATGCTATTGATACGCTTTCGGTAGCGCCCAACGACGTATTCCCCGAACAATTCGAGCACTTCATCGTCGGTAAGCGAAAGTTCAAAGATATACTTAAGTCATTGCACGGCGACTTGATGACATCTGAGTACTGGCATGAAGTACAAAAGAAATGTGCCCGAGGAGATGTGCAGCATTTTACCCCTTATAACCCGAGCATGCGCTTTGACAAAGGTTGATAGGCTAAGTAAGTAAAAAGCATCTTCCCTATCACATTAACCTGACGTTTAAAGTGAGCAAGAGTTCTACATGTGAGGACAAATTTTAGCTAAATGCGAAAAAGCGTAAAAGTGATCGTTTCAAGCTATATAGCTCGTAAAAGAGGCAAAGCAAAACCGCTTTTCGACTGCTTGTTTTCGCTTGCTGCTTAGTAAATACCGAAATCCGATACCAGCAACGCCGAACAAGTGCATTAATGTAGATAAACAAAAGAGTCGTAATAATGAAAGTGCTACTTGTAGAAGATGATCCAAAGGTTGCCTCGCACATTGCAAATGGACTATTGGGTGAAGGGCATGAATGTATTACTGTAGGTGATGGAACGTCAGGCTACCAACAAGCCGCTAGTAACGAACTAGACGCGGTAATTCTCGACGTAATGTTACCCGAACTCGACGGTTTCTCTGTGCTTGAGAAGCTTCGCGAGGAAGGGAACACGACTCCGGTTTTATTGCTAAGTGCCAAAAGCCAAGTTGAAGATAAAGTCAAAGGCCTTCGCACCGGCGCTAACGATTACTTAACCAAACCTTTCGCCTTTGAGGAACTGCTTGCTCGCGTTGAAGGTTTGGCTGGTCGCAATAAAGAAAGCGAAGACAAAACCTTGATCAAAGTTGGCGATCTGACGCTAGACTTAGTTAATCGTAAGGTATTGCGTGGCGATCAAGAAATTGACCTTCAATCAAAGGAATTCCAACTGCTTGAATGCCTGCTTCGTCATAAAGGCAAAGTTGTGACGCGAAGTATGTTGCTTGAACAGGTTTGGAATTATCATTTTGATCCTCAGACGAACGTGATTGATGTTCACATTAGCCGCCTGCGTCAGAAAGTGGATAAAGCGTTTAATGTGCCTCTTATCGAAACAGTAAGAGGTACGGGCTACCGCATAGCGGACGGGCTTGCATGATAGCAATACGCGACTTTACGCGTAGTTCTAGTTTTCGCGTAGGCGTATTGCTCACCACTCTTGCTTGTATTGCCATTGTTCTAATTGTCTATTTTTGGCGATTAACGAGCAGCGACTTGTTTATCTCCGAGTCTAATGCTGCCGTTAATGCCAAAGCTAACGCGCTTGTAACGCTTTATGAAAACCTCGGTATTGATGCTGTTAAGTCGGCCATTATCAGCGACAGCAACCAACCTCCTTCTAGCGAAAAAGCCCCCCCTCCTTCATTCAATTATCAACGGTCGTTTGTGGTACTGAGTAAAGATGAGCAAGTTGTCGCCGGGAACTTAGCATCTATTCCACTAGTATTAGAGCGGCACAGAGGGGCCAGCTTTGATACTGCGGAAATTGTTATTACTAGGCCTGATAGCTCATCAAGAAAAACTTTGCGCCAAGCATTAATGAGAGAAGATGTATTAGGGGATTATACTCTATATGTTGGGCGTGGTATCGACGACTTGTATAGCGCACAGTGGTTTGGCAAAACCTTTAGCTGGATTATTGTCGTACTGCTTTGTGCGTTAAGTATCTTGAGCTTTGCTATTGCCGTGTATGTTGTCAATCGAATTAACCGCATGTCTCAAACCGCCGACAAGATAATAAAGACAGGTAGTCTTCAAGAGCGGCTAGAAATTGATAGCAATTGGGATGATCTCAGCAGCCTTTCTTTCGTTTTCAATCAAATGCTGGACACCATTGAAAGCTCGGTTAATAACATTAAGTCAGTCACAGACAGTATTGCTCACGACCTGCGCACGCCGCTTTCAAGACTTCGTAATACATTAGAAAGAATTGAAGACGAACAGCTTCGAGAAGACACCACGCAAGAAGCAGATAACCTGCTTAATATGTTTAATAGTTTATTGCGCATAAGTGGACTTGAGACTACGAATAAGAAAGAGGGTTTCTGTAGTACCGATGCCAGAGCTATTGTTGAAGATGTGGTTGACCTCTACCACCCCCTTGCCGAGGAGCGCAACATTCAGCTGTCCAGTCAGCTCGAAAGCGTGACTATGCTTGCAGACCCTAACTTACTTTTCCAAGCCGTAGCTAACGTATTAGACAATGCTATCAAATATTCGAATGAAGATAGTATGGTTACTGTGCATCTAACTACCACATCGCGACATATTGTTATTGCCGTTAATGATGCAGGGATAGGTGTTGGCGAGCACGAAATTTTAAATTTAGAGCGTCGTTTTTATCGCGCTGATGGCAGCAGAACAAGCACGGGAAATGGGTTGGGCTTATCACTAGTATCGGCAATAGTGAAGTTACATGATGGGCAAACTTGGTTTGTACACGACCCACTTATGCAGGGACACGGGCTTGGCGTTGTTTTCTGTTTTCCTCGTTAGTCTGATTAGAACCAGCAAATAGCAGGCACTGTCTAGAGATCAGGTGGGTTAAATTGTACTAGCTAGATTTCCACACTTTTTCGGATGCTGACCTATAAATGGTATATAGGTCAGCGAACTTTTCATATCTATATCTGTCAATTATCAATTACTTTGCTTCTGCATAAAAATAGTGACTTCTGCCATCACAATGCCGAACTTGCGAATGTACGAACGGTTCATCATAGCACTATCATCGAAAGCCCAAAACCAATCATCAAACGTTACTGAATAGGTTGTGTCGTCTACCGGTAAATCCATCTCGTAGTGAAAATTGAATGCATTGCCATAGCTGGTGCCTTTCGCAGGTCCCTCAATATCACTCGCTTTGCCCACGAAGGTGCCATCGCTCTGCTTTACGATATTCCACGTTCGCGATGTTGGACCTTCGCCAACCCCATATTCAAAGGTTTCATCAAGTGTAAGGGTATTGCCCTCTATGGAGCCATCGATGTTTACCACAAATCTTTGTACTACTTCGCCCGAGCGATTTTGCACTATGCCCCACGCTTTAACGTTTCCATCAAAAAACTGCTCAATATCAAACTTTGGAGACACCGCCTGATAATCTTCACCATCGACTGACACAGAACATCCAGATAGTCCTGCCACAGACAATGCCGCAAAACCTAACCCTAAACATAACTTCATCATATTTTTTATCATTTAACTTATCCCGCTCAACTAAAACCTAACGTGGCTGTGTATCAATCAATCTGCTTAGCTAACCTTTTCCGAGTAACTTTTTTCTAAACTTCGGTTCCGACGTTTCGTCACTTAACCAGATATCAAAGAAGCGCTTCGTAAACGTTTTGTCGCTTATTTCATCCGCTTTTTCGCCATTCACGTAAAATACGCTTGTTCCTTCTTTTGTTGCTATCCCTGTAATTACATCGCCCTCACTCACGTCTGGAAAGATACTCTCCATTAGCGACAGCCATTTATCGGCATCATTGGCAGCAACATCCCCTTGCTTTTTCATTTCATCAATAGAGCGCTCGGCAATCTTTTTACCTTCCAGGTCTCTTTGATAGGTTAAACGTAGTGCAAAAGGAGGCTGATCAGCGTACTCGCCTTCAGAAGCAAAAAGCTCACCGGTATATACGTCCCAAAAGTAGTAAGAAAACATGCCTTTCCCCACCAGTTTCGCATTGGGAACATACTCATTAATATGTTCTGACGCATACTCTTGCGCATAGGCGTTATTTGACATGGTTAGACCGCTCAGTGATATGGAAATTAAAATAACAAAAGTGGATGCCGCGGCTATTTTGTTAGCGCAGGACAAACAAAGAGCACTAGTGTTTTTTACGTAATGACCAAACCATGATGTAGAATAAATCACAGGTTTTCGTGAAATGCAGTTTTGTTTAATAACCATAAAAATGCTCTTATAAAGCGTAATAAAAATTACAGGTCTTTTATTGAGTTTCTATCTGGTTATACTCTTGCCAATGTGCAAATGATCAACTGTCTCTGGGCTCTCATCGTGCTTTCCCTTGATGAATTTAAAACGTCACTCGCTCTTCCTTCGCCTCTCATCCCTTTCAAACCGAACTGGGAGGGTGCAAGTAAGGTATCGCTTTATGTTAAGCGTGACGATGCTATTCACCCTGTGATGTCAGGAAATAAATGGCGAAAGCTAAGCCATACACTAACGAGTCCTTTACCAAATGCCGCTATCAGTTTCGGCGGCGGCTTTTCTAACCACCTTCATGCATTGGGGTTTGCTTGTTTCAAACTTAGTATTCCCTTTACCGCCATTATTCGCGGCGACTACAGTACTGCACCATCGCCAATGATTAAAGATTTGATGCAGTGGCAGACTCGCATTGAATATGTAAACAGAATTACCTACAAAAAGCGTAACGATAGTGCCTATTTAGATGAACTAAAGCTAAAGTTTCCCAACGCGATTATCATTCCTGAAGGTGGAAGCCAAGCCCTAGCGCTTCAGGGGATAAAAGACATGGTCGATGAAATTGAGGTAGACTTTGACTTTATCGTTGCGCCTGTCGCAAGCGGCGCTACATTGGCGGGAATTGTAAATGCATTAAATAAACGTAATAGTTTAATGGCTACTGACTTTCGTTCTCGCAACAAAGCCATTGGTATAGGTGTGCTAAAAGGTGAAGGCTATTTAGAGGAGTTGGTTAAGCAATTTCTTCCAACAACTAACCAAACAGATTGGCATATTGATCATAGCTACCATTTTGGTGGCTACGCCAAAGCGCCAAGTGAACTTCAAACCTTTTGCAGCAATTTCAATAACACTATGGCATTTGAAATAGAGCCCGTTTACTCGGGCAAAACCTTCTGGGCCGTTAAAGATATGCTGGCTAAAGGCAAGTTTAAGGACGGTTCACGCATCGTTGTGTTGCACACAGGTGGTTTACAAGGTGCAAGGTAAAGCTGTTGAAGGCAGCAGGTTTTAGACAAAGCTACACGTCAATTTTCAACAGGATAGCCAAACAGTCTTTTCAACTTTGTCTTTATTCCCTTTGCCTGCTGAAGCTGTTGTAGCAGAACACTTATTTGACTGAAATTAGCGCTAAGAGGGTTGTCCTTAGGCATTTTTCCTACAATGCCGTACTTTATTGTTATCGCTTTATCTTCTTCAGCGAAAGTTCCGAATAACTTATCCCAGATGATAAGCACCCCACCGAAGTTTTTATCAATATAAGGCGTATTGGTTGCGTGGTGAATGCGGTGATGAATGGGTGTGTTGAAGATATGCTCTGCCCAGCCTAAATGACCAATCGTTTGCGTATGTACAAAAAACTGATAAGCAAGATTTATTGCAACTATGGCAAAGACCAGGCTGGGTGAAAAACCAATCAGTATCATTGGCACCCAAAAGAGCCACATGCCAACGAATGGATACAACACACTTTGTCTGAAAGCCGTGGTGAAATTCATTTTCGTTGAGCTGTGATGCACCACATGGGCCAGCCAAAACCAATGTATGTTGTGTGAAGCCCGATGAAACCAGTAATACAAAAAGTCTTGCAGGATAAAACCTGCAAAAAGCGATGCAGCCGTAAGCTCAATGTTAAACAACGAAAACTGATGCAACCAAAGAAACAAAGGCATGAGTAGCAGTATTACCAAAGCATCAGAACCCTGATGAAGCAGTGCAAGTACGGCGTTGTTCACGCTATCTTTTACATTATAGAACTGCCGTGCCTTTTTGAACTCCACAAAAACACACAGTAAGAAAACCGGGCTTAAGCCAAGTAAAATAAGCTCAACGGGGATCAAAACGTGCTCCTAACTTATTCAAACATTGCTCTACGTCGTTTTGTAAAAGGCGCGTCAGTAGCCAATTGGGTATATACCAAGGCGCACAACAGCTAATATGATACGAAACCTTGGTTAGGCTACCCTGTGCGAAAAATCTAATAACTCCCCGATGATCTTTTACTGGAAAGTCATCAACAACACGATATTCAATACCATCTGTGTCTGCTTTTACAATCTCTTCTTTAAAGCGAATACCTAAAATGCACACCTCTCTCACGCAGCCCACTCCGCCGCTTACTTCACCATCATTTTCTACTTTTAATACCTTAAATGTTGCATTAAAGAAGTCACTTAAACTCTGGTGGTTAAGCAGCGTATCGCGAAGCACTTGTGGCGTTGCATTAATAACTCTTTGGTAATGAACGTTAACCATTTACGACATGTCCTTTTCTTATGGTTACTAGCATAAATTGACATTCGTATTTGATCTTGCGTTAATACGTCAGAATTTTTGTTATATTGCGACATGCACATGCCATCGGTTTCTTTTGCCTATCTTCAAAGTATCGAAAGCTATTTAACTAGCTTAGAGGTTAGTACAGATAAACTGTCGCGAATCACGCAAAAGCATAGCTCACTTTCAGGCTCTTCCCGTGTTTCCATGGAAGACTATGTCGAGCTGTTAAACCAAGGCGTATCGCTTACTAATAATTCATTATTTGGGTTTGAGTTAGGCAAACATATTCAGGCAAAAGATTACGGGGTGTTGGGTTACCTCGTTGAAAGTTGCGAAAATTTAGCTCAAGCCATTGGAGCGCTTATCCGTTTTGATGCATTAGTCGCGGACATCGGCACAACAAACGTGTTTTTTGAGTCTGAAGATGCGCGGGTTGAATGGGTGCCTAAAAGCTCAGATTGCAAACAAATGGTATTGCGCAATACTACAGCGTGGGTAGCGACCGTTTATAAAATCTTGGGTTCGGCCTGCCAATTAAATGCTATTACCTTTACTTTCCCCTTGAGTACATTGGAAAAAAATACGTTAACGCAGTGGTTCAACTGCAAGGTGATTGACTGTGCCCGCACTAACGCCATTATTTTCCCCCTACACTTACTGCATGTTCCGTTTACCAGTGAAAATAAGGCTATGTTCAGCGCGCTTATAGAAGTGACAGAAAAAGAGATGAACGAATGCAAAGAAGAAGGGGTTGCACAAACCAACAAACGCCATTTTAAACCTAACCCACACGAAGATATCGCCCACAAAGTCATTTCGCTTTTAAACGCCAACCCAACGCTAAAAGGCTGTGACCAGAAGCGTGTGGCCGAAGCCCTATTCATAAGCCCACGCACACTGCAGCGAAAGTTGAAGCAAAGTAACACCAGCTTTCAGCAAATTCTTGATAGTGAGCGCAAATCTCGTTTAGACGACCTTCTTAAACAATACTCTATTGCCGACACCGCAGATTTATTGGGGTTTCAAGAACAATCTTCATTTACCCATGCGTTTAAAAAGTGGTTTTCCACCACACCGCTTAAATATCAAAAGCAGCTCATATCAAAAGAGTAACTGTGTTTCTCTATTAACCCTTGGCTCAGGCGCTATTTTGGTTCGAAAAAGGGAATGCGCCTTATGAGTTTTTAGTCTGAATAGATAACTTTTACTATCGAAATAATGATTATTAAACTAATGTGACCAAGAACGCGTAGGTATTATCAGGTGTACAGCAACGCTAACTCACAGGAGATACGCTATGATCGACCGTCCAGTTACATTGCCAACGCAGTTAAACGCACTCGTGTCAAAGTCACTAAATCTGTGTGAGCTTATGTTGCCCGTGTGTGATGTATTTTATCCTTTTGCTGCTATTTATGAAAATGGTCGCATCGGTTGTATATTTGCCGACGAGACCGGAACTAAAAAGCGCGAGTCACAGCTTATTGAACAGCTTCAGTGGCGCATAATCGATACCACCACAGATACAAACAGTTACAGTGTCTTAGTGTATGCTGCAGCAGTTAACACTCAAGATAGTAAAACGGTTGATGCTATTGCCATTGCAACCGCAACACCAAACCATGAAGAACGACTCATACTTTACCCCTATTATAAAGTAGATGGTAAAGTGATAATTTCGCCTCCTATCGACACAGTAACCCGTTAGTGCAACGACGGTAAGGAAAATGTTGTTTTTCAAATCGCTTAATAAAACGGGTATCAGTTTTTACAATAGCCTTTTGAGGTAGTGCCACCCAGCGCGTGCACTACCTATTACATTCGTTGTTACGATTAAAATTTTTTGTCCTTTCATAGGCTGTCTTTGCTTGCCAAATCCCATTGGTCTGCTAGCATTCAGCCCAAAATTCATTAGCAAAATTAGGGATTAGTTATTATGTCTCGCGTTTTAATTATTGGTGCTGGCGGTGTTGCGTCGGTAACTGTGAAAAAATGTGCACGTTTACCTCAACACTTCGACGAAATTTACTTAGCAAGCCGCACGGTATCTAAGTGTGAAGCACTACAACAAGAAGTAGGTGCAGATCGCGTTAAGGGTGTTTTTGCAGTTGATGCCGACAACGCAAAAGAAGTTGAAGCACTAATTAACGAAGTAAAACCAGACCTAGTAATCAACCTAGCCCTGCCATACCAGGACCTTCCTATTATGGATGCCTGTCTTGCGACTAACACAGATTACCTAGACACCGCCAATTACGAGCCGAAAGACGAAGCAAAATTCGAATACTCTTGGCAGTGGGCTTACCAAGACAAGTTCAAAGACGCGGGCATTATGGCACTTCTTGGCAGTGGCTTCGATCCAGGTGTAACAAACGTTTACACAGCGTATGCAGCTAAGCATTACTTCGACGAAATCCACTACCTTGATATCGTGGATTGTAATGGCGGCGATCACGGTCAGGCTTTCGCGACCAACTTCAACCCAGAAATTAATATTCGCGAAATTACTCAGCGCGGTCGTTTCTGGGAAAACGGTGAGTGGAAAGAAACGGATCCGCTAAGCGTACGTGAGGATCTGGACTATCAAAACATTGGTGTTCGTGCGTCTTATTTAATGTTCCACGAAGAATTAGAGTCTATCGTTAAGCACTTCCCTACTTTGAAGCGCGCACGCTTTTGGATGACCTTTGGTGATGCTTACCTTAACCACCTTCGCGTACTTGAAGGCATTGGTATGACTAGTATTGAGCCAGTTGAATTCCAAGGCCAGAAAATTGTACCTCTAGAGTTCTTAAAAGCGGTACTGCCTAACCCTGGTTCACTTGCTGAAGGCTATAGCGGCATGACGTGTATTGGCACCTACATCACAGGTGTTAAAGATGGCAAAGAAAAGACCATCTTTATCTACAACAACTGTGACCACGCGAAATGTAACGAAGAAGTAGGCGCGCAAGCCGTATCGTACACCACAGGTGTTCCGGCTATGATTGGCGCGGCACTTATGCTTAACGGTACATGGAAAGAATCAGGCGTTTGGAACATGGAACAATTCGACCCAGACCCATTCATGGATATGCTTAATGAGCACGGTCTTCCATGGCACGTTCTTGAATGTGAAAGCAGCCCTTTCACTAAATAATCGATGTATCAGGGCGCTTAATTCAAGCGCCCTTTTTGATTAACGCCACTGTTTGAATCTTTTCCAGATTGCAATAACAAGTGATACAGCTTTGTTTTGAGCTACGACTTGTAATGTAATACATTGGGCGTTTAATAAATGTTGATAGCAGTTTAATTTTTTGGAGCTTTATCCCATTGACCGATTTAACTCAACGTACTGATATTCCTTCTCCTTGCTATGTGCTGGAAGAAGCAAAATTAATTAAAAATCTTGAGCTTATGAAACGGGTTCAAGACGAGTCTGGCGCGCGCATCATTCTTGCGCTGAAAGGCTTTTCAATGTGGTCATGCTTCGACATTATTAAACAGTATTTACACGGTGCAACAGCTAGCTCAGTATGGGAAGCTAAACTCGCGGCAGAGATGGGTAAAGAAGTGCATGCGTATTCTCCAGCTTACAAAGTTAATGACGCTAAGGAACTAGCGAGCCTTGTTAACCATCTGTCTTTCAATAGTTTGTCTCAGTGGAATACGCATAAAGAAGTACTCGCGGATGTGTCGTTAGGCCTTCGCATAAACCCAGAGCATCAAGAGGCTGATACGCCACTGTACGACCCAGCAGCGCCAGGTTCACGCCTAGGCATACGCGCCAGTGAACTAGAGGGCGTGGATCTAACGGGTATTGAAGGTTTTCACTGCCACAACCTTTGTGAGTGTGATTCTTTTGCTACTGCACGCACCCTTGAAGCTATCGAAAAACGCTTTGGCCAATGGCTTGGTCAATTAAAATGGCTAAATCTAGGTGGCGGACACCTGATGACCAGCGAAGGTTATGACGTTGAGCACCTTATTAAAACACTAAAAGACTTTAAAGCACGTTACCCTCACCTAGACGTTATTTTAGAGCCAGGCTCTGCGGTTGCGTGGCAAACAGGGCCTCTAATTTGCGAAGTGGTTGATATAGTGGAAAACGATGGAGATATCGCTATTTTAGATATTTCAGCCACTGCTCATATGCCTGACGTTTTAGAGATGCCCTATCGCCCGGCAATTTTAGGTGCAGGTATGCCAGATGAAAAAGCGTACAACGTAAAGCTTGGTGGTAATTCCTGCCTTGCCGGTGACGTAATAGATGTCTATTCCTTCGATACGCCGTTAAAAGCAGGCGATCGTTTGCAGTTTGAAGATATGATGCATTACACCATGGTAAAAACCACATTCTTTAACGGTGTAGAGCACCCTGCTATCGGTATTTTGCGTGCTAACGGCAACTTTGAACTTATTCGTGAGTTCAGCTACGAAGACTTTAAAGGCCGTTTGTCTTAAAACAGGCCGCCAGTTCTGAAAACCCGCTATACGCGGGTTTTCTTGTTTTAGAAGTATGTTAAACCACACCACGACCGGAAGCTGTTTCAGATTTATCAATCTCTCCTTCAGCTAGGACGTCATCACCGAGTTCTATTTTAAAAGTTGTACCTGGCTTCCCCTGCAGGCTGTAGCGAAAGCCGTACATCTCACCCTCGTTTAATGAAACGTCCGTCTCATCATTTGGGTGAATTAAATCGTAAACGCCAGAGTCATTCGCTTGAGAGAATATATCTACCAGCCATTTACCATCAGACATGGTGATCTTAAGCGTCTTTGTCATCTGCGTCTCCTTTAGTAACCAGTCTCTTTATCTTGGACTGCCATAGAAAATACTTTGTATTTCGCCGATGCCCCTTAAGATCAATCTTTCTTAACGCAAATTACGCTTTTGCATCAAGCCCTGCCTGATACAGCGCATTTTTTTTCAAATCATAATGACCTGCTACTACAGCCGCGGCTTTTTTCAGCGGCATGTGCTCGCACAATGTTTGCAGTAAGGACATTGCTTCACTAGGTATCGCCTGTTCATTCACCTTGGCAGGACCTATCATTACAACAAATTCGCCTTTTTGATGTGCAGCATCAGTAGTAAGATAATCAATGACGTCTTGTGCGCTACCACTTACATAGGTTTCAAAAGTTTTAGTCAACTCTTTAGCCACAACAATATGACGTTCGCCTAATACACGCTGAATGTCAGTAACCGTGTCTAGAATTCGACGAGGCGCTTCATAGTAAACCGTGGTAAAAGTTCTATCTATTAGCGCTGATAATACGCCTTCCCGCGCTTGGGTTTTGACCGGCAAGAAACCTTCAAATGTAAATTTATCTGTAGGCAGTCCTGACGCGCTTAATGCTGTAATTGCGGCGCATGGTCCCGGCAAGGCACTAACGGGTATACCTTGCTCACGGCACTTGCGTACTAAAACGAAGCCAGGGTCGCTGATAAGTGGCGTGCCCGCATCACTTATTAAAGCAACAGATTCACCACCTTTCAAACGTTCACAGAGCATAGCAGTACGCTTATCTTCGTTGTGCTCGTGAAGTGAAAGAGTCTTAGTTCCAATACTAAAGTGCTGTAGAAGTCGCGCGCTATGACGGGTGTCCTCAGCAGCAATCCAGTTAACTTCACTTAATACGCGAATTGCTCTAGCGCTAATGTCATCTAGGTTGCCAATAGGCGTAGGAACAATATAAAGAGTGGCGGTATCTGTCATAACAGTGGTTAAGTCTTACGTTAAATTGAAAGGTTATGCGATAAGTGTATCACGCCATTAGTCCAGATTATGCTGGCAAGCGTAGATTTTCATACTGGTTAAGATAAACTTGACCTATAACGATGTAAAAGGAATGAAACTGTGCGTCATATCGGACAATCTGGAAAAATCTTCACGCTATCAGCCATTGCTTCGGTATTGGTACTATCGGGTTGTGGGAGCACACCAAAAACTCAGTCGAAACCTGTGGTAGTGGAACCGACTCCAGTTGAAACTACCCAGGTTGAAGAAAGCCTCACACCTGAGCACAAACTCCTAGAAGCTAAAAAGGTATGGGAACGCACCCGCGATAAAGAACAGCGTAACAGCTTATTACTGCAAGCCGCTGACTTATACCTTCAAAACCAACAACCTGTATTAGCGCAGCAGGTGTTGTTTGAAGTTAAAGAAGATGGTGTATCAGAACGCAACCACTCGTACTACTCCCTTTTAGTCACTAAGGCCTACGCGGGAATGCCTGATGCCTCAGCAGAAGAATTGCTGACAATGTTGGATGGCGTAACCGACACAGGTGAAACTGCATTCCAAAAAGCAGAACTTCAAACTCAGCTGTACTCACAGCAAGGTAATTTTGCAGCAGCAGCTAATAGCGTGCTACAAACCAACTTGCCAGACGAAGATAAAGTACAGCAGGTATGGCAGTGGCTCACTTCCATACCAACAGAAAGGCTCTCAAAAGTAGGAGAAGCGTATCCCTCCCTTTCACCATTCATCACGCTTCGCGAGCTGACTGAAACGAATGCTTCATCGCCCGCAACATTGGCAAGAGAGCTTCAAAATTTTCAGAAAGTTTATCGCGGCCACATTTTAGAAACGACCTTGCCTGATAATGTGCTTAAAGCAACACAGCTTACTGATGCAGGCGCCAATGATATTGCAGTATTGCTGCCGCTTTCTGGTCGCTTAGCGCGTACGGGGCAAGTAGTAAAAAATGGGATAATGTCGGCGTATTACACCGACGTTGAAAAACGTCAAGATGAGCACTTACTTCCACGCCTTCGTTTTATTGATACAAACGGCGTTGATACGCAGCACCTACTTGATGAAATTGGCGACACTAAATTCATTGTAGGACCGCTGTTAAAAGATACCGTAGAGAGTTTAATTCCTAACTTACCAGTTGGTGTGAACGTACTGGCATTGAATCGTCCAGAAGAGCTGATAGACCAAGTAAATGCAAACGAACCGCCGACCAAGAATAGATTAGCGCCAACATCAAATTCTGCGCTAGATAACGGCTCTGATTCGGCTGGAAGTATGCTCACGGATACAGAAATCCAAGGAGAGCTGGATACGCTGGATTTAGCAACCTCTTTGAACTATTTCGGTCTTGCCCCAGAAGATGAAGCCGAGCAGCTTGCTGAATATATCTTTAATAAAGGCTACCGTGCACCTATCGTTATTGCGGCTCAAAGCAGTTTATATCAGCGAATGGACTCCACATTTAAGACGCACTGGAGAGCACTTAATGACAAAGAGAATAAGCGCCGCACTAACATAACCTCGGTTACCTTTAACGACAGTAACTCGCTTCGCGAGGGTATTACCCAAGCACTCGACGTTGCGCAAAGTAATGATCGCATTAATCAAATTGAGTACATGACCAACGATGAAGTGTACAATATGCCGCGCAGCAGGCGAGACATTGATGCCATAGTCGCGTTTGCGTCTCCGCAAGATACAGAGCTGTTAAATCCAATAATTGAAGCAAGCTTAAACCCATACGACGGTAAGCAGGTTCCTGTGTATGCCACATCTCGCTCGATGGATTACGACAGTGGAAAAAACCAATGGCGTGATTTGCAAAATGTGCATTTTATCGATATGCCATGGTTAATGCCTTCACACAGTTGGCAACCTCTTCAGCAAGAGGTCGAGCAGGCTTGGCAAAATCAAAATACTATGCAAAAACGTTTGTTTGCGTTTGGCTTTGATGCCTACCAGCTACTTCCACAGCTAGGCATGCTTAACACGCTTAAGTACCTTTCACATGAGGGATTAACCGGAACCCTTTCACTTAATGAGAAAGGCGAAGTCATTCGCCAGCAGCCTCAAGCTATAATCCGTAACGAAAAAGTTCAAATGCTTTCGGAGTAAAATTATGTCAACACTGCAAGGGAATGCAGCAGAGGACAAAGCCTGTCAATATCTTGAGGAACAAGGTCTTACGCTTTTGTGTCGAAACTACCGCACGCGACGTGGTGAGTTAGATATTGTAATGCAAGACGGCAATACCATTGTGTGTATTGAAGTCAAATACCGGAAGCAGAATCGTTTTGGCAGTGCAATAGAATTTGTAACGGCTAAAAAGCTAAACCGAATTCATGCTGCGTTTGGTTTCTATTTGTTAGATAATAGCCTGAATCCAGCATCTACGCCTTTACGGATAGACGTTATTGCCATAGAAGGAAGCAAGCTTCAGTGGCTAAAAAACGTTGGATAGAGGCTTACGACATATAGCTTTACGGTTAATGTTTGCTTAAATGGAAGAATATAAGTGTTGGATGTGAGCGTGTTCAATAATAAATGGCAAGGTCTTTAAGTAAGAGCTATTCCATTTTTTCTTAGTTTTACAAGCTTTCTTCTATTTGTCGAAAGTGCCTTAGGTTCCTACAAATAATGAGTCACCCCAACAACAAGATGTCGCCCTGTAACCTTGATAACCAAGAAATAGAATTAATAGTTGGTAACTCCAGTGCCAACTTTTCTGGTGTAACGTCTACCATGCTACAAGTGACATCGATACAAAGAAACTTGATTAATTTACGGATCATGGGTAAACATTTTGTCTCAGATCCTTCGATGACAATAACATTCTGGGAAGTCGTTAAAATGTGTCGACGCCCGCTTAGCAATGGTAAGTGGCGTATTTTTCACGCTCGTCGCGTTGATGAAATGATCCAGGGAATAATCCTGAAATACGTGTTCCGCGCAAAAATAAAGCTCGTATTTAGCTCGGCGGCTCAGCGAAAACGTTCTGCTTCCACGGTGTGGTTAAGCAATAGGATGGACGCAATTATTGCGATGAGTAACCGTTCCGCACAGTACTTAGACAAACCGCCTGCCAAAATTAATCTCCACGGTGTGCAGATTGACAAATACACGCCAGCAGAAAACAAGCAAAAAGCTTGGCAGTCACTCGGTTACGGTGGAAAATACGGAATAGGAATTTTAGGTAGAGTAAGAGAGCAAAAAGGCGTTCACCTTTTTGTGGAGGCCTGCATCAAAATATTACCTAAATACCCTAATGTAAATGCTGTGGTGGTGGGTGCTATTTCTTCAAGCAATCAAACGTTTGTGAATCAGCTTAAAGAAAAAGTGTCTGAAGCAGGTCTAACTGACCGCATCGTTTTCACGGGTGAGTTGCCCTTTGAACAGATTCCAAGCATATTCAGTGCATTATCTCTAGTAAGTGCACTTAGCGACAACGAAGGTTTTGGTTTAACCGTACCTGAAGCCATGAGCGCAGGTGCGGCTGTACTAGCAACACAAGCGGGCGCATGGGAAGATATCGTTAGACCAGGTATTGACGGGTATATAGTACCTATCAAAGACCAGCAAGCTGTCATAGAAAAGATGGATTTACTTCTGTCAGATATGGACAAGCTTGCAGAAATGGGCAAAGCCGGACGCGAACACATAGTAAAAAATTTCAAGGTTGAAGATGAAGCAAAAAACTTAGTTGAGTTCTTTCGCTCGCTTCAATAAATAATACCTTGGCATTGCAGTAAAGGTTAATGCCACCTGGTATTTAATATTATTAATGCAAAGTATAAGAAAATATTTCTCAGATACTGATCATTGCGCTTAGCCGTGCGTTGTAACTTAGTGCTACAACCACTAAAAAAGATCAGTAGGCAGTTAAAAACAAAGAGATGGCAGATGATTGAACAGATAAAAGCGAACTTTACCGAGAGCATTCAAACAAAAATTGCAGCATCGGAAATATTGCCGGAATATATTGAAAAAGCGGCGTACATGATGGTCGAAGCTTTAATAAGAGGCAATAAAGTACTGAGCTGTGGTAATGGTGGCTCTGCAGGCGATGCACAGCACTTTTCATCAGAAATGTTAAACCGATACGAACGCGACCGCCCTAGCCTGCCTGCGATTGCACTGAGCACAGACACGTCGACCATTACGTCTATCGCTAATGACTACAGCTACGACGAAATATTTGCCAAACAGGTACGTGCATTAGGCCAGCCTGGCGACATACTTCTCGCTATTTCCACTAGCGGCAATTCACGTAATGTTATCGCAGCAATGGAAGCTGCACTGTCGCGCGATATGACTATTGTCGCGCTTACCGGTAAAGACGGCGGCGAAATGGCTGGTTTTTTGAGTGAGCATGATGTAGAAATTCGCGTTCCATCTAACCGCACAGCGCGTATTCAGGAAGTACACCTGCTAGTGATCCACAACCTGTGTGAGTGCATTGACGACAGCTTATTCCCTGCAGATCATGGCGACGACTGATTAAATTAACTATGAATAAAAAAATCAAGAACTTAGGGCTACTGGGCTCTGTATTAGCGCTGATTTTAATATTACAAGGTTGTGTAGTGGCTGTTGGCGCAGCGGGCGCAATGGCAGCAAAGGTCGCAAATGACCGACGCACCGTGGGTACTCAACTTGACGATCAAAATGCCGATGCAGCGGTCTCTTATCAGTGGTCGAAAAGTGACGCACTTAAAGAGCAGACTAACCTTCAGATCGATGTTTATAACGGTGTTGCGTTGCTCACCGGCCAAGCCCCCAATCAAGGTCTTGTAGACGAGGCCGTTAGCCGTGCTCAGGAAGTTGGCTACATTAAAAAAATTCACAACCAAATACGCATTGGCGAACCGATAGGTGCTGGCACACAAGCCAACGACCTGTGGCTTGCGTCAAAAGTACGCACCAAGATAGTCGCTGATGAGCGCGTTCCTGCTCTTCAGGTTAAAGTGGTTGTGCAAGACTCAGAGGTATTCTTAATGGGTCGTTTAACTAACCTTGAAGCCACTGCCGCTGTAGATATTGCTCGCAATATCACGGGTGTAGCGCGCGTAGTTAGAGCCTTTGAAATTGTACAATAGAGAGTTTGCCACTGCCCTTTTGGTAGCAGGGGCACTCTTTATGGAAATTTTGGACGCCACGGTAATTACCACCGCGCTCCCTGTTATTGCTGCTGACTTTAACGTGCCGGCAGCTCACCTTTCTATCGGCGTGTCGGCTTATTTGGTAGCCGTTACGCTCTTTATCCCTTTAAGCGGCTACGCTGCTGACAAGTTTGGTGCTCAAACTATATTTATAGCGGCGATTGCCGTTTTCACTTTCGCCTCGGTCCTGTGCGGCTTAAGTACCAGCTTATTCGAATTTACCTTATCTCGCATTCTGCAAGGTTTAGGCGGCGCTATGATGGTGCCGGTTGGAAGATTAGTGGTATTGCGGGATTTACCCAAAGAAAAACTAGTAAAAACCGTAGCCATTATCACTTGGCCTGCATTAAGTGCACCGCTATTAGGCCCAGTGCTTGGGGGCTACATAGCAACCCACTTTAGCTGGCAGTGGATTTTTTATATGAATATCCCGCTAGGCCTTATCGCAATCACCGCTTCTCTTTACCTCTTAAGAAATACCAAAGGCGATGTGGGTAAATTCGACGTCAAAGGTTTTCTTCTTACCGGCGTCGGCTTTGCGCTATTTATGGCTGGCATTGAGTTTCTTGCCAGCACAAGCGATAAACTGCTTCAGTCACTCGGCGTCATTGCCATTGGCATAGTACTCATGGCTTTCGCAATACGGCATGTTAAAAAAGCTAAAAACCCATTATTTTCCTTTGATGCCATGCAGCATAAAACTTTCAGACTTTCGGTTTACGGCGGCTCTGTTGTGCGAGTGGCACTAGGAAGCGCGCCTTTTCTTGTACCGCTTATGCTGCAGCTAGGGCTAGGTTACTCGCCTGTAGAGGCTGGTTCCCTTTTGCTGTGGCTTTTTGCTGGAAACTTGGCGATAAAGCCCGCAACAACGTGGATCATGAATACATTTGGTTTCAAACGCGTACTTGTAGTGAACGGCGTGCTCATCGCTCTTGGTTTTGTCGCGCTAGCTATGATAAATCACACCACGTCGTCGTTTACCATTGCCGCTATATTGTTTGCTAACGGCATGACTCGCTCAATGCACTTAACGTTAATAAATACTATTGCTTTTGCCGACGTACCGCCTAATAAAATGCGAGATGCAAATACGCTAGGCGCTATTCTAATGCAGATGAATCGCGGCCTTGGTATTACCTTATCAGCGCTTGCAATTGCTGCTGCAGCCTTCATTCTTGGACAAAGCCCCGACACGCCAAATCTACAAACCTTCACCTTATCCATGATATTTATGGGGGCTTTGGCGCTAGTGAGTATTTACGACAGTTTAATGCTTTCGAAAGAAGATGGTGACTCTGTGTTAAACAAGCGCAAAGCGAAAAAAGCGCGACAAAGCTAGCCCAAACCCATAGTTCGTAAATCTGGTGACAAATGTCACATGCTATTGATGACGTTTGTGACTAACGCAATCTGATATACTTTTACATACTTTACCTATCGACGTTACAACATTAGGTAAAGCACATGGAACATATATTAAACCACGCTTCTACAACCAGTATTCAGAATTCCCCTCTTTCACTAGAACAACAGCGCGAAGACTTCAAAAAGAAAAGGTTTATTGCAATGCCGCTTGCAGGCACCCTTGTTTGGGCCTTACTTGGTATGAGTGCTCCTTTTGTATCTGAGCTCACTATTACCTGGATGCTTTATATCGGTACAGGGGCAATTTTCTACCTAGGCGCTGGCTTGTCTTACCTTACTGGTGAAAGGTTCTTTGCGAAAAGCGCAGTAAAGAACAGCTTCGACCGCCTTTTCTTTGTTGGTATGTTTATGAGTCTACTGGTCTTTGCCATCGCCCTTCCGGTTGCCGCCATTGACCACACAACTGTGCCGTTAAGTATTGGCATTCTTGCTGGACTAATGTGGATGCCTTTATCGTGGGCTATAGAGCATTGGGTTGGCTATTTCCACACTATCGCAAGAACCTTCGGCATTGTTGTAGCTTGGTATCTGTTTCCGGAGGCACAAGTAGAAGCAATTTCGGCGGTAATTGTCGCTGTTTACATTGTGTCGCTCATCACTCTTGAACGCCGTTTTCAAACAATCAACTCTCACTAATTTCACTTTAACAAGAAGGAACATACGATGACTTACTTACTTTTAGCGGTTGCAATTATCACCGAAGTCACAGCTACCATGCTGCTTAAAATGTCAAACGGTTGGGAAAAATGGGCATTTGGGTACGGCGCAATATTTTTCTATACCGTGTCAGGGATGCTGTTTGCCATGGTCCTAAAAAACATGGGAATTGGCGTTGCTTATGCAATATGGTCAGGTATGGGTATCGCGCTAATCACCGCTGCTTCGGTGGTGTTTTGGAAACAAACTTTCGACATTTATGCAGTGCTGGGTATTATGTTGATAATCTCAGGCACTTTGCTTATCACTAGCAAGTCTGCCGTTGTATTTCAGTAAGGACGAAGTACTCACTATGCGCAGCCATAACAGCACGCAAAATAACGTCGACGCAGTACCTGCAAGGCATTCAGGTGAAGGTACTGCGAAGATAAGTAAATCTACAAACCACGTAGATGAGAAAGATGCTGCGCCGGTTATGCCGCTGTTGGGCAGCGGGCGCAAAAAACGTTGGTCTCACGGGAGCTTGTTTTTTTCGCTATTCTTTTTTGTTCCCCTTATAATTTCCCGCCCTCTTCCCATCGAGGTATGGGTAATTCAAAGCTTGGGATACCTTAGCTTTATTGTTTTGTACATCAAAGCGATAAGTCAGCCTGTCAAAGCTCTGCCTTCCTATTTATTATCTATGTTTTTACTTTCTGTAGCCTGCAGTTTCCAAAATCCAGGAGGCGCAACCATTATCGGCTTTATTGCGTTTATCGTTGGCTATTACAATTCGATCAAAACAGGGTTAACGAGCATAAGTATAATGATGATTGTGCTCTTAACACTAAACATTACGATGTTTGAAAACGCGCATTTTCTCTTAGGCGCATCAATAATTAACAGTTTAGTATTGTTCGGTTTCGGTGTCATGGAGCGCAAAGAAACCCTTCATGGCCTAAAAGAAAGCCAGCAGGCTGAAGCCTTACGAGTATTATCCGCGATAGCTGAACGAGAACGTATTGGCAGAGACCTACATGACGTTGCAGGTCACGCACTAAGCTCAATTTCGTTAAAAGCCCAACTGGCTGATAAGCTTATTAGTAAGGATAAAATTGATGATGCCCACAGGGAAGTAAAAGCGTTGGCCCAACTTTCTCAAGCATTGTTAAGCGATATTCGTCAGGCGGTATCAGATATCAAACAACTTTCCCTTGCCGATGAAATAGCGAAAGATAAAGCACTGCTCGAAGAAAACGGCTTTAAGGTTTTAACCACTATTGATGACAGCGCTTTGATGCTGCTGACTTCAAAACAAGAACGCCAGCTTGCGCTAATAGTAAAAGAACTAACCACAAATACGTTGCGCTATTCAAAAGGAAAGGCGGTATCACTTTACCTTGAACTTGACCATAACGTTAGTCCGCAAACGTTGTTCATGGCCTACCAAGATGACGGTATAGTTGAGGATAGTGGCTCAATTAAGGAAGGAAACGGATTAATGGGCATTAGAGAACGTGCGGCGTCTATAAATGCAGATGTGAGCATTTTATTTCATCCCCACCCTGCTGTAAGCGTGAAGCTTATTTTAGATAACCCTTCGCCTGAAAAGGTAGCGCTATGAATTTAAAAGCGAAAACGACCATCTTAATTGTTGAAGACCAGTCGCTTATTCGAGATGCCATAGCCATGCTTCTGTCATTGGAGGACGATCTAGCCATCGCAGCCAAATGCAGTAATGGACAAGAAGCGATTGAATATCTAAGAGAGTACCCTGCGCCAAGTATTATCTTAAGTGATATTGAAATGCCGCTGGTCACAGGCCTAGATTTAGCCGCCCACGTAACAGAGCAATGCCTTAGTACCAAAGTAGTTCTAATGACTACATTTTCAAAACCAGGTTATATCAAGCGCGCCTTAAGCTTAGGGGTTAAGGGATTTATTTTAAAAGAATCTGATAGCGACTATTTGATAGATGCCATACATAAAGTATCTGAAGGGGAGAAAGTGATTTCGACCGAGCTTGCTATCATGGCCCTTGACGACAACAATCCGCTTTCCAAGAAAGAAATGGCGGCACTCAAGCTTGCGTCCGACGGACTCAAGACCCAAGACATTGCGCAGTCGCTGTTTTTATCAGAAGGTACAGTAAGAAACTATCTTTCAGAAGCGATCTCGAAGCTTGATGCGACGAACCGAGTTGACGCAGCGCGCATTGCGAAGCAAAAAGGCTGGCTTTAGCAGCAACTTAAAACCATGTGGAAGCAATTGTTGTCGAGGTAGGTATGCTTAGCTTTTCAGACAAATCAGCAAGCACACGCTCTGGCCCGTAGATAGAACCTTGCTGTTTTGCAGTCCAAACGCAGGTTACGATACTTATGCCCTTACGTAATTCACACTGCCACTTAGGCGTGGTTTCAGCGAGTCGTTCATAGTCATCCTCGATTTCCCAACCGGCATCAACATGATCAACAATAAGTTGTTCAAATTTAGTAAATGGAACAGGCTGAATGATTACCCATTCGTTTTTACTAAACTTTTTTTCTAACCGCGATTTTTTGAAATTAGTAAAAAAACCCACGATCCATCTCCGTATGATTGAAAGGCTCAGCGTTCAGCAAAAGCATTTCTAATATTTCGATACCGTTCCCATAATTTGCCCTGAAGGAGTCGGACAAGAACAAGACGTCCCAACCATTTCACCGTTTGACGTGGGGCATACACCGTACTCGCCATTACCACCGTAGCGGCACTGATTACCAAACTCGGGGTTAGCCGTTGTAACTCTCTCGCCTTTAGCGGAGTTACTATCTTCATCATCGGGTAGGTACACAGTGTAAGTGCAAGCAGACAGAAACATGGAAGCCACAAGTATACCTAATCCACAAAATATCTTTACCGTCATAAATAATGTCATCCATGTACTGAACAGTTTTAAAACTATGCTAATAATTAAGATAACACAAGAAAAAATAAGCAAAAAAAAGCCAGTCGCAAGACTGGCTTTTTAATTATAATTCGTTGTAGATATTAGAATTCAGTTGAGAACCTAACTCCAAACTCGCTCGCATCATTGCTTAGAATTTGCAGGATGTAGTCACCCGTGTTCAGGCGCGCATTGTCGTAACGCTCATCGAAAATGTTGCGACCGTAAAGGGCTACGGTGTAAGCATCATTCGCTGGCGTATAAGCAATGTCAAAGTTTACCAGCTCACGGCTATCAAGCTCAGTCATACGCTCAGGAGCAGACGTCGGCTCGCCATACATTTCTGCGCGGTACGAGTAATCAGCACGTACGCGAATTGAGTCACCACCATCTAGCTCGAAGGTATATTGCGGGCCAATCGCTAATGTAAGATCAGGAGTCAGTGGTGCAACAGGGTTGAAACCGTCTTGCTCCTCAACATCAACATCCATATAACCAATGCTGGTCATCATGCTGAAGTTGCCGTAGGTAAATGTAGCGTCAGCTTCAACACCACGAGAAGTTTGTTCAACAACAAGGTTTGCAGTGTCGAAACCACCTTCGCTCACGCGACTTACTTGGTAAGGTAGGTCTTCAAACTCAGTGTTAAATACGGCAACACTGATATCGAAGTAATCATTCACACGACCTTTGATACCCACTTCATAGTTAGTCGCAGTAATGTTGTCAGACGCTGTAAAACAGTTATCTGCACGAACGGCTGCCTGTGCACCTTCGATATCGTCAAAGCCACCTGCGCCAAAGAACTGACCGATAAGGCAGTATGGACGCGCAGGGAACTGACCCGACTGATAGCCAGACTGAATAGTCGCATAACCTGTCATGCCGTTTTCAAATGTGTAGTTGGTCGCTAGTTCCCACGTTACTTCATCCCAGTCATTTGAATCAAAAATTGTTCCAAGTGCTGAGAATACGTTTGCAGACGCATCTTTTTCATCTTTGGTGTAACGAAGACCACCAGAAACACTTAGCTCATCATTAATATCGTGACGTACGTTTACGTATGCCGCTTTTGATGTAGTTTCTTGGTCAAGTTGAAGTAAGTTTGGACCACCGTCGAAGTTAGAGTCGTCACCTTGGCGGTTGCTACCTTCTTCGTTGAAGTAATAAAGGCCTGCAACAAAGTCAGTGTACTCGTTGATGTAACCGTTAAGCTGAAGTTCAATCGAAGTTTGATCGGCTTCACCGCGCTCAGGGAATTGGTCAAGTGAGAAGACCGTACCGTCATCGTCAAGACCTGCTTTGTACTTAGATGTACGCTGGCTTGCAACAACCTTTGCAGTGTAGTCTTCGTTGATGTCCCACTCTGTAGTCAATGAAAGGCCGCGGGCTTCGTTAGACACACCAGTTACCGCTTCAGTACCTGTTGCGTTATCGTAACGGTCGGCGCCTTCAGGAATAACATCTGAGTTACGAAGCTCTACGCCAAGACCATTACCGCCACCGAAGTAGCGTGCTGAGCCCACTTCGTCGATAAGTACCGTATACGGACGCAAGCCGCCGTCACCATTGTTCGCATCTGCAGTTAATACCATACGGAAGTCATTTGAAGGCTCCCATTTAACAGAGATACGACCGGAGATGTCTTCGGTCTCGCCAACATCGTATTCAGCGTTTGGTACATTAATAAATTCGCCTAGACCGTCGCGCTTGTTAAACGATAGGTTCATGTTGAACGCAAGTTCGTCTGACAAACCATGGTTAACAAAAAGGTCTGCTTTAACCCGACCGCGTGTACCAAATTCAGTATTGATTTTAGTTACATCGCCTTGGTCTGGCTCTTTTGTGATGATGTTAATTGCACCACCAATTGAGTTACGACCGTATAGCGTACCTTGTGGACCGCGAAGCACTTCGATACGCTCGATGTTATTTAGGCTCCAGTTTTGACCAACTTGGCGGCCTAGGTATACACCATCAACGTAAACGCTTACGCCTGGATCAGTCGTGATTAGGTGATCTTGAAGACCGATACCACGAATAAATGGGTTTACAGAAGATGTGTGACCAGCAGAAAAACCTGTTACGTTTAGGTTTGGTACGAACTTACCAACGTCTGTTAGGTCTGTTATACCTTGGTCAGCTAGCTTATCACCGTCAAAGGCGCTAATAGCAATCGGTACTTCATAAATAACTTGAGGGCGTTTTGTCGCGGTAACGGTAATGGCTTCAAACTTTTGTTCTTCAGTTGCTTCAGCTTCTTGAGCAACGGCAATGTTTGAAAGAGCTGGAACGGTCATCGCTACTGCTAGTGCGACAGGTGAAAGCTTACTGGCAAGTGTCATAGACACGTCAGTATTGGATTTCATGGTGTAACCCCTTTTGCGTGAGTGTTAGGTATTAATTTGTTGTTATAGGCTGCTTCAAATTCTTCTTCGGAATTTTGAAAGACTAAACTCACTGACTCAAGAAGCGCACACGATCTTGTGCTAAGACTGGATTACAGACAATAAAAAAGTAAGTCGCAATAAAATATTACAAACTTACTTTCAATAAAACTTTGCCTTAAAAGTAGAGTCTACTTTTCCAGTCCTCTGAAATGCAGTATTAGAATTTAGGCTTGAAGACTGGAACGATATGTTACCGTTAGATTGCTATCCTGCAAAGTGAAATATTACACTTTTGCTAAAATAAGATTCCAAAATTAGACTAATTGGTTAGGCAAACCATCAAAAGCCAAATTTTTTTAACAAAACTACAAAAAATTTAAACATCAGATAGATAGCGAACTTTTTCCACTTTAAAAAAACACCCTTGGAATTTAATTAAAACCTAGACCAAAAGGACAAATTTCAACCACAACATGAGCTCTCGATATTGGTTCTATATCCTAACCTTTAACCAAGAAGCACGCTTGTAAGATTACCTTCAAATTACGTTAAGCGGCATAAGGCTGCTCACGCGTTGCTCTAACGCTAGTTTTTTCGAGTTTCCCATTACCTCGCTAAGACCAAACGAACAAAACCATTGATTATTACTATAAGACCAAAATCTTACCTTTGTTGTCGACAATTAAGCGTCCAATAGGTTGAAAAAGCCTGTAAATAGGCATATATTGTCGACATTAATCAAATTGAGACCGAGTATTGTGTTAGTAAAAAGCGAACAAGCCATAACCAACGCTGACCGTACTTTCTTTCAATTAAGAAAGGATATTGTTGAAGGCATCATTCCCGCTGGCAGTAAGCTGAGTGAAATGGAATTGTCAACAAAATATGAAGTCAGTCGCGCTGTTATTCGTGAAGCCATAAACCGTCTTGCGACCTGTCACCTAGTGGAACGTAAAGCCAACGTAGGTGCCCGTGTGGTTGCGCTGTCCCCCGAAGGACTTATTCAGCTATACCAAGTACGTGAAGCGTTAGAAGGTATGGCAGCACGCTTGGCCGCACGTTATATGAGCGATGAAGAGATTGCTGATATGCAGGCATTGCTAGATAGCCACTTCGATAAAGTAAAAGGCGGTCAAAGCTATTATCAAGAAGCTGGCGATGTAGACTTTCACTACCGAATTGTAACCGGCAGTAAAAATGATCATTTAATCAGTGTGCTTGTAGACGGGCTGTATCACCTAGTGCGCATGTATCGCGTACAGCTCGGTATGGCAGGCCCGCGCGTTAGCACTGCATTTGATGAGCACAGACACATCGTTAACGCTATTGCCAATCGCGACGAAGAACTGGCTGAAATGCTAATGCGCCGCCACATTCTTTATTCAAAAAATAATATTGAGAAGAAGCTTAATCATGGTTAACACCACAAAGTTTTCTTCTTACCCAATTCACCTCTACCCTACTTTCAAATAAGCGAGTGATTATCATGAGTGCAGGAAAGAAATTCAGAACCGCGTTAGAGAACAATAAACCGCTACAAATTGTAGGCACCATTAATGCCTACACCGCCATGATGGCAAAGGCCATTGGCCACCAAGCTATCTATCTTTCGGGTGGCGGCGTAGCCAATGCATCATACGGCCTACCCGATTTGGGCATGACTTCACTTAATGACGTAATTGCAGACGTGCAACGCATAACAAGCGCGTGCGATCTTCCGCTAATGGTAGACATCGACACCGGTTGGGGCGGAGCATTTAACATTGCCAAAACTATTCGCGACATGGAAAAAGCAGGCGCGGCGGCAGTTCATATGGAAGACCAGGTTGCGCAAAAGCGCTGTGGTCACCGTCCTAACAAAGAAATTGTTAGCACAGAAGAAATGGTAGACCGCATAAAAGCTGCAGTTGACGCCAGAACTGACCCAGACTTTTTCATTATGGCGCGCACCGACGCGTTCGCACAAGAAGGTTTAGACAAAGCTATTGAACGTGCAAAAGCCTATGTTGCAGCAGGTGCTGACGGTATTTTTGCCGAAGCAGTGCAAACCGAAGAACATTACCGTGCATTTGCTGAAGCGCTAGACGTTCCGATCCTTGCCAATATCACTGAGTTCGGCAAAACCGAACTATGGAATAAAGAAGAGCTTGGTGAATGGGGTGCCGACATGGTGCTTTACCCACTAAGTGCATTCCGTGCGATGAATAAAGCAGCAGAAATGGTTTACAAATCTATACTTGAAAACGGCGACCAAAAAGCCGTTGTCGACAGCATGCAGACACGCATGGAACTGTACGATTATCTTGGCTACCACGAGTACGAACAAAAGTTAGATGCCCTATTCGCAGAAGGCAAAAATTAGTAAATAAATTCAGCTTGAAGTTTGCGGGCACGAAGATGTAGGGGTGAAGTACAGCTCCCTGCCCCTTTGAGGCATGGATGCCGAGACGGAGCCCCCATGGATGGGTTCACGGCGTGGCAGGGGGCTGTGCTTTGCCCCTGCAGCCAATGTGCCCGCCAACTTCAAGCGTCCAAATTACTCACTATTGTCAATTAAAAGTACCTTACAAATTATACAAGACCGGAGACAACAAGATGGCTAAACAGTTAAGTGGCGCGGGTTTACGCGGCCAAGTTGCAGGTAAAACAGCATTATCAACCGTAGGTAAATCAGGTTCTGGTTTAACGTATCGTGGCTACGACGTAAAAGACTTAGCGCAAAACTGTCAATTTGAAGAAGTAGCGTACCTTATTCTTAAGGGCAAGCTACCTAACCAGTCTGAGCTAGACGCTTATAAAACAAAACTTCGCGGCATGCGCGGCCTTCCAACAGCACTTAAAGAAGTGCTAGAGCGCATTCCGAAAAATGCCCACCCAATGGACGTACTTCGCACGGGTTGTTCAATGCTAGGTAACCTTGAAATGGAAACCAGCTTCGATGAGCAACAAGACGTGACAGACCGTATGTTGGCATGTTTCCCTAGCATCATTTGTTACTGGTACCGCTTCTCGCACGATGGCGTGCGCGTAGATGTAGAGACCGATGACGATTCAATTGGTGGTCACTTCCTTCACATGCTTCACGGCGAAAAGCCACGTGAACTGCACGAGCAAGTCATGCATGTATCGCTAATTCTGTATGCAGAGCATGAATTTAACGCCTCTACTTTTACGGCGCGTGTTTGTGCGTCAACCCTATCTGATATGCATTCTTGCGTAACCGGTGCTATCGGCTCACTGCGCGGCCCGCTTCACGGTGGTGCTAATGAAGCCGCCATGGAAATGATTGAAGGCTTTACGTCTGCCGATGACGCTGAAGAAAAAATGATGGGCATGCTTGAGCGCAAAGAGAAGATCATGGGCTTTGGTCACGCGATTTACTCAGACTCTGACCCGCGTAATGAAATTATTAAGCAATGGTCTGAAAAGCTAGCTGCCGATGTGGGCGACGACGTGCTATATCCTGTGTCAGTTCGCTGTGAAGAAGTGATGTGGCGCGAGAAGAAGCTTTTCTGTAACGCTGATTTCTTCCATGCCTCTGCGTATAACTTTATGGGTATCCCTACGCCGTTGTTCACACCAATCTTCGTAATGTCACGCCTAACCGGTTGGGCGGCACACGTTATGGAACAGCGCGCTGACAACCGCATTATTCGTCCGTCAGCAGAATACACAGGCGAAGAACTTCGCCCAGTGCCTGCTATCAGCGAACGCGCTTAAGATTAAGGTTGGGGTTTTATGAATATTGATTACCGTAAACCGCTTCCTAACGCGGGTATCGACTTTTTCGATACCCGTGAAGCGGTAGATGCTATTGAGCCTGGCGCCTACGCTAAGCTGCCTTACACATCGCGTGTATTGGCTGAAAACTTAGTGCGCAAATGCGCACCTGAGATGCTAACCGATTCGCTTAAACAGCTTATCTATCGCAAGCGCGACTTGGACTTTCCGTGGTTTCCTGCTCGCGTTGTGTGTCACGATATCCTGGGGCAAACGGCTCTTGTCGATTTAGCTGGTCTTCGCGATGCAATTGCTGCTAAAGGCGGCGACCCAGCTAAAGTAAACCCGGTCGTGCCAACCCAGCTGATTGTGGATCACTCGTTAGCGGTAGAGCACGCTGGTTTTGAAAAAGACGCGTTTGAGAAAAACCGTGCTATTGAAGACAGACGCAACGACGACCGTTTCCACTTTATTAACTGGACTAAAACCGCGTTTAAAAACGTAGATGTTATCCCTCCGGGTAACGGCATTATGCACCAAATAAACTTGGAGCGTATGTCACCCGTTATTCAAGCTCGCGATGGCGTAGCCTTCCCTGACACGCTAGTAGGTACCGACAGCCATACGCCGCATGTTGATGCACTTGGTGTAATTGCCGTGGGTGTGGGCGGTCTTGAAGCGGAAAGCGTTATGCTGGGCCGTGCGTCTTACATGCGTCTGCCAGACATTGTAGGTGTTGAACTTACCGGCAAACCACAGCCAGGCATTACCGCGACCGATATTGTATTAGCGTTAACTGAGTTCTTGCGTAAAGAGCGTGTGGTATCTGCATATCTTGAATTCTTCGGTGAAGGTGCGTCGCACCTAACGCTGGGCGACCGTGCTACCATTTCGAACATGACACCGGAATACGGCGCCACTGCAGCCATGTTCTACATTGACCAGCAAACTATTGATTACTTGCGCCTAACAGGGCGTGAAGAAAAGCAAATTGCACTAGTTGAGCAATATGCTAAGCACACAGGCTTATGGGCTGATGATTTAGAAACTGCCGAGTATGAGCGGGTGCTTACGTTCGACCTTTCTGCTGTTGGCCGTAATATGGCTGGCCCTTCTAACCCTCATGCACGTTTACCTACCAGCGATTTGGAAAGTCGCGGCATTGCTGCGAAATGGGATGAAGAAGAAGGCAAAATGCCAGATGGCGCGGTTATTATCGCGGCTATCACCAGCTGTACTAATACATCGAACCCACGCAATGTAATTGCTGCGGGTTTACTTGCACGCAATGCCAACGAACGCGGTTTAACCCGCAAACCTTGGGTTAAAAGCTCGCTAGCGCCTGGCTCTAAAGCCGTTAAGTTGTACCTTGAAGAAGCTAACCTGATGAGCGAGTTGGAAGATTTAGGCTTTGGCGTTGTAGCATTTGCCTGTACTACCTGTAACGGCATGAGCGGCGCGTTAGACCCTAAAATTCAGCAAGAGATCATCGACCGCGACCTCTACTCAACAGCGGTATTATCTGGTAACCGTAACTTCGACGGCCGTATTCACCCTTACGCAAAGCAAGCATTCCTAGCATCGCCGCCACTAGTAGTAGCGTACGCTATTGCCGGTACCATTCGCTTTGATATTGAAAAAGATGTACTGGGCACGGACAAAGACGGTAACCCGGTAACGCTTAAAGACATTTGGCCAAGTGACGAAGAAATTGATGCTATTGTAGCGAAGTCGGTGAAGCCAGAGCACTTCAGAAAAGTGTATGAGCCAATGTTCGACTTAAGCGTGGACTACGGCAAAGACATTAACCCGCTTTATGACTGGCGTGAAATGAGCACTTACATTCGTCGCCCGCCTTACTGGGAAGGCGCAATGGATGCCGAGCGCACCATGAAAGGTATGCGTCCGCTTGCTATTTTAGGAGATAACATCACCACCGATCACTTATCGCCGTCTAATGCTATCTTAGCGAGCAGTGCAGCCGGTGAATACCTTCACAAAATGGGCTTACCGGAAGAAGACTTTAACTCGTACGCCACGCATCGTGGTGACCACTTAACCGCACAGCGCGCTACCCTTGCGAACCCGAAAGTGTTCAACGAGATGGTGCTAGAGAACGGTGAAGTGAAGCAAGGTTCTCTTGCGCGCGTTGAGCCTGAAGGCCAAGTAATGCGCATGTGGGAGGCCATTGAAACCTACATGAACCGCAGACAGCCGCTGATAATAGTTGCTGGCGCTGATTATGGTCAGGGTTCATCACGTGACTGGGCAGCTAAGGGCGTACGCCTTGCCGGCGTTGAAGTGATTGTAGCTGAAGGTTTTGAGCGTATTCACCGTACCAACCTTATTGGTATGGGCGTACTACCGCTTGAGTTCAAGCCGGGCACAACGCGTAAAACCCTTGAGCTAGATGGCACAGAAACTTACGATGTGAGCGGCGAACCGTCACCAGGTGCAACGCTAACACTGGTAGTGAACCGTCAAAACGGTGAACAGCTAGAAGTACCAGTAACCTGCCGCCTAGATACCGCAGAAGAAGTCTCTATTTACAGCGCCGGCGGCGTATTACAGCGTTTCGCTAAAGACTTCTTGGAAGCTGAAGCTAGCTAAATACGTAGAACGAACTTTTGGTGGGAGGAAGTGAATCAGTTGCAGGGCACGCCGTGAATACGTCCTTGTAGGCTCCCAACTCGCATCCTTGCGAGTTGAAGGCCCTGCAACTAATCCACCGCCTCCTCTGAAGTTCGGCCAATGTTACATCGGTTAGTTTTTGCTGAGAGAGAAAGAGCGTTTACAGGACTTACAGTCAATTCGTACCTGTACGCTCACAACTATCATCCTTGCTAGTAGAGGGCCCTAAAAATAACTTACCTCTCCTCTTAGAAAAGTGTTTCTTACTTTTGGATGGAAGTTGTTTGTGATTTGAAACCTTCTAGCCACATGGTTTCGGCTGGGGAGCGCACTCGGATGTGTTCACAGTGTGTTTCAAATCGCAACCAATTTAGACTCTATCAAAACAAGAAGTTTTTTAATTTAAGAGGGCGTTGATGCGCCGTTGAAACATTCGGGGCGCATGGACGCGCCCCGAGAGCCTACAGGGATGTATTCACGGCGTGTTTCAACGGTGCATCAACGCTCTTATACCGAAGAAAGGAAAAAACATGACAAAGTATGCGCCACAACTTCGAGTACCGGCTACCTACATGCGTGGCGGAACCAGTAAGGGTGTGTTTTTCAATTTAACCGATTTGCCAGAAGCTGCGCAGAAGCCTGGCCCAGCGCGTAATGCATTGTTGTTGCGTGTTATTGGCAGCCCCGATCCTTACGGAAAACAAACTGACGGCATGGGCGGTGCGACTTCAAGTACTAGTAAAACCGTGATTTTGAGTAAAAGTGAGCGTGAAGGCTACGATGTCGATTACTTGTTTGGACAAGTAGCTATCGAAAAACCTTTTGTCGACTGGAGCGGTAACTGCGGAAACCTAACCGCGGCCGTTGGTGCGTTCGCCATTAGCAACGGGCTAGTCGACAAAAACAAAATTCCAGAAAACGGTGTTGCCACCGTCAATATCTGGCAAGCCAATATCAGTAAAGCCATTATCGCAAAAGTGCCTGTGACCAATGGTGAAGTACAGGAAACTGGCGACTTTGAACTTGATGGCGTTACCTTTCCTGCAGCGGAAGTAGAAGTGGCATTTGTTGACCCAGCGGACGGTGAAGGGGCTATCTTCCCCACAGGGCGCTTAGTCGACACGCTGGAAGTCCCGAGCGTAGGCTCTCTTCAGGCGACCATGATAAACGCGGGTATTCCAACTATTTTCATCAACGCCGAAGATATTGGTTACACGGGTACTGAGCTGCAAGACGACATTAACAGCGATGCTGAAGCTTTAGCGAAATTTGAAGCTATTCGTGCCTACGGCGCAGTCCAAATGGGTTTGATTCAGGATGTAAGCGAAGCGGCAAATCGCCAGCATACTCCAAAGGTTGCATTCGTTGCCCCGCCAACAGGTTACAAAGCCTCTAGCGGCAAAGACGTACTTGGTTCAGATATTGATGTGTTAGTACGAGCGCTATCCATGGGAAAACTTCACCATGCAATGATGGGCACAGCAGCAGTAGCTATTGCCGCCGCTGCTGCCATTCCAGGAACGTTGGTGAATATAGCTGCGGGAGGCGAAGACAGAGAATCAGTAACATTTGGGCACCCATCCGGAACGCTTCGAGTCGGAGCAAAAGCCAACTTTGAAAACGATAAGTGGAAAATTGAGCAAGCCGTGATGAGCAGAAGCGCACGGGTCTTAATGGAAGGTAATGTTCGTGTTCCACCTGAACAACTCTGATCAAGCCTACAGTATATAAGGCACGCCTTATTTAGACATAAGTCTAAAAAGCCCTCTCATTGAGGGCTTTTTCCTTTGCAGTTGGTTATTATCAATAGATAAGTATTCAGAGTAATTCGCATGTATAAAGTTCTTGTAGTAGAAGACAGCATAACTGTCCGTAAGATCGTAAATAAGCTTATTGAGGATAACCCTCACTTTACCTGTGATCTATGTGAGGACTTAGCCGAAGCGCAAAGTGCGCTAGAGAGCGACAACGAATATTTAGCCGCAATTGTTGATTTAAACCTTCCGGATGCTCCCAATGGCGAAAGCGTTGAACTAGCGCTTTCATACAACGTTCCTACTATCGTGCTAACCGGCAATTTTGACGAATTCACGCGTGCCCAATTACTCGACCAAGGTGTACTCGATTACATTACGAAAGAGTCTCGTTACTCCTATCTACAAGTTTCTAAATTAGTGGATCGCTTAAGAAAAAACCTAACCACAAAAGTACTTGTTGTAGAAGACTCTAAAACCAGTCGAAATCATATTTGCTCATTACTTCGCAAGTTTCAGTTTCAAGTACATGAGGCCACCGACGGTTTAGAAGCACTTGATTTACTTGAAAAGCATCGCGATATAAAAATGGTGATAGCAGATCATAGAATGCCCAATATGGATGGCTATGAGCTCGTTAAAGCGATTCGCCACGAAAGACGGATGCAGGATTTAGTCTTTATTGGACTTTCTGCCACTGGTGACAGCGTGCTTACCTCTAAATTTATTAAAAGCGGCGCTAATGACTTTTTGTCTAAGCCGTTTTATCACGAGGAATTTTACTGCCGAGTAATGCAAAACCTTGAGTCACAGGAAATGATTCAAACCATTCGAGATTCGGCGAACTTAGACGCGTTGACGAAAGTGTATAATCGACGTTTTCTACATGAAAAAGCCGAAGAGTTGTTCGCCAACAGTACGTCTAGAAAAGACGTGATTGTATCTATGATTGATGCCGACAACTTCAAAAGCGTGAACGATACGTATGGTCACAAAACTGGTGATATGTTGTTGCAGGAATTCGCTGCGCTAATGAAAGATTACTTCCCTGACGACTTAATTGTGCGCTACGGCGGCGAAGAATTTACCGTAGTATCGGTAAGGCCTCCCAAAGTGTATCTATCAGCGCTTTCTGCATTTATGGATGCCGTTCGCACTACGCTGTTTACCAGCCACAAATTTAACATTACGTGCAGTATTGGCGTCAGTACCGAAGAGCACAAATGTTTAGAGTCGCAGCTAGAAAAAGCTGACGCGCGCTTATATGAAGCTAAACATGCTGGTAAAGATCAGATTATTCTGAGGGACTCAGTTTTAAGCAAGGTAGAAGCTTAAAACTCTGATGCTATTGCAGCCAACCGGGTAACAAATAGCAAAATACCACTAACAAGCAAAAGTAACTTACCAACAGCACGGCAATAGTCCTGTCTGTAAGTACACTAACAGCACCCTCTCGGTTGGAGGCAATAGTATTTGCCTCGCCGCTTGGAACAAGTATCGAAAGAATAACCGCGGGTAACACTGTTCCCAAAAAACCTGTTACGTTCCACCAAAACCAAAATACGTCATCGACAAAAAATGCGAAGGTTAGGTTGGTTGAAACGCCACACAAAAGGCCAAGGTTGACGTGCTTGGCACCTACATTTTTCGTTAAAATGCCAAGTAAAAAAACAGCTAAAACAGGGCCAAAAAAGACAGAGCCTACCTTGTTCACCGCTTCTATTACGGTAGGCGCTATATCGCCGGCATTGAGTGAAAGCAACATAATGACCACGCCCCATATCAACCCAGCGAATTTAGCGCTGCGTAAATAGCCTTCGGGCTTGACTTGTTTTCCCTTCAACTTGAAATAATCTTCCAATGACACAGCCGCAAGGGAATTGATGGCAGAACTTAACGACGACATTGCTGCAGCAAGAATTGCAACAACAAGCAACCCTATTAGGCCGTGAGGCAGGTAATTGAGAATAAACACCGGCATTAACCAGTCTGGATTATCTTTCGGAATTTGGGATAGCAAATCGGCATCGTTAAACGCCAATGTTCCAATTACTAAGCCTGCCAAACAATAAAGCAGCGTAATCGGAAATCTAAATATACCGTTGGCCAGCATCATCTTTTTTAAATCGCCTTCCGATTTCGCTGACAAGGCACGCTGCGCTTCAGATTGATCGCACCCATAGTAAGAGGCATAAAGGATCACACCTCCCAACACCATGGGGAAAAAACCAAAACCGTCACCATCAAAACCCAGTGATGAGAAATTGATAGTTGATACACGCTCATTAGGGAGTAGTTGCATAAAGGCATCCCAGCCGCCCAGTGCATTAAGGCCAAACGCAATGCATATTGCAGTGCCCACGACAATAATCACCATTTGAACGGCGTCACCGTATACCACAGCTTTCATGCCGCCCTGCAAGGAATACAAAAGCGTAATAACACCAATCAGCAATATCGCCTGCGTGGCTGAAACTTGCATGGTTCCCTGCAAAATAATTGACAAGGCGTACACCATTATCCCGGTGGCGAACGCTCTACTGAATTGAAATACAATACTAATGAAAATACGCGTAGAGTTAGAGAAGCGGCGTTCAAGATAGTCGTATATGCTTACTACGCCGCTTCGATACAGGGTGGGTAATACAGTGGTAGCGAGCAGCAGCATCGCCAAAGGCACAGCAAGTTCGTATGACAGCCAAATCAGCCCCCCACCCTCGCGAAACCCAACAAATGCAGGTGCCGAAATAAAACTAACAGCTGAAAGTTGAGTCGCCATAATGGACAGCAACAGCGGCTTCCAACTTAAGCCTCTGCCTGCTAAAAAATAGTCTTTCTTTGACTGCTGTCCTCGCAGACTAAAGCCAATGATTAGCAAAGCAATGAGGTAAATAGCAATGACACTGTAATCAAGAATATCCATATAAGCGCAAGTTTGTGTGACTTGATACCTACCTTTACACAAACTCACGCTATTTGCATAAAAAAACAGCGAATAAAAACAGTGAACAAAAGATATCCCTATCA
Source organism: Alteromonas sp. S005 (assembly GCF_036864475.1). Classification (NCBI taxonomy): domain Bacteria; kingdom Pseudomonadati; phylum Pseudomonadota; class Gammaproteobacteria; order Alteromonadales; family Alteromonadaceae; genus Alteromonas; species Alteromonas sp. S005. The sequence continues at coordinate 236,622 of NZ_JAZETN010000001.1, read as the reverse complement.
AGTGCCTTATATTACATCCAAGACCTTCTGGTTGACTCCACTTCAAACAACACACTATCTGCTAGTTTTTCTACGTATTCCTCGGGTAAAAACGGCACAGTTACCGCACCTGAAGCCAGCACAAATTTTATTGTGGCGAGCTTATTACGCTTCATAAATACGCTTTGCTTAATAATTACTTGCTGTACTTTATATGGCTCGAAACATTGATAGTCGACACCTATTCGGCCTCGTCTTATGTAAACGTACTTATTATCGTAGGCTATACCCCACCGCCACCACCTGAGTGTTAGCAACATCGCTAATGCCAAAAAGACAGCGAGGGCACCAAGCATAATGTCAACGTGAGACGTAACGGCGCCAACAGTGAAAAAGATGGCAGATGGCACTGCCCATGCAGCGAGTAACCAAAAGCTTATAAAGCGTTTGCTGATAACTTGATAAGGCTGGCCGCGTAAGTCGCAACCTGGCATAACCTCTTGGCTTAGGTTAAAGGCTTCGTTTTCAGTTACCGATGGCACAATGAGCTTATTTGGCGACATCAGTTCTTGCATTTGCTGCCCAGCGGTAGAGTTTTGCTCAAAATACAAATTGACCCGCTTTAGTATTTTATCCAGCCAGTCTTGCTTCGCCGTAATCATTTGGATGCGTGATGCTCGCATGCTAACTTCCAGCTTATTGAGCAAGCCGCTACGGCGGATATAGCGGTCTCCTGTTCTTGAAAGCGTATAGCCGTAAAACGTGAATAGCGCGCCACCAACACTCAGCAGTGCCACCAACGCCATAAGCATCATGAGAATGACAAAGGCATATAATCCAAATTGCCACCAAGCAACCGTTTGTTCACCAACTAATTGATTTAGCTGTAAACCTTTATCAGCCAGCCACTCTGAAACTACGCCAAACACATCGTCGTAAAATGGTGCTGCAGCACCTAATATAATCCACACGCGATTATTGGTAATGCCATGAATAATAATGTCTTTCACAGAACGGCGGTTTAGCACTTCTTCACTTGTACTGGAGTTATATTGCGCTCTAGCGCCAGAGCTTTGTGTTCGCGAAGACGAACTCTGTCCATCCGCCAATTCTCCATCACAGAAGTCCTCGCTTGATAGCTCATCTTTATCGCCCACGTCGTGATGCGCTTTTTCATACAACACCTGTTTTTTTAGCGCTTCGGCATAGACTTCCGGCACAGCCACTATTTTTGCTTCTTCTTTACCGCTCCCTGCCGTATCAAGTACCACCAACGCATACCCAAACGGACGATAATAAAAAGGACGCTCTATTTTTACGTTTTGAATACGCCACAAAGGCAGGTTGGTATAGCGACGTTGAAACACGCCGTGGTGAATCTCGACGTGCTGGTTGTGCACGCGAAACTTGTACATTAAAAAGCTTATTAGACCGCTACTACTGGTAGATAGAAAAAGGATCCCGGCACCGATTAGCACTTCAGGCGACAGCAGGTTATCCCAAATATTAAACGATATGGCTAAAGCGGGAATGGTGTAGATAAGCACTTGTGCCGAGGCGGAAAAATTACGAATGGTAAAGTACAAAATAGAAATGATAGAAAGGCGTTGCCACTCTCCGCCGGTTTCTACTTTTAGCTGTGGCTCTGCAGCCTCCGTTTCCTGAGTGTGAGGCAACACATCTAGATTGTCCTCACAGTCACCTGCTCTAGCAACATCAGGCGTCTGGTTTGAAAACGATTCAGGCGCGGTCATTAGCGAGCACCAATATCTTTGTGAGCAAGTATAAACTCACGTAATTGCTCAGCCCTTTCAATACTTAACCCAGGTATTTCAAAGGTATGCATTTCACCACCAGCCGAGAACACCTGAAGAGAGGCGAGGCCCGCCCACCTGTCTAGCGGCCCACGGTTAACCTCAACGTGCTGAACACGCAATATAGGCTGACACGAAAGCTTTCTAAAAATGAGTCCTGACTGTTTGCTGATGTCTTGCTCTCGTATTGCGTAGAATATGCGTACATCGGCAAAAAAGTGATACAGGGCCCACACACTCGCTAATGCGACTATACCTGCAACCACATAAGGGTATGCATTGAGTAGGTTTTCGGGTAATGACCAAAATCCTTGAAACCTTATCCCTGTAACAACACCCACGACTATCAAGGCTATCAAACCAATTGCGAACATGTTGAGCACTCGATATTTCTTAGATATAGGCAACAAGGTGAGTTTTTTAAGGGCGGGGATAGCCTCAACACTTAGCTGTGTGTTTGAAAATACCGAATCTTGTTGTGCGCTTGTGGTCATTACCATAATTCCTTTTATCACTATATAAATAAGATAAGCCTGCCGCTTTTTTTAGTGTGGCTTGGCTACTTAGCATCACCGCACCCAACGTTTACTCAACCGAAGCTTTTATAACAAAAAAGAGGGCAAGCCCTCTTTTTGACATTAAAAATTAAAGAGCACGTTGCGCTGACTAGTCATCAACCTGTTGCTCGTTAAGCCAATCGTGCAGCGCTTTCATATCGTGCTGAACCGCCATCTGTAGCTCTTCTACCCAATCGTGTACATTCTCCCACCAAGTAGGATGATCACCTTGTTGGATTTGATTGGCGATACGCTGTACGCGGGCTAGACCAACAGAACCAGCGGCACCTTTAATTTTATGCGCCTGAGAACATACTTCCGACTTTTCATCGGCACTTAGGCTTAGCTGCAGTATTTCCATGTATTCGGGCATTTTTTCTTGAAATACTTTAACACTAGCCCGCACCATTTCATCCCCTATGGTATCCACTAACATCTGCAACAAGTCCATATCTAAAATGTTACTTAATGTTTTGTTGGGTTCAGGACGCTCTACCTCTCCGTCGACTTCAAGCGGCGCTGGTGGTGCGTGGAACAGCTCATTGAACACTTCAATAACGCGAGACTTCTTGATAGGTTTGGCAATCACATCATCCATACCGTTTTCTAAGTATTCATCACGCTTTTTAATCACGTTTGCCGTAAGCGCGACAATGGGCGTTTGCATGACCAAGTCTTCTTCAATAATAGTACTTGCTACATCAAACCCCGTCATATCAGGAAGCTGTATATCTAGCAGAATAAGGTCGTATTGGTTTTCCCTGACTTTATCGATAGCTTCTTGCCCCGTCATTGCCACATCAACTTTCTGACCCAGCTTCTCAAGCAAAGCTTTGGCCACCATAACGTTCAGTTCAATATCTTCAACAAGTAATATATTAAGCCCTGTCACTTGAAGCTGTGCGACTTTCATTGGGCTGTTAGAGATTTGAACCGGCAGTACAATTTCAAAACGAGTGCCTTTACCCACGTTACTAGAGACGTGAATTTCACCTTTCATCAGGTCGACCATTTGCTTACAAATAGCCAAACCGATACCTGTGCCTGTTGCCGATTGGTGATCGGGATGATCGACCTGGTAATACATAGCAAAAATCTTATCAATTTCACTTTCAGGAATGCCCACGCCGGTATCTTCAATAATAAAGGTAACGTACGCTTTATCGCCATCCGGTTTAGTTGACGACACAGACAGGCTCACGTGCCCCTTTTGTGTGAACTTCACCGCATTAAACAAGATATTCCACAAAATTTGGCGAAGACGGGTACCGTCAATTTCCACTAAACGGGGCAATGGTTCGTTGATAGTGGTTTTTAGTTCAAGCTGTTTATCTGCTGCTAGCAGTCGAATAATACTGCTTAATTCTTCTGTGAAATCTTTTAGCGAAATCGTTTTAAGGCTTAGTTCAAGTTTATCTCTGTCTAATTTGTCGAGATCAATAATATCGTTAAATATATTACCTAATGTGATAGCGCTAGCGTAAATAGTACTTACCCAACTGAACTGTTCGTCGCTTAACTCGGTGTCCCGTAGCATACGACTTAAGCCCACTATACCGTTTAATGGTGTTCGAAGTTCATGGCTGATAGTAGCGATAAAGCGCGTCTTATCGGTACTTGCTTTTGCCGCAGCATTTTCCGCTTGTTTGCGCTCTGTCATATCACGACCGAATGACAACAGACCTAAACGATTCCCCTCTTTGTCGAAGAAAGGTACGCGTTTCATTTCGAAGTAACGGCGACGCCCATCGGCAAAGCGAAGCCAAAGCTCTTCAGTAATACTTGCATTGGTTTCCAGTACTTCGTGGTCACTTGCCACGATTTGGCGGGCTAGTTCTTCTTCGTAAACATCTTCTGGCGTTAACCCGAGCAACTCCTGCTCGGTCTTTCCGGTCATTAGCTCGGCAATGCGGTTACAGCCTGCAAATCTGCCTTCTTCATTACGGTAGTAAATCAAGTCTGGCGAGGCATCGATAATGGAGCGCAGGAGTGTGGACAAACGTCGCGCTTGGGCTTCTTGCTCAGATTTATCCTGAATTTCCTTCTCTAAATCCTTAAACAGTGCCTCTCGCTCTTCTTGCGCCTGTTTACGCTGCTCTATTTCGTGATTTAGCTGCCTTATATTACTTTGAAGCTCTCGATTAAGAAATACGTCTTCTTCCCTTAAGCTCTCAAGTTGGCTAACTACCTCTTTCAAGTTGGTACGTGAATTCTCTAGTTGTTTGATTAATTCACTAAAAAAGTAAAGCACCCATGGGGCCGATAACATGGTAAGGATAACGGCACTTATGAAGTCGTCTGGCTGTACTTGGCTTCCCATACTTACGCGTATAACGTAAGAACCGCCTAGCGTGAACACAAGTGAAAGAACAACAAATAAAATGCTGAGCTTTAGAGTGCCAAAACGTTGGACAAATTGGGCAAAGCGAATTGCCCAAGAATCGTTTGGTGAATCTGAATGCATGTACGTCTTATCTAAACTTATTTTGCTTGTATCCTATCAGGCTTTAATCACTTCGGGAATGCGGTTTATTAAAGCAGAGCGATGACCCTACTATAGGGTTAGGATTTAAACGGTGACTTTTCCGTAACTTCGTGGATATAAGCGGTGTTAACCCAGCCAACTTTGGTAAAAGATACTTTCGCCCACTCTCCCTGTTTCTCTAGAACACGTAATATTTCTCCTTTTTCTAAACTACTTTCAACAGTGGGAAATGAAGTATCAGGGCCTTTTCTAACGTTAAGCGCATTTGCACATACATTAGCTACTTTCTTTGCAGGTCTAGCCAAATTATGCTGAAACTCATCATGTTCCTTTCGTTGTGGGCCCATCTCTTTCGATTCTATTAGCACCGCGACACGTTCGAGATGCAATGGAAGCTCTTTAAACTTTTGCATTGGAAAGGCAGGGCCTGGATCTACTTTACGCGTGGGCGCAATCTCTTCATGTCCAACAATCTTAGAAATCTGGTAGTACTCGCACAGTGTTTTACATAAGACGAGGGCTCGTGATATTTGAATATCAGTATACTCGTGCCAATAGCCAACAGCATGCTGGTTGCTCTTCCTAGCTTCGAATACTTCGTTCTTTTCATACTTTTTGCCGAACCAACTCTCATAGGTACCATCACTTTTTTTCTTTAGCTGGCCTGCATTATCTAGTTCAATGCCTATAGAGTATTTGTTTAACCCACTACGCCCCTCAAAGTGACTTTCGCCTGCATGCCATGCAACCTTATTCGTTGGCAGCATTTGTACAATATTACCGTTACGTCCCACGGCGAAGTGAGCAGACACACCGCTATCTGGGTCGGTTAATACGTTAACTGATGACGTTAGACTACTGCCTGCGGTGAAATGGATAACGATAGTATCAGGAATACCCTTTTCAAAGAGCCCTGAGGTATTGGGAGAGGGCGTAAAACTTACGCCTTCGCCTGTTACTATATGCTCGTTAATAACGAAGATACTGTTGGGGCTTGCCTGTAATACTGTCATTCGATAGTCCTCACTGGCTTGGCAACATCTGCTTTCAGTGAATTTTTATTCTTTTACTTATGCTTACGCGCTCGTAAAAATTACATGAATGTACTATCAAGTATCACAGCATAAAGCTCCAACCTTACATTCGGGTGATTTTTAACCAATACAGCAAACTACTTATATAAGTGGAACCATAGCTTTACATTTTCATAAAAATACAAACAAACAGCCATTGACAACATAAAACCGCAAGCATAAAGCATAATTATTCATTAGCAAAAAATAAATGAGAACCAATATCATTTAACGATTGAAAAGTATTCATTTTTATTAACTGATAACATTTTTGTTACAAACCTAAAATACAACCAACAAGCCCATGATTTTAAAAGATTTTATTGAAATTATACTAATTCACTATAAAGCTTACACTTTTAGCGTTTGATTTTAGTTTTTAATGTGGGTATTTTGTACGGCCCGCATCGCAATAATGCATAAAAATGCGGAAACGACTGGAATCCTCTAATAATAAAATAACGACAAGAAAGGCGCACGCCGTAAGCAATACCGCTCGCAGGCATAAAAGACGTCTAATAATGTTGTGATACGCAAACCTAGGCGCATCTACACGCAACGCATACCTTGCCCAGTCAAAAGGTTGAAGGAGTTAAGAGATGAGTTTATATAATCCCAATGATTCCCGGGACAACTGTGGGTTTGGCTTAATCGCTCACACTCATGGGGAAGCCAGTCATGAATTGGTAACTACTGCAATACACGGCCTTGACCGTATGCAGCATCGTGGCGGTATCGCCGCCGACGGGAAAACCGGTGACGGCTGTGGTTTATTACTACAGAAACCGGATGCGTTCTTCCATGCAATCGCCGAAGAAAATGGCTGGAAACTCAGCAAAAAATACGGCGTGGGCATGATTTTCTTAAGTCAGGACCCGGTACTTGCGCAAGCCGCGCGTGAAGTACTTAATGAAGAACTAGAAAAAGAAACACTTTCAGTAGTGGGTTGGCGCGAAGTGCCTGTCGACCACTCAGTACTGGGTGAATTAGCGCTTACGGGTGTTCCACAAATTGAACAGGTATTTGTGAACGCGCCAGCAGGTTGGAGAAAACGCGACCTTGAGCGTCGTTTGTATATGATCCGCCGCCGCGCTGAAAAACGCCTTGAAAAAGATCCTGATTTTTACGTAGCTTGTTTATCAGGCTTGGTAACGATCTACAAAGGCTTGGTAATGCCAAAAGATTTACCCGCCTTTTATCACGATCTTGCCGATGAGCGTATGCAAAGCGCTATCTGCGTTTTCCACCAACGCTTTTCAACAAATACGCTACCACGCTGGCCGCTTGCTCAGCCTTTCCGTTTCCTTGCGCATAATGGTGAAATTAACACCATTAAAGGAAACCGCGACTGGGCCATGGCACGTGCCGCTAAGTTTTCAACGCCACTTATCCCCGACCTTAAAGATGCTGCGCCTTTTGTAAATACTGAAGGTTCAGACTCATCGTCGCTGGATAACATGCTGGAGCTATTCCTAGCCGGTGGTATGGATTTATTCCGTGCCATGCGTTTGCTTGTTCCGCCTGCGTATCAAAATAATAAAACCATGGATGACGACCTTCGTGCATTTTACGAGTTTAACTCGATGCACATGGAACCATGGGATGGCCCTGCTGGCATCGTTTTAACAAACGGCCGCCATGTAGCCTGTAACCTAGATAGAAATGGTCTACGCCCAGCTCGCTATGTGATAACCAAAAATGGTTTTATTACTCTAGCCTCAGAAGTAGGTATTTGGGATTATGAGCAGGCTGACGTTATCGAAAAAGGCCGCGTAGGCCCAGGTGAAATGCTTGCTGTAGATACTTACACCGGCAAAATCTGGCGTTCTACGGAAATTGACGACGACTTAAAAGCGCGTCATCCATATAAAGAGTGGCTAGAAAAACATATTCGTCGTTTGACCCCTATCGAGCAGCTCGATGCCTCGCTTATTGGCAAACGCGTGTTTGACGATGATGCCATGGCGGTGTACCACAAGCTGCACGCCTACAGCTATGAAGAAATTCAACAAGTTGTAAAAGTACTTGCGAAAGACGGTCAAGAAGCCGTTGGTTCAATGGGTGATGACACGCCAATGGCGGTTATGTCATCGCGTCAGCGTACCGTTTACGATTACTTCCGCCAGCAGTTTGCACAAGTTACTAACCCGCCTATCGACCCGCTACGTGAAAACCACGTTATGTCGTTGGCAACCTGCATTGGCCGCGAGCAAAACGTATTTAGCGAAACCTCAGGTTACGCCGACCGCGTATTGTTCGACTCGCCTATATTGATGTATACCGACCTTAAACAACTGCGCGAGTTTAACCCTGACAACTATTATTCAGAAGTCGTCGAGCTTCAATATGCACCGCAAGAAGGTTTGAAAAAAGCCATCGAGCGCGTGTGTAACGAAGTAGAAATGCTGGTTAAGAACAAGCGCGCTGCATTTGTTATTCTGTCTGACAGAAACATTAAGCAAAACCGCTTGGTTATCCCTGCAGCAATGGCAGTTGGTGCGGTTCAGCGTCGACTGGTTGAGAAGTCATTGCGCTGTGACGCGAACGTTGTTGTTGAAACAGCAAGTGCCCGCGACCCGCATCACTTTGCCGTACTTATTGGCTTAGGTGCCACTGCGGTTTACCCATTCTTAGCATATGAAACTATCGAGCAGCTTTGTGAAAAAGGCGAGCTGGATATTTCTCCTATGCAGGCCACGTTGAACTACCGTAAGGGTATCAACAAAGGCTTGTATAAGATTATGTCTAAGATGGGTATTAGCACCGTTGCTAGCTACCGTAGCTCTAAACTGTTTGAAGCGGTTGGCGTTAACAACGAAGTGATGAAGTTATGCTTTAATGGTGTGACCTCACGCATACAAGGTGCGGGCTTCGATGATTTCCATCAAGATCTTATCAACCTAAACCGTATTGCTTGGCTTAAGCGTAAATCGGTCGACCACGGCGGCTTGCTTAAATACGTTCACGGTGGCGAATATCACGCCTATAACCCAGACGTAGTCAGTACGCTTCAAAAGGCTGTGGTGTCAGGTAATTACGACGACTACCAGCAATACGCCAAGCTTGTTAACGAACGTGCGCCATCGCATATTCGCGACTTGCTAGCTATAAATCCTGATTGCGACCCTATTGATATTGACGATGTTGAAGGGCCTGAAAATTTATTCCCGCGTTTCGATACGGCGGCTATGTCAATTGGTGCACTAAGCCCTGAAGCGCACGAAGCGCTGGCGATTGCCATGAACCGCTTAGGCGGTCAGTCTAATTCGGGTGAAGGTGGCGAACACCCTTCTCGCTTTGGTACTGAAAAGAACTCTAAAATTAAGCAGGTCGCGTCAGGTCGCTTTGGTGTCACACCTCACTATTTGGTTAACGCAAACGTTATTCAAATTAAAGTGGCGCAAGGTGCTAAGCCGGGTGAAGGTGGTCAGCTGCCTGGTGATAAAGTGAACAAGTACATTGCACAGCTTCGTTTCTCTGTGCCGGGTGTAACCCTTATTTCACCACCACCGCACCACGATATCTATTCAATTGAAGATTTGGCTCAGCTAATTTTTGATCTGAAGCAGGTTAACCCGACGGCACTTATATCCGTTAAGTTGGTATCTGAGCCGGGTGTAGGTACTATCGCAACAGGCGTAGCGAAAGCTTATGCCGACCTTATTACCGTCTCAGGTTACGACGGTGGTACAGGTGCAAGTCCATTAACGTCTGTTAAGTACGCGGGTAGTCCGTTCGAACTAGGCTTATCTGAAACACAACAAGCCCTAATTGAAAACGGCTTGCGTCATAAAGTACGCGTTCAAACCGACGGTGGTTTGAAAACAGGACTAGACGTAGTAAAAGCTGGTATTTTAGGTGCTGAAAGCTTTGGTTTTGGTACGGGCCCAATGGTTGCGTTAGGCTGTAAATACTTGCGTATTTGCCACCTAAACAACTGTGCGACCGGTGTTGCAACGCAGGATCAAAAGCTGCGTGACGATCACTTTATTGGCTTACCTGACATGGTGATGAACTACTTCAAGTTTATCGCTCAGGAAGTACGTGAAATCATGGCGTCTATGGGTGTTGCTAAGTTCGACGACCTTGTTGGCCGTACAGAGCTACTAAAAGTTTTAGATGGCATTACCGCTAAGCAAAACCGCTTAGATCTGTCGCCACTGTTAGCGCAGCCTAAAGCGGGCGATCACACTCGCCTATTCTGCTCACAAACCACTAACGCGCCTATCGATAAAGGCGAGTTAAATGCTCAGATGCTTAAAGATGCTCAGCAAGCTGTGGTAGATGGTGAGTCAATTACGCTTAAATACCCTGTACGCAACACAGACCGCTCTGTAGGCGCTTTGCTATCAGGTGAAATTGCTAAACATCACGGTAATCACGACTTTGAAGACACGCCTGTTAAAGTTGAACTTACCGGTACAGCAGGTCAGAGCTTCGGCGTTTGGAACGCTGGCGGCCTGCACATGCACCTTGAAGGCGATGCTAACGATTACGTGGGCAAAGGTATGACTGGCGGTAAGCTTGTTATTCACCCGCCGCGCAATATCTCATATGACGCCCACGATAGCGCCATTATGGGTAACACCTGCCTATACGGTGCGACAGGCGGCAAGCTATTTGCTGCTGGCCGCGCTGGCGAGCGCTTTGGCGTGCGTAACTCTGGTGCTATTGCGGTAGTTGAAGGCATTGGCGATAACGGCTGTGAATACATGACAGGCGGTATCGTGGCTGTACTTGGTCCGGTTGGCGTTAACTTCGGTGCCGGTATGACAGGTGGTTTTGCTTATCTTATGGATGACGGCGACGACCTTGATAACCGTGTAAATGCCGAACTGGTCGATGTAATGCCAATTGAAGATAAAGCGATTCTTGCTGAGCACTTACGTGGCTTAATTAATCAGCATTACGAAGAAACAGGAAGCGAGCACTCGTTGTCGTTGCTTACTGATTTCGCCGCAACGCTGAAACGCTTTAAGCTTATTAAGCCAAAGACCAGTGATGTGAAAAACTTGCTTGGTCACATCAGTCGCTCAAGTGCTGAATTACGCATTCAGGCTCAGTAGGAGGATTTAGTTTATGGCAAAGAACGTATATCAATTTGTCGATGTTGAACGTATCGATCCGCCGAAAAAGCCGATCATGGTACGTAAACAAGAGTTCGCGGAAATTTATCAACCGCTGAGCCAATCTCAAACCGAAGGCCAAGCAGATCGCTGCTTGGACTGCGGAAACCCATACTGTGAATGGAAGTGTCCTGTACACAACTATATTCCACAATGGTTAAGCTTGGCGAACGAAGGCCGTATTTTAGAAGCTGCGGAACTCTCTCATAAAACCAACAGCTTGCCGGAAGTATGTGGTCGCGTATGTCCACAGGACAGACTGTGCGAAGGTGCATGTACGCTGAATGACGATTTTGGTGCGGTAACTATTGGTAGTATTGAAAAGTACATTACCGATACGGCATTCAAAATGGGCTGGCGCCCAGATATGTCTGACGTTGTATGGACCGACAAAAAAGTGGCAATTGTAGGTGCAGGTCCTGCAGGTCTTGCATGTGCTGATATTCTAGTTCGTAACGGCGTTAAACCTGTTGTTTACGATAAATACGAAGAAATTGGTGGCCTGTTAACGTTTGGGATCCCGTCTTTCAAGTTAGAGAAAGATGTTATCAAGCTACGCCGCCAAATCTTTACCGAAATGGGTGTTGAGTTTGTACTTAACACTGAAATTGGTAAAGACATACAGTTCCAGGACTTAATCGATAAGTACGACGCAGTTTTCCTAGGCATGGGTACGTACAAGTCAATGCAAGGTGGCTTTGACAACGAACACGTCGAAGGCGTATATGATGCACTTCCTTTCCTTATAGCCAACACTAACCGCGTAATGGGTCTTGAAAAAGATCCTGCTGATTTTGTTGACATGAAAGGCAAGCGTGTTGTTGTGCTAGGTGGTGGTGATACCACCATGGACTGTGTACGCACCTCTATTCGTCAAGACGCTGCGCAAGTAACCTGTGCGTATCGTCGTGACGAAGAAAGTATGCCTGGTTCACGCCGCGAAGTGGTTAACGCTAAAGAAGAGGGTGTTGAGTTTAAATTCAACCTACAGCCTCTTGATATAGCCGTTGATGAAAACGGAAAAGCCTGTGGCGTGAAGTTCGTTAAAACCGAAATGGGGCCGCCAGATGTAAACGGTCGCCGCCGTCCTGTTGAAGTGGAAGGTTCTGAACACGTACTTGAAGCAGATGCAGTTATTATCGCATTTGGTTTCCAACCGAGTCCTGCACCATGGTTTGCCGATTTCGGCATTATGCTTGATGAGAAAGGTCGCGTGCGCGCGCCTTCGGCAGGTAAGTTTGCTTTCCAAACTTCACACCCACAAGTATTTGCTGGTGGTGATATGGTGCGTGGTAGTGACCTGGTTGTTACCGCTATCGATGAAGGCCGCAAAGCCGCAGAAGGAATTATGGACTACATCGGCGTGTAACCATCGCTAACAAGTCCTTTAACTAAAAGCTCGATAATTCTGCTATCGAGCTTTTTTTATTTAAAACTAAAAAGAAGCGATCACCGCAGAGAACATCATGAAATGGCGTATTAGCAACTTTTAACCGGCACACAGATTTGATACCAGCTGTCGACTACGCCTTATCTCAATTGAATACCGGTAGTAAAAGTTGTAAGCAACATACTAGAAACGTTGAAAGCATACGTTAATAGACCAAGGTTTAGTTGATGTACAAGAGCAACAGCTCTAGTATTTTAAACTCAAATAAAAACCAAATTGATCAAGAGCCTATATATGAAGAACTGGGATGTTAAAAGACTCGCTATGTATCTGACTTTATTTTCAGGCATCAGTGGCTTATCTCATGCTACCTATGCTGATAGCCTTTCGGTAGAGGCAACCTCAAAAGAAGGTCTTTCCGATAAACCCAGCATAGTGTCTTGCCCTTCAGAGTTTCAGCAGGTGAAAATTGCACAAGATGCCCGTCAATGCCAAGCCTTTGACGAACCATTAACGTCTGTCATGGTGTATCACTCACCCGCCACTCCCGAAGCCATGGTCAATCTCTATCAAGAGGCACACCCTGCGTTAAAAACCCACACACCGGTCAACGGTCGTACCCTATTGTCCTCTCAAGACAAAGCCGTAAGGGTTATCGTAAGCCCCGATAAGGCAGGTTCTCAAGTCGATATTTTGGTTACGTCAAACGCTAATTAAGCTCTATTTTTCAAAGCCAGTGTAAAACATACTCATGTTGGCATCTGGCTTGCAAATTCTTAGTAAACAACACGATGACAATGTCTGGCGTCATTTTTCTGACACCAACAAAGATATAGTTAGCAGGCTAGCTTACCTAAAACAAACTGGCACGACCTGATAACTCTACTGTCATTGGCTTTTATTTTTGATATTTGCGAGGGTTACGATGGAATTGGCAATTATTCTAATGATGTTACTTATTGTCGTTGCACTAGGTGCCATAAAATTGTCAGACGGTGGCGTCGCCTTTCCATTCAGGCGAAAGCCACAGTTATTTACGCCGGTGGAGCATACCTTTTTAAACCTTATCGAACAGGCCATGGGGCGTGAGTTTAGAATAGTGTGCCGCGTACGTCTTAATGACTTAGTATCAGTGCGTCAATCTGCCAAGAAAAAGACAGCGAGCCAAGCGCTTAGCAGAGCATCTAGCAGACAACTCGACTTTGTTCTGGTTGATAAACAAAATATGAGCCCTGTAATGGCTATCGATTTAGTTCACAGCCAAGGTAAAGAGGGATACAAAACACAAAAAGACTGGTTTGTTACGGGCGCCTTAGATGCTGCAGGACTTCCTCACGCTAGAATAAAAGTGAAATCTGGCTACACAGTTGATGATATCCGCGAGTGCTTGGAAAACAAACTTATTCCGTATCGCCGCTTACAGAATAAGATGGCACAATTACCAACGCACAACCCAGAGCCACCTAAGCGCCCTACTCGCCCGGTGCGTTCAAGCAGACCAGCGGCCGCCTGATAAGGTTAATACGAGCTTCCCCTAGCCTTTGTTACTTTGCTGTTTTCTTACTCTCAAATAGCAGTAACAAAGGCATTTTTCTGTCAGTTTCTCTATTTTCCTTATACAATTAGTGCATTCAACAGCGTATTCACGCGTTAAATTCCCTCAACACCGTCGGTAGAGTTATGAAAAAAATTGGTATTTTAGGTGCAATGGATGAAGAAGTTGCGCTACTTAAAGCATCGCTTTGGAACGTAAAAGAAACAAAGTGGAAACACCTTACTTTTTATGAAGGCACACTTAACGACATGGAAGTGGTGTTGGTTAAGTGCGGCATTGGTAAAGTGGCTGCTGCAATCGCTACGACTGTATTGATTGAGCAGTACGCTCCTGATGCAGTGGTCAATACGGGTTCTGCCGGTGGTTTCGATAAAAATCTGAATATTGGTGACTTAGTAATAGCAAGCCACGTTATTCACCACGATGCCGATCTAACCCATTTTGGTTACAAGCTTGGCCAATGTGCGGGGATGCCTGAAGATTTTCGCTGTGACACAACATTAATGGAAACAGCAAGCACCGCGGCGGCAGAAATTACCTCATTACAATCGACAACAGGTTTAATTTGCACTGGCGATGCATTTATCGGTAGCGATGAAGCGGTAGCGGAATTACGTGAAAACTTCCCAGACATGAAAGCAGTAGAAATGGAAGGTGCGGCTATTGGTCAAACCTGCCATATGCTCGACACACCGTTTCTAGTTATCCGCTCATTATCAGATATAGCGGGTAAGACATCATCAGTCAGCTTCAAAGAATATTTAGATACGGCTGCTAAGCATTCTGCACAGCTCGTTATGGCAATGATTCAGGCCCTCGCAAAATAAAATGACAGAGGTAATTAGCGACCCGCAATATCAGTCGCTATTGGTACTTTGGCTGGCTATTGCCGTAGATGCCTTGTGGCGCTGGCCCCAAAGTACTCACCCCCTAACACTTATGCGTTACCTTGTTTTGCAAATGGGGCGTAAAGTAGTGCCATCTCGCGATTTCGGTCCATCTCAGCACTACATTTCGGGTTCGTTAGCTGCATTGGTTCTACTTGCGCCTTTGGTAATTTGTGTTGCCATCTTAGTTTACATGGCGCAATACCCCGTTTTCTTTGAAGCGATTATTCTTGTCGCCCTGCTCGATTTTGGCTATCAGCGCCAGCAGTATAAAAAAGTGCTAGCAAGTGTAGGTAGAAACAAAAAGTCTCTTGCCCGAGAAATGGTCCAAACCATTACCGCAAGACAGTGTAACTCTCTGACAGACATTGGCATTGCTAAAGCTGCAATTGAGTCGCTTTGGCTTAAATTTCTTTACTTGTATTGCGGCGTTATTTTTTACTTTGTGGTGGCAGGGCCAATAGGCGCCTTAATCTACCGCTTACTTCTACTTACATCGTGGCAATGGCACTACCGTAACCCTTCTATGTCACTCTTTGCGAAGCCGGTTCGCAAATTGGTTTATTTGCTTACCCTTCCACCCGCTGCTATTGGCGGCCTTGTTACTTTGCTAGTTAGTCATCCTATAAAAGCGCTTCGTGCTATAAAACGTTCTCCTGAAAAAGATAAAACGTCGCTACTGCTAGCACTTTTGGGTGGTGTGTTAGATGTAAAGCTGGGGGGCCCAGCAATTTATGCAAACAGGAAAATTCGATATGCCCGCGTAGGAGGCGTAAATGAAGTCAAGTATTCCCACATGTTAAAAGCTAAAAGCACAGTTACTATGGCTATGGTGGCCACAAGCGCATTTGCATCATTAGCCTTGTTAATCATGGCCGTTGCTTTATGAGAGCATTACGCGTTCTAAGCGCTTTTTCTTTCATACTGCTTTGCTCAACATCGCTTTTTACACATGCTAATTTGGAGGGAGACGACACGGCCGGATTAAGGCTAATTACCAACGAAAATAAGCTTCCTTCTGCTGGTTTACCTGCGCAATCGGTGGCGGGCTCTTCTGGACTAAAAATAGTAAGCCTAGCACCACACCTTACAGAGTGGGCATTTAGTTTAGGCTTGGGTTCAAACCTTGTTGGTGTAAGCGACTACAGTGACTATCCAAAAGCTGCCAAGAATATTCAACGTATAGCCGACTTTCAAGGTGCTGACATTGCCGCCATAGTGGCGTTAGAACCTGATTTAATACTCGCTTGGGATGGAGGCAACAAACCTCAGGATATACATAAACTTTCTTCAATGGGGCTTGATGTATTTACCAGTAGGGTTGCAAATATCACAGATATTGCTAGTGAAATAAAAAGACTTGGTGCACTCACGAACACACAAAAAAAAGCCACTCAACTCACTAATAACTTTCTCGACGAGCTGAAGACGCTAAGATATAAATACGATAGTGAGCCTCGTAAACCGGTTTTTTACTATTCATGGACGGCGCCACTTATGACTATTGGCCCCAATGCATGGGGAAATCAACTATTAAATGTTTGTGGGGCGCAAACGCTATTTTACGATAGTCCGGTAGACTATCCTCAAGTTGCCGTTAAAGACGTGCTAGTTCGACAACCCCATGCACTCATTGCCGCCTCTAAGAGTTCACATGAAGAACTAGAAGTATTCTGGCGCACTCATCGCAGGTTTATTGATGCACCACTTATTGTTGTCGACCCAGATGTCACTAGCCGTTTTTCACTGCGATTAATAAATGAACTAAAATCGCTATGTGAAGGTATTAAATAAAACGCATAAGCGTTATACTTAAGTCTAAATATCAGTAAGAAGGTAAGAGCATCTATTCATGCGGATTGTTGTTGCAGGTTTTCTAGTTGTTGTTAGCGTTGCATTATTTGTGTCGCTTCAGTGCACAGCGAAAGCGACTGCACAAGCCTCCGTTGCCGCTTCACCTTATCTAATTGAACGTGTCGCTAATAACGATTGGTTGCTTATTGATGTTCGCTCTCCTGAAGAGTTTGCCGATGGTCACATTCCAGGCGCAGTGAATATGCCCCATGAAAATATCAACGATTATCTCAGCGAATTAGAAGGCCATAAAAACAAGCCTATTATCATTTATTGCCGTTCAGGCAGAAGAGCGCAACTCGCCATGAAAGTGTTGGAAGAACTGGATTTTTCTGAAGTCATGCATTTAGAGGGCGACATGCTAGGTTGGAGCGCTGCAGGCATGACAGTAGACAGAATGTAGTCTAGTTGTTAGGCAACTATGACGGTCTTATATTGTTATAAATCCTTCCAAGCTGATGAATGTGTTTAAGCGATCCCCCTGTGATACACTCTTTTTATTCGATGAAAGCATGAAACTACTATGAAAATAGATATTGCTACTCCGGCTATGTTGTTTCCAGCAATTTCTTTATTGCTTCTAGCCTATACCAATCGCTTTCTAACCCTTGCGACCATCATCCGAAACTTTTCAAACGAAGAGAGAGATGACAATACCCAAGCGCAAATAAAAAACCTTAGATTGCGCATTCAGCTTATAAAGCGTATGCAAATAGCAGGGGTAGGAAGCTTTTTTCTATGCGTGGTGTCCATGTTGGCCATTTACCTTACCTATCAACAAATAGGAAACTGGGTTTTTGCCGCTAGTCTAGTGTCATTGCTTTATTCACTGTGGATGTCAGTCAGAGAAATTTTGATTTCCGTAGAAGCATTGGATGTACACCTTGATGGGATGAAAAATGGCCCAAGCAAAAAGAACGTATGACGCCAACCAGTTACATGCAACACATAGCTCAAAAAAATATAAGCTACGAGCAGTTAGCCCCTGAGTTTTTTGCGGGCGTGATTTCTCTTGGTAATGACGTACATGGTGACAACTACCTCACTAACAAGTTGCTAGCTGACTACTATGCTAAAAGTTTTATTGGCGACCTTAATGCTAGCTGGGTAGCGCTATATAAAGATAAGGTAGTGGGTTTCAGGCTGACCTTCGCACATACTCAATGGAAAGCAGATGAATGGTGCAGCCCTTCCCTGTGGCCGGTAGATTCAAACACGGTGTGCTATTTCAAATGCAATACTGTAGACCCCGCTATGCAGGGCTGTGGAATTGGCAGTACGCTATTAAGCAAGTCAATAGAATGTGCGAGAGCGCAAGGTGCAGAAGCGGGTTTAGCACATATTTGGTTGGCAAGCCCGGGCAATAGTGCATTTAAGTACTTCACCAAAAATGGTGGCCAATTGATAAAAAAACACGCTAACAAATGGCGCTATGCATCTATTCACGAGGGCTATGACTGCCCTGTTTGCGAGGGCTACTGTGAATGTGAAGGTGCAGAAATGCTACTACAATTCTAATACCCAACATGACGTAAACGCTCACAGCCATTTTATTCTATGACCTACGACCCTCTTATCTCCCGCGGCGTTTCATCAATGCTTCCCGCGCCTAAAAGCTACTGGCATGCTACACATAAAGTGCCATCAGTGCCGCCTTTGAACAAGAAGATAAATACCGAGTATCTCGTTATCGGTGGTGGCTATACGGGTCTGTCCGCTGCCATTACGCTTGCTCAAGCTAAGCAGGACGTTACGCTACTTGATGCAAACTCACTTGGATTTGGCTGTGCAGGTCGCAATGGAGGCTTTATCCTCTCTGGAAGCGGTAGACTGTCGTTAAGCGCCATAGAAGAAAAGTGGAGTCATAAAGTCGCTATGGGCATGCAGGGCGAATTTGACGGTGCCGTGGATTTGCTTAAAAAGCGTATTACAGACTTTAATATGCAAGTCGATTTAGTAGACGGGCCTTATTTAAAACTGGCCCATAACGTCAAGCAAGCCGAGCAACTATGCGCCAGTGCTAATCGTCTTGCATCAAATTTCAATGTACCAAGCACTCCCCTCTCTTCAAAAGACCTCACTACCCGTTTTGGTATAAAAGGGGTTTATGGTGGCGTTGAGCTTGAAGGCGCATGTTTACATCCTTTAAAACTGGCAAGCGAATATGCAAGAGCGGCTAAAGAACTCGGTGCCGCGCTTTTCTACGACTCGCCAGCCATTTGCATTGAAAAGCAAAAATCAGGGTTCCTTGTCACCACCCCAAACGGCTCAGTATCCGCTAAGCATATACTCGTTGCCACTAACGCCTATACCCCTAAACGCTTTCACGACAGTGTAGATAATAAGCAATTCCCCGTACAGTCGAGTATCTTTGTTACCGCCCCTTTAAATGACGAACAACGCGCTTTGACCGGGTTAACCACACCTGTGAGTTTTATGGATACGCGGATGATGAAATATTACTATAGAGTATTACCAGACGGTCGATTGTTATTTGGTGGTCGTGGGGCAGTAAAAGGCAAAGATGCGAATAACGCTACAGAAAAGCAGCGACTTTATAACGCCATGATAAAAAGCTTTCCAGCACTTAAAGGTATCGCCATGGACTATTTCTGGAGTGGTTGGGTGAGCGTGTCGCTAGATAGCATGCCACGTATTTTTGTCGAGAGTGAGACTAGCGGGAACAGCGTAAAGCGTGATGCGAATTCTATCGGTTATGCTATGGGCTATTGCGGTTCAGGGGTTTCCTTTGCTGCTTTTGCTGGGCAACGCCTCGCACAACGAATGATGGGCACAAGCGAGGTCGATTTATCTCTTCCTATTTATCAATCGCCACTTAAAACATACCCGTTTTCCAAGGCAAGAAGACTAGCGCTGCACGGTTTATATCAGTGGGCGAAAATTGCTGAGCGTTAGTTTTAGTAAGTTTTTACGGTAAGTCTGCCGTATTCACCATTGAGCACTGTACATTATTTAGGCTATGTTAGTATTCTAATCACTGACGGAGCCACCTCATGTCATATATCGATGCCTTCGCTGTAGCTGTGCCCACAGAAAATAAAGCCTTATACATTGAACACGCCAAACTCGCTGGCGATATTTTTAAAGAGTATGGTGCCACTAAAATTCTTGAAGCTTGGGGTGATGATGTACCCGATGGTGAGATAACGTCTTTCCCTTTAGCGGTAAAAGCTAAAGAAAATGAAACCGTGGTATTTTCTATTGCGTTCTGGCCATCAAAAGAAGTGCGTGACACCGCATGGAAAAAAGTGATGGAAGACCCCAGAATGCAGGAAAGCGAAAACCCCATGCCCTTCGACGGAAAGCGTCTTATTTATGGGGGCTTCGTTCCTATGTTGGAGTTGTAAGGCTGTAATCAAAGGTTTTAGCTACTTCATATTGTCAATTTCAGCGAGCGCCGATGGCAAATCGGCGGCTAGCTTTTTGTATCGACGGTATACGACAAAAACGACTACGCTGTTTATAAGTAACTGTATTATCCATAGCGTATAGGCGCTGAACATCAGTACGTTGAAAACAGCGAGTACCAGCAATCCACACCAGAGTGTTACGCATCCATACAGACTAACTTTCCAATAGTGTAATTGCTGCTTTAGCTGAGTTTGTTTAAAAGACAGCATCGACTGCACATCTAAAGCTTGGGTTTGCCACTGCTTTTGTCTTACCCAATATCCCCAAGCTCCGAAAGCAACAGGGATAGGCGTCAGTATTGAAAAAAGTAAAAATTGATACGTAGTCAGCGGCTCGAATATCACCAAGGTTAAACACCACACTGAAACCGCTAGTCCGAGAACTAAATCGAGAGCCCCTTTAGCTTTCAGCTTAAATCTAGCCTTCTTGGTTTCTTTTATCAGTGCGTTTGTATCTACTGATGGCGTTGCCTCTTGATACGCACTTTGCCACTGTGCGAGCTGCTTATCGAATTCATTCATATTACTGTACTCTCGGGTGACTTGTTATCGCTCACGGCTGATTTTTTGTCGCTCACGGCTGAGTTTTTGTCGCTCACGGCTGCTGCTCCATTATCTGGGTTAACTGCTGGCGGGCGCGACTGATACGCTTGGCGACAGCGTTCTCTTTGATTCCTAACATGTCGGCTATTTCGAGCTGGCTGAACCCCTCAAGAAGCAGAGCCAGTACTTGTCTGTATTTTACTTCAAGCTGACGCAACCCTGTCATAAGATCCATTGCACGCTCTTGTGACATTGCATCTTGCGATGAATGGGCATTTAATCTGTTAGGAGGATCGGGTTCTTCATCGTGGGTAAATTCTTGACGCCGTTGTTCTTTAATCACGTGGTCAACCGCTTTGTTATGCGCCACTTTTGCAACAAAGGTTTTAATGCTGGCATCACCGCGAAATCCGCTACCACTATCTTTTGAGGATCCTTCAAAAGCGCGCCAAACGGCCAGAGACATTTCTTGTATCAGTTCGTCTTGAAGTGCTTTATTGGCTTCAAACGTTGCAGCAATACGCGCCATAAGGGGCGCGTATTCGCTTAGCAGTTTTTCTACTTGAATGGTTTCTTTCACTGCAATTCCATTTTTATTATTCTTAATTCCACGCTTCAAACGTGTAGCTAACGTCTTCTAAATTAATAATTATTGAAACAAACGCTGGTACGCGGCGAAGCAAGCACATGAAACTATAGGGCCAAGCACCAATCCCGACAGCGCAAATGTGTAGGGTGCAAGTGCAACCGTTAAGAATATGATGGCACCTATTATGAGCATCGGCTTATAAGCACCCACTACTGCAGCAATACTATTTGTAAAAGACGCTGAAATTGAGCGCCCCTTTAATATAAGCAACATAGGTACAAATAATAGCAACAGGTTGATGGGGGTTGCCGAGCCCATCATTAAGCCAACTTTCCACGCCGGGACATCTACTATATGGCCACTCGCTAACGCCGCTATTGGCTCCGCTCCCATTAACATAGCGCCAATTTGAAATTGAATCCACGCAATGAGCGGCCCAGTTAAACTCCACAGCGCAATATTTACCCATCCGCGCGTTGTGCTACCAGAAAAGGTTACTTTGCCGTTCATCGCTAAGTTTGCTATGGCCAACCACATCAAGGTCGCAAGAAGTGGACTTATCCATTTTGATATACCCATGCCTACAGGGCCTGCCAACGCTTGGATAAGAGCAGCGGTGAATAGCGTCACAAAAGAAAGCCCAAGCAGTTTGAACGGCGCTCTTTTAAAGAGCTGCCAACCTTCTTTAAGCCATGTGAACGCTTCCTTTGCCGGAAGACTTTTATCAGCCTGTTGGTACATTGCGCGAGTTGAAGTTACGGTTGTCATTACATTATCCCTTTTCATTGCGTAAGCGTTAATATGAAGTACTACTGGTTTTCCCCAGGCTGCAACGCGTAAACTGCTTATCGTACAGTCGGGTTTGTTGTTTAACTTTTCCCCTATAGACGATGGCGATGATTAAAACCTGACAAACTTTTTTCAAAAAAATAAAAAAAGATACAATTTAATTTAATATCAGTTAGTTAGAACTTTAAATAATGAAGTCTGCTTGTATTTAGCTGTGAACCAGTGGTGTATGGGCGCTATAAAAGAGAAATGGACACGAATTTAATCTTCAACACTGACTTTTAGGCAAAAAAAAGCCCGCTTAAAAAAGCGGGCTTTCAAACACTAGTTAAGTGAAGCTTTAAGCTAGCGTGATCCGGGCAAATTTGCGTTTACCTACCTGATAAACGTTTTCCCCTTTTTCGGTAATCACTAAACGAGTGTCTTCTACCTTCTCGCCGTTAATTTTAACTGCGCCTTGTTTGATCATACGCATGGCATCTGACGTTGAACCAACAAGTTTCGCTTCTTTTAACAAATTACCAATAGCGATACCTTCTTCGCCTAGCGCTATTTCAAGCTCTGGCATGTCATCAGGGATAGCATTTTTCTGGAAGCGTTGAATGAAGTCTTGGTGTGCGCCTTCAGCAGCAGCATCGTCATGGAAACGAGCGATGATTTCTTTTGCCAGCATGATTTTTATATCACGTGGGTTTTCACCGCCTTCAACGCGGGCCTTAAGCTCTGCAATCTCTTCTAACGGACGGAAGCTAATGAGGTCATAGTAACGCCACATCAAGTCATCAGAAATAGACATAACTTTACCAAACATATCGTTTGGCGCGTCTGTGATACCAATGTAGTTGTTCAAAGACTTTGACATCTTTTGAACGCCGTCTAAACCTTCAAGTAGCGGAACCATTACAATTGACTGCTGCTTTTGTCCCTGCTCTTTTTGAAGTTCACGGCCCATTAGCAAGTTGAAACGCTGGTCGGTACCGCCTAGTTCAACGTCTGACTCAAGGGCTACCGAGTCCCAACCTTGTACCAACGGATATAAAAATTCGTGAATAGCGATAGGCTGCCCGTTGTTATAGCGCTTTTTAAAATCATCACGCTCTAGCATACGAGCCACGGTTTGGCTTGCAGCTAGTTTAATCATGCCCGCCGCACCAAGCCCGTCCATCCATTCAGAGTTAAAACGAATTTCCGTTTTATCTTCATCTAGGATCTTGAACACTTGTTCTTGATACGTTTTAGCGTTTTCTAATACCTGCTCTTTACTTAAAGGCTTGCGTGTGACATTTTTACCTGTAGGATCGCCAATTAGGCCAGTAAAATCACCAATAAGAAAAACAACTTTGTGGCCTAGTTGCTGGAATGTACGCAACTTGTTGATCAATACAGTATGACCAAGATGTAGATCAGGCGCAGTTGGATCAAAACCCGCTTTAATAGTTAAGGTTTTGCCGGATTTTAGTTTTTCAATTAAATCCTCTTCGGGGAGTATTTCATCAACGCCCCGTTTAATCTCAGCTAGCGCTGTTTGCCAATCTTTCATTTGTTAATCACACTCTACATAACTGTATATTCAATATTGGCGGGCATTTTACGCGTACAACGGAACCATTAAAAGGTTTGCGCGTCAAAAAACGGATTACAAACAGTCATGTTGTTAAACCCAACAGCTTTGAACGCGAAATTAGCGTATTAAATAACGCACAATATAATCGCGAGTTTAAGAGCTATTGGGTGTAACAATTTGCGCTAACAAAAAAATGAGAAAAGTTGCATTTTTAAGCAACGTATGTGAAATAGTGCTGTGCACATAACATTTCTCAGGTGGGCTGTAGTATGAGAAAGAAATTAGACGCTTCTAAAGCGCTACATTTATATAAAAATTTACCTAAGCAACATAGAACCGGTATTGCTATCGCAAGCTTGTTTCTTGGTGGGCTTATCCTTTTGCCGTCGGAGCCTGTGGAGGCTAGCCGTCATCAAGAGGCACATATTTTAGATGCAGGCGTTCGCTACCCTGTAGATCTTAACATCACACCGTCAACCGACGTTTTTTCGAATGAAGAAGAGTCTACTTGGCAAGCTTACAAGGTTCGCAGCGGCGATACCCTAGCAAAGCTATTTAAGCGTGCAGGGTTTACAGCACGCGACGTATACAATGTGACCCAGGCAGGTGAACTGACAAAAACGCTCGTCACTTTGTTACCTGGCGATGAACTATCGTTTAAAGCGAACAAAGATGGTAGCTTTGGCGAGCTGAAGTACAAGCTATCTTCAACGGAAACTCTCTTCGTGCGCCCGGATTCGACTGAAGAGAACAGCAGTCTTGTCGCTGAATTAGAAAAGCGCGATGTAGATATTCGCTACAACTTTGCGCAAGGTGAAATCCACTCAAGCTTTTGGAATGCAGCGAGAGATGCAGGGCTTACCAGTAACCAAATTATGAATTTGGCAGGTATTTTCGGCTGGGATATTGATTTCGCGATGGAGATTCGTTCAGGCGATACGTTCAATGTTGTTTTTGAAGAGCAATATATTGACGGCGAGTTTGTTGGCTACGGCGATATTGTCGCGGCTGAGTTTACCAACCAAGGCGAACAGTTTAGCGCGATCCTTCACGAGGACGGCACATACTACACTCCGGAAGGGCGTAGCATGCGTAAAAGTTTTTTACGTGCGCCAGTTAATTTCAGATACGTCAGCTCTAACTTCACCAAAGCGCGCTTCCACCCGGTCCAAAAACGCTGGAAAGCACACCGCGGTACCGATTATGTAGCAGCCGTTGGCACGCCCATCATGGCTGCAGGCGATGGAAAAGTTATCAAAGCAAGCTACGATAAATACAACGGCCATCATGTATTTATTCAGCACGGCGAGAAATACACCACTAAGTACCTGCACTTTAAAAAGCGTGCAGTGAAAGTTGGAGATACGGTTAAGCAAGGACAAACCGTGGGTTACTTGGGTAGTTCAGGTATGGTTACTGGCGCGCATCTTCATTATGAATTCTTAGTAGATGGTGTGCATAGAAACCCACGCACCGTAGAGCTGCCAAAAGCTTTACCCATAGCAAAGGAAGAGCGAGAAAGATTTATGGAAATAGCAAAACTTCGTCAACAGCAACTCAATAATAACAAACGTATTATGCTCGCGATGAAATAGTTACGCTATGGCAAAATATATTGGCTTGATGTCAGGCACAAGCATGGACGGCGTTGACGCCGTCCTATGCGACATCACAGCAACGACGTGCAAAACGCTTTCAGCACATACAATCCCCTATCCTAGCGAACTACTCCACGCTCTTAACGATTTGTGTAATGAAGGCCCTGACGAGCTCAACACGCTTGGCATTGCAGATAGACTCGTTGCAGAAGCCTTTTCACAAGTTACTCTAGCGTTACTTGATAAAAACAATCTTAAAGCGTCAGATATCACTGCCATTGGCTCCCATGGTCAAACAGTGCGTCACTACCCCAACTCTGATGTGATGTCCGCCCATTTTTCTAGCCCTTCTATTCGGGGCTTCACTTGTCAGATTGGCGACCCTAACACTATCGCTGTGCTAACTGGCATTAATGTAATCGCCGATTTTAGGCGTAAAGATATTGCGCTTGGCGGACAAGGTGCGCCGCTGGTACCCGCTTTTCACAATACGGTCTTCGCCAGTGAAAATAAATATCGAGCGCTGGTAAATATTGGCGGCATCGCAAACATTTCACTACTTGCGCCAAAGCGAGATAACACACCGCCAAAAGGGTTTGATACTGGGCCAGGTAACACTTTAATGGACCAATGGATAAGCCTTCATTTAAACGAAAGTTTTGATAAAGACGGTGCATGGGCTGCGTCAGGGCAATGCCATACCAGCTTATTAGACAGGCTTTTATTAGATGATTACTTCACTTTATCTGCGCCTAAAAGCACAGGCAGAGAGCATTTTAATATTGATTGGTTAAGCAACGCCCTTGCTGATTACTTTCCCTCCAGTGCAGACCTGCAAAGCGAAGAAGAAAACAACAATCTAGCCCCAAAAGATGTGCAAGCCACTTTGCTTGCACTTACCGGCAGCACAATCGCTCAGGAGATCATTAAACATCTACCTAAAGCAAGTAATGCGAACATGCAAAGCGAAGTAATTGTGTGCGGCGGTGGCGCATTTAATAAAGCGTTAATGTCTTATTTGAACAACGCTTTGAGCGATTATGCCGTAGCAGACAGTTATGTGCTGGGAATTCATCCACAGCATGTAGAGGGTGCCGCGTTTGCTTGGTTAGCGCATGCATTTATAAATGATATTCCGAGTAATGTGCCTGAGGTTACGGGTGCAGCCAGATCTACAGTACTTGGGGCGCTATTTAAAAAAGCATGAAACAGGGCCACTGATGCAATCAAGGGCCCTCTAATATCGTTTCCTCAGAAGTATTACTTAGCGATTTCCATTTCCATATCTTTTAATGCACTTGCATCAATATCGTCCTGAGGTTTAACACTGCGCTTTTTAGCGCGCATGTCGAAATAACCATACCCCCCCACAAGCAGGAAGCAAATAGCTGGAACAACATAAGATACAACCACTCCTGCGCTATCAATAATGGCGGCTTGGAAAAGTGGCATAATGGCTCCACCAAGGATAGCCATCACAAGGCCTGCTGCGCCTAGCTTGGTGTCTTCCCCCAATCCTTCGAGCGCAATACCATAAATAGTCGGGAACATTAGCGACAAACACGCAGAAATTGAAACCAGTGCAATTGCGCCTGCTAAATTAGGAGACTGCGTCATGAAGATACAAAGTGCCATGGCAATCAACGACATAACCATTAATAGCTTAGCAGGATAGAGATACTGCATTGCCCAGGTCATCACAAAGCGAGAAATTAAGAATACGATCATGCTGTATTGTAATATTTCACCACCACTTACTTCGTTGCCACCCGTCGCTTTCATTGCATATTGGATAGTAAAGGTCCACACACAAGTTTGTGCGCCAACATTGAAAAACTGAGCCAATACACCAAAACGGTAGTGTCTGTTGGCCACTAAGCGCTTCAGCGATGCGCCCAATTTGACGTCTTCCACACTAGATTCAACCGATTCTTGAACTGGCGTCTTAATTAGGAAAATAGCGACCCAAACCAACACTAATACACATGCCATACCTACGTAAGGAAGCATTACAGCATCAAGTTCAGCCCCTATTACGCTTTTAAGTTCGCTTACCGACATGGCTGCACGCTCTTGCGCAGATGCTTGATTCAAGTTTGGCAATATAAGCGTTGCAGCTAAAAACACACCTAAATTAGTACCAACGGGGTTAAATGCTTGAGCTAAATTTAAACGGCGTGTCGCACTCTTTTGATGTCCCATCGCCATAACGTACGGGTTAGCTGACGTTTCTAGAATAGATAATCCTCCCGCCAGTACAAAAAGTGCGGCTAAGAAAAACCCGTAAGTCATGGTTTGGCTAGCAGGATAGAAGAGGAATGCCCCAGCAGCGGCACACCCCAAACCAGTCAATACACCTGTTTTATAAGAGAAGCGCTTGTTAATAAAAGCAGCAGGAATGGCTAAGCAAAAATAAGCTCCATAATAGGCAAATTGAACCAATGCCGATTGCAAAGACGACATAGTGAATATTTTACTAAATACCTTTACCAAAGGGTCTGTCATATTCGCAGCCACACCCCATGAAGCAAAGCAAATCGTTAACAATACAAAGGGAATTAATGTGTCTTTGGAAACCAAAGGGGCGTTGTTTTTCATAAGAACAGCCTTTCGCTTGTAAAATATTAGTTAACCAATTTAAGCATTGCTATTAGAACCTGTCAATAAATCAATTTAATTTACTTATTTGAAATTGCGTCAATAATTAGACTTTATGTGTAGAAGCCCGTTAACAACCGCTGCGAGGCTATTTTTAAGATGACTAAACGCAACCAAAAAAAGATATATAAATCAAAACACTAAAAAAAACCCCAAGCCATCGCAAAAGATTACTGCACGCTTTGAAATACTACAGTTCCACCTTCCTTACATTAACAAAAAATACACACACTTTAAAAACCACATAAATAAACAAGGTTGATTTAATTGAAAAACTTAGTTAAGTTTCTTTAAAAATAAACATATGTTAACGCGGTGTAACGTCATTTACGTCCGATTTATCTAACGCTGACAATGAGTTACCAAATAATGCGTAGATATCATCAGTCACACATTCGTAACAAGCTGCGGTTGATAAACATTTTTAACTGAGAGAATAACGATGAAAAAACCTACAGCTACCCGTCGCCTTACCGGATATATGACAGGTTTGCATACTGCCCTCTTCGCAAGCGCTGCCATTGTTAACGCCACTGCGACAGCATCACCAAGTAAACTTGAAGACGCGTTTGAATTCCAAGCAAGTTATACGGGTGAGTCAGCCACCAATATTGACGGTGGTGAACGCAGAGGCAGCGCCTATGCTGGTCAGCTTTTTGTAGGTGGAGAATTAGACTTAAATACATTAGCAGGCTGGGAAGACACTAAAATCCACGTTGCCATAACGAACCGACACGGCAAAAACTTAGCCGAGCACTACATTGGAAACAGCACGTCTGTGCAAGAAATCTTTGGCGGTCAAAACACCCGACTTGCACGGTTTACTATTTCTTCCACATTCTTAGATGGCGATTTAGAACTAGAAGGTGGCCGTACAGTAGCGAATATTAGCTTTTTAGGCTCTGAACTTTGTCAGTATTTTCAAACCAATGCAGCTTGTGGGAACCCAACCTTTGTATTTAGAACCAGTAATTTTACATGGTGGCCGGTTTCAAGTTGGGGTGGCCATGCGAAATACTGGCTTACGCCAAAAACATACTTTCATACCGGCATCTACGAAGATAATACCAGTCATCAAGATTTAGGTGATCACGGCTTCGATTGGGCGACTAATGAGGCTACTGGCGTTGTCGTCCCCTTTACGCTGGGATATCAAACCACGTGGGACAATGACGAACTACCAAGACGCTATGAAATTGGGGGTTGGTACGATGGCGCAGACTATACCGACCCTGTCTTTGATGAAGAGGGCAACTATGCGGCGCAGTCAGGCAATGATTACGCTGTTAGAAACGGTCGCTCGGGTATATTCGCACGTTTTGAACAAACCGTTTCTCGTCCTAACCCACTAACGAAAGAAGGGTTAACCTTTTTCGGAGCAGTGCTAACCGGTACATCGGGCGAACTAATTGAGGACTACTTTATAAAAGCGGGCTTTGTAATAAGAGGCACCCTCGCCACACGCCCTGATGATACCATTGGCTTCGTATTTACTCGTCAACAGTACAGTGACGAAGCGCTAGAGGATCAGCGTATATTAAGAAGCATAAACGGCGGGGTTGGTACACCAGCAAGCAGCCAAACCATGGTAGAGCTCAGCTATGGTTATCAACTCAACGATCACGTAAGAATTCAGCCGAACGTTCACTACATCATCAACCCTGACCAATTCGCGGAGCGTGACAGAGTTATGGCACTTGATGATGCGATTGTCTTGGGCTTAAGGTTCGACGTAAACCTAGCGGCTTTGATGCTTAACTAAAGGTTTTCTCTTGTTATACACTTCACAGCGCCTTCGGGCGCTTTTTTTCAAATCGATGCTATTCCCTGGCATTGCGCTTAATTAGTTTCAAGGGCAACCTTCTACAAATCCAACTTCTCGTTATTCCTGTATTCACTACTATCTTACGGCGTTAATAGCGCTAATAAGCGTAACGCTTCATCAACAAACTCTTCTTCGTTAAATAAGGAATACGAATGACAGACTCAGTACTTTTCAGCTCGTTCGATTGGGCGGGTGACACATTGCAAAATCGAATGGTATTGGCACCAATGACAAGAGGTCGAGCGGGCGCCGATCGCATACCGAATAAAATTATGGGCGATCACTATGTTCAGCGTGCCGATGCAGGACTCATTATTACTGAAGCAACCACCATTTCAGAAGAAGGCATTGGTTGGGTTGACACGCCTGGAATTTATACTGAAGAGATGGTTGAGGGCTGGCGCTCTATTGTAAACCGCGTTCATGAAGCAGGTGGAAAGATTGTACTTCAACTTTGGCACACTGGGCGCGCATCTCACAGCGACTTTCACAACGGTAATTTGCCTCTTTCTGCATCCGCTATCAAAATTGAAGGCGATGAGATTCACACGCCTAAGGGCAAAAAGCCTTACGAAGTACCGAAAGCCATGACCTTTGACGATATTAAGCGCACCGTAGAGGACTTCAAAAAAGCCGCGATAAACGCTAAGGCAGCAGGTTTTGACGGTGTGGAAGTACATGCGGCAAACGGCTACCTTATCAACCAATTCTTAGATAGCCGTAGCAACCAGCGTGACGATAATTACGGTGGTAGTGTGAACAACCGGTACCGCTTCTTAAGCGAGGTGATGGACGCAGTATTAAGCGTATGGGAAAAAGAGCATGTTGGTGTAAGACTTTCCCCAAACGGCGCATTCAACGACATGGGGGCCGATGATTTTCGTGAAACCTTTACCTATGTAGCCCAACAGCTAAATAAACTGGAGATAGGCTACTTACACGTAATGGACGGCTTAGCATTCGGGTTTCATGAGCGTGGTGAAGCCATGACGTTAGCGGAATTTAGGGCCCTTTTTGACGGTATGCTGATGGGCAACTGCGGCTATACGAAAGAAGAAGCGGAAAAGCGCTTATCTGACGGTGATGGTGACATGATTGCGTTCGGAAGACCTTGGATCACAAACCCAGATCTACCTACTCGCTTCAAGCACGGCTATCCATTGGCATCATTTGACGATCCATCTTCATGGTACGGAGGCAGCGAGGAAGGCTATAACGACTTTGACACGTACCGAGAAAAAACCGGAAAAGACGCGATGACATCGTTGACCTAATTTGCTCTGGGCAGAGCAAACCACTCTGCCCCTACCTGACGCCTTGTCACTTGGTGTCAAACCCTGTAACTCTTGTATGGGCGTTGCGCTTAGCACTTTGCATCACAGTCGGACGCTGTTGAAGACAAAAAACGAGTTTAATTAAAGGATTTTGTCCTAGTTGCTAAAACAGCAAGTTTTTCCAAGCACGACATCCACGCAAAGTTGTGCTGATCGCATTCTTGCTTGTTTAAAAAGCCCTGTTGCATAAGAACTAGCCTTACATTGTCGTCTTCAGTTTCTTCAAAGTGTATGTCTACGGATGTCATCACCGACTCTTCCATGTCATCTTCCCATGCCCAAGAAAACGACAATTGTTCGTTGGCTAAAATCTTCACGTATTCACCGGTTAATGACATTTCTACGCCACTTGGATCCGCCATTTTTATGCGATAACGCCCGCCCTCCCTGAAGTCACTCATGATTTGTGTAACTGAACAATCACCAGGCGCAAACCACTCACTGAGATATTCAGGCTCGTGAAATGCTGCAAAAACAAAGGGCAATGATGCATCTAGCGTTACATCAATTTTAAACTCGTGCATAAAGCCGCCTTAGTTGTTTTATAAAGATAAGAGTCTTAATGTTTTTACTTTATACCAAAGAAAAGCGCTTATTATCGCTAATAATCTTTGCCACAAATAAAAAATCCCGAGCCCGCGTAAGGAAAGGCCCGGGAGAAGGAGAACATCCTCATTTGTTGTATCGACAGCTCAAGGCAACTCCTTGAACTAAAAATTCACCTATGACCCTTTCATCAGTGAGTCCATACTGGCCTTGCTGCCAAAATGCTGTGAGCTTACTCTCTCACTTACTGATAAATACAAGTTATCTATGTCGGCGTTTGCCATAAACTTCTCGCAAAAACCAGGCGCATGGGGCTCTATAAAATGCTTGGCGGCCAGCATAAAGTGAGCGATAAGCTGCTTAACGTTATCTGTACCCATTGCAATACGCATGGTCGTCAACTCTATTCCGGCTTTTTTCTGTTCGTCGCTACTGAGTTCTGAATGAGACGTCAATGCGGGGCACAAAATTATCGTATTATTCTGCCCTATACTTACTTGGTGGCTAAATGCTGGCTCTAGGGCGTCAAAGAAGCGCACAAACACGTCGCGAGGTAAGTTTGCCGGTGCTATATCAACGGTGAATAAGGTGCAAGGCCAGCCGTGCGTATGCTGCTTTTCTCGTAAACCTGCATTA
This sequence comes from Alteromonas sp. S005, assembly GCF_036864475.1. Taxonomy (NCBI): domain Bacteria; kingdom Pseudomonadati; phylum Pseudomonadota; class Gammaproteobacteria; order Alteromonadales; family Alteromonadaceae; genus Alteromonas; species Alteromonas sp. S005. The sequence goes on along the minus strand of NZ_JAZETN010000001.1, from coordinate 204,389 downwards.
CTGTGTTCAGCCAACGCATGGCAGTTAACGCGAATTTGTTCGTGGGCATTTAGAAATGAGGTGAAGACTTCCGTGTTGATCACCTTTGTCATCATGCGTTGCTCAAGAGTTTTCATGCCGTTAAGCACGTCAAACGCCTTTTCAGAATCTAGGAATGCACCTTTAATGTAATACACATCCCAGAACATGGTTTCGGACCAGTCCACGCCGTTTGCTGAGCTGCCTTTTGGCTGGAACATACGGTGCCCCTCCCCTATCACAACACCTGCTGTGGTTGCACCACTACCACACAAGTCTTTGGTGTAGCTGTGGATCACGTAGTCAGGTCGTGCAGCTTTGTTTTTGTGCTGCAGCGGTTGATGCAACACGGGCGTGGCAAGCGTAGAGTCCAACATTACTAACGCATTTTGTGCGTGTGCTAACTCACATATTCCGGGTACATCCAATACATAACCATGTGGGTTGCATGGCGATTCCAAATACACATGCATTTTTGCGCCATCGCTTAAGCGTGAGGCATGTTCAGCCTTTGTTTGTTGCATAAACGTAGCAAAGCTTTCTGCGTCGTAACCATCAAACCATGCAATTTGAATATCCATACGGTTGCTGCGGGCGAAATAATCATGAAGCAGTTGATATACCCCGCCGTATACATTTCTAGAAACAATGAGCACATCGCCATGACTTAGAACATTTGATAAACAGGCATCAATAGCCGCCATACCCGAATTAAAATTCCAGGCTAGATATTCGGCAGCATAAGGTCCCGCTTCCATGTCTACAATGGCGTTAGCAAGGGAGATATTGGTCGGGTTTAATAATCGCGAGTAAATTTGGTGGGTAAACTCTTTACCTTGGAAAGCATCGTCAACCCACTCAGTACAGGCGTACACATAAGTCGCGGTTCTTACGACCACGGGCGTTGCGGAAAAGAGTGCAGTTACATTGTCGAATAACGGATAATGCCCTTGTGAACCATTGCCGCTCGACAAGCTCTGGTATGTAGCTCGAAACGGGTTTTGCAGTGTGTCTAATATTTTCGCAATTTGAAAAGACAAAAACTTTTTAACATTGAAATACGCTAACCTGTCTTCTTTATCAAGTCCTTGTAACGTATTGTTGGTAATATCCCAAAGCTGCATAACGCTAGCCTGAGCCCCATATAAGTGATGAGCCGTATTAGCGAGTGCCTTGCCATAGTCGCTTTGTGCACTTATACCGAAATGTGAAAGTTGCTCCTCAACTAAAGCCTGCGTTGTTTCCGCTTGGGTCGTGTTACGCTTAGGAGATAGCACTTTCGCGTGCGTTACATCAACATCTATTGAATTTTGGAAATTATTTTCTGACTGCATAGCGATTCCGTTGCAATTTAACTTCAGGTGCAAATACATTACACCGACACTGTTTACAAAAATGTAAAACTTAAATCACATTTTTAGAACAACCCGCTTTACGATAGTGCGTTCATGCAGAGGAAAGAAAAGTTTACTTTAGGAGTGTTAGGCCAATGACAGCAAGAAGTTCGAAGGTGATTGAACTTACTATTTTAAGCGATGAAGCGAATGATATTGCAGATGCACTTCAAGAAAAAATAGCAGAAAACGATAGCTTTATCGGGGCGGATGGTCGCCCACTTATAACGCTTAAGCAAATAAGTACGCGACTAGAAGATGTTAATGCCCAGGCTGTTACTGTAATGCTTGCAGACCCTGATCTCGCTTCTCGTATTATCAACAACTGTACTGCGCTTACTTGGTGTCAATCGACGTGGGCAGGTAACGCACCACTGCTTAGCGAGAACAAAAATGACTACACACTTACTGGCTTAAAAGGAATTTTCGGTAAGTTAATGCGGGAATACGTTTTTGCCTACTTACTTGGGCACGCCAGAAATACAAGAGCATTCGAAAAAAATCAGCGAGCCGCTCAGCCAAAGTGGGAGGCATCAAAACGGGTACCGTTAAACGGCCAAACGCTCGGCATTGCCGGACTTGGCAGTATCGGGCAAGCACTTATTCCAGTTGCGCACGCCTTCGGTATGCAGGTTGTGGGTTTAACGAAAAATGGGAAAGAAGTAGAAGGGGCTAATGCTGTTTATACTCCTGACAATATCGAAGGGTTTGCCAGTGCATGTGACCACGTAGTGAATTTAATGCCAGATACCCCCACAACACAAAACATGCTGTCTCATCGCTTTTTCAACGCACTTAAACCTCATAGTGTATTCATTAACGCCGGTCGAGGTAGTGCTGTTGACGATGATGCTCTTTTACAGGCTTTAAACAGCGGTGAATTGGCTCATGCGGTTTTAGATGTATTTCGACACGAGCCACTCGACCCCGATCACCCGTTTTGGAAGCATCCCAATATTTCAGTGACAGCTCACACAGCGGCAGAATCTCAACCAAGCGATGTAGCAGATGTGTTTTTAGAAAATGCGCTACGCTACATAAAAGGTGAGCCGCTCAAATATCAGTTTGATTTTGAAAAGGGCTACTAATTGTTTAATAGCTTTTTATATAGCGCGTTCTGGAAATTGACTGGATCTAACCGCGCGGGTCTGTTGCGGTTACTTCAATTCTGTCATGGTGCTTTTCATGAAACGCTAACAATTGAGGGTAGTCTTTCATACTGTGTAATTCGCGGAAAAGCACCCAATCAATCATGCTATATAAACAGATTTCTGGGTATGTCCATCCACTAAACCCACCCGCGTCAAGTTGCCCCGATAACGCGTCTAATACAGCTTCAATCCGCTCATTTTGAAGTCGGTAATACATTTTATCTTCGCTGATATCAAAATCTGAACGCTTTAGAAGCATAAGCTGAACAAATGAATCATTGGCTGCGTCAATTAACGTTAGCTGGTTCTCTTCTTCCCAGCTTAAGCCATCGTGATCAAGCTTGTCGGCAAGGTAGTTATAGATAATGCGAGAATCGAAAACCATTTGTCCCTCGTCTTCAAGGCAAGGTACTTTTAATGTTGGGTTACGAGAAGCAAGCAGTTCGCGATCTTCACCTGAAAAGATCTGAAGATTTAAAAACTCGTGTTCTGTAGACGCTAATACGATGCGAATACGGCGTACATAGGGAGAAGTGGTTGAGCCATATAATTTCATAAACGCTGTCCTTAACTATGGTCGTTTAATGAAATCAGTGTAGCCAGAATTTGAAAAGAAAAGGAGATATTGTGAAAAAACAACCGACAGGCATACAAAAGAATGCGATGTATGCCTATCGCTTTAACTACAAATAATTACAGATAAAGGGGTTTGCGTTTAAAGCGCACAGCGTGTGCTGCCCCTAAAAGAATTCATTTAAACGCTAAAGCTTGCGCCACAGCCACAAGTAGTGGTGGCGTTAGGATTTTGAACTAAAAACCTTGAGCCTTCTAAGCCATCAACGTAATCAACAATTCCACCTACTAAATACTGTAGGCTCATTGGGTCAACGACCATGGTTACTGTGTCTTTTTCAATAGTCATATCGCCTTCGTTCACCTTCTCATCGAATGTGAAACCATATTGAAAGCCCGAACAACCACCACCTGTTACGTAGACACGTAATTTTAAATCAGGATTTTCTTCTTCTGAAACAAGGGCTTTCACTTTCGCTGCTGCAGCGTCTGAAAACTCAATTGGCAACGCCGTTTCTACAGACATACCCACCTCTACAATAATCTCGTGCTAACGCACTTTCTGCTTGAACGCAATTATCTAATACTTGCGGATAGTTAGCAATTATTGGGGCAAAACTTAACGAATCAACCACAAATGTGAAGACCGTTTTCACCCCACGTTACACAACGGGTATTAAAAGGAAGGTTGCCCTCATGACCACGAACGAATAAACGTTGAACTGCAAGCTCATATCCTGTTAGCGTAATTCGCTAGTTAAGTGTTGACGCTTTTTTAATTCTGCATGTGATTTATTTAAAATTCACAAATTTTAGGTAACACTCTGATATATATGAAATATAGGTTATTTATATGAGCTCTTCGCATAAAAGAACTAACGTTGCCTTGTTCGACGATTTCGGTCTTTCTCGATTTGATAACAAGGAGGAATACAAAAAGCAGATGAGCGCATGCCAAGAATCTCTTTTTCACGTTCAGCAGTCCTACTATCACCAGAAAAGACGCGCGCTTATCATTTTTGAGGGTTGGGACGCATCAGGCAAAGGTGGAGCCATACGACGTATCACAGAGAAATTAGATCCCCGCTCTGTGAACGTGTTTCCAGTGGCAGCGCCGACAAAAGAAGAACGTGAGAAACACTTTCTTTATCGTTTTTGGAAACAGATCCCTTCACCTGGTAAGCTCACAATTTTTGACCGCTCCCACTATGGACGGGTGCTGGTTGAGCGGGTTGACGGACTGACCCCAGCCACAGACTGGCAGCGTAGTTATAAAGAGATAAACGAATTTGAAAAAACGCTTAACGATAATGGCGTCCGCATCATAAAGTTGTTTATGCATATCTCTGCCGACGAGCAGCGCGAAAGGTTTGAAGAGCGCTTACACAACCCTTTTAAGCGTTGGAAGCTCACCGAAGAGGATTTACACAATCGTCGCATGCGCGAACATTACGTTGAAGCTATCAATGATATGTTCGAGAAGACTCATACCGATTACGCCCCATGGCATATTATAAATGGAGAGTACAAGTGGCAGGCGAGAGTTGACGTACTTGAGACCCTCGTTCAAGCATTAAGTGAAGGGGTAGATATTACCCCTCCCCCTTTAGATGAGAAGCTCATTGCTATGGCTTCAAAACAACTAGACGTTAATGAGGAAAAACTTAGAAACACTGATAAAAAATAATGTGTCACTATTTTTTATCGGCAATTACCAACTAGTTTTCCGGAAGCGTTACGTTTAGTTCTAGTACGCTGCATTCGTCATTATTATCAAGCTGAACTGACACTTGATCATCCGCGATAGAAACGTACTTTCTAATCACTTGAATGATTTCTTGTTGCATCATTGGCAAGTAATCAGGCTCGGTACGCTTTTTACGTTCATGCGCAACAATAATTTGTAACCGCTCTTTAGCTACAGCGGCAGTGCTCGGCTTTTGCTTCTTTTTGAGCAGGTCGAAAATTCCCATCACTTCCCTCCTAGAAGACGCTTAAAGAACCCTTTCTTTTCTGCTTCAAGGAAACGATGTGGAACAGTTTCGCCTAGCAGACGTTTGACAGCATCAGCATAAGCTTGTCCTGCATTTGCCTCTTCGTCAAGAATAACTGGCTGGCCTTGGTTCGACGCTTTAAGCACTGATTCTGATTCTGGTATTACCCCTAAAAGTGGAATCGCCAAAATTTCTTCCACATCGGCAACACTCAACATTTCCGCACTTTCTACACGCATCGGGTTGTAGCGGGTAAGAAGCAGGTGCTCTTTAACTGGCTCGCCTTTTTCTGCGCGCATCGATTTGCTTTGTAGGATACCTAAAATACGATCTGAGTCACGTACCGACGACACTTCCGGGTTGGTTACTACAATGGCTTCATCAGCAAAATAAAGCGCCATTTGAGCACCTTGTTCGATACCTGCTGGTGAATCACAAATGATGTACTCGAAGTCTTTCTTAAGCTCGTCCAATACTGCTTGCACGCCCTCTACAGTGAGTGCATCTTTATCGCGGGTTTGAGAAGCTGGAAGAATGAAAAGATTTTCCGTTCTCTTATCTTTAATTAGCGCTTGTTTTAGTGACGCTTCCTTGTTGATAACGTTAACAAAATCGTAAACAACGCGGCGCTCACAACCCATGATAAGGTCAAGGTTTCGCAAGCCTACATCGAAATCTATCACTACCGTTTTATGACCTGCCAACGCAAGCCCCGTACTTATTGCTGCACTCGATGTAGTTTTACCTACACCACCTTTTCCTGAGGTTACTACGATAATCTTTGCCATCTATTCTTTCCTATTAGTGCGTACAAAGCATTAAGCTAACGGCTCTATACGCAATGTTTCTTCTTCTAAATACACGTGTGCTGGCTTCTTCCAGCATTCACCCTTTACGGTGTCGTGCATAATGAATTGCCCAGCAATTGAAATGAGTTCTGCGTCTAATGACTGACAAAATACACGAGCGCCGGTATTGCCTTTAACGCCAGCTAACGCGCGCCCGCGCAACGTACCGTAAACATGAATGTTGCCATCAGCCAAAAGCTCAGCACCTTCGCTCACTGACGCGGTTACTACTAAGTCACTGCCTTCAGCATAAACTTGCTGACCTGAACGTACAGGGCGATTGATGACTTTAGCTGGCTTAAGTGCAGGGGCTGCTGTAGGGGCAGGCTCGGTTTTGGGAGGCTCAGCAACCGTTGGCTGTTGTGCTATCTGCGCGCGCTCGCTGCCATCGATTTTGTTGATGCCGCATCCAGTGCCGTTATTAGCGCTCTCTTTTTGTGAACGAAGCGCGCTATCTGTAAATTTACTTTGGCTGACATCAGCTAGTCCCAAGTCATTGATGGTGGGTTTTAGCTCTGCCACTTCACCTTTTACCGCCATAGGCTGCAACTGCAACCGACGGCAAAGTGCCACCAGCAATTCAAACTCGGTAGCAGATAAGGGCTTAATCAAATGCAAAATCAGTGAGGAACGGGTAAAGAACTGCGGCGCGCTCGCAACTTTCTTAGATAATTGGGCTTCGAAGTTATCTGGCTCAAAATCTATTACTTCTAACACAATACTGGTGAGCGTAGTGCCCTTCATGCGAAAGCAAGTTTCTGTCATTTTTTCATCCCGAAAAGGCGTTACTTTTTTCATAGCGATTCGCTATCAAAATAAGCAAAACCTATTAGCGCTAATGCTTGACGCTGTCTTACGCAGCGATACAAATAATTTATATCATTACTGTACCAAAATTCCTGTTCACATACAGCAACTGTATATCGGTTAAAAGAGGCTTCACTCTACTTATTAGCCAAGAATGTAGCTAGGAACGTGCCAACCATCGAATAGTTTTTAGACAAGCAGGTGCTCTGCGATTTTTTTCACCCAGTTTCATTACAACTAACTATCACTTCCGCCACAAAAAAGTGCGATGTTAAATCGCACTTCTTTCACTCCACATCTGTTTCTAGACTTTGTTTAAGCGTTTTACAGCTAAGTGAGTTTTCTGGGGTCTAGTAGGGCTTCCAGCTCATTCCGAGAGATATCTGTCATTGCTTCAGCCACATCGATAACAGGCTTATTCTCCTTATACGCTGCTTTGGCAATTTCCGCGGCTTTTGCATAGCCAATGACAGGGTTAAGCGCGGTGACGAGAACAGGGTTTCTGTAAAGTGGCGCTTCAATGTTATCTTGGTTGACCGTGAATCCTTCAATTGCTTGTTCGCCAATAAGCGTCGCACTGTTGGTCATTAGCGACAAGCTTGATAACAAATTGCTGGCAATCATAGGCAGCATGACGTTGAGCTCAAAGTTTCCAGACTGCCCGCCTACGGTAATTGCCGCATCGTTACCTATCACCTGTGCACAAGCCATTGCCACCGCTTCAGGAATAACTGGGTTAACCTTACCTGGCATTATCGACGAGCCGGGCTGTAATGCTGGCAAAGCTATTTCTCCCAAGCCTGCTAGCGGGCCGGAATTCATCCAGCGCAGGTCGTTGGCAATTTTCATTAAGGTTACTGCCAAGCTTTTCGTCACACCTGAAAGTGTTACTGCGGTGTCCTGAGAGCCAATGAGCGCAAAGAAATTATCTGCGGGTTTAAACGCGATATCGGTCAGTTCTCCTAGCGTATCTGAAAACGTTGTTGCGAAGTCAGCATGGGCGTTTACGCCCGTACCCACTGCCGTACCTCCCTGAGCAAGGGTTTGGATAGCAGGTTGCACAGCACGAAGGTTTTTTAACTGCTGCTTAAGCTGAGATGCCCAAGCTAGTAGGCTTTGATCCATTCTTACTGGCATCGCATCCATTAGGTGTGTGCGCCCCGTTTTACAGTATTGCGAAACAGACTTTGCTTTTGCTTCAATAAGGCTAACCAGACCTTCCACAGCAGGCAATAGCTCATTTGACAAGGTATTAGCTGCACTTACGTGAATAGTTGTTGGTATCACATCATTTGAACTTTGCCCGTAATTTACATGGTCGTTCGGGTGAACCTTTTCACTTGAATAACGAGACGCCAAACGGGCTACTACTTCGTTGGCATTCATGTTTGTACTGGTACCGGACCCCGTCTGAAAGACATCTACCGGAAAGTGCTGCATAACATCGTCAAGGGCCAATAGCTCATCGCAGGCTTTAACTATCGCCAACCCCCGGTCGCTATCTAGTGTTTTCAGCTTCATATTTGCCTGCGCTGCGGCTTTTTTTACAGTGAGCAACGCGCGTATAAAAGCTTCGGGCATGCGCTGCCCACTGACCGGAAAATTTTGAATAGCACGTTGAGTTTGTGCGCCGTAAAGTGCATTTTCAGGCACTTCTAACTCACCCATGCTGTCGCGTTCTGTGCGTGTTGCTGTCATAACTCGTATCCTTGTGTTGATGTAACTGGCTTTTTGGCGTGTTTATCACGCTGTCATCAAAGCTCTACTCGGGCTACTAAGTGCAAACTAAGAGTACTCAGTAGGTATTCCCCTCGTTAGCCGCTCATAAAAAATGTGGGACTAGCACATGCATATCTATTTTTAATCTTGCAAGCGTAATTCGATCACTCTCGGAACAGGCATAGCGCTCAGCGTTAAGTAAAGGCTTGTATAAGTGGTCTAAACAGGTATAGCGCCACTGTCTGCTAACTAGCGGGTCGCAAATAACTTCATACAGCAATTCAACTGCATTGTTATAAATCGCAAACTTGTCGCTTTTTTGTGGTAGTAAATTAGCGATGCAGGTAACGCCATCTAAATAGTTAACCAATACATCCAGTTCACCACCGTTGTGCTCAAAACGAATTTGTTTACGTGTATTTCGCATCGATGACATTAGCTTTGTTCGTTTATCAAGAGTGCATCAAAAAATAGTGCAGTGAATAGGCAAGAACTATTGATAGCAAACTCACCACAAAAACTCAAATGATAATTATTAGCATTTGATTTGATCCAGTGCTATGCTTTTTCGTATTGAAAATGGAATCTTCTAATTCCACCGAAAGGTGCGATTAATCTATATTCAAAGGACATTATTCATGATCAAGAAACTACTTGGCGGCACAGCCCTTTTCTTTTTAGCTTCCAGCGCATTCGCTAACGAATGTGAGACAACTGTGGAATCAAATGACGCTATGCAGTTCAACACAAAAAACGTAACGATTCCTGCAAGTTGCAGCGAATTTACCGTTACGCTTAAGCATACTGGTCAACTACCAAAGCAATCTATGGGTCATAACTGGGTTATGACAACCAAAACCAATGGGCAAGCGGTAGCAACAGATGGCATGAGTGCTGGGCTCGATAATGACTACATTAAGCCTGATGATGAGCGTGTAATTGGTGCTACAGAGATAATCGGTGGTGGTGAACAAACCTCTACTACATTTTCTGTTGAAGGTCTAAGTAAAGACGAAGAATACATGTTCTTCTGCTCATTCCCTGGCCATATCGGAATCATGCAAGGAACCGTTACCCTTTCTAGCTAAGCGTACGCAATTTTCCGATAGGAATACGGAAGGCGCACTTTTAATTGTGCGCCTTCATAACAGTGTTCAGTAATTTGAGAGTGAAGTTGTAATGGATACGGCGTCCCACACATCGAGAAGTGCAAAAGCGTTGGAGCACGATAAGTATCGCCCACGTATTCTTGGTGGATCTCCTCTAAGTTCCATTCGAAACCCTCTTTACCAGCTGTTAGCTAACAAGCGACTGCTGATGCCACTCTTAATTGTAGCCCTACTCGCTTATAGCAGTACCCGCTCTGTTACACTCTCAGTTTTATCAGACGCATACTTCCAAGTAGCTGCATTTGTTTATGCATCGCTTGCACTTTATTACTTGGCCACATTGCGGATCTCAGCCGATACTATTGGCAATTACATGAAAGCGCACCCCGTTCACGAGGTAGGCCTTTCGGCGCTGCTTGGTGCTTTACCCGGCTGTGGTGGTGCAATTATTGTGGTGACACAGTACACCCGAGGTGTCACCAGTTTTGGCGCTGTGGTAGCGGTATTAACCAGCACCATGGGAGATGCAGCCTTTTTGTTGCTAGCTCAGGCGCCATTGGATGCGTTAACCGTTATGATAGTCAGTGTCACGGTAGGCGCCGCGACGGGCTTAGTAGTCAATAAATTCCATAATTATCGAGCACCGCAAACCCTTGATTCGAATGAAAATCACCAGAACATTGATAAACCGAAAGCGCTAAACCATAAAGCCGTGTCACTATCTAAAGTATTCTGGATGATTGTGAGCTTACCGTCGCTAGTAATTGCCCTCGCTCTGGCGTTTCAACTCCCCGCTCACAGTTACTTGGCTATTAGTGAGAATACACTAACACTAATTGGCGCCTCTTTGTGTATAGCAAGTTTAGTGCTTTGGTCACTATGCGGTTCGGGAAGCGGATATGCCTCAGTCGCCAAAGAAGACGTCATTCCGCCCCCGTCGAAGTGGCAGGAAAAAGCCGCGTTAGATACACAATTTGTATTGGCATGGGTGATACTCGCATTCTTGATTTTCGAGCTTTCTGTTGTCTTTTTTGGGCTAGACGTAGCTGGAATGCTTGAGGCTATGGGCCCCGGCTTGGTCGGCTTGGCTATTGTTGTTGGTTTTTTACCAGGGTGCGGCCCTCAGATATTGGTCACCAGTTTGTATTTAAATGGCGCAGTTCCTTTTTCAGCGCAGTTAGGCAACGCGATTAGCAACGATGGAGATGCTTTATTTCCCGCTATCGCACTGTCACCAAAGGCAGCACTAATCGCCACTGTGTACTCTGCCATTCCAGCCTTTCTTGTGGGCTATGGCTACTGGTATTTGTTTGAATGAGATAATAAAACTATGCTATAAAAATTAGTAAGGTTTTACTTAGCAAAACCATGGGTGTGGCTAAGCCACATTTTAAGGAGATTGTTCTACGTCGACAGAAAGCGCTTCGCTCCACGGAACGCTGATCTCATACTTGCCTTTGGAGGTTTTATATTGATAGACCCGTGTAGTAAAAGCGATAGACTCTACATCTATGTCTTCTTCGATAGTAAGCATTACGTTAACCGCTTGGAAAAAACGAAAACGATACTTAACGTCTTCAGCAAGTAAGCTTGAATTGCCAGATTCTAGCCTAATAGGCTTTCCATCTCTCTTACCCACAATGGCAATATCTAAGTTGCCATTTAATACAGCTTTTCTCTGTTTTGACTGCAGTAAAACTAGCCTAAGCTGATACGATGTATTGCTTAATTGAAAGACCTCTACCCCTTCAATAGCAAAGCCGTCATCAGTTTTCTCGGGTGCCATAACACGTTCATAAAAGCTTAGCTGCTCTTGTTGTGCTTCTAGCGCTTTCTTCTGCTCACTTAACGTTTTTGCGATATTTTCTGACTCGAGTGTGGCAAGCTCCAAAGCAACTTCAAGCTGGTTAACTTTGGTCGTTAGCGTGTTGTTTTCTTCAGACAAAATGGCAATAGTTTCTTTTTGAGCCTTTACTTTTTTTGCGTCACCTTCGTCGATGATTCGCGCCAGCTTATAGCCAAACCCGACCATGACCAACATGATGAACGCTACCATCAAGGTCCACTTATAGCTGCCTAATATTTCTTTTAATTGGTCTGTCGTCATAATTTCTTCATTAAAAAACTGCAAAACGCTAACGCGCTCTAAACATTATGAATTTTAAGTGTTTATGGTAAGCTGCTAACTACGTTAATCTACTGTACCACAACATGCGCTTGCAGGCTTTAAGAGAGGAAGTAGCTCATCCACGCACTACCATTCAGTTGTGCATGCTGGGCATTGTAGGGGGAACCTGCGCGGCGCTTATTATCATACTGTTTCGGCTATGCGTTGAATGGCTTCAAGAAACAGGGGTATCGTCGCTTAAGTCAGTCCTTGCTTACGACTGGTTAGTATGGCTAATCATGCCGCTTATAAGTGTTGGCCTAATACTATTCATTGCTTTTCTCACTGGCTTCAAACATTACCGCTTGGGTATTCCTTTTGTTATTCACCGAGTAAAATACTATTACGGCTACGTGCCTTTCAGGACAACCATAAACCAATTTTTTGGTGGCATGCTCGCGTTAGCAGGCGGTTTTGTCGTAGGACGTGAAGGCCCTTCTGTGCATATGGGAGCATCGGGCAGTAGTTTTATTGGGCAATGGCTTCGCTTGCCCTACAACAGCATTCGAATTCTCGCTGGCTGTGGCATTGCTGCGGGTATTTCTGCATCGTTTAATACCCCGTTCGCTGCCGTCATATTCGTAATGGAAGTGGTGCTGCGAGAATATAAAATCCATATATTTGTTCCTATCATGCTGGCCGCTGCCTGTGGCTCTGTGCTCACTCGTATTGTATTTGGAGAGGTCAATGAACTTTCCTTCTTATCGTTTAATGCGTTTAGCCAGTGGATGTATTTCTATCTAGTGCTATTAGGCATTTTACTAGGTATGTTGGCCGTGCTTTTTAATAGCCAGCTAATGCGTGTTATGACTTGGTTCCGGCCGGTTTCTATGGTGTGGCGCTTAATACTTGCGGCGCTGATTACCGGTACTATAGGTATGTTTATACCTGAGGCACTTGGGGCGAACTTTATTGATGTAGAGCATTTATTCGATAGTTCACCTGGCGCCCTTTTGCTGGTATCTACTCTTGTGTTTAAGGTTATCTTGGCGGTATTTGCAATTGGTCTTGGTATTCCTGGAGGGATTATAGGCCCGGTGATGGTTATCGGTATGCTTGCGGGTGCAGTGCTTTTATTGCCCTTGTCATATTTCATCAACGTGCCTGAATTTACTAACAGCTTTGCACTGCTAGGTATTGCGGGAATGCTGACGGCGGTGTTACACGCACCTCTTGCTGCACTTTCTGCGGTTATGGAGCTTTCTTATAGCCCTCAAATTATTCTGCCAGCCATGCTGGTGATAGTGCCTGCTTACGTAACTTCAACGCAGTTTTTCGGCAACCGCTCTATTTTTATACGTCAGCTTGACTATCAAAATCTTCCATACGCTATTTCATCTATCCGAGAAGCCCTTGAAAAGACCGGTGTACTGGCAGCGATGAATAGAGATTATAAGCTTTTTCACGATGCCCCAGAGCAGGCGTTAATTAACTATCTAGAAGGCAATCCGACAAAAATTGTCATTCAGAAATCAAAATTTGAAATAGATGTGCAGTATAAGCTGGTCCAATACAATGTAAGTTTAGAACACGATGCAGCAGCATTAAACTATTACGAAATGGAAGGCATCAGCGCGCAGTCTACGCTGCACGAAGTATACGAACATCTTAAAAATTCGCGCTCTGGCGCAGTTTATATTTACGATCAGGAGCTTAACGATATTATTGGCGTAGTTACGTGGAATATCTTACAAAGCTTCTTACAGAAGGCACACTACTAATATGTACATTTTATGGTTTAAAGCACTGCACATCTTTTTCATGCTGGCGTGGATGGCAGGCCTTTTCTATTTACCGCGACTTTTCGTTTATCACGCTTCGACTAAGTCTCAAATAGTCAAAGATGAATTTAAGGTTATGGAGCGCCGATTGTGGTTCTTCGTTACTCCATTCGCCTTATTAACTCTGGTGTTCGGCGTAGCGCTTATTGTCAGCTATGGTGGTACATGGTTTAAAATGTCAGGGTGGCTTCACATAAAATTTCTGCTGTTGCTTGCTATTTACGGTTACCACTTCTATTTGTTTAAGTTAATGAAGCAGTTCGCACGAGATGAAAATAGGCACACTCCCCGCTTCTATCGCTTTTTGAATGAGGCGCCAGTGTTAATTATTCTCGCCATTGTATGTTTGGCTGTGGTTAAACCCTTCTAGGGCTTGGCCACACGCAGACATTCAAAGGCAGCAAGGAAGTCAGTACTCAAGGAATCAGTACTAATGTGTGATGTAAAAGGTTTTTGAAACTTAAAGTAGAGCGTGTTGTAGACATCACACACGGCCGCCCGAAGCGAGTCTTGTATCGGGTTTATTGAATTGTTTTTATCGGAATGTTTACCATGGATGATAGTAATCAACACCTCAAACACCTACTAACAAAAACAGATGTGGCGTTTAAAGCACTGATGAGGGAACCTGCCTCAAGGCTTCTAAATGAACAATATGAGAAAGCGAAGCTTGAACTAGATAGCTACACGGCTTCACTTAAACATACGTTGAACCAACGTCACCAACAGCAAAGACAGCGCTAGTGAGAGGCCTTTAATTCTATTAATTAAAGGCCTAAGTAATCTGGCTAAAGGTCTCGAATTGATTGGGTAACGCTTGTGCGAGCTCTCCGGATAATCTTGTGTAATCTGCAAGTACAGACGGTAACTGCTTAACAAGCATGCGTATATTACTTTCAAGCTGGGCAACTTGCGTATCGTTTCTGTAGGACAAAGCCAATTCTATATTGGCAAGCGTTGAAAAAAGTTTTAAACAACGTGACAACCTCGCCTCGGCGGGTTCTGTAACTTTGTCCTCATCTAGTTTATTCTCGCCGTCACTTTTATTCTTTGCTGAGCGCTTCTCAAGATGGTTCCAAGCATTTTGCCACACTGGCTCTAATTGCTTATGTACTTGTAAAAGCCCGTTCAGCCAGCTTTCTAATTCCTTTGAAGGTCTCATCACTCCTTTTACTTCTATCGCTTCAGTGAGTTGACTAGACAATGGTGATTTACTCTTGCGCATAAAGTCTAAATGAGCGCGCAAGCCGTTCATCAAGGTGTCTGCCAGCTCATCGACATCTTTGTCTACTAGCTTGCTGTCACTTGATTGAATAAGCCAAGGCATCCACTGCTCGGGCATGGGGATTTCTGGTGCGGCAGCAACCGCGAAAATCATCCCATCAACGTGATAGGCATTCGGAAGTACGTTTTTGAAATTGGGATGCGAAACAATATCGCTGATGATGTTTACTGGAAACCCGTCTTTCACCATTACTTTCCTTTTTTAATTTGCGTTCTCTTTCTCGAAACGGTAGTCTGCGCGGCCACTTTGCAGAGGGCGTGTTTTCTGACGTCAAATCTATTCCAAAAAAATTGGGATTAGAGACACAGAAAAACGAAAGCTTTGCACTGGGTACGCGACAATAGGTTCAAAACCAATCTGTTACTGTATTGGTTTAGCGGTACTGTTGCGTGCTCGCCTACCTATTGTCATGATAGCAAAACTTAACTAAGAGTCGTTGCAATGGCAAAAGATAAATCAGGATATATCATCGCGGCCGCCTTCATTGGCCCAGGAACAGTAACTACAGCAAGTCTGGCAGGTGCAAACTTTGGTTTTCATTTGGTATGGGCGCTACTTTTTTCCATATTCGCAACCATAGTCTTGCAAGATATGGCAGCGCGCCTTGGTGTGGCCAGCGGCCAAGGCCTTGCCAGTGCCATGAAAAATATGGCTTACAAGCCATGGCTAAAGAATCTTTTTATCGTGCTTATCGTCAGTGCTATCGGCATTGGTAACGCAGCCTATGAGTCGGGCAACCTAACCGGCGCAGCAATTGGCCTAGACGCGTTTATCAACATAGGCATTGGCCCGTGGGCCAGCATATTAGGTACCATCGCAATTGTTTTGCTATGGTCAGGCAGCTACAAGTGGATAGAGACAGTATTGGTTTACCTTGTCTTTATCATGGCGGGTGTATTTTTAGTGACGTTGCTCGTAGCCAAGCCTGATATTGCTGCTATGTTTAGCCAGTTTACTTCACCGCGACTAGACGCAGATGCTATTACCACTGTGCTAGCCCTTATAGGTACAACCATTGTGCCATACAACTTATTCCTTCACGCCAGCCTAGTTGCCAAATCGTCAAAAGGACAGGATAAAAACGACGCCGTAATAGCCTGTCGAAACCAGTCGGCTAGAGCAATTAGCATGGGTGGACTTATTACGCTAATTGTTATGGCCACAGCTATGATGGCGTTTTTCAACCAAGCAGCCACTATGGACGCGTCTAATATGGGCGAGCAGCTTAAACCGGTTTTAGGTGACAAAGCGCAGTGGTTCTTTGCATTAGGATTGTTCGCAGCCGGTTTAACCAGCGCCATTACCGCGCCTTTAGCAGCCGCTTATGCTGTAACTGGGGCGCTTGGGCTACCTGATGATATGCAAAGTAAAAGTTTTAAAGCTGTGTGGTTCATTATCATTGTTGTTGGTGTAAGTGTTGCGGCACTTGGCTTTAAGCCCCTACCCGCTATTTTGTTTGCCCAAGCAACTAATGCCCTACTGCTACCTATTATCGCGATATTTTTACTGGTCGTTATGAACAAAAGCACAGCGCTAGGTGAGTTTAGAAACACATGGAAAAGTAACCTAGCAGGCTTTTTAGTAGTGGGCACTGTAATTGGACTTGGTTTGTATAAACTAATCGGCGTATTTAGCTAGCTTCAAAAATGGGGCTGAAAAATACTCTGCCCCCAATTTTTAGCTGGCGAGACGCTGGAGTATGTCTTGAAGCATGGACTTACTGCAGCCAAAGTTGATTCTGAAATGATCCGCCTTGTGGAAATCTATACCCGGAGATGGGCCTACGCCCTTCTCTTCCGCCCATTGTTGAACGTTTTCTACGCCTAGCCCGCTAGCATCCACCCATGCAAGAAAAGTCGCATCGGCTTTTAGCATCTTAAGACCGTCAATACTGTTGATAGTGTTAAACACCATGTCTCTGTTCTCATGTAAGTAGCTAAGCTGCTGCTGATGCCAATCGTCACACTGAGTGAATGCTGCTTCTGTAGCCGCTAAACCTAGTACGGTTACCCACGGCACTATGCCCGCTGCGGCATTGGTAAATGCCTGACGCAGTTTACGATTAGGAATAATGGCAAAAGACGTACCTAAACCAGCAATATTGAACGTTTTGCTGGCAGCCATAAGTGTTACGCTATTTTCAGCAAGATTAGCCTCGCGACCCGCCGGGATGTGCTGTTTGCCTTCCTCAAGAATAAGGTCGCAGTGAATTTCATCAGAGCAAAGCTTAACGTTGTTCGCGTTACAGATTTCAGCAATGCGATCCAGCTCCGCTTTAGAAAGTACCGAACCTACCGGGTTCATGGGGTTACAAAGAATAAACAGTTTACATTTAGGGTCGGCGGCTTCTCTTTCTAACGCCTCAAAATCTAGCGTGTAGCGCGCACCTTCGACATCTGAAATATTATCAGAACTCGTGCCGTCAGCATTTTGCACTACCGTACCTATGTCTACTCGCTCTAGGCCATTAAGCTTTGGGGCTGCTAGCAATGGCGGGTAATTAGGCGTTTGAATAAGCACTTTATCGCCAGGTTCACAGTATGCTTTGCATGCTACGTTAAACGCAGGTACAACGCCTGGCGTCCACACTAGCCATTCGGGCTGAATTTCCCAATTGTGCTTATCTTTAAGCCATCGCACTACGGCCTGAATAGCGCCGTCGTGATGGGCAGGCAGTATATACCCCATATTTCCATGTTCAACCTGGCTAGAAATGGCATCTAAGATTGGCTGAGCACAACGAAACTCGGTATCAGCCACCCACGCAGGAATGATGTCTCTTCCTTTGTATTTTTGCCATTTGAACGAAAACGTATCTTTTCTAGAAGGGGTATTATCGAATAAGGCGCTCACATTACATCCTGTTGCATAAAAACTTATACCAACAGTGTAGAATTTTAGCGCCTCTTAAACTAGGGGCGTAAGATGAATTAACCCGAATTTGCTATATCGAAATGTACTTTTATAGAGATAAAGCAAAGGCGTTATAAACGCCTAGGTCTGACCTTTAAGGCTTAATTAGCGTTTGTGACCGCTTCTTTAGATTTTTGAACCAGCTCTTCCATACTAAGCGGTTTAGCTAGGAAACCAGTGACTTGAAGCTTTCGCGCTTCAATAACGAGTTCTTTATTGGGGTCAGCTGTTATGAGCAAAAAAGGAACGTCTAAACCCGATGACTGACAGGTTTTTAAAAGACTAAGCCCGTCATAATCGGGCATGACTTGGTCACTAATGATTAAGCTTAACGAATCAGAACTTTGTTGCAGCAAAAAATCTCTAGCAAACTTACTACGCGTAAATGGAAAAACGGTAGCGTCTAACTGCGTTTCTAACGCGTCAGTAATTAGGTCTAACGTGATGGGATCATCTTCAACTACGGCTACAGAAAACACTACCCTTCCCCTTTCATAGGTTCATTAGCCGCTGATATTACAACGACTTAGCTTACGAATTAAAGCGTAAGCCCACTTATCTACAAGCATAGAATCTCAAAACCCATTTGACCACTAACCTTTGGTCGATATTTACGCTTTTTTCAACATAAGACTGTTTGTTTGAAACAACTAATTTTTCACACAAGAACGTAAGTGTGAGTTGGTGAAAAAAGGCAGGCTTGAAAATATCAATTGAGAAAATAAAAAATGCCAGCAAAAGCTGGCATTTTTAAACTGATGTAGTCTTAGAAGCTATTAAGACTTCGGTGCACGCGATGCGCGCTTACGCTCGTTTTCAGTAAGAAGCTTCTTACGAATACGGATAGACTCTGGCGTTACTTCTACTAGTTCATCATCATCGATAAACTCAAGCGCTTGCTCAAGAGACATTTTGATTGGTGGAACTAGGGTTTGCGCTTCGTCAGTACCAGAGGCACGTACGTTTGTAAGCTGCTTACCTTTAAGCGCGTTTACTGTTAGGTCGTTGTCACGGCTGTGAATACCAATAACCATCCCTTCGTAAACTTCAACACCGTGACCGATAAATAGGCGGCCACGCTCTTGTAGGTTAAACAGGGCGTTAGTTAGTGCTTTACCGTTTGCGTTCGCAATTAGTACACCGTTTTTACGCTTACCGATAATTCCGCCTTTGTAAGGGCCGTAGTGATCGAACGTATGATACAGAAGACCAGAACCCGACGTCATTGTCATGAAGTCTGTTTGGAAACCAATTAGACCGCGGCTTGGAATAACGAAATCGATACGTACACGACCTTTGCCATCTGGAGACATATCAGTCATTTCGGCTTTACGAAGACCTAGCTGCTCCATAATAGAGCCTTGGTGTTGCTCTTCACAGTCGATAGTTAGCGTTTCGTAAGGTTCTTGTGTTTCGCCATCTACTTCTTTCAGAATTACTTCTGGACGAGATACAGCAAGCTCGTAACCTTCACGACGCATGTTTTCAATAAGAATGCCTAGGTGAAGTTCACCACGACCTGATACGCGGAACTTATCAGGGTCTTGAGTTTCTTCAACGCGAAGCGCCACGTTGTGTACTAGTTCGTCGTTAAGACGCTCTAGGATGTTACGTGACGTTACGTACTTACCTTCTTTACCCGCAAACGGAGACGTGTTTACCTGGAAGGTCATAGTTACAGTAGGCTCATCAACCGTAAGCGGAGGAAGCGCTTCAACTGTATTTTGGTCACAGATTGTGTCAGAGATCTTAAGTTCGCCAAGACCAGTGATAGCAATGATGTCGCCAGCATGCGCTGATTCAACTTCATGACGTGCAAGACCAAGATAGCCGTAGACTAAGCCAACTTTACCGTTGCGCTTTTCGCCATCAGCAGTAACAACCGTCACTTGTTGGTTTGGCTTAACCGAACCGCGCTTAACACGACCCACACCAATTACGCCCACGTATGAGTTGTAATCAAGCTGAGAGATCTGCATTTGGAAAGGACCGTCTACGTCTGCATCAGGTGCAGAAACTTGCTCAACGATAGTTTCAAACAGCGCATTCATGTCTTCTTGCGGCTCGTCAGCGTCGTGTGATGCCCAGCCATTTAGTGCAGAAGCGTAAACAACTTGGAAATCAAGCTGCTCATCAGTTGCACCTAAGTTGTCGAAAAGGTCAAACACTTGGTCCATTACCCAATCTGGGCGTGCGCCAGGCTTGTCGATTTTATTGATAACAACAATTGGCTTAAGGCCTTGGGCAAATGCTTTTTGCGTTACAAAACGCGTTTGTGGCATTGGACCTTCCTGTGCATCTACAAGTAGAAGTACAGAGTCAGCCATTGACATTACACGTTCTACTTCACCACCGAAGTCAGCGTGTCCTGGAGTGTCTACGATATTGATTCGGTAGTCGTTCCAGTTGATCGCTGTGTTTTTAGCTAGGATGGTAATGCCACGTTCTTTCTCGATGTCGTTCGAGTCCATTACGCGTTCTTCTTGCTCGCCTCGAGATTCAAGGGTGCCAGACTGCTGTAACAGTTTGTCTACCAGGGTGGTTTTACCGTGGTCAACGTGGGCGATGATTGCGATATTACGCAATTTACTAATATCAGTGGTATTCATGCTTAATATAGAGCCTGTGTAAATCGATGCCAACTTAATTCGGGAATCGAATAAGTCTGCATTAGATTTGTTGCAAAAAAATGCAGATAGAGAAATTTGCGCGGATTGTACAGAAAAACCACGACGTTTGCGCACCTTTTTTTGCTTAGAAGTCACTTTTATTAGAATTCCCTCTTTAGTTCAAAAAACAACCATCCCAATTGCACCGAATTGAACATATACAGTGGTGATGTGATACAAAGTGATCTAGGCTAGATGACATAAAAGTAAGAATTAAGCACCACAATAGAGCACTGTCGCACATTTATGGTGCAAACCTATTCAAATGGAAGTGATAGATGCCTGTCTATGCCGCAAAAATCGGCATGCTTGTAAATGGCATGATAATCGCTTTCACTTTTGCCACTGTTGGGGTGAAGCTGATCATTCCGCATTTTTACATTAAACCTGGAGGACACGATGTCAGTAGATAAGGCATTAGAGCTGATTAAAGAAAGTGAAGCGAAGTTTGTAGATTTACGTTTTACCGACACCAAAGGTAAAGAACAACACGTATCAATTCCTGCAAGTGTTGTTGATGAAGAATTCTTCGAAGAAGGTAAAATGTTCGACGGTTCTTCAATTGCTGGTTGGAAAGGCATCAACGAATCAGATATGGTTCTTCTTCCAGACGCAGACAGCTGCGTAGTAGACCCTTTCGCAGAAGAAACACAAGTAAACATCCGTTGTGACATTGTTGAGCCTTCAACAATGGAAGGTTACGAGCGTGACCCACGTTCTGTTGCACGTCGCGCAGAAGAGTACTTGAAATCTACAGGTATCGGCGACACATGTTTCTTCGGCCCAGAGCCAGAGTTCTTCCTTTTCGACGACGTGCGTTTCCACACAGATATGGCAGGCTCGTTCTACAAAATTGATTCTTCAGAAGCAAAGTGGAACTCAGGTGAAGAATTCGAAGGCGGCAACATGGCTCACCGCCCTGGTGTTAAAGGCGGCTACTTCCCAGTACCTCCGGTAGATTCTGCTCACGACATTCGTGCTGCTATGTGTATGGTTATGGAAGAAATGGGCCTTGTTATTGAAGCTCACCACCACGAAGTAGCGACAGCGGGTCAAAACGAGATCGCTTGTGAATTCAACACGCTAGTTAAGAAAGCGGATGAAATTCAAGTTTACAAGTATGTGGTACACAACGTTGCACATGCATACGGTCAAACTGCTACCTTTATGCCTAAGCCACTTGTTGGCGATAACGGTTCTGGTATGCACTGTCACCAGTCTATCTCTAAAGACGGCGTTAACATCTTCGCAGGTGACAAATACGCAGGTCTGTCTGAAGAAGCACTTTACTACATTGGTGGTATCATTAAGCACGCGCGTGCAATCAACGCTTTCGCCAACGCTTCTACAAACTCTTACAAGCGTCTAGTTCCTGGCTTCGAAGCGCCGGTAATGCTTGCATACTCTGCGCGTAACCGTTCTGCATCAATTCGTATTCCGCACGTAACCAGCGATAAAGCGCGTCGTATTGAAGTACGTTTCCCTGACCCAACAGCTAACCCTTACCTTGCATTCTCTGCAATGCTAATGGCTGGCCTTGACGGTATCAAAAACAAGATCCACCCTGGCGATGCTATGGATAAAGACTTGTACGATCTACCTGCAGAAGAAGCGGCTGAAATTCCAACTGTTGCAAGCTCGCTTGAAATGGCACTTGAAGCACTTGATAACGACCGTGACTTCCTTAAAGCAGGTGGCGTTATGACTGACGACATGATTGATGCATACATCGACCTTAAGTCAGAAGAAGTAACTAAACTTAACATGACAACTCACCCAGTTGAGTTCGACATGTACTACAGCGTGTAATAACACTCTGTATAGCGATATATACTAAAGCCCGCTCTGCGGGCTTTTTTTATGGGTGCTAATTAACTACTATGTCATTAGGGTGACGTTAAAAAATAATATCTATGTTTGCGGCATTAGAGCAGCCAGCCAAACGCAAACCTTTTTTAACTATCACTTGATAGACTCAAAGACAGAGCCAGTCTAACAATGTAGTAAGCTAGCATTTTCAAAATATATAGATTAGGTAACGACACGTGCGAAACAAAATGCGATACATTTGCTTATTCACACTACTATTGAGTAGCAGTAATGGATTGTTACCTCTGCAAGCCGCTACGCTGAGCGAAGTGCAAGGCAATAATTTGCAGCAAGAAGCACAAACAAACGAGACAGAGCAAGGCGCCGAGGCATCGACTGCTCCATCATCTTCGACTACAACAATCTATAAGGTGGTAGGAAAAGACGGCTCTATTACTTTCACCGATAAGCCTCAACAAAATGCTGAGCCACTGGCATTCGATGATAAAACCCAAAATGTCGTCACAGCTACTAAAGTGCCTCCCCCACCACCGCTTAAGCCTGATGCCCCAAAACCAAGTTATCGCGTAGTTATTAAATCTCCTGCACCAGAAGCAACAATCCGAAATAACCTAGGTGAGCTTACCATTTCTGCGGCACAAACTGGTGCCCCCAAAGCCCCCATCTATCGTTTAATTTTCGATAACGCCCCATTTGCAAGCAATAGTTCGGGCGTATTTAAACTGTCAGGTGTCCATCGTGGAGCACATACTTACAAAGTTGAGCTAACAAACAATACGGGCAAGACTCTTGCATCGTCTCCAGAACAAACGCTTTACCTACATCAGGCATCGGCGTTAATTAATAACTAAAAGCGTGCAACCATTGTTCTGTAAGCGCACCACCGAGGTTCAGTCAGCTATGTTTGCTTAGCCTCTTATTCGCGCATCGCATTATTGCAAGCTACAATGCACAATTATGGTGCAAAGGAGACGGGCTCGGATGCATTCCACCGAGTTAGAAACACAACAGCTTATAAATAGCTTAAACACTGCATTGGTGATGGTAGATAACAGACTGACCATTGTTTACGCCAACCATGCAGGCGAAGCTTTGTTCGAGACGGGTCTAAAGCAACTTACCGGCCACCCGCTTCAAGACTTTTTCTTACCGGGCACAATTGAGACAACCCGACTTAAAGCGGCGATTAGAAAAGGTGAAGACTTTACCGAGAACGAAATTAAGTTAGCGTTCAGAGATAATCGCTATGTTTCTGCGGATTTAACCGTTACTAATTTACACTTTGAAGATGGCCCTAGGCTGTTGTTCGAAGTAAAAAAGATTGACCAGCAAAAGCGTATTTCTCGAGAGAATTTACAAAATGCACAGCATTATGCGGCTCGAGAGCTAGTACGTGGTCTGGCGCACGAAATAAAAAACCCGCTAGGTGGCATTCGAGGCGCAGCGCAGCTTTTAGAAAAAGAGCTGTTGGAAGAGCACAAAGAATTCACCCGTATGATCATTGAGCAATCTGATCGTCTGCGCAACCTGGTGGATCGTTTGCTAGGCCCTAACTCACTGCCTCGATTCGAAGAAAGTAATGTGCATCAGGCTCTTGAAAAAATACGTAGCCTTATGCGTTTTGATTCAGATAATCCTATAGCTATAGTCCGCGATTATGACCCCAGTATACCGCCGCTTTTATTAGATCCTGATATGATTCAGCAAGCGGTGCTTAATATAGTCAGAAATAGCATTCAGGCCTTAACCGAAAGCCAAACTCCTAACCCTGAAATTAGGTTGGTGACGCGAATTGAGCGCCAAATGACGATTCAAACGAAGCGTCATGCACTGGTTGCCAAAATAAAGATTATAGATAACGGCCCGGGTATTCCTCCTGAAATTAAAGACACACTTTTCTATCCCATGGTCACAAGCAAAAAGAATGGCTCTGGGCTGGGTTTATCCATTTCGCAAACCCTTATTAACCACCACGGCGGCAAAATAGATGTAGACAGCTACCCTGGTCACACTGAGTTCGTAATTTATCTACCAATAGATCGTAAGGAGACAGACGATGACGAATGAGTCTGTGTGGATTGTCGACGATGACAGTTCTATTCGTTGGGTGCTGCAAAAGGCCTTACAAGCCGCTGATATCAGCTGTTTAAGTTTTGAAAACCCTGAAGATTTATTGCTTCAACTTCAAAGCGGCCAAGCCCCCGAAGTCATCATTTCAGATATAAGAATGCCACAAATGGACGGCATGACATTACTGAACGAAGTACACGCTTCCCATCCATTGCTTCCCGTTATCATTATGACGGCGCATTCGGATTTAGACAGCGCGGTAAACGCTTATCAAAAAGGGGCATTTGAATACTTGCCAAAACCTTTTGATATCGACGAAGCGGTAACCTTAACCCAACGCGCCCTTGCTCATGCAAGAGAGCAGTCGACGGTGTCCAAGTCACAAGTTGAAGACGTTGTGACTGAGATAATTGGTGAAGCACCTGCAATGCAGGAAGTCTTCCGTGCTATAGGTCGACTTTCACGTTCTTCGATTAGCGTGCTCATTAACGGCCAATCGGGTACGGGTAAAGAGCTGGTGGCGCACGCACTTCATAGACACAGCCCCAGAGCGAGCAAGCCTTTTATTGCGCTTAATATGGCTGCAATCCCCGCTGACTTGGTTGAGTCTGAGCTATTTGGTCATGAAAAAGGCGCCTTTACTGGTGCACAAGCAGCACGCCAAGGGCGTTTTGAACAAGCTGACGGCGGCACACTTTTCTTAGATGAAATAGGCGATATGCCGTTAGACGTGCAAACCCGCCTTTTACGAGTACTCGCAGACGGTCAGTTTTATCGCGTAGGTGGCCATCAATCGGTAAGCGTTGATGTACGCATTATCGCAGCCACCCACCAAAACCTAGAGCAGCGCGTCGCTGAAGGAAAATTCAGGGAAGATTTATTTCACCGCTTGAACGTTATTCGTGTGCACCTTCCATCGCTGAATGAACGCCGCGAAGATATTCCATTGTTAACGCGCCATTTCCTTCGCCGAGCAGCAAAAGAGCTGGATGTAGAGGCTAAGAGTATTTCTAAAGAAGCTGAACGCGTTATGTCTCAGCTGCCCTGGCCCGGTAATGTAAGGCAGTTAGAAAACGTATGCCGCTGGCTAACTGTCATGGCAAGTGGGCAAGAAGTCTTACCGAGCGATCTGCCGCCAGAAATTCACAGCGATAGCAGTATTGAAAAGCCTAGTGCCGAATCGGGTGATTGGCCAGATTTACTAGCCAGCTGGACCGACAAACAACTACGCGATGGTCATCATAATATCCTTAACGACGCTATGCTGACTTTCGAGCGCGTTATGCTCGAACGGGCACTTCAGCACACCCACGGCCACAAGCAAGATGCGGCTAAACGTTTGGGTTGGGGTAGAAACACGCTTACCCGTAAGCTGAAAGAACTCGGTGTGAATTAACGCAAAAATTGCAAAAAAGGGCATGTGCGTGCCCTTTTTAATTTTCTTTACTCATCTTCATACACCAATATATCGCCAGGTTGGCACTGTAGATGGTGACAAATTGCTTCTAATGTTGTGAATCGAATACCTTTAACTTTGCCGCTTTTCAATAGCGACAAATTTGCCTCAGTTATTCCAATCTTTTGTGCCAGATCTTTAGAGCGAATTTTGCGCTTCGCCATCATAACGTCAAGGTTAACAAGAACAGGCATCACACAATCTCTTTGTTTTCTTTGTCTAATTCTGCAGCAGCGCTAAATAAGTGAACTAGCACAGGTAAGCACAATACTATAATTAAAGTCATCGGGTTGAGACTTATATCAATTGAACTATTAGGCACTACTAGATAAGTCGCAAAGGGCGTCATTAACATTTTATAACCAACATAAAAAACCGTGATCCAAGATACGTATTTCAAGTGACGTAAAGTGGTTTTGCCATAAAATAGTCCTCTACTTAGTGCAAGTAGCAAATGCTGAAGGAAATAGAAGCCAAGCAACCAGCAACCAATTAAAGGAGAGAAAATGGTTGCTAATAAAAACCGCGACTCTCTGTACTGAAGCCACAAGGCGTTAAACTGGCTGCCTCCAAAAGTCACCCACCACTGCCCTTGAAATACGAAGCCGTAGAAAGCAATACTTAAAAAAATGCCCACAACAGCAAACAGCACCATTCGAGTGAAGTGACTTACCCGTTTTAAATTTTCTATAGATTGCATTGCGCGCTCTTCTTTTCCCTTTTCGGACAGTGTACGCCACCGCACTAGACAACTCAAAAAGTCATTGCATAACAGAAACATTTTATTACAAAGCATATATTAATTATTGCAAAACAATAATTATTTTCCCTTACACTTAATTAAAATAATAAGGGAATTGTTATGACAAATCACACCAAAAAAGCTACATGTATTCGCTGTAAATGTAATTGTCTGCGTTGGGTACTAGTTACGACTGTACTCATTGGCCTGTCAGGATGTCGTATTTGGGACATGGCCGCCTTTCAGTGGAAAAATGAGAATGCAAAAATCGCTTGGCAGAGCGAAGACAAAAACGTTGACAAAGCATTCGTAGATGAAGCCATTACTCGAACCGTGGTGCCTTTTACTATGCTCAATGACCACATTTTGGTGAATGTGACCGTTAATAAAACCATGCCCCTCACTTTCGTACTAGACTCGGGCGCAGCAGCCACCGTTTTAACCGAAACTAATAAAACCAATGCACTTAAGTTACCTACGAACAAGCCAATTGCGATAGGGGGATCAGGAGGCGGAAAGACGCCAACGGCTTACATCGTGCATGACACCCATATTCAATTAGGCGATTTTTCTATATCTGACTTATCGGTCATTTATGCACCAACATCTGCGATGCCGTTTCGCAGTGTAGATGAAACCTATTTCGACGGTGTACTTGGCGCTGATTTTTTTAATTGTTGTCTTGTAGAGATAAACCAGGACGCTAAGGTACTGATAATTACCAAACCAGATGATAGCAGCAGAGAGCACTATGGCATTGAACAGTGGCAAGAAATTGCGATGACCGTAAAGAGCAATACGCCCTACTTCACCACAACACTTCACGATGGAAAGAGCTCAAAAACGGTAAAACTCATGCTGGATACCGGTTCGACAGGAACATTAAGCTTATTCGCTCAAAATGAACGTTTTGCGTTGCCAGATAAAACCTTTGCAGCAACCAGCACTGGAATTAAAGGGGATTCGGCCAACCTTGTGGGATCACTTTCCCACTTCTCTTTTGGCGACGTCACGTTTGAACATCTACCTACATACTTCAGGTTTGAGGGGAGTAATTCGCAGGACGGAAGCGACGGGGTACTTGGCAATCAAGTTTTAAAACGTTTTAACACTGTGTTTGATTTCTCTGAAGAGCGCATGTGGTATCAACCCAGCAAGCGATTTAGTTCCTTTATTGGCGCAGATCGTTCTGGCCTTCGCCTGCTCCCTCATTCCCAAGGTGCCATTGTCTTAGATGTTGCTAAAGATACCGGCGCTTATGCTGCCAAAATTTTAGTCAACAGTATCATCACGGACTTTGAGGGAGAGCCTGTTACCTATGCAAACTTCGATAAACTGAAAATGGCGCTGAGTCATCCCAAAAGAGAAACAGTGCCACTTTGTTGGGAATTTAAAAACCAGAAGTTCTGCAACGAAATACAGCTTGATTCGAGAATTTGATTTGGCAGCAATTGAAGACAGCCAACTAGTCAATTGGCACCTAATTCAACTAATAGCTAATTTAACAAACAAAGGGCAGCGTTTACTGCCCTTTAGTTAAAAGCGCTGTCATCGCCTGATTAAACAGTCTCACCCACTTCATACTGAACTGGCCTTTGGCACTGCGGTTGATCTCTATCACCGCTTCTTTTTTGGAAAGCACATTATCTTCATTGTGCGCTCTGGGGTGCGTCATTGCGTCGTAGGTATCGACAATGGCAAGTAGCTTCGCGCCTTCACAGATATCGTCTTCTTTTATGCCTAGCGGATAACCGGTCCCATCGGTGCGCTCATGGTGTTGCATCACTATTTTACGTGCCATGTCCCATTGGTCTAGGTGCTCTAACAAACGGGCGCTTTTGTAAACATGAGATCGCATCAGATTAAACTCGATATCCGTCAATTCATCGCCTTTATGCAGCAGCTTTAAAGGCATAAACGCCATGCCAAAATCATGAACGTAACTGGCTACCGCCAGCTGATCTTCGTCAATTGGATTTTCAGCAACATCGTTAATATACATGGCTAATTTAGCAATACGATCACCCCTTCCCCCCCAATAGTTAGAGCGACGTTCGATGGTTTGCATTAGGTCACGGAAAAATAAAATATCTTGCTTCTTTTCACTGCTAATGTCTTTTGGTATGCCCGTTGCTGCTAATGTAGGTGGTTTTATCTGCACGTTTTCAGGGTCGCCGCTGTCAGCAACAATATCTAACGCTGGATTTAACAGTAACACAGCTTCAGTGAGGCGCTTTTCGTGCTCAGCCGTGTTCTCTGGTGTAACACGACCAATTGCTAACACCAGTTGGTTGTGAAGGTTGTCATCATACTCAGCCTTACCGTCAGCCATTACAGCTTCTACAAAGGCCTTCACCCTATCCATCGTCAGTAGCACCAAGTCGCTCATGGTACTGGTATACGCTACCTGCCCTTTACGTAAGTAATCGAGTAAATCTTCGACATGCTGTAAAAGGGGTATCATCGGCGAGAAATTAACTAAGCCTAAATCGCCCTTAATGGTGTGGATTGAACGAAACAGAGCACGCTGTAACTCGTTATCTTCTGGACGAAGCTCTAACTCAATCAAGGTTTGTTCGCTTGATTCATAGAGTTCGTTTATTTCCTCCATAAGGTCAGCAAGAATATCTTCTTCTAGGTCGTCTGGAGTAAATGTCTGCATGTAATGAATACCGAGTTAAATTCGATTAGCCTTGTATTATTGTAATTCGGTATCGGCAAAATTTCCTCATACTAAAGGTGATAAAAAACAACTTTCACAAATGATAACCCTATTAAATCTTGAAGCTGTAAAAACTCATCGGACAAGTGTACGCTGAAACTTCATCTATACTGCGCGCGTTAATTGTATCTAGGAGTTGTTTTGATCGCTTTATTTCGCATACCGGCACTATTTATTGCCTTTTTACTAATCAACATTATTTTGCTGATCATTTGTATCGTACGCCCTTTTCACAAGGATAACGTGCATGCAGCCGGTAGTTTGTATTCGCTTATGGCCAAAATAGTGGGTCTTAAAATTGTTATTCAAAAAGACCCCGCTGTAAAAATAAACGAGCCTTACATTTTCATCGCAAATCACCAAAACAGCTTTGACGTTATAACAATTTGTAAGGCTGCACTTCCTGGCGTAGTCACAATCGGAAAAAAGAGTTTGAAGTGGATCCCTATTTTTGGCCAAATTTATTGGCTGTCGGGGAATATCATGATCGATAGAAAAAATTCAGGAAAAGCGCGAAACACCCTAGATATCGCCGCTAACCGCATAGCCAAAAAGAAAACATCTGTATGGCTATTCCCTGAAGGTACGAGAAGTTACGGCAGAGGCATTTTGCCGTTTAAGCAAGGCGCTTTTCGTTTAGCCAAAACCACTCATGAGCCGATTGTCATGGTAACGGCCAGTAATCTACACAATAAAGTGAAATGGAACCGCTGGGACAATGGAATTGTGCTTATTGATATTTCTGCTCCTGAGGCATTAACAGAAGAGCGTTCAATCAAAGAGTGGATGGCGCATTTCAACGATGAAATGAAACAAAAATTTGATACGCTTAATACACAGGTCGATGAACTGGAAAAAAGCAGGTAAACTTGCGCCTAAATTGCTAACGAGTGTTTATTATGACCCAGTTCGATGAAAGAGAAGAGTGGTACGAGTTTAACCAAGAGACCATTGATGCCCTTCTAGAAGATGGCAGTCAAGCTGATGCCGACTATACCATTGAGCACCATTTCGCCAGCACCGACTTCGACGTATTGGAAAAAGCGGCTGTCGATGCCTTCAAAGCTGGTTTTGAAGTGACTGACGCCGAAGAGTTAATTCTTGACGACGGCGAAACCATTTTTTGCTTCGACGCCGTGGTAGAAAGAAAATTAGATATTGAAAAGCTAAATGCTGATTCCGATGCACTGTTAAAAATCGCCGACAAACACGATGTAACTTACGATGGATGGGGCACATATTTCGAACCACGTGAAGAAGGCGAGTACGAAGAAGAAGACCACCACTTCGACGACTAATTCTTTATAGCCCCTACAAAGCTGAAGACCCATTAAGTTACACTTCAGCTTTTGTTCATCTTTTTTCGTCAACAATGGCTCTGTCATTATCGATTGGAAAAGGATGGACAGATGAAACATTTAGTATCAACACTCACAGCATATTCTGCTATCGCCGCATTACAGCTTGTGTTTTTGTCACCTGTACATGCAAAAACCGATAGAAGTGCAAAAGAAAAACAAGTTACCTCAAGCGAATTCCGTTACGACAAACCATTTGTAGCCGCAAAATCCCTACTGCCAAAAACCACAAGTGAATTGACTAATAACAGTGTTGTCGAGCAGTCTACCGATAAGGTCAAGGCACAACAAAGCACACTCAATAAAACCAATAAGCATCAACAACACCTAGGTGTAAATAAGTCATCAAGCGATATTGTGGTCAGTAGCGTTAATGAATTTTGGATTTATGAAAGCTGGGTGACGCTACAGCAAGATATTGACTACGACGGATATCACTCTGCATTTTCTATTGAGTTTGACGCCGACACGATTTTCACACGAGCGCCCGTATACGCTGTTCTGTATCTAGGTAGAGACGGTGTTTATGACGCTATACATGTTTCTTCGGAGTTCTATATTTATTCAGAAGATTCGACCGATACATTCACCATTGAAAGTACACTAGTATCTGGTTTCTCACCTAGCGATTACGATATCCTGCTAGAACTTTACGATGCGGATACCGAAGAGCTAGTGGCATTTACCGATGCTTATGACGACAACGAACTTGCCTACCTTCCTCTTGAGAGTGAGAACAATGAGTACGTTGTAGAAGATACGGTAGTTATCGTAGAAGAGCATGGCGGTGCCTGGTCGCTACTTCCATTGTTTCTGCTTGGAGGCATTGTACTTAAGAGACGCTCAATCAAACTCTTTCGTCGCTAATTTAATC
This sequence comes from Alteromonas sp. S005, assembly GCF_036864475.1. Classification (NCBI taxonomy): domain Bacteria; kingdom Pseudomonadati; phylum Pseudomonadota; class Gammaproteobacteria; order Alteromonadales; family Alteromonadaceae; genus Alteromonas; species Alteromonas sp. S005. The sequence goes on along the minus strand of NZ_JAZETN010000001.1, from coordinate 172,909 downwards.
TTCCACTAACCTTTCACATTCATTCTTGCCAAAAGCTGTTTCAAACACTGCTTTTGGCTATTTTTTAAATTCCCCTTTTAAAAAGTCATCATTCTTTGTCGGTTGAGTTCCCTCAACTTCCACCATCACTTTTTCAAAAATCTGCTTACATTTTTTTGGTAACACTATGAAATAAGTGCCAGAATGTAGCAAAGGACCTTCTTTATACGGACTGCCACAATGTCTACTAAGCCTTTAAAGAAAAATATTTCTTCTGCATCACGTCGAACTCTGCTGAAGGCAGGTCTAGCGTTTGGATTGACGGCGGGCATAACACCTTTTGCTATTGGCAAAACTAAGCCAACGCTTCGGGTTATGGGTACGCACGTTACTTTACAGGAAGCTATTCGTCAGCGTGCAATCGAAGACTTAGGTATTAACATAGAGTTTGAACCCGGCGGAAGTGCCGCTGTTTTGCAAAAAGCCTCTATGAACCCCCACTCTTTTGATTTATACGAACAATGGTCAAATAGCATTAACGTTCTGTGGCGCGCAAAAGCTATTCAACCTATACAAAAAAAGCGACTTCAATACTGGGGTGAAATAAACAATTTAAGTAAAACCGGTAAGCTCACTGAAAATGCTCGCATGGGCGCGGGTGATGCCCCCCATAAGATTCTTAATGTACAGGGCGATGGCTCTTTAGGTGAAAAGCATACCGACGGCATCAGCTTTTTACCCTATGTACATAATGTGGACTCATTTGGTTACGACACTACAAAGCTACCTACCGAACTGCAGGGACAAGAAGAAAGCTGGGGCTGGCTGCTAGACCGTCACTTTTCTGGAAAAGTGGGTATTGTAAACGACCCCACTATCGGGCTATTCGATCTAGCGTTAGCCGCGCAAGCAAAAGGGTTCATCACTTTTAACGATATAGGTGCAATCACCGAATACGAGTTGGACGATCTGTTCAACCTGCTAATTGAGTTAACGCAGTTGAATCACTTTAACGGCTTTTGGACATCGGTACCGGAATCTGTTGAGTTTATGAAAAGCGGCCGAGTCGCTATTGAAAGTATGTTTTCACCAGCTGTTTCAGCGCTAAATGGCCAAAATATTCCCGTTACATTTGCAGCTCCGAAAGAAGGTTATAGAGGATGGCATGGCGTAATGTGCCTTTCTTCAGCTACCCAAGGAAGAATGAAAGATGTAGCTTACGAATATATGAATTGGTGGCTATCAGGTTGGCCCGGTGCATTTATAGCAAGGCAAGGCTATTACATTTCAAATCCTCAACGTTCTGCCGATTATTTATCGCAGGCTGAGTGGGATTATTGGTATAAGGGTAAAGTTGCTTCTGAACCACTAAAGGGCCCAGATGGCAAAGTTAGTGTACAAAAAGGAGCACAGCGAACCGGCGGTAGTTATGAAGAGCGCTTTAGTAACGTTGCAGTTTGGAATACGGTCATGCCAAGCTATGAATATAGCTTACAAAAGTGGTATGAATTTATCACTGCATAATACAATTTAATACCACATCTTAAATGGAATAAGGTCTCCAAAACTCATATGTTATCGTCAATAAGGATACAGCTCATAACAGTGTTAGTTGCTTTAATTGCGCTGATACTGGCTCAAGGTTTTGTGGCGAGAAAAAACCAAGAGGTTTTAAACGACGGGGTTGCGTCTGCGGCGAAAGCCGTTATTGATGTTGGTATAGTTAAAGAGCTAGAACGGGACGTTGTCGACCTTCAGCGCAATGTTTTAATCTTTAAAGAAAATGCAAGTAAGTCGGCCATTACGCGTTTTAGTCGCCTAATGGTAACTATCAACAGTAAACTCGATAAACTTGCGGAGGTGAGCGAAGGTGCTGAACAAAAAGGTAACAGCAATCAAATTCTCAATAGAATGAGAGAGCATTTGCTCGCTTATCAAGAAAACTTTTCTCAGGTTGTTGAGGCTCGCTCAGAAAGAGACAACCTTATCGATCAGGGCACCATGTCCGACATTACATTGCTAGGAAGTGAGCTTGATAAGGCTTTAGAAAAAGGGCAGATTTCCGCTGCTTTCGTAGATGATGCTAAGGTCATTCTTATACGTACAGAAAATGCGATGCTAAAATACTTGATGAAGCCTGACATGAAATTCATCCAGTCTTTTAATGATGCCATAGACGCTTTGAAACGCTTACCTTCCTCTGCCCCTCCTAAACTGCAACAACGCATCGAACGCGTTATGGATAGAATTAAAAACGACTTTTTTAAGCTGACGCAAATCACTCAAGGCAACCTTTTTCTGGTTAACGTTGTTATGGCAGGCTCTGCCAACGAATTTTTGTATTTGAGCGGAGAACTGGCGAAAAAGGTAAGTACCGACTCTGAGGTTATAACGCAGCGCACCTACCAAATAGCCGAAAGTACGCAACGCAATGGCGAGCTATTCTCTCTGTTTGCTATTTTACTTGCTTTGTCGGCGGCACTGTTTTCTACCTTGCGAATTCTTGGCCCTATCCGATCTATCACGGAAGTCTTCAACAAGCTCGCTCAGGGCATACAAATATCTAAAATTCCAGGCAGTAATCGAAAAGATGAAATTGGTAAGCTAGCGAAAGCCGCTCTCGTGTTTAGCGACAAAAACCGTGAGACAGAAAAGCTGCTCAATGAAGCGAGAACAATGAACTCTCAGTTGGAAAACTTAAATAAAGTTATCACTGAATCTAAAGTTAAAGCCGAGCAAGCTACCGCATCGAAAAGTATGTTTTTGGCTAATATGAGCCACGAAATTCGCACGCCTATGAATGGCATTATCGGGTTGATAGAACTAGCACAGCAGCAAGAGCTTTCCTCCACGGTAAGAGGTTATTTAGACAAAGCGGCGTACTCTGGGCAGATACTGTTAAGCGTAATTAACGACATCCTCGACTTTTCAAAAATTGAAGCGGGCAAACTTAAAATAGAAGAAGTGAGCTTTTCATTACACTCTCTTTTTGACAACTTGATTGCTGTAATTGCGTTACGAGCAAAAGAGAAGAATTTGTCGGTTCATTTTACGGTAAACCCTAAGATACCGCCTCAGGTTATTGGCGACCCTCTTCGTATAGCGCAAATTATCATGAACATTGGCAACAACGCTGTAAAATTCACCGAACAGGGCCGTATAGAAATTGAGTTTGACGGTAGCCTCAATGAGAAAGGAAACTTACTTAATCTCTCCATGAGAATAACCGACTCTGGCATCGGTATGAGCCCAGCGCAGCTAGATAGAATATTTAAGCCCTTTACTCAAGCTGACGGTTCAACCAATAGAAAGTACGGTGGTACGGGTTTAGGGCTTGCTATCGTAAGTCAGCTTACCGAACTCATGAACGGACGACTGGATGCAACGTCTACTATAGGTAAAGGAAGTACATTTGCAGTTGAGCTTCCCCTCCGAGCATTTAAAAACCAGCCTGGGGTATTACAAAACTCGCCTCAGCTTCCTAGTAACAGCCTGTATATTACTGAGTCACCATTACTTCCAGAGACTTACTGCACCCAAATTCAGCTCTCGACTATGTCATGCAAGCCAATAGATGAGGCTAAAAATGCCGCATCGCTCCCTGAACACATCATTGTCGATGTTCATGAGTTTAGCTTTTTTAGACAGAATATTAACTGGCTAAACAGTTTATTAGAAAGCGGAAAATCCGTGGGCTTGGTGATGGAAAGCGCAGGCAGTGCTCTGCAATCTAAATATGATTCACTTTGGAAGGGTCCCTTGATTATGCACCCCTTTACCCCGGCCCAATTCGAGCGTTTTGTTATTCAGGTTATATCGAAAGACGTTAGCTTTGAAGGCCAGCACTTTAAAGACGAGTCACTAATTACTTCACTTGAGGGGCACGTGCTGCTAGTTGAAGACAATAATATAAATCAGCTTGTCACTGGCGAGATGCTTACTAACCTTGGGCTAACCTTTGACATAGCAGAAGATGGCAAACAGGCCGTACAAAAAATAGAGAACTCGCCTCAATACGACCTCGTACTAATGGACGTACAAATGCCAGTTATGGACGGGTATGAAGCCACAACCGAGCTTCGAGAAAAGGGGTTTACAGCCTTACCCATTATCGGCCTTTCCGCTAACGCGATGAAAGAAGACAAGCAAAGCGCAATAAAGTCTGGCATGAACGACTATTTAACCAAACCTATAAAGCAAAAGTCCTTGATAGGCATGCTAAGGCAATATTTGGTTAAGATAGGCCATTAAATTGTCAACAAAAAAGGGCTACCTTTCGGTAGCCCTTTAATTTATATCGCTAAGTCCCGCTTAAGAGGCGACAATTAAAGCGCTTTGATTGTCTCGAACTGCTCTTTAAGTTTGGCTAGGGCTTTTTCACCTTCTTCCAACTTACCGCGTTCTTTTTCAATTACCGCTTCTGGCGCATTACTTACGAACTTCTCGTTACCTAACTTACCACGAGTGCGAGATACATCTTTCTCGATTTTCTCCATGGCTTTAGTAATACGCGCAAGCTCTGCGTCTTTGTCGATAAGCCCTGCCATAGGGATAAGAATTTCCATCTCACCCACAAGCGCTGTGGCACTCGCTGGCGCTTCTTCACCGTCTTTTAATATAGTTACGGTTTCAAGCTTAGAAAGCTTATCTAGGAACGCCTTAGCCGCATCAAGACGGCGAGCGTCTTCGTCGCTTACGTTCTTAAGCAGTGCGTTAAGCGGCTTGTTTGGCGAAATATCCATCTCACCACGGATATTACGAATACCCACGATAAACTTCTTCACCCACTCGATATCAGCAAGTACTTTGTCGTCTTGTTTAGCCGCATCAACTTCAGGGAATGCCTGAACCATAATGCTTGCTCCCTCTTCCACTTTAAGTGCACTTAGTGGCACAACGCGCTGCCAGATAGTGTCGGTGATAAACGGCATAAGCGGGTGCAATAAGCGAAGAAGGCTTTCAAGCACGTTGATAAGCGTATGACGGGTACCGCGCTTTTCAGCTTCGGTGCTGGCGTCATTGCTAAGCACAGGCTTAGTAAGCTCTAGATACCAGTCACAGAACTGGTTCCAAGTGAACTCGTAAACGGTTTGCGCAGCAATGTCGAAACGGTAGTCTTCAAGGGCCTTTTCAAACTCAACCAGGGTTTGTTGGAACTTAGCCCAAATCCAGCGATCGGCCATGCTAAGTACCATTTCGCCACCGTCACGACCTGTATCGTGCTCTTCTGTGTTCATCAATACAAAACGCGATGCATTCCAAATTTTATTACAGAAGTTGCGGTATCCTTCAACACGGGCCATATCAAAGTTGATATCGCGGCTGGTTGAGGCCATGGCTGCAAACGTAAAGCGTAGTGCATCTGTACCGTAGGCCTGAATACCATCAGGGAATTGCTTTCGAGTACGCTTAGCAATCTTCTCAGCAAGCTGAGGCTGCATCATGCCAGCAGTGCGTTTAGTGACTAGCGACTCAATATCAATACCGTCAATCAAATCGATTGGGTCAAGCACGTTGCCCTTCGACTTTGACATTTTATCGCCGTTCTCATCGCGGATAAGACCAGTAATGTAGATGTCTTTAAACGGAATTTTGCCAGTGAATTTCTTGGTCATCATGATCATTCTGGCCACCCAGAAGAAAATGATGTCAAAGCCGGTTACTAGCACTGAAGACGGTACAAAGGTTTCTAGATCTGGCGTTTCTTCTGGCCAGCCCATGGTCGCGAACGGCCATAGTGCGCTTGAGAACCAAGTATCTAATACATCGTCGTCTTGTGAAAGCGTTACGTCACTGCCAAGGCCGTGCTTTTCACGCACTTCTTCTTCAGTACGGCCAACAAAAACCTTGCCGTTTTCGTCGTACCACGCCGGAATGCGGTGTCCCCACCACAGCTGACGTGAAATACACCAGTCTTGAATGTTGTGCATCCACTGGTAGTAAGTCTTGTTCCAGTTCTCTGGCACAAAACGAATTTCGCCGCTTTCAACCGCTTCAATAGCAGGCTTAGCAAGAGACTCAACCGCTACATACCACTGGTCAGTAAGGTATGGCTCGATAACCGCGTTGGTTCTATCGCCACGCGGTACTTTAAGCTTATGCGGCTCAATCTTAACCAATGCGCCTTGTGCATCTAAATCAGCAACAATTTGCTTGCGGGCGTCGAAGCGATCTAAACCGCGATACGCTTCTGGCGCATCATCATTAATTTTCGCATCGTCGGTAAGAATGTTGATCATAGGTAGGTTATGACGCTTACCCATATCGTAGTCGTTGAAGTCGTGAGCAGGCGTAATTTTAACGCAACCTGTACCGAATTCTTGATCGACATAGTCATCGGCGATAACCGGAATTAAACGGCCAGTAATCGGCAGCTTAATTTCTTTGCCGATAAAATCTTGATAACGCTCGTCATCTGGGTGTACTGCAACCGCTGTGTCACCTAGCATGGTTTCAGGGCGCGTGGTTGCAACCACTAGCTCACCGCTACCATCCGCTAGCGGATAGCGCATGTGCCACATGTGGCCGTCTTCTTCTTCGTTTAGCACTTCAAGATCAGATACTGCAGTGTGAAGCACTGGATCCCAGTTAACCAAACGCTTACCGCGGTAAATAAGGCCTTCTTCGTGTAGTTTCACGAACACTTCAGTTACGGCTTTAGACAGGTCTTCGTCCATGGTGAACACTTCACGAGACCAGTCAGGAGACGTACCTAAACGGCGCATTTGACCAGTAATAGTACCACCGCTGTGCTCTTTCCATTCCCACACTTTTTTGATGAAGTCTTCGCGACCTAAATCGTGGCGAGTCTTGCCTTCAGCGTTAAGCTTACGCTCTACCACCATTTGGGTAGCAATACCGGCGTGGTCAGTACCCACTTGCCATAGCGTATTATCGCCCTTCATGCGGTGATAGCGAGTTAGGGCATCCATAATGGTTTGCTGGAAACCATGGCCCATGTGAAGGCTACCGGTAACGTTCGGCGGCGGAAGCAGAATACAATATGGGTCGCCGCTGCCTGAAGCTTTAAATAAACCCGCCTCTTCCCATGACTTATAGCATTGCTGCTCGATGGACTGCGGTTCGAAGGTTTTATCCATTACACACTCTCAAATTGAAGCTAAACGCGAATGACTTATGCAGATTTAAACTGCATGTTGCATCCAGCTTGCTGATAGTTTTTGTATCTTACCCGCGCAGCCTGTTTGGCGTTCTCGTTCACGGGTACAAAATCGATGATTTGACGATGCTGATTGGGTGAAGGCACCATACCGGAACCCACATTAACCACCATTTGTCGTCTGGCTACCTGCTCTGGCTGCCAACAAATTTCCACCGGCGTTCCCGACTGCGGCCCTTCACCATAAAGGTTATGGGGCACAAAGCGGTCTGCCGGCAGTTGCCATAACAATTCATCAACTTCTTCAGCTTGTGTCTGTGTATCACACAGCACGCTAATTTTTTGCTTATTAGCAAACGCTGAAGCAATGACTTCACTGGCGCGGCCTGCCACGCCATTGTCACTGCTGGTAAGTTGATAAAAAATCACTTGTGGCATAAATGATTAGTCCTCTAACTTGATATCAGCGCGGTTCATTAAGAACTGAGACAGCATAGGCACTGGACGGCCTGTTGCACCTTTGTTCTTACCACTGCGCCATGCCGTACCGGCAATATCAAGGTGAGCCCAGTTGTACTTCTTAGTGAAGCGAGACAAGAAACAACCCGCGGTGATAGATCCAGCTGGGCGTCCACCAAGGTTTGTCATATCTGCAAACGGGCTTTCAAGCTGCTCTTGGTAATCGTCCCATAGCGGTAAACGCCATGCGCGATCTGAACTTTGCTCTGATGCATTAAGTAGCTCGTGAGCTAGTGGGTTATGCGTGCTCATTACTGCTGTTGCGTGATGACCAAGCGCGATGATAGCCGCCCCCGTTAGGGTAGCTACATCAATCACTAACTCAGGCTCATAACGTTCAACGTAGGTTAGCGCGTCGCACAATACTAAACGCCCTTCAGCATCAGTATTAAGCACTTCTACGGTTTGGCCCGACATGGTCGTAAGAATGTCACCCGGACGGTAAGCTTTACCATCTGGCATGTTTTCACAGCCTGCAAGTACACCAATAACGTTAATGGGCAGGTTAAGCGCCGCGATAGTGTGCATAGTACCCAGTACGCCGGCAGCACCACCCATGTCGTACTTCATTTCATCCATGGCTTCGCCTGGCTTAATTGAAATACCGCCTGAATCGAAAGTAAGGCCTTTACCTACAAGCACAATTGGGGCTTGATCAGCTGGACCACCGCGATGATGCATAATACTCATCATGCTTTCATTTGCAGAACCACGGCCAACGGCAAGGTAAGACTGCATACCCAACTCTGCCATTTGAGTTTCATCTACCACTTCAGCGGTTACGCTGTCGTACTGGCTTGCTAATTCTTGTGCTTGCTGCCATAAATACGCTGGGTTACAGATGTTTGGCGGCATGTTAGCTACGTCTTTGGTTACTTTCGAACCACGAGCTACAGCTAAACCATGCTCAACCGCGCGCTCACCAACAGTAAGCTCGCGACGAGTAGGTACGTTGAATACAATTTTACGTAACGGGCGGCGAGGCTCGCCTTTCTTAGTTTTAAGCTGCATGAAGGTGTAAAGTGTATCTTCTGTCGCTTCTACAGCCTGACGCACTTTCCAATAGGTATCACGACCTTTAACGTGAAGCTCGGTTAAGAAACACACCGCTTCCATTGAGCCGGTTTCATTCAACGTTTGAATGGTTTTGGCGATTATATTTTTGTACTGGCGCTCGTCTAATTCGCGCTCTTTACCACAACCGACAAGAAGCACGCGCTCGCTTAGTACGTTTGGCACGTTGTGTAGCAACAACATTTGGCCCGCTTTACCTTCAAGGTCTCCACGGCGCAACAAGTTGCTGATATAACCTTCACTGATTTCGTCTAGTTGTTCAGCCACTGCCGTTAGGCGGCGCGGCTCGAAGACACCCACAACAATACATGCGCTGCGTTGTTTTTCAGGACTGCCACTTTTTACACTAAACTCCACGATATCACCTCGCTTTTCGTCGTTTATGGTTTGCACGATGACTAAAATCACGTAACGTTTCGCGCTGCTTTATGTTTTAATACGCAGCATAACTTTTTAGTTCGCTGCAATTCACGCTTAAAGACCTATTGAATATAGGTCAAATTTGCGTCAAAACACCATGCAAACGGTTTATGATTGCAGGCAAAACTTGTAAAAACGGTAAGTTTAAACAAAATTGTGCTTTCTTTCACTATAATTCCTAATTTTCCGGAAGGGCTGAGATGCTGATATTCCGCTATTTACTTAAGGAAACGCTGAAATCTCAGTTAGCGATTTTCTTTATCCTAATGGCAATTTTTGTCACCCTTCGATTTGTGCGCGTATTGGGCGACGCATCAGACGGTGATATCCCTGCTGGGCTAGTGCTTGGCTTCTTGGGTTTATACGCCCCTATTCTCTCTTCATTGGTGCTGCCCATAAGTGCTTATCTGGGTATTATGCTGGCACACGGCAGGCTGTATGTAGACAGTGAAATGACCGTTATGCGGGCTTGTGGTATCAGTGAATGGTACGTTACGCGGGTAATGCTGTTCTTGTCTGTACTTATCATGATAGTCACAGGCGCAATTACCCTTTATTTCGCGCCATTAGCTGCAGAGAACGAATACCAATTGCGGGAAAAAGCCCGCAATGAAGCTGGGCTTTCTGCCCTTATGCCAGGTAGATTCCAGCAAACCGGTAACGAGAAAGCGGTTATTTTTGTGCACGATGTAGATAGCAACGATAAGCTACAACGTGTGTTTTTATCGCAAAATCAAACGGATGACAGCGAAGGCGACGTGCGCGTTGTTTATGCGCAAACTGGTGAAGTGGCCAATAACCCTGACGGCACGCGAAACCTTGTATTAAAAGAAGGGGTACAGTACGAAGGTAAGCAATCGGAAAAGGCTTTCCGCAAAGTAGAGTTTGACGAATATCAAATTCAGATTGCCGATAAACCCGCCGACGAAACCCGTCGCAAGGTAAGCGTATTGCCCACCAGCGAGCTTTGGGAAGACGACAGTATTGAGGCCAGAGCCGAGCTTCAGTGGCGTATTGCCATACCGCTATCGATACCCTTTTTGGTGCTGATTGCTGTGCCGCTAAGCGCCGTAGATCCGCGCCAGGGTCGCTTTGGTAAAATGTTCCCGGCTATTCTGCTTTACTTAGGCTACTTCTTGCTACTACTTGCAAGTAGACGCGTACTAGAAGATGGAAAAATGCCGCCACAATTAGGCTTGTGGTGGGTACATACCATCATGTTGATCATTGGTGTCATGTTAATCGTGCGGGACAGAAAGACCGGCACAGAGCTGCGCGCTTGGATATTGGGGAAGAAGTAGATGTTTAAGATCCTCGATTTATATATCGCCCGTACGCTGTTAGGTACCATTACCGTTACGCTCAGTGTACTTATTGGCTTAAGTGCACTCATAAAGTTTGTAGAACAGCTACGTAAAATTGGCGAAGGCGACTACGACATGATGGTCGCCTTTATCTACGTTTTACTGAGTTTACCTCGCGACTTAGAGCAGTTTTTCCCTATGGCTACCCTGCTTGGGGGACTTATAGGCATGGGCGTACTGGCGAGTAACAGCGAACTGGTAGTAATGCAGGCCGCGGGCATGAGCCGCTGGAACATCATCAACTCAGCCATGAAATCCACCCTTGTAATGATTTTATTGGTAATGGCCGTTGGTGAATGGGTTACTCCCTACAGTGAAACCAAGGCAAAGCAAATAAGAACCGAAGCCATTTCAGGCGGTAGTTTATTTTCTTCCGATAAACTGGTGTGGGCAAAAGATGGCGACCGATTTGTAAGCATTGGTCAGGTACTAAGCCAAGACTCACTTAAAGACGTAAGCATTTTTAGCTTCAACCCTGACTTGTCTCTTGAAAGTATTACCTACGCGAAAAACAGTACCTTCGATGGCGATGGCTGGTGGTTGAGCGATGTTGAAGTGACCGAGTTTACTGAAACCAAAGTGTCGGCAGAAGAAAACGAGCGTATGCGATGGAATTCTACGCTAACCCCCGATAAGTTGGGAATTGTAGCGGTTAAGCCAGAAGCTTTATCTATTACTGGGCTGCTAGATTACGTAAATTATTTAGAAAACAACGACCAAGACCCCGCGCGCTACGAACTAGCGCTGTGGCGAAAAATCTTTCAGCCTGTATCAGTAGGTGTCATGCTTTTAATGGCACTGTCGTTCATCTTCGGCCCGCTACGTAGCGTTACTATGGGCGCAAGAGTGATTATGGGCGTGCTTACAGGCTTTGGCTTTTTCATACTTAATGAGGTATTCGGGCCAGTCAGTTTGGTATATCAGCTGCCGCCGTTTCTGTGCGCTTTACTGCCTAGTCTGCTGTTTGCTGCTGTCGCAGGTGTAATGCTTAAACGTTGATAAAACTATCTGTATTCGACTAATTTAACGTTCAAAGCTTATAAAAAAGAGGCATCTTGCAGCCTCTTTTTTAATACTTTTTTAGCGCCCTACTCGCTGTGTTTACCAACTTTTATGGTCGTTCGCTTCTTTGCTCAGCTTCAACACTTCTGTTTGTGCTAAGCGGTCTTGTAGTGATTGTTTATTTTTAAAATCAAACAAAACAAGCAAGGTCCCTAGACCGCCCAACGATGCGACAAGTCGAATAAACAAGCGTGGCCATGTCATAGGCTCTTCAACTGTACTGTAAATTCGTAACCGCCAAGCACGCATACCAAGCGTTTGCCCGCCCCTGCGCCAAAACCACAAGAAGAACCCAGCTATCCACAAGCCTACCCAAGTCTGAATCAGCAGTTTATAGCCAAAAGATGCCTGGATAAGATCTGCAGGTTCGGCATAACCTTGTAAATCAAGGGCACCGTTTTTCAACATAACCACCAGCGTTACGATCATCACCATGGCCGCACACATGCCTACAGCAGTAGCCACTAGCGTATCGTAAATCATTGCCAATAAACGTCTAACGAATCCAGCTCGCTGAAGCTCCGAACTATCAGATTCTGTGTTATTTGTGCTTAACTCATCCTTACTATTTAAGCGGTTAGGTGATGAGGGCTTCTTCTTAGCTTTTTTATCGTGACGCGCCACAAGTTTCTCTTTGCTTCAATAAATAACAATGCGTATTTTGACACAAGCCGCAGATAGCTTAAACAATATAAGTGACACTTACTGGCTTTTAATAAAGTTGTAACTACCCTATTTGTTCTAAAAAAATTTCCTGCCTTTTGCATCTAAGTGCCATAGTTAAGCGTTATTACAATTACAAACGGATGATGGAAGCAATTACGGTGACAAAAGTAACTTTAGTAAAAACACTTATAGCAAGTTCAATTGCGTTTAGCATTTCACCTGCGTTGGCATTAGACGACCCAGAGGGTGACGTAGAGCACATTCGGGTACGTGGTGATTCGTCGGTTAAAGACGGTGAATTTATCTCGGCCTCTCAGGGGTGGGTGTCGGGTGACACGCTAATTGAGCGCCCAATGTTACGAGCTGGTGAAATACTTGAATTTATCCCGGGCATGATGGTGACCCAGCACAGCGGTTCGGGTAAAGCTAACCAGTACTTTCTACGCGGGTTTAACCTTGACCATGGTACTGACTTCACGGTGAGTGTCGACGGCATGCCGGTAAACATGCGAAGTCATGGACACGGCCAAGGCTACAGTGATCTTAACTTCATCATTCCCGAATTTATCGACAACCTTAGCTATTTTAAAGGTACTTATTACGCCAACATTGGCGATTTTTCGAGTGCTGGTGGTGCGTTCTTCAACTTGCGAGACTCCCTTGAACAGAACCAATTGTTCCTAGGCCTAGGTGAATATGGATTCAAGCGCGCTGTGGCACTAAACCATTTTGAGGCAGGAGAAAGCCGTGTCGTTACCGGGCTAGAATATCAAACTTATGACGGCCCGTGGACTGACGTAGACGAAGACGTAAAAAAGAAAAACGCACATATCCGTTATATTACGCCCTTGCTAGACGGCCAACTTACTGTAACTGGAATGGCTTACGACAACAGCTGGAATGGCGCTGATCAAGTTCCAGAGCGCGCTATTCAAAGCGGCTTAATAGACCGTCTTGGCTCTATCGATACTCAAGTTGGCGGTGAATCCTCTCGGTATAGTTTATCTGCAAACTACACCAGTGATACATGGAATGCTTCGCTTTATGTCATAGATACCGAACTTAGTTTGTTCTCTAATTTTACCTATTTCCTTGATAACCCTGTTCGAGGCGATCAGTTCGAACAAGCTGACGACAGAAAAATATACGGTGGCGAAATATTCACTACCCTGCCTTTAGCCATTACCGATGGAAGCAGTATTACCCTTGGCGGCCAGTGGCGTTTTGATGATATCGATAATGTAGGCTTGTATCGCACCCAAAACTTAGCCCGCTTTGGCACTGTCCGAGAAGACGAGATAGACAGCAATAGCTATGCACTTTTTGCTCAGTCAAACATTGTATTAAGTGATGCACTTAGTTTGTCATTAGGTGGTCGATACGATTATTTAGACGTTGATGTAACCAGTAATCTGGATGCAAATTCAGGTAATGAAAGCGATGGCTTGTTTACATTAAAGGCGGGCTTGAAATACAGCTTATCCGAACAACTCACCACGTTTGCCAATATTGGTCAGGGCTTTCACTCTAACGATGCTCGAGGAGCAACCATTAGCATAGACCCGGTAAGCGGTGATGCTACCGAACCAGCGCCTTTACTAGTAAAAAGCCTTGGCTATGAGGCGGGTGTTAATTATACCGATAATAAGACGTACAACGTATCCGCTGCCTTATGGCGCTTAGAGCTTGATAGCGAACTGGTTTACGTGGGCGACGCCGGTTTTACCGAGGCCAGCCGCCCCTCTGAACGACATGGCATTGAAGTGAGTGCCTACTATTGGATTAGCCACCACCTTACAACTGACATAGAAGCTGCATGGACAAAAGCGAGATTCAGCGACCGTGTTGAAGGCGAAGGCCGTCACATTGATGGCACAGTGCCTGGAGTAGTGAGCGCAGGCTTAACCTATTACCAGCAGAGTAATCAATTGGGGTTCAGTTACACATTGAGAGGTCGCTATTTAAGCTCTAGAACCGTTGAAAGCTTCGATGAAATTTCACCACCTTCAACATTTTTGTTGAATGCGCAGGTTGCTTATCGCCAGCCCTCATGGGACGTAACGCTGGAAGTATTAAACGTGCTGGATAGTGACGATCACGATATTGATTATTTCTATGCATCGCGTTTACCGGATGAACCTGAAGAAGGCATTGAAGATTTGCATTACCACCCAGTTGAACCAAGAAACGTGCGCCTTACACTCTCGTTGAAGTACTAATAATGTACGTGGCCCTTTAGCCTAAAGCTTTGAAGCGTTTGCTCAGAAAGCGTGCTACTTTAATAAAGCAGATAAATGGTAAGTTTCTAACAAAAAAAAAGAATATGGCACTGCCAACATTCAAGATGTAGGAGCATCTATGGAACATGAAACCCTGTTCCCTCTGCTGTGTAAAACAGCAGAGGGAAATAAAGAAGCTTTCGCAAAGCTTTACGAACTAACAAGTGGTCAGCTCTACGCCGTTGCTTTAAAACTTTTAAAACGACCTGAGCTTGCTGACGAAGCCACCCAAGATGCTTACATAAAAATTTGGCATAACGCCGGCAACTATCAAAGAGGGAAAGGCACCGTCCTTACTTGGATGGTAAGCATAGCTCGCTATCGCGCACTCGATTTGATTCGCTACCACAATGTACGAAATGAAGTAGAACTAAACGATGACGCGCCAGCAGGGGAAGAAAGCCCCCAAACGATAAAACTAGGGGCCGAACAGGCAAAATTGGCCGCGTGCTTAGATGAGTTAGACGGACCTCAGCGCCAAGCTATTCATCTTGCCTATGTCAACGGTATGTCGCATCAAGAGGTTGTTACTCATTTGGCATCACCACTTGGAACCATAAAAAGCTGGATAAGACGAGGCTTGCAAAGTTTGCAGAGGTGCCTATCACTATGAATTATTTAAAAGAAGAGCGCTTAAACGCACTTGCTGCCGAGTATGTTGTTGGAACGCTTCGAGGCAAAGCACGTACCCGCTATCAAAAGTTAATGATGCAGTACCAAGCTGTGAGCGACGCAACCGCCCAGTGGGAGCAATACCTAACGGGGTTTGCAGAAACCTTGCCTCCAGTAGCACCGCCCGAGGACGTATGGGAAAATATTCAAGTAAAACTAGGTCACAAGGCGGCCAACGATACTGCATTCGCAAATAATGTTACCGATACTGCGCCAGCTCGCGGAAATATCGTCGATTTTGAACATGAGAAACAGAAACGCTGGAAGAGCTTGTCATTCATATCCACTGCTGCTGCAATGGTGTTAGCCGTATTACTCTTTGTTATGCAACCTGTGCCTGCGCCAGACGTTTCGCGTATCGCCGTCGTTAACAATGCTGACAATGCGCCGTTGTGGGTAATTGAGGTTTCTGATACAACCATGGATGTAAAGGTAACCGATGTATTTGTGGCCTTAGCCGATAAGGATTACGAGCTTTGGATGGTACCCGCTAATGGCGAAGCACCCATCTCTCTCGGTTTAATGCCAGAAGCCAACGGCGATACAAGAGCAACACCGGATATATTGCTTGACCAAAGCATCATGGCTTTGGCAGTGAGTTTAGAAGCGCCTGGTGGCTCGGTAACGGGTGCACCGACCGAAGTACTTTACATAGCCCCCATTGTGTCTGTGTAGTTTTAAACGCTAAATTTTCTGTCAAAAGGCCACAATCTGTGGCCTTTTATTTTTCTATCGCTGCTTTCTTAGTTTTCACCAGTAGTCTCTCAGGGCTCTCTTGCTCTTCTAACTGCTAACGCTTTTTCGTTATTCCTTTTCCACCTCTACCTGTTTTTACACTTAACTAAAAAATTATTTTAATTTTTTTAAAAACTTTTGCATCCAACAAGAATTCTCAGTCGTTTAACTTATGAACTCATAAAAAACAGAGAGACTCGACATGATCCAATTCAAACGCAAAACTTTGTCACTGGCAATTGCCGTGACATGTGCAGCCTTAACCGCAGGCGCAATCGCATCAAGCCACCGAGAAGCACCGAACATTACTCGCCACCCAGCCTTAGATAGCACAGACTTTTACGCTTTTAACAGTTATGAAGAAGGCCGAGAAGACTATGTGACTTTCATCGCAAACTACATTCCATTGCAGGATGCGTACGGTGGCCCTAACTACTTTGCAATGGATCCGAACGCGCACTATGCCATTCATATCGACAGCGACGGCGACGCGGTTGAAGACTTAAGCTTTGTTTTCCAATTTAACAATATGCTTGCTGCCGATAACGAAGGCATTGCTTTGCCAATTGGCCCTGAAGGCGAGCAAAAAATGGTGAAAGTGCCGCTTAAAAATGTAGGCGGAATTAGCGCAGATGATTCAAGCGCAGCAAACTTCTCTGAAATGTACAGCCTTACTATGGTAAGTGGCGACATGCAAACGGGCACGCGCACTACGCTTACCCCGGCAATGGGCGATATGTTCAAAAAGCCCCTTGATTACATTGGTAATAAAACTTTTACCAGTGAAACAGAATACGCGCGTTATGCTGAAAGCTTCATTTACTCATTTAGCATCCCTGGCTGCGATGATATGGCCAAAGTATTTGTTGGCCAGCGAAAAGACCCCTTCGTTGTTAACCTAGGCAAAACATTTGACCTAGTAAACTATGTACCTGTCGAAGGCGACAGCGCACCGGGTGCAGGGGATGGCGAGGGCTTCCCTGGCGGCATTACGCAAAGCGCGATGAATGATGACTTAGTCGACAAAAACGTCACTGCCCTATCTATTGAAGTACCCAAGGCGTGCGTTACGGGTGAAGGCAATGGCGTAATTGGTAGCTGGACGACGGCAAGTTTACCTCAGGCTCGCATTCTTAACCCAGATGCCACCTTTGCTAAACCTGAAACTAACGGCGGTGCAATGACGCAAGTATCTCGTTTAGGTAGCCCGCTAGTTAACGAGCTTGTTATCGGTATTGGCGATAAAGACAAATTCTCTAGTTCTCATCCAAGTGCAGACGGTCAATTCGCTGATTATGTAACCCACCCTTCTTTGCCAGAACTACTAAACATTCTGTTTAAAGATGCAGTGAATACTACACTGGGTACGGATATTGAGACCCTAGCGCCGACTAATTTCCCGCGTATGGACTTGGTGACAGCCTTCCTTACTGGTTTCCCAGGCGTTAACCAGCAAGCAACGGTTACAGCGTCTGAAATGCTGCGCCTAAATACTGGGATCCCAGCAACACCAGCAGAATCGCAGTCAGCTTTTGGTGTGGCAGGCGATGACTTAGCGGGTTTCCCTAACGGTCGCCGCCCTGGTGATGATGTGGTTGATATTGCCCTTCGCGTAGTGATGGGCCGTTTGTGCTACCCCATTCCAGTTGCGGGTGAAGATACAGACCTTGGCCTTTGTACTCCAGAGGACGCGAGTGTAGGTAATGTACCATTCACTGACGGCGCGCCTGTAGATGCAAGCATGATTGATTCATCATTTCCGTACCTAAAAACACCACTTGCTGGCTCTGAATAAGGAGACCCATCATGTCTACGAAGATTAGGTTATTAAATAAGCGCAGTGATACCACTGCGCCTAAAAAGCAAACGTCAGTGAAACGTCAACAGCACCGTATGTGGATTGCTTCAGGGTTGGTGTTAGCACTTTCAGGTTGTTTCGATAGTGACGACGATAATGACTATCAAGCCCCAGAAGAAAATGCTGCACCGGTAGCCGTTGATGAAATGTTGACGACGCAAGCGGATATTGCGATTGATGGCACCTTGTCAGCTACCGATGCCGATGGTGATGCGCTTACGTTCGGGCTTGATGAAAATGGTACGTTAGGTAATGCAGAAGTTAATACTGATGGCAGCTTTACCTACACACCTAACGCTCAGGTAACAGGAAGCGATAGCTTTACTTTTACTGTTTCTGACGGTGTCAACCCAGAGGTTACGGCCACCATTAGCGTTACGATTGAGGCACAGCAGGTATCGTTCTCTAGCTATACCCGCGACGCCTTCAATCAAGCGCCAACGGATGAACCGTTACCAATTAATGGACGAGAGTTCACTCAAGATGCTGACGACTCTACATTTGATGACTTGTTAATAGACCAATAATAAACATCAAATGACAGAGACTTGTTAGTACATAACCAGTGTCAACCGTAAAGCCAGGGACGGCTTTTTTTAAGGAAGTAGCAATGAACTTTGTAAAGTACTCTGCTCTGAAGTTCTTTTTAGCGAGTACATCACTTACCCTTTCGACTTTTTCAATATACGCTCAACAACAAATCCCTGATATCAATACTGTCATAGCAAGCTGGGAGCCTGAACAGTTATCAATAACAAGCTTGAATGAAGCAGAAAAAGTGCTTTCATCAAGTCGCTATATTTTCGCAAAAGGAAACGAAAGAGAGCGGGTGGCTCGCTTCGCCAACTCTATGCGAGCAAACTTCACATCGTTAAATACTGGGCAACAAGAACGCCTAGTAATCTTAGAGGCTCGCTTATTACAAGGCACTCATAGGTTCGAAGAAGCCAAGCAACATTTAAAACAAATCTCCCACTTTCACTCGCCGGCCGCTTACTTACTTATGGCTGACATCGCCACGCAACAAGGCGACGTTAAAAACGCAAAGGAAAACTGCGAGAGACTGGTAGGGAAAACGAGTTTTCTGATTGCCTTTACTTGCATGGTAAACGCTGAATTTCCCCAGAACCCTCAGGTGAAGTTGCTTCAAAAACTCAAGGCCTTTGAAACTTATACCAGTAATGCTCGGCCTTCTGAGCGCCAGTGGTTTTACGAAGTACTTGCGGATATGTCACTGCAGCTTGGCTACCCTGAAGCAGCGCTTGAGTATCTATCACAAACAGAGTTTGAAAAACTTCCGATAAGTGCGTTGTTAGTATGGTCAGACGCTAATTTTCAATTAAAAAATTATGAGGCTGTTACCACCACGCTCGCCCGCAATGTACCCGACATCAAAAAAGCAGATGACGGCTTGCTTTTGAAATGGGCTATCGCAGAACGTGCACAGGGTGTCACGTCCTCAACGGTGCAATCTCAACTGTCAAAAAATATGGAAATTAGAGTGTGGCGGGAGGATAGCTCGCACGCGGCACAAGTTGCCATGTACTTTTTAGAGATAGAACAAAATTCCCCGCTGGCCCTCAAATTTGCTGAGATTAATTGGCAGTACGCCCAAGCATTAAGTGACAAAAAGCTTCTAGAGCGTGCCCGCAAAGCTAATGGTGAATCAACCAATGCTTAGGCCTTCCAAACTTTTCAGCGAACGAACCATGATAAGATTTATTGTATTTTTCATAATAGCGGCTTTCAGTTTTACAGCCCTTTCTCACGAGCTAAGCAACGGTTATTTAACCCTTAAAAATGATTCTGGCGAAACACTTTCAGGCGAGCTTTTGCTAAAACCGAAAGACATAGGGCAAGCTGCCGGGCTCGATACCAATAATGACGGCAATCTGACATGGGGTGAAGTTAGAAGAAACCATAATCTAGCGAATGATTACATTCAAAATCACCTGATAATTCGTGGTAGCGAAACACGATGTACAGTAAGTCTTGCACCACCATCCATACGTGACATATCTGCTGAGTCATTATTGGTATATCCACTTTCGGTGAATTGCGCTTTTTTAAACGAAGTGTCTGTACGTTACTCAGGTTTAGTGAGCGATTTTCCTACACATAAATTGCTTACTTCCATCACCCTTAATGAACAAACAAGTGTGCATGTACTAGATAGTGAGCAAACCTTCCTATCTGTATCTCCTAAAAATAGTCACTGGATATCGCAATTTAGCGAAATGGTTTATCAGGGTATCTGGCACATCTTTATTGGGTTAGATCACATACTGTTTTTAGTCGCCACATTACTGACCGTAAATTTACTTAGGAAAAGTAAACGTTGGGTAAAAGAAAAAAGTATTAAACGGATTGTAAAAAGCACGGTGATTTTAGTAAGCACCTTTACTTTAGCGCACTCAATTACGTTGACCCTTACAGCTCTTGATTTTATAACGCTCAATAGTCGTATTGTTGAGCTAGGCATTGCGATTTCGGTGGCCATTACTGCGCTAAATAACGTGTACCCCGTCATCATGCGCTTGGGATTTGTTACTTTTGGATTCGGCCTACTTCACGGGATGGGATTCGCAAGCGTGTTTGGCGATCTCAATGCTCAGTCAGGCAGTTTGGTGATGAACGTGCTTGCATTTAATTTAGGCGTAGAAATAGGTCAACTTGCCATAGTTGCGCTGCTACTACCCATCCTAATTCTACTTAGAAACGTAAGGTTATATTCGAAAGCCATTATGCCAATTGCGTCTTCTATTATTGCGGTTATAGCACTTAATTGGACACTGCAACGGTGGTAAACGTCATTGCATTGTTGATTAATAAAGAAATAGATTTGACTGTACGTGCTTTTGGACAATCTTTCGGCACTTAATCATAAAAAGCGTAAAAAGTTGTTGTATAGGCGCGCCGCATCGCTATAATGCCAAGCATCAACACCACGTTGATATCTATACACAATGCCAGTGTGATGGAATTGGTAGACATGGCGGATTCAAAATCCGCTGCTAGCGATAGCGTGGCGGTTCAAGTCCGCCCACTGGTACCATCTCTTCTTTTAGAAGTAGATACTGAAACCGACCTTTGAGTCGGTTTTTTTGTGCCTGAATTACAGCAAATCGCCACGCAAGCGTGTCGGCCGAAGGTCGGTCCCATCAAGCCCGCCCACTGGTACCATCTCTTCTTTTAGAAGCAGATACAGAAACCGACCTTTGAGTCGGTTTTTTTGTGTCTTAATTTCAGCAAATCGCCACGCAAGCGTGGCGGCCGAGTGTCGGTCCATCGCATGGCGACCAGTCTCTTATAAATAAAGCTCCTCAAATCGATTTAGACGAATCATGTACGTGCGAGAGTTCGTGGTATGCAACTTAATTTATGGCTTGCGATTTAAATTCTACGGTAAATCGTTGAAGTATTTCTTCTCTTTGAAATGGATAGCTATCAAGCAGTTAAATACCTAGAAAATCCAAATTGGATCCATTCATGACACTAAGTCACTAAAAGTAAACTAATTGAAATAGTTTTACAGGTAACTAAAATAAACCACAAGGACTTTAAACTATATATTTATATTGTCTACTGTCTTTCACACTGCTTAGAAGAATGAAAAAGACTTGAGCTTATATGACTAGTGTAGTTTAGGCGTTACTCACCTAATGACGATTCACTAATCAAAGTTATTTTATCCGACAACATTACCATAACTCATTTCATTGTTTTGGTAGGCTTTTCTCGCGAAGAATGCCCCTCGGTTCATCAAGGTGGAAAGTACCGCCTTTAGGCTCGCTCATAAGGTCTTCTAAGGTAGAAATAGTAATTTCTGCATATTCTGAATTAATGCATTTATACCTAGATTTAATGAGTTGTCCGTGAAGGGGAAGAGTCAATGCCAACGCGTAAATTAATAGCAATTAGTGTGATTATTGCAGCAGCTGTGGTTGGCTTTGCTATAAAAACCATGACAAATTCAGACACCCTACTGATTCAAGGAGAAGTTGAGGCAACTAGGATAGATCTCACTCCCCGCGTTTCTGGAAGAGTCTCCGAAGTACTTGTTGATTTTGGTGACAAAGTTGAAAAAGCTCAAGTTGTGGTGCGCTTAGAAAGCCCACAGCTTTCCTCTGCTCTCTCTGCTGCGAAAGCGGCACTAAGCGTCGCAGAAGCCAATAGAGATTTAACTTATTCAACTCGCCCTGAGACAATAGCTGCAAGAAAGGCTCAATTGGAAAAGGCCAATACAGATGTATTGCTTGCCCAAAAAGTTTACGACCGAGTTGCCAACCTGCGTGACTCAGCAATTACCTCTGCTCAAAATCTCGATGAAGCATCTAATTCACTCGACTCAGCTTTAAGGACTAAAGAAGCTGCTGAGGCCAACTTATTGCTAGCCGAGAATGGAAGTAGTAAAGAACAAAAAGCCGTAGCACAGGCTCAAGTTGAGCAAGCAGTAGCTACTGTGAAACAAATTGAAGCAGATATTGCTGAATTAACAATTGAATCGCCGATTGACGGTGAAGTAACTGCTCGAATGGCTGAATTGGGGAAAAATTTCTCAGCAGGATCGCCACTCATTTCAGTAGTCGACGTTAATAATGCCTGGTTTACATTCCATATTAGAGAAGATTATTTAAGTGGTTTGAAGGTTGACGATCAGTTGAATGTTCGGGTTCCAGCATTGAGGGATAAAACGTTTAAAGCAAAAGTTACAGCTATTAATGCACTTGGTAGTTATGCAAATTGGCGAGCAACCAAAGCTACTGGTGATTTCGACTTAAGAACGTTTTCAATTCGACTAACGCCTTTAGAAAGCGATCCTCAGCTAAGACCCGGAATGAGTGCATTGATCAACTTAGAACGGGACTAAGCTATGTTTGGTCACCTCGAACCGGGTTTCTGGCGTATTTTTCGTCGTGAACTTCGCCAAATAAAGAAGCGACCAAGATTGGCGTTCATGTTGCTGCCCTACCCTCTTTTATTGTTCGCGCTGCTGTGCTCGATTTTTTATGAGGGTTTGCCAACAGCTCTCCCAGTAGCGATTGTTGATCAAGACGATAGCAATGTTTCAAGACAAATATCTAGAATGGTTGATGAGACCCCTGAACTGGAGATAGTTGCTCGTTTATCAAATTTAACCGAGGCTAAAAGGGCAATATCTAAAGGACAAGTCTATGGCGTTGTTCTCATTCCCAATCATACAGAACGCGATTTACTATCTGGGCAACGACCAGAGATTGTAACATTTTACAACAATCAAGTGCTTACTATAGGCGGCATTGTTTCACGCGCTGCAAATGCTGCTGTTGGTACATTTTCGGTAGGTGTTTCAATTCAAGTTCGCAAGTCTAAAGGGCAAATTGCTTACGAAGCTATGGCAGCAAAAAACACAATTCCATTGCAGCGCAGTCCTCTTTTCAACCCTGCACTTGACTATACCCAGTTTCTTTTATCTGCTGTTATGCCAGCAGTATTGCAAATCTTTATTTGTGCCAGTGCTGTAATGGCATTTGCTCGTGATCGTCATAGCAAGGGACATATGTCGAGATTGGTGCGCTTAGGGCAAACTCCAATTAAGTCAATGCTAGGAAAGCTCGCGCCATATGCACTGGCTTATTTAACAACATTGCTTTTAGCCGATTCAATTTTATTTGTATTTTTTGAAATTCCTTTTAAAGGAAGTTTACTTTTGCATGTGGGATACACTGTGCTGTTTGTATTTTCTTGCTTATCACTAGGTACCTTTTTAGCACTTTTAGCTAAAGACACGCTTGGTAGCCTTGGACTGGTAGGAATTCTGACGGCACCGGCTTTTGCATTTGCCGGAATTAGTTTTCCAAGAATGATGATGAACGACTTTTCTTTTGTATGGGGAGGCGCCATTCCTCTCACTCCATACCTTCAACTTCGAACCGATCAAGTCGTGCGTGGCGCAGAAACATGGGTATCACTGCCTACTTTAGGTTGGCTATTGCTGTTGCTTTGTCTATTTTGTGGAATGTCATTATTGCTACTTACCAAACAAGCTAAAACAAAGGATGTATCCGATCCAAGTTCTTTGGAGAGAAATTTATGAAAGGCTTGATTAGCAGTATGGCTACGTCAATAAGGCGATTGATTACCGACCCTGCTGCCCGTGCAACCATGATTGTATCGATCATTATCTATGCGGTTATTTATCCTCAACCGTATAAATCTGAAGTAACTCGCGATGTTCCAATTGTCGTTGTTGATCAAGATGGTTCAACTGCAAGTCGCGAGCTTATTAGACGCGTCAACTCTTCTGACAAGGTTCAAATTGTATCTATTGTAAACAACTTTCTAGAAGCAAAAACGTTGTTCTTTGAACGCGATGTTGTTGGGGTGTTGATGATCCCTACACATTTCGAAAGGGACCTAATCGATGGTAAGCCATCACCAGTCGCAGCGTACGGTGATGCAGGTTATTTCTTACTTTATAACGCTATGATGGGAGCAGTAGTTCAAGCAACACGCAGTATTGGCGCAGATGTGGAATATGTGCGATTAACATCATCTGGGATAAATCCAGAAATAGCCAATACAGTGATTAGTCCGATTACGAACACTTCAATAGCATTGTATAACCCGTCGGGCGGGTACGCTACTTATGTTATACCTGCGGCATTTGTGTTGATTGTACAGCAATCATTTTTAATGGGGATTGGGATCTTACATGCTGGTCGCAAGCCTCTTAAAGGGGTCGAATTATTGGCGGCTCCTCTTGCGTACATAGCAATCTACTGTCTATGGATTGCTGTTACCCAGATTCTATTGCCGTTTTTGTATGGTATTCCACGCCTCGGAACTTGGTTAAATCTCTATTGTGTAGCCATACCATTTTTGCTTGCTGTCACCGCATTGGGGTTTGCAATCTCACAAGTGTTTAAAGAACGAGAAGGTGTTGTATTCTTTTTAGTTGTTATGGGGTTACCGCTATTTTTTCTATCTGGCATCTCTTGGCCAATGGAAAGTATTCCTGAACCTATTAGATTGATAGCGCTACTCATTCCTTCGACAACGGCTATATCCGCTTTCGTGCAAGTCGACCAAATGGGGGCTGGGTTCAATGAAGTGGCTGACAAAATTCTCATTGAGCTAGCACTAGCTGTAGGATATACAATTCTCGCATTAATCCTAATGAAATTCGGACAGAAAAAGTAGCTGGCTGTTGAGATTATTAATACCGGCCAGTTTTGGTAATTTCTACCAATAGTCTCAATTTGTGCTTTGCTGACGGGACTTCGATAACCATCGCGGTCATAAATCCTTCATCCGATATTTTACTTGCTAGCCCGGCGTAGAACGGCCCTCAATAGTATTAATCAACAGCTTTCTTATCCATAGAGTAAGTGGATCATTTGATAATCGATGATGCCATGTGCTGATAACATCAAATCCTGGCGGCGTTTCATTTAACTCGATAACACGTAACTTTCTGTTAGGTATAAGCGCACTTGGTACGAAACCACACAAGTCGGTGCTGTGTATTGTTTCAATAGCTGCAGAGAAAGTGGGAAAAGACATAAAAACTTCTCTAGGATGGCCTTTCGCTTCAAACCAATGATGAATAGCCCCACTGAAATCGCCTCGAGAGGGCGAAACCACAACCTGAGGTATTTTTGATATTTGAGCCACCGTCATTTCATTTTTGCTTAGCTTACTTTGCGATGACACAACACATTTATAGCGTTCGCGATAGAACGTTTCACTGGGATAAGTGGAAGGTGCTAACGACGGATTTGTGATAGCTAGATCTACTTCACCGTTTTTAAGGTCATTCGCCAAGCTATCTAGTTCTAACTTTTTTATCGCTATTTTTAACTTCGGCGCAAGTTGTCGAATGTCGGCAAGCGCTCTCGGCAGCAGTGACACTTGCTCGAAGTCAGTGCATGCCAACGTGAAAGTCGTCGATGTCGTTGAAGGTGAGAACGTTTCCGGTGTCAAAAGCGAATCAAAAGCTTCCAGCGTAGCCGTAACTTTGGGCTGTAAAGCGACGGCGAGCGCGGTGGGCTGTACACCATTTCCACTTCGAACAAACAGCCTGTCATTAAACACATTGCGCATTTTTTTTAAATGCTCACTCACGGCCTGTTGCGAAACACCTAACTGCTCCGCCACTCTCGACAAGTTTCTCACTTTTATAAGCGCAACAAACGTGCGCAACTGCTTAATGTCTAGCTGACTTACCATTTTTTCTTGTATCACATACATTATCCACTTGATTTTATTGTAATGGATAAAGGCGTAGGATCAAATCACAAGCTAAGGAACAGGATATGATTATGTTTTCAGTAAACTACGTTTCACCCGACGCCCCTTTGGTTTACGACCAAACGTATAAGGGCCCTGGCGCTTCAGAACTTACATCGTCAGTAGATAAACGAACTATTAGTGTTAGCGATATGCGCGCTGAAAAAAGCACGTTTGCACTGGAAAAAAATGGCTTTGAAGTTGTGTCGTTTTCACCCGACTTTGAAGCGTTTGAAGATGACGAGGCAATACAAAAGCAACTATATCCATATGTAATCGATATGTTAAAGCGCAGAATGAACAGTGATGACGTGATCATTTTTGATCATACTTATCGCTCGACAACCCGTGCGGATAAGTCTATTCATAATAGAGCCCCGGTAAGAACAGTGCACAACGACTACACTGATGTATCGGCTAATCACCGCATGATGGAAGAGACTAAAGGTCAAGAGCATTTACGAAACCGCGATTATACCTTGGTGAACCTGTGGCTTCCTGTAAGAAATAAAGTGGAGTCATCTCCGCTAGCCATGGTCGATATATCTACCGTGCAGCCAACTGATTTTCAGCGACTCAAACTTATCTATCCCGATCGTATCGGTGAACTTGCTGCCATCACTTATAACCCTAATCACAAATGGTTTTATCAGTCGGAAATGACGCCGGGTGAAGGGCTATTGTTCAAAGTGTATGACTCTACATTTGAACAAGGAATGTTTGGGGTACCACACTCAGCTGTGGATGTTTTAAACGATGAAGCTAAAAAACCGCGTACAAGCCTAGAAATACGCGCAATCGTGTTTGGTGGTGAAAGCAATGAATAACATTTTAATATCTCGAAACCCGCTTGATGAACAGGAAGTGGGAAGCGTAAAGGTCGCAAGTAATAACGATGTAGTTACTGCTGTAAATGACGCAAAACAAGCTCAAATTGCATGGGGCAAGCTAACATCAGAGCAGCGAGCACAACTAATTATTGAAGCATTCTCGCGCCTAAACCGTGTTCAAGAGCAGTTAGTAAACCTTATTTCTAAAGAAATGGGTAAGGATCATCGTCGAGCTACCTATGAGGTGATGGGGGTCATACAAAGTGCGTCTTATCTTTGCCGAGAGATCATGCAAGCTATTGCACCAGTAAAGAAGCCAAGCGGCACAAAAATCTACTACCGTCCACTGGGTGTGGTGGGCGTGATTTCGCCGTGGAACTACCCTTTGGCTATGGCAAATAATTTACTGCTACCAGCACTTGTAGCAGGAAATACCGTAGTACTGAAACCCTCAGAAATCACTCCCTTGGTTGCTGACATGTTCGTAAGAACACTCAATGAAGTTTTACCTAATGGCGTGTTGTCAGTTGTTCATGGCGACGGAGAAGTGGGCAAAGCACTTGTTGCCAGCAATATTAATATGGTCGCATTTACTGGTTCAGCGGCAGCCGGAAAACATATTATGGCGAATTCGGCCAACAAACTTCATCGACTTGTGATGGAGTTAGGTGGCAACGACCCTATGATCGTTCTTGCAGACGCTGATATCAATAAGGCTGCTCGCTTTGCCGTGGCGAGTAGTTTCGAAAATGCTGGTCAAATGTGTACATCAACGGAGCGTATCTACGTTGATGAGCGTATTCACAACACGTTTGTAGAACGCGTGGTGGAGATTGCAAAGCAATATATCGTTGGGCCGTGGGACCAACCCAGAGTAAATATTGGACCCATCGTTAATAAAAAGCAGCACCAACAGATAATTCATCATTTAAAAGACGCGAAAGAAAAAGGCGCGCGTTTTTTACTTGGCAGCGATGATTACCTCCCCCCTTATATTCACCCCACCGTTATCGACGGTTTAACAGATGAGATGTTGATGGCAAAAGAAGAAACGTTTGGCCCGGTCGTCGCTATTGATAGTTTTAGCAATATCGATGAAGCCATCATGCGTGCGAACAACGCTCCCCTTGGTCTTGGTGCAGTCGTTTTTGGCGAGAGTAACGCTGCCTACGTAGCAGAAAATATGGAAGCTGGCATGGTGGGT
The DNA here is from genome assembly GCF_036864475.1 of Alteromonas sp. S005. Lineage (NCBI taxonomy): Bacteria > Pseudomonadati > Pseudomonadota > Gammaproteobacteria > Alteromonadales > Alteromonadaceae > Alteromonas > Alteromonas sp. S005. The sequence goes on along the minus strand of NZ_JAZETN010000001.1, from coordinate 144,856 downwards.
ATTAACGGTGGCCCAGGCGCAGGTGATGGTCCATGGGTGGGCGCGAAAGAAAGCGGCTTTGGTTATCACGGTTCACTTGAAGGGCATCGCCAGTTTACACAAGTACAAGTAATTAGTGCATGAGGGAAGTATCATGAAAGACAACTTTTTCGTTATAGCGCGTGAACCTGGCGCACAAAACCCAGCTATTCCTACATGGGCTGCCCATACAGATAACGCCTTTGCGCTTGATAGTTCATCAGCGCAAACTCAGCAACAAACGGTTCGCCGTGAAATAAGTGATGTGCCTGGCGCCTACCAACTTCTAAATGTTTTTAGTGAACAAGAGTGTAGAAAACTACTGAAAACGTCGGAAGAGCTTGGCTACTTAAAAGATGCGGCAGTGTCACTACCCCGTGAAATTCGGCATAACGACAATGTAACTATCGTTGTAGATGATGCTACGGAGCGCTTGATATGGCAACGCATTGAGGCATTGACTCAGCAAAACCTTACCATATTCGACGGTAAGAAACCGCTGGGTATTAATACTCGCTTTCGGTTTTACCGATATCAAGAGGGTGATTATTTCAAATATCATATTGATGGGGACTGGCCTGGCTCTAAAGTGGAAGGAGACAAGTTGATTCATAACGCCTATTCGGACAGGTATAGCAAAATGACGTTTCTTATTTTGCTTAACGACAATTTCGAAGGAGGAGATACACAGTTTTTGGTTAATGCTGACCAGCCGGGAAAACCAGCGAAACGAGGCGACAGGCAAGCACAAGTAAATGTGCGAACGCCTGCTGGCGGTGTGCTCTTATTTCCACATGGACATCATTCATTGCACTGTTTACACAGTTCAACACCAATAACGAAGGGCGTTAAATACATTATTCGCACAGATATGCTGTTTGAAATCTGACGGTAACTTAGAGCGTAGACGAACAGGGTATACTTGGCATCATGAGTAACACGATGCCTCGGCTTCCTTAACGCTAACGGCTTGAGGGTCGACCACATACAGCATAAGCCGTCTATAGCGGTTGTTTCCGTCAAGCCAACGGTAAAGGCTGATTAGCGTACTAGGTAGCTATTTTAGCAGCTGCCTAGCAACGATAAGTTTCATAATTTCACTTGTACCGCCATAAATTCGCATAACGCGCGCGTCTGCGTATGCCCTTGCAACGGGGTACTCCAGCATGTAACCGTATCCACCGTAAAGCTGTAGGCACTTATCAACCACTTTTCCGAGTAGTTCAGTCACCAATAATTTAGCTTTTGATGCAAGTTCTGTAGTGAGGTCTTTCGTCAAATGTAATTCAATACAGCGATCTGTAAAAGCGCGCGCCGCATCAATTTCAGTGTCTAAATCTGCTAAAACGAACTGAGTGTTTTGGAATGCCCCTATATTTTGGCCAAACGCTTTTCGCTCTTTAACATACTCAACGGTTTGCGCTAAAACAGATTCACACATTGCCATACAATGCACAGCGATTGTTAAGCGCTCCTGCGGTAACTCTGCCATTAATTGCGCGAAGCCACTTCCTTCGGGCCCGAGCAGATTAGATTGAGGTACTCTCACATCGTTGAAAAACAGTTCCGAAGTATCCTGAGACTTCATACCAATTTTCGCTAAGTTTGAACCTCGCTCAAAGCCAGGTGTATTTGCCTCAACAAGTATTAAACTTAAACCTTTTGCGCCAGCGGTTGGGTCGGTTACTGCGACAACAATAACTAAGTCGGCTAATTGACCGTTCGTAATAAACGTTTTGCTTCCGTTGATAATAAAATCATCACCCTCTTTTTTTGCTGTGGTCTTGATTCCTTGTAAGTCAGACCCTGTTCCTGGTTCTGTCATGGCGATAGCAGTCACTATTTCGCCGGAAACGCATGCGGGAAGGTATTTTTGTTTTTGCTCTTCAGTGCCTAGTCTCGATAGATAAGGAACGACAATGTCAGAGTGTAATGGGAAACCTATTCCGTTTAGTCCAAGTCTGCCGATTTCTTCTGTAAGGATAACGTTGTATAGAAAGTCTAGACCCAGCCCGCCATACTCCTCAGAAACGAGCGGTGCTAAGTAGCCCTGCTCGCCCGCCGCTTTCCAAATTGACTTATCAACCTGCCCAATCTTTTCCCATTTTTCGTAATGTGGAACGGCTTCAGTTTGTAAGAATTTTCGAAAACTATCACGCAGCATCTCGTGCTCAGAACTAAATAAGGTTCTCGGTAACATGGTCCTACTCCAACGTTCAATGTAAGTTTCACAACATGTTAACAACCTAATTAGTGCTTACCGATGACCGAAAGCGCCAGAGAATAGACCAAAACGATCATTGACGTTCGCGCCATTCCCCAGGAGTGAGGCCAGTCCATTTCTTAAATGCGCGTATAAAGGCACTGGGTTCTGAAAAACCGACCAGATAGGCAATATTTTTAATGGAGGTGTCTTTTTGCGTAAGGTGGTAGGTTGCAATATCTTTCCTAACGCTTTCTTTTAATGCCGCAAAACTTGTATTTTCTTGGGCAAGATAGCGACGAACAGTTTGCGGGCTTTTATTCAGATCATCAGCCACTTTTTTGAGTGGCAAATTTTCTAAATTGTCGCACTCTCTTAGCATGCGTTTAATTTGCGCAGTAATACTAGCGTCAGACATGCGGTTAATAAGTAAGTTGGAAAGGGAATTTATAAACTGAGTAACACTTTCTTCTTTTTGAGTAACAGGTAATTCTAGGTCGCTTCGATAAATACTTAGTTCCGTCTGCGGCCTTTCGTAGTAATGACGACAGGGAAAGGCAGAGTCTAAATCGTGTGAGTAAGTCGACTTTTTACCACTGAAATTCAGGCGATTAAGCGATATTCGATGATTTGTTACCCAAGACGACCATCTAAATACAAACAACATAAGCGTTATATAAACCAGCATGTCTGCATCCGACTCTTCTCGCTTTATGTTAATAACAATATTCGCTTCTTCACCACTCTCAACAAGTTTTATATCTAAATCGTCATGCAACAGCATTAGATATTTAAATAGTCTGAAATACGCATCTCGCAGTGTTTTACCACGTAACGCATACAACACACCTACCTTCACGCCACCTAGTTTTGTGGGCCGTTCAAAAAAGCCTATAGTTTCATCGTTGAGTTTGATTGCCGCAAGTCGAACCAGTTTTCCCAACTTTTCTGACGGCAACCTAAAACTGGCTTCTTCAAAATCTTCCGCGTCATAACCCAGCTCGGTAAATAACGCTTTAATCGAGAGCCCATGTTTTTCATAGCCGGCAAACAGATGTTGTAAGGCTGCTTTTTGTAACGATTGCTTTTTCTTCATTGGCTTAAAGTTAGAACACTCTCATACATTGTTCCCATCAATACCGTATCGAATACATGTAATACAAGGGGTCTCGATATTAAACAAAGACAACCTCTTCCTTGTTTTCACAACATTTTAGGGCATCTGGCTTGAAGCAGCTTTCAATGGTTTTTCGATGGTATTTCAAGGTCGGGGTTAACATACCGTTATCAATTGTCCACGCAGCCCGAGTAATTAAAATATGCGAAATGCGCTCGTAAGGGGCAAGTGTGGTGTTTATTTTCGACAAATAATGCTTCAGCTTATCGCGCAACTCACTGTTTGTTAATAAACAAGCAGATTCAGAGCGTGTCGCTAACAAAATTGGTTGATTAAGCCCTTGCCCTACGACGATAAATTGCTCTATCTCCGGTACACCGCTAAAGCATTTTTCTAACGGCACCGGATGGATAAATTTTCCTTTGGCTGTTTTGAATTCATCTCCTTTACGCCCGGTTACCACTAGGTTGCCACTCTCGTCATAAGTGCCACAATCTCCCGTGTGAAACCACCCATCTTTAAGCACGCTCAGCGTTTTTTCTTCGGCTCTGTAATAGCCAAACATCATGCCCTCAGATCGCATCAGTATTTCGTTTTCATCGGAAAGCTTTACCTCTACGATATCACCAAGGGGCTTTCCTACTGTTCCCGACGCAGGTATATCGTCAAAGCATCCCGTTCCTGTCGCAAAAGTCTCGGTCATTCCGTAAACTTCTCTTACTTTAATTCCCATATTTAAGTACCACTGGTGGACTTTTGGCTGCAGCGGCGCTGAACTGCTCAGGATCATATCAGCTCTAGAGAGGCCCAACATATATCGTATTTTATGCTTATCCTCTTCACTCAATGCAGCCTGTGCCTCAGGGGGAATTTTGCTATCTATCGACATTTTAAACTTGTCCCACAGCCTTGGAACCGCAAAGAAAAATGTAGGCTGCACGCTAACGATTTCGTCACTAAAATCGTCGAGACCCGCAGAAAATGAAATACAAGCATTACTATAAAGGCCCGTAAATTCGACAAGGGCACGCTCTGCCATATGAGCCAGTGGCAAAAAAGAGAAAAGTGAGGCTCTATACCCATCTTCTCGTGAAATTTTGAACTCCTTGGCGATAGAGGGCGTTACCTTTGCCGGCGCAGAATACAAGTGTATAACGCCTTTGGGCATACTCGTTGTGCCGGATGAATACACTATCGTCATTAGACTATCGAGCTCTGCTTTTGGGTTGCTTAACACAAGACCAAACGTCTGCTGAATTTGCGCTAAATTGTGGTCTACCGCTATCGAACAGCCGTGCATGCCAACTAGGGTGACGTTTGCCGTATTCCATTCTGCAAACTTTTGCTCTTGCCCACACTCACCAACAAACATTAGCGACACATCACATTCTTTTAGTACATGATTAGCGGCCTTAACTGATTGATTGGGGAATAAGGGCACGCTGATATGCCCACTTAGCATGATAGCCAAATCTACCATGATCCAATCAGCTGAATTTGCTGACCAAAGCGCTATTTTGCTTTGAGGAGGAAGGTTACGAGAATGGATAAAGCTAGCTATTTTTCTAACTCTCTCTCCGACTTCTGACCATGAGTACTCCCTCCACTGCCCATTGCCAAAGGACTGCCTCAGAAATATGTCGGTAGGTGTTTTTTCTTCCCAATAATAGAAATAGTCTAACGGTGTTTTTAACTGGCTCATGCTACACGCCCCTTCAGTCTAAAAATGTAAAGCGATATTGTCCGAAGAAATAGGTGAAGTATTTCTAAAGAAATAATTCACCTGCTGCTATTTTCTTTCCTACAATGGCGGGGGCTTTAAATCGCTCACCATATTTTTCAGCAAGCTCTTCACACCTGGCTTGGAAGCGCTCAAGCCCATAGCTATTAACAAATTGAATGTATCCGCCTGTCCAAATGGGCGCACCTATCCCAAAGATACTGCCAATATTGGCATCGGCCACTGATTCCAACACTCCCTGCTCCAAACACAGCAAGCTTTCTATTACGTTTATAAACAAAAGCCTGTCTTTGATGTCACTATCGGAAATGTCGACGGTTGGGTCGTAATACATATCAAGTAATTGAGGCCAAATTGCCTTGTCACCATCAACATAATTAAAATACCCGCCCTCACCGTGATAGCGACCACCGCGATTATGTTCCCTCACAAGTTTTTCGATGAGTTTGTTCCCTTTAGGCCAGCGATCATCCTCAGCCTTTATCAAGCCGGCAGCTACTTGCGATTGTCGTACTTTAATACCAATCGTTAAGCTTACTTCGTCATTTACCGTTAGCGGGCCTACGGGCATCCCAATAGCTTTACCTAAGTTATCAACTCTGACTGGATGAATACCCTCACTGACCATAGTGGCGGCCTCTTGTAATTGCGAAGCAAAGGTTCTGGAAGTAAAAAAGCCAACACTGTCATTAACGACGATGGGGGTTTTCTTTATCTGCTGGACGAAATCGAACGCTTTTGCGAGGGTAGCGTCACTCGTTTTTTCGCCACAAATTATTTCCACCAGCGGCATTTTGTCGACGGGAGAGAAGAAATGCAGCCCAATGAAATTTTCAGGCTTGTGACTAGGTTCAGCCAGATGAGTGATAGGAAGTGTTGAGGTATTAGAAGCCCAAATTCCATCTTCGGTTAGAAATTGCTCTGAGCCTTTAAGCACCTTGTGCTTCAGCGACATATCTTCGAAAACAGCCTCTACAACAAGTTCACAACCTTTCAAGTCTTCATCATTATCAGTAGCAATGATAAGTGAGAGAGCTTGCTCTTTATCTTGCTCAGTTGCTCGGCCTCTTGCTATTTTCTTGTCGTAAACTTTGGCTGTATAAGCTTTACCTTTCTCAGCTGCGTCAATTGACACGTCCTTTAACACGACCTGAATACCTAAACCTGCCGCCACTGCAGCAATGCCTTGCCCCATCATGCCAGCACCAATCACCCCAACTTTATTGAATGTGAACTTTGTTTTCACGTCAGGGCGGCTTCCACCACCATTAATCTGATTCAATTGGAAGAAAAAAGCTGACATCATATTCTTTGCTTCAGGCGTAACTGGCAAAGAGGCAAATTTTCTGGACTCTATTCTAAGTGCCGTATCAAAATTAACGGTAACCGCTTGTACTGCTGTTTCTAAAATCGCTTCTGGCGCGGGTAACAAGCCCCTGGTTTTCTTAAGAAGCATATGTGGCGCCATTGCTACAGTTTGCGCTATGGATGGCCTGTTAATATTTCCGCCGGGTATTTTAAAACCTTTTTTATCCCAAGGCTGAATAGCAACCTCACCGTTACCTTTGTTGTTAACAAGCCAGGCTTTGCAATGTGAAATAAGCTCATCTTTGCTCTTTACAGTGGCATCAACTAACCCGGTTTTTAAAGCTTGTTGCGGTCTAACTTTTTTACCTTCAAGCAGCAGGGGAAGCGCTGCCTCTAACCCAATTAGGTTTGTAAGCCTAACAACACCTCCCGCTCCAGGTAATAACCCCAACGACACTTCAGGTAATCCAATTTCAATGCGGGGGTTATCTACACAAACTCGATAATTACTCGCTAAGCACAGCTCATAACCACCTCCTAACGCCGCACCGTTTATCGCAGCGACTACGGGAACCGGTAACTTCTCTAATCGACGGAACAACGACTTATTCGCCTCCACCGTATCAAAAATTTTTCGCTCATCTCCTGGCTCCATCGCCATGAGCATATTTAAATCACCGCCAGCAAAAAACGCATCTTTAGCTGAAGTGAACACGACACCTGAAAGATCCGTTTCTTTTTCCAAAGTGTCTAGTGCTTCCGACATTTCGCGATAAAACTCGTCATTAATGGCGTTTACCGGTCCATTCATGTCCATGGTAATAACTACAATGCCGTTATCGTCTTTTTGGTATTTAAAAGTATTCATGCTTTCCTCCATTATCCTTCGGCTACAGTCTTTCGATAATGGTGGAAATGCCCATGCCACCACCTACACAAAGTGAAATCATTGCGCGTTTTAATCCACGGCGTTCCAACTCATCTAACACGGTACTGACGAGCATTCCGCCGGTCGCACCTAACGGATGTCCCATGGCAATTGCACCACCGTTAACGTTGGTCACCTCCTCACTAATACCTAATTCACGCATGTACCTAAGCGCCACAGAAGCAAAAGCTTCGTTAATTTCCCAGAGGTCGATATCTTCTTTGCGAAGCCCCGCAATTTTTAAGCATTTTTCTGCAGCAGGCGCTGGCCCGATTAGCATAATAGAAGGTTCGGTAGAGGTAACCGCTCCGGCAACAATTCTTGCGCGAGGATATAACCCCAAATCTTTTCCTGCTTGCTCGCTACCAATAAGCACGGCACTTGCACCATCTACAATCCCAGAAGAATTCCCAGGAGTGTGCACATGCTCAATTCGCTCTACATGCGGATACTTTGACAATAGTGTGGCGTCCATTCCCATTTCGCCCATTTTTTTAAATGAAGGTTTTAAACTGGCGAGTCCGTCTAACGTGGCATTGCCCCTAATGAAATCGTCTTTAGCTAATATCATTAAGCCGTTTGTATCTCGCACAGGTACTACTGAGCGGTCGAAATACCCATTATCCCGGGCATAAGCTGCGCGTTTTTGTGAAAGAAGCGCATAGTTATCTACATCATTTCGAGACCAGCCGCCCAAGGTTGCAATTAAGTCTGCGCCAATACCTTGGGGTGGTGTTTTTTGCGTCATTACAAACTCAGGGTCAAACATCATCGAAGCACCTGCGGCTCCCATAGGGACCCTAGACATAGACTCCACACCACCAGCTACGATTAATTGATTCCAACCCGACATAATGTTTTGAGCCGCGGAATTGACCGCTTCTAAGCCTGAAGCGCAAAACCTGTCCATTTGTACGCCTGCCACACTCTCGTCCCACCCAGCAAACTGCACAATTGACTTGGCAATATCGCCACCTTGCTCTTTGATGGGGCCGGTACAACCCAGCATTACATCGTCGACATAGGACGTATCTAGGTCGTAGCGTTTTTGCAATTCACGTAATAATACCGCACCCAGCTCTATAGATTTCACTTCATGAAGCGAACCATCAGACTTTCCCTTACTGCGTGGCGTTCTCACCGCATCAAAAATATAAGCTTGTGTTGCCATAACACCATTCCCCTTTGCTGTATCAGCAACGCCACAGTGCATGGTGAAACCTTTACCGTTTCACTGAGACCACGGCCTTGTTAAAAAAATGTTGCTTAAAACTATAGAGAGAATGGGCAAAAAAACGATGACTAAAGACACCATATAAATTGACTAAAAGTGACAAATAATTCGAATACATGCCTAACAAGAATGGTATTGCAGTAACTTGTTGGATTTTGTCAATCACACTGAGCTTTCTGGTCATTAATAATTGCGCTGTAAAAACATAGATTGTTAAACCAAAGTAAATTTTGGCCACAAATTACAGATTGGCAACGGTAAATAAAGTGCAGTGCTGTTACATGAACGACAACCGAATGTATGTGACCAAAAGCTTCAGAGAAGGCGATAAAACATGTTAGATGGCTTAAAAGTTATAGAAATCGAAGGGATTGGTCCGGGACCTTTTGCGGCAATGATGCTTGCAGACCTAGGGGCGAATGTAACAGTGGTTCACCGGGAAGACGTTCCCATAGAGGGGATGACTGAAAAAAGCCTACTCGATAGAGGAAAGAAGTCTGTCTTATTGAACTTAAAAACAGACGAAGGCAAAGCGTGTGTTCGCGAACTAATTAAAACTGCTGATGTACTTATTGAAGGGTTGCGGCCTGGTGCTATGGAAAAACTCGGCCTTGGACCCGTCGATCTTCATGAAATTAATCCTGCATTAGTTTACGGAAGAGTGACCGGCTGGGGACAAAGCGGGCCTCGCGCCCAGCAAGCGGGCCATGATTTAAACTACATTGCATTGTCTGGAGCGCTTTGGTATGCATCGCCCCCCAAGCAAGCCCCGTTCACGCCGCCCACGCTAGTAGGAGACATTGCAGGCGGGGCGCTTTATCTTGTCGCAGGAGTGCTATCAACTCTCTACAGAGTAGGAAAATCAGGCAAAGGCGCTGTTGTTGATGCTGCTATCGTAGACGGCTCAGCCCATATGATGAACCTAATTATGTACATGAAAGGCCTTGGCGTATTCTCTGATACACGCGGGCACAGTATGTTAGATGGCCCACATTGGAGCCGCTGCTACCAGTGCGCTGATGGTCAATGGATGTCTGTTCAATGCCTTGAGCCACAATTTTACAGGACTTTTTTAATGAAATTAGGGTTGGAACAAGACCCTGAATTCCGTAAGCAAAAAGATTCTACCCTTTGGAAAAAGCTGGGCGAAAAGCTGGAAATATTATTTGCTGAACACGCTCAACAGCATTGGATACAGCTTTTTGAAAATAGTGACGCTTGCGTTTCTCCCGTGCTTAGCCCTGAACATTCGCAGCAAGACCCGCATATGAAAGCAAGAAACATATGGTCTACCTCTGAAGGTTTTATGCAGGCAGCGCCCGCACCACGATTTGGCGGTAGCCCTAGCGCTCATAAACAAAGCGCGCGAATACCAAGGCGAGGTCAGCATACCGATGAAATATTGAAGGGATTAGAAAAATAAGAGACACGAGGCTGCAACCTACAGTAGATAGGTTGATTACGTAATAAAGCGGGTCAGTGGGCTTTACGTAAAGCTCATAACAGACCCGATTAGACTTACATGGGCCATGTTCATATTTGAACATCATTATTTTCTGACCATATTCTTAGCTTTTCTAAAATGTGTAGTGCCGTTCTGCCAAACTCAGTTAGCTCGTATGTAACAGCGATCGGCCTTTCGCTAACTACTTTTCGCAAAACGATTCCTTCGTTTTCCAGTTCTTTAAGCCTTTGATCGACAATTTTTTTACTGGCACCGCCAAGCATCCTTGCTAGATCATTAAATCTAACAGGCTCATCTTTGAGGTGATAGATAATTGAAGCTTTCCATTTTCCACCAATCAAACGCATTCCACTTTCGATAGCGCAAGGCTTATCATTAATGCTCTTAATTTTTTCTCTTTTTACCATTTGTTTTTACTAAGTTTTCCAAAATTTAACTCATATTCCATATAGGTTACCAAAATACTACTGGTTGATTATTGTATACAGGTTACTATTATATACCACATATGATTAAGCGAGAAAACATATCGCTATTTCAGACATAACCAATTAGGAGTATTTGAATGAGCAACACAAGTAAAAACAATGTACTAATTATTAATGCACACCAGTATTACCCTTTCTCGGAAGGCAAGCTAAACGCATCTTTCGTCGATAAAGCAGTAACGCTGCTTGAAGCTAAAGGCTACAACACTCGTGTAGTTACAATGGCCGAAGAGCACAACGTTGAAGAACAGTTGGCCCATCATCAGTGGGCTGACATTGTCCTTCTACAGGCACCAATTAACTGGATGGGTGTGCCATGGTCATTCAAGAAGTATATGGATGAAATCTACACTGCAGGTATGGGTGGAGCCCTATGTGCCGGCGATGGTCGCGTTGAAGAAGCACCGAAGAAAAACTACGGCACAGGCGGTACCCTTACCGACGTTAAATATATGATGTCTTTAACCTTCAATGCTCCAGAAGAGTCATTTAACGACAGCGAAGAGTTTTTCGAAGGTAAATCTGTAGACGATTTACTATTTCCAATGCATATGAACTTTAAGTTCTTTGGCATGAAGCCAATGGAAACTTTCGCCAGCTTTGACGTGATGAAAAACGCCGATGTGGAAAACGAGTTTAAACGTTTTGAAGCTCATATAAACAAGCATTTTTAAGGAATTCTCATGAGTACTGAATACACCAATAAGTTACATGCAGGTTCTGCCTTTCCAGATATTTCAGCAAAGCTGTTAAATGGCGACACTAAAAAGTTAGCGACACCTGAGAACGGTCTTGATTGGAAAATGGTAGTAGTTTACCGAGGGCAACATTGCCCACTTTGCACTCGATACCTCAATCAACTTGAGAGTGTTAGAGGTTATCTTGCCGAAACTGGCGTAGACCTTATTGCAGTGTCTGGCGACAGTAAAGCGCAGCTTGAAAGTCACCTTCCTAGGTTGGACATTAACTTTCCAATTGCGTACGGCTTAACGGTGGAGCAAATGGAAGAATTAGGCGTTTATATCTCTGATCCAAGATCTCCTCAAGAAACTGATCACCCGTTTTCTGAGCCAGCGCTGTTTGTTGTTAACAATGAAGGTAATGTGCACGTCGCTGATATTTCTAACAACCCATTTGTTAGACCTGAGTTAGAGACATTAGTAAGTGGTTTGGGCTGGATCCGTAATCCTGATAACAACTACCCTATTCGCGGTATGCACAAATAGGAGCTTCTATGAAAAAAGTGGCTAATTTCGTAGCAGCCCTTTTGGCAACGGGTGCTATGTTATCTGGGTGTGCTATGGCGAACGATGACAATACAGGACACGCTCATATTGTATCGCCAAAGCACTACACTCTTCTTTTAGAAAACGAAAACGTGCTCGTTTTAAAGATGACGCTTCAGCCCGGCGAGGAAGACACTTGGCACAAACACAATGCTGAAACCGTTTATTTTGAAGATGGCGGAAAAGCCATCATCAAAACAGCTGACAAAGCAATGACTTTGGAAATCCCTGATGGTTATGTCATGTGGCATGACGAATGGGAGCACCAAGTTAAAAATATTGGTGACTCAACGATTACTGCAATAATTGTAGAAGCTAAATAACCAAGCCTTCAATTATAGTAAGTGATAGGAACGCGTTTAAAGTTAGTGTCAGGGCTACTTGGCACTAACTTCAACACCTCAACACATACCCTTGGCTATACCTACGTTTCCTGATAGCAGCCCATGACGGAAACAATCGTCTTATGGCTCTTTCCTTGAAACCAATATGATTTTGAAATTATCGCGTTAGATTTTGACTTGCGGTACCTAGGATCCAAGTGCCTCGGGATAACATTGTCTAACATGGAGTAACAATTGAAGTAGCCCAACAAACCAATTAAAGTCGCTCAATGCACACTCTTCTCACTTTCTGAAAGGCTTTAATTAATGAACATTGAACGAATGGAAACCAAGCAGCGCATGAGTCGCATTGTGAAGCACAATGGCGTTATCTACTTATGCGGGCAAGTATGCGCAGATGCCACGCAAGATATTACTCACCAAACTCAAACCATGCTTGATAAAGTAGATAGCTTACTTGTTCAAGCGGGAAGCGATAGAAAGCATATGCTTTCAGCGACCATTTATCTTAAAACCATGGATGATTTTGCGAAGATGAATGAGGTATGGGATAACTGGGTACCAGAAGGATATGCTCCAGCGCGAGCTTGCGTTACAGCCGATATGGCACGCGACGCTCTGCTTGTAGAAATATCTGTTGTTGCTGCTGAGATTACAGAATAAGTATAGAAAACAAGAACTGATTTTAGGCTCTGTGATTATTGGTACTGCGCCATTCATAGAGCCCTTCCATGCTAAATTTATCCTAATTTTCCTCGCCGTCATATCTCTGAAATAAATATCCTATAGCGTATAAGATTCTTTTAAAGTGCCGTCAAAGGCACTATTTCAAAATGCACATTGCTCCGATATGAGTTTTCATGAAGAAATTGAAACGCTATCAATACGAACGATATGCCATCCTCTGTCAACTCGCCTACCCCGACGCCGACGCGCAATATCAGAAAATACTAGACCCTTTTCATGAACGCCATCTTGTCGATAAGTACGGCAGAATGAGCGTAAGAATATTGTGGGTTGAGAAAAAAAAAGAAGTCATCATCGTTTTTCGTGGTTCGTTGGGCTTCAAAGATTGGTTCGCTAATTTATTTTTCATACCCTATCGGCTGCGTCAGCTGAATCGCAGTTTCTTTGTTCATTGGGGGTTTGCGAGATTACTTGCGCAGCCGATGTATTCAAGTACGAAAACCTCTGATGACGCGTTACCTCTTAGAGAATTACTCGTCAAAGTACTAGAACCACTTCGCGCCCAAGGTAAACGGTTCTCGTTTATCGGTCATTCATCCGGTGGTGCGGTCGCTGTGTTAATGGCCGATTATTTCGAAAGGCGATTCCCGAAGTCAGTAAAAAGAGTGGTTACTTTTGGGCAGCCAGCCGTTGGCACGCGTTCTTGGTATAAGCATTATTTGTTGCACCATCGAACATATCGCATTTGCTGCGACTTAGACGTAATTACCTTCATGCCGCCCTTCCCTTTTTACTTCTGGCACGTAGGTAAAATGCTATGGTTACACGACGACAAAATATATGAAAACACACCTACGCATAAGCGCTTTTTCATGTCCCTTCAAAGTTGGTTGTTGCGTCCTATAACCTACCACTACATGCGAAAATACATCCGCAACAAGTCGTTATTTGACGAGCATTAAAGCGATCATTTTTGGCCATTTGCGCGTAATTTAAATAAGTTAATACACGCATTCCCCCCAAATGAAATAGTTGGCAGGCGAGAGGAAAGATGGCTTCATCAATCACAAAGCGCGCAAGAGCAGCACTTAAAAACGCATTTATCGGCGACGCACTTGCGATGCCGGTACACTGGTTTTACAACCCAGCTGATATCTACAAAGCGTTTCCGTTAGGAATAGAGCAGTTTGAGGATGCGCCATCCTTTCATCCCTCTTCAATAATGTCGCTACACTCTACTCAGCAAGGCGGGCGAGCAAACAAAGCTTTAGCTAGCCAAAAAGAAATCGTGGGTGAGGTCATTCTCAAAGGGAAAAGGCAGTACTGGGGTAAAGACAATGTGCATTATCATCAGGGTATGAAGGCCGGTGAAAATACGCTTAATGCCCACTGCGCCCGTATTGTTTTGACCTGCGCACTTAAAGGTTATGATGAAAATGAGTTTTTAAACCAATACATTAGCTTTATGCGCGCCGATGCTCCTAAACACCCTGACACATATGCCGAATCCTATCACAGAGGTTTTTTCGCAAATCTTGAGCAAGGCTTCTCTGCGGATAAGTGTGGAGCAGTTACCCACGATACAGCTTCTATAGGGGCTTTCGTATCGGTGACACCTTTAGCACTGGTAGAAGCCGCTAAGAATACTGCACTTAACGACATTAAATACCTGTGTCGTAAGCACTTGTTTTTAACTCATCCCGACGAATCGTTAGCTTCAGTGTGCGATTACTATGTTGAGCTGATATACAAATTAGCGCACCGCCAAGATGAATCACCCAAAAACATTTTAGAAGATATTGCGAGTAAGTCAGCAGGGCTGAACTTGGCGTCCCTTACGGCAAAGAACAAAAGCGATATTGAAGTTGTCGGGCGCATGTATTCGCCGGCATGTTATATCTCAGACGCCTGGCCCGCCGTTTTGTATTTCGCATACCGCTACGCAGATAATCCGAAAAGAGCGCTTATAGCAAACACTAATGTGGGCGGTGACAACGTGCATCGTGGGTTTGTTTTAGGGGCCATACTAGGTTTAATGCACGGGGCCGAGATATCTCTATGGTTTGATAAATTAACTGATACGAAAAAGCTAAACTCGCTAATCGATTCTCTAGGCGTTGAATGACTCAAGGAAAAAGCTTCGTAACTTGAAGCGTTTTACATTCAAAGCGACGCAGATGCCAAACTTAGCATTATATGAACAACAATTTATCGATGCTTTGCTTAAGCTCAGTCACAAAGCCTTATAACGTTACCGTTTGACCCGTTTTCGCCGCTTTAAATATGGCGTTAACAATCTTAATATCAGCAAGCCCTTCACTACCGGTTACCATTGGCTGGCGCCCAGTCAATATGGCTAAAGCGTCGTTATCCATTTGAAGCGTTTGCTGCATACCGTCAATAGGTGGCAGCGTTTTCCCGTCTGACGTTGTCCCCGTTACGCCGTTGTAGCTCTGCATAGGTTTCAGCTGATACCAACCGTCTTCACAGTCAGCTTTGAAATGATTAAACCCTTTTACTACGCTAGTGCCGCAATTAGCCACTAGCCCGTCACCAAAGTCCATGGTGAATAGGGTAGTTTCATCAACTTCAGTGAATTTTTCTGGGAAACGTTGTGGTGGGTGGCTGCCAGTTACAGACAAAGGCTCTTGCCCCGTTAAAAAGCGCGCACTGTTTATCGCATAAACGCCCATGTCATAGAGTGCGCCGCCACCCATATGCTTTTTCATGCGCCAGTTGTCTGCCGCTCTACCCTGCCCGGCATAACCCGCAAAGCTCGATACTGCGGTTATATCTCCATAGGGTTTAGTTTCAAGGTATTGATGAAAAGTGCGTGTATTAGGCTCGTGCTGCATGCGATAGCCGATAGACAAAGTCACATTATTTTTATTACAGGCATCTATGATAGCTTGGCACTCCTCACTATCCATCGCCATTGGCTTTTCACACCACACGTGCTTTCCAGTATTTGCAGCCTGCACTGCAAAGTTTTTGTGCGTACCTGTGGGCGTTACAACATAGATAACGTCAATATCATCGTTATCCGCAATTTCAGCCATAGTGCGGTATGTGTATACGTTGCTATCCTTAATTCCATGCTTTCTTTGCCACTTAGGAATTTTTTCTTCGCTACCTGTGATGATGCCTCGCAATTCACAATGCTCGGTGTGCTGTAGCGCAGGTGCTAATAAATTTGTGCTGTAGTTGCCTAAGCCAAGCAAGGCTACGCCAAGTTTCTTTTTAGGTGGCTGAGCTAACAAATAAGGGCTGTGGGCAACGAGCAAGCCTGAACCCGCTATTTGAAGAAAATGACGACGAGTAATACGAGGCATTGGCCTTCTCCATAAGAAAAGTATCCATGTGTGGTTTTAGTAGTGTTTTACTTGTCTAAATAGATCACACACAAATTGCCCAATAGGATAAGAAATCTCATGATTGCGGCTAATATTATTTAAAAAGTTATTGGCTCTTAACTATTTTTTAAAATCTTATCTATTGAAGTTTATGCTCTCGTTTCATTAATCTCAGCAATGAACTTTAATTATGAAATTTTCGTAATATTCATACTGGAATCACACCTACTTATGCGCGAAAAACGCTTCTCACCAAAGGCTAAGACATGGATAACGCTGGCTCTATCAATGAAAAACAAAAAAAGAACCTAACTGGTGCATACCCTAAAATAGCTAAGCAAACTAAATTGCTGAATACCTTAGTAATCTTCGCTTTTATTTACACTATGTACTTGGCGAAATCTTTACTTATTCCGCTGTTCTTTTCTGCCTTTATTGCCTTACTATTAAGCCCACTTGTTGCCATTGCTCGAAAAGTTTACGTGCCACGGACGATGTCGGCTGGAGCATTAATTGCGTTATTGGTGGCGCCTTTCACTCTACTCACCGTTCAACTTGCTGAGCCCGCAGAGCGTTGGCTACATTCACTCCCTAAAATAGCTTCTGAGATCACTGAAGAAATAGAAGAAAGTTGTTGGGTGCTTTTGGATTCACCCATGCCAATGAAACTGAATATATCTTGGCTGTCGAAAATGTCAGCGTGGTAGGCTTAGTTACCTCATAGTCATAAAGCTTTAATGCTTCCCATGCTTCTCTTCTTAACGCCTTTATTTCGCTAAAAAGTGGTAGCGATTGAAATGATTTTTGCGCGTTAAGTGAAGGCCACTGACTTACCACAAATACATTAGGACTAAATGCTCCTATTAGCGTTTTTTCAACTACAAGCACCCCATTTTGG
The DNA here is from genome assembly GCF_036864475.1 of Alteromonas sp. S005. Classification (NCBI taxonomy): domain Bacteria; kingdom Pseudomonadati; phylum Pseudomonadota; class Gammaproteobacteria; order Alteromonadales; family Alteromonadaceae; genus Alteromonas; species Alteromonas sp. S005. The sequence goes on along the minus strand of NZ_JAZETN010000001.1, from coordinate 127,786 downwards.
GTATATCCATATTCGCGTGCTGTTGGAGCTCCTAATTCAAAATACTTATCACGCAGCGGCCGTTTTTCCGCTTCGGTCACAGGTGCGATAAGCTGCATCACCGCCCCCGGATTAAAATGCACCGACAACACTTCACCTTCTTCATCAGCAATTACGGGCGACGCAAACAAAACTCCCACCCCCAAAAACCTCAAGCCCATGAATTTTATTAACTTACCCAACATTTCAACATCCTCTTTAATAGTTAACTTTGTAGTTATGCGGATACATTAGCAACTGAAGCAACCCAAAACACGGTTTGTTTTTTATTCACAATGGTGCATTATTGTTCCATGAAAGATTGGAACGATTACGCATTAATTCTTGCCCTTCACAGGTCGATAACCTTAAGAGCGGCCGCTGTAGCTTTGGGAACCACTCATACCACGGTGGCAAGACGCTTGGCATTATTGGAAAAGCAATATAGCGCCAGTATTTTCGAGCGTATTCCAGGCGGGTACCGCGCTACCCCTTTTGGCGAGCAGCTTGTCGCTACCGCTATGCAGGTTGAAAATGTTGTTCGCGAATCAGAAAGGCTTTACTGCACAAGCAATGAAAAGCTCGCAGGCCCGATAACGCTCTCACTGGGCGAGCCCATGTCGCAGTTTTTGTTAGCCAAAGAACTCGGTGAGTTCACTCGGCTTTATCCGTCTATTCAATTAAAAGTGAAAAGCTCTACAATATTCGCCGATTTAGACAAAGGTGAAGCGGATGTCGTAATACGGGGAGCACCTAAATTACCGGAACACTTAATTGGAAGGCGACTTTACAAGCTAGGCTTGTGCTTTTATGCACACAAAGATTACTGTGAAAATACACCCCGTAAAGACTGGCGATGGATTACGCCGTTAGAGAATGAAGTTTGGCCCCAATGGCTAGCACAATCGCCTTACCCAGAGGTACCAATTGGAATAGCAATCGATGACATCATCTCTCGATATCACGCTATATTAAACGGCGTGGGTATGGGAAGAGCAGCATGTTTCATGGGCGACCCACACCCCGACCTAGTACGTCTACCGGGCAGCGCGCCCGTTTTGAAATACGATATTTGGCTTCTCACCCACCCTGATTTGTATGAACAGCCTAAAGTAAAATTGCTGATGCAGTTTTTAACCGATGCGTTAATGACTAAAAAAACGCTCGTTGAAGGAGAGGCATAAGTTTATTTACGGTAAACCATTTAGATGGCTTACTGCTGCAGAACAACGCCTTGTTTATAACAAGCGGACCATGTTGACAGCTGCAAACCTATACCTTTTTTTACAAGAACGCTCCACACGATAAGCCGCCCGTATGGATGTCGCATTATGCAGTGAAAAGGCTACGACACCGCTTTGGGTACGTTAAGCGTATTCCGTGCGTCATTGGTCAGTTTCACTAACGCTTTTCGTACGTCTGTTGACGACGCGCATGGCGCTTCAAAAGGGATAAACCAAGTCTGCTTTTCTGTACCGCAGTGCATGCCTTCTGGAAATACGCTGTGCATTATCGGCGCTTCAGTGTTAACGCCTACTTTGTGCTGCAAGATAAGCTGCATCGCGTCCTGATGGTCTTCATTCATATGGGTAATCATGCCCTCTGGTGCGCTATGCCACTCTTGGGCTTCAACGCGCCAATAGTTTTTATCAACCCAATGGATTTTTCCGAACCCACCAATAAAACGTACTCGCTCAGTACGAATAACGTAAAAATTGAAATCGTGGGTTTGCTCGTATTTTTTAGCTTGAGGGAATAAACGAAGATACTGTGCTTTCACGTCATCTTGGTTCGCTAGCTCCGCACTCCCCATAATAGTCACCCGGCCATTCGCCTGAGAGTCATCTTCACCGGCATCAAAAATGGTTAAGCTAACTTTGTCGTTCGCTTTAATATTGCGCGTATGCAGTGCGATATCGCTGATGTAGATAACTGCGTCACCACCAGACGTTAAATAATAAGGTACAACCGAACCAAAAGGGTAGCCGGGCATTGATGTTGAATGCGTACCCAATACACCGCTGTGATGGGTGCGGCTTAGCTGTTTTGCTTGAAATGCAATAACTTGCATACTCATGGTTAACTCCGTTCTTGTTTATCGGTTTTCGTAAAAGTTAATGTGTCACGAAAACGTGTTTTTGTTCGTTTTTAATTAGGTTTAACTGGGTGTGATAGCACCGAGAAAGCATATCGGTAGTAAGTACTTGCGCTGGTGGTCCGTCGGCTAAACACTGCTTTTCCCCCAATAAAATGAGTCTATCGCAATAAGGGGAAATTAAATTGAGGTCGTGACTTACGCAAATAATGCACAGCCCTTTTTCTCGTAGGGCGACCAATTGTTCCATTACTAGTTTCTGGTGGCGCAAATCTAGGGCTGAGGTGGGTTCATCTAACAGCAACAGCTTGCCTTCCAAACTCTCGTTTTGATCGCCCGGTATTATTTGAAGAATAGATTTAGCTAAAAATATTCTCTGCCTTTCCCCGCCAGATAAGGTTTGAATATTGCGAGCTAGTAAATGCGTAATGTCAAACTGCTTGGCAATACCATGAATCAACCGACTCTTTTGTTCCAATGACTCAACGTACTGATACCGCGCCAAATGGAGTAACTCGTCGGCGATAAATCCAAATGACGTTGACGCGCTTTGCGCCATTACCGCACGCTGCATTGCTAACTGATTTGCGCTTAGCGAACTAATTTTTTTCCCGCCAAGCGTTAGCGTTCCATGAGATGGCGTTTCTACACCACTGAGCATACTTAATAGCGTAGATTTACCGCATCCGTTTTCACCCGCTATCGCGGTAAACTCACCAGTGTTAAATGACATAGATATTTGCTCAAGCAAACGCGTGTTACCTCTGGCTATCACAACATCTTTCAATGTAAGTAACACCGTATTTAACCGCTTACCACTCTCGCTTTGCTCTAGGATTTCCACTTTCATTTTAGCTACACTCCACCACCAAATATGCGGCGTTGTTGCCACAGTAAGTAAAGGAAAAATGGCGCCCCTACTGCTGATGTAACAATACCAATAGGTATTTCCATAGGCACAAATAAGGTACGAGCCAATGTATCGGCAACCATTAATAGCAAAGCGCCCATTAGTGCGCTGGCAGGTATTAGCACCTGGTGGTTTACACCAAATATGGCCCTGCACATGTGGGGCACCACCAAACCTACAAAGCCAATAATGCCGCACAGCGCCGTCGCTAGTGCCACAGAGAACGCCACCAGCCATAAAACCCAGTGTTTGTATCGGGTAACATTAAGCCCCATATAAGCCGCCTCTTTTTCACCAAGCGCGAGTAAATTTAGCGCATTACGTGACTTCATGAGACCAGTAAAAGCAACAAGCCCAGCTAGCGCAATAAGACCACAAAGCGTCCAGCTTGCTCCGGCAAGACTACCCATGGTCCAGTAGCTTATTTGGCGAAGTGCATCATCGCTTGCTACATAACTAATAGCCCCTATCACGGTTCCGGTTAAGGCGTTGATGGCAACCCCAGCCAAAATAAGCGCGGCTACTGAAACGCCTTGCGGCCCACTTGAAAAGCGAAGCACTGTCCATACAGAAAGTAATGCACCACCAAAGGCCCACATGGCTACCCATATAGACTCAAGCGCAGGGATGAGCGGTGGTACTATGGTCATACTAAGGGCAGCTGCTGCGGCTGCGCCACCGGCAATACCGATTAAGCCAGGGTCGGCGAGCGGATTGCGCACTAGCCCCTGCATGGCACAACCGGATACGGCTAGAAGCGCGCCAATCAGCATCGTCATGATCACCCTTGGTAGCCTAATTTCAGACAACACATACCAGTGGGTTGTATTTGCTCCCGTATTTTCTACCGTGTTTTTTACCGTAATTGCGCCGCTAATGAAGTACCTAAGTTGTTGTTCAATATCAATGGGTAAACTGCCGCGGGTTAGCCCTACATAAGCAAACATCAACAACAATACAACCAATATTCCCATGCCTATACGTTTTCGCTGCGCGCGGGCATTGATAAGCTGAAGGACTACAGGCGTCAGTCGGTAATCACTTGAATAATCGCGTGGGTTATCACTTGGGTTATCGCCTAAATTATCACTATGCTTAGCTGCGGAAGAAAACTGCATTATTGACTCGTTCTTTTGTTAGCAGCATTTTGCGTTTGTTTAATTTCAATGGCCTTTCCTGCGTGCTCTGCAACACGCTGAAGCGCCACATCAAAGCGCGGAGAAAGACCCAAACTTATGCTGCTATCCATGGCTTCAACTAGGCAATGAATACCAGCAAAGGTGGCTGCCAACGCATGGTGCGTACAAAGTGCGTCCTTTGCACTTTTTCCACGCAGCATGTGCCCAGCGGCAATCACGATATCAGGGTCTTGCATCAGCACAGACTCGGCACTCAACACTTTGTAGCCTTCCACTGCTGCACCTATATTAACGATACCCAGCGTATCGAATAGCGCTTGGGGCACGGTATTTTTACCCGCAACCGTTATTCCTCTGTCATTATTCGCCACCACAAAAAGCGCTTTAATTGGCGTATTGAACGCTAAGGTTTTATCTGCGTACCGCGCTTTTTGTTGCTCTACCTTCTTTTCAATATCGTGAACAAGGGTAACGGCGTTATCACTTGCCGATAGTTTTTCGCCAATATCCAGTACTAGGCGCTTTAGACCACTTAAGTTTTTGTCTACGTTAAAGGCAGTAACCTCTACGCCAGCATGGGCTATTTGTTCAAGCGCAACACTTGGGCCTGTCGCCTCTGCTCCTAGCAGCATTGTGGGCTGTTGGGCCAATACTCCTTCAGTGCTGAGCTGACGAAAGTACCCAAGCTTAGTTAAACTTGCCGCTTCTTTTGGGTACATACTGGTACTGTCAGTTGCAACTACCCAATCGCCTCGTCCTAACGCGAAAACAATTTCGGTGATACTGCCGCCAGCGGTAACAATTCTAGGAGATGCAGTTTGCGTTTCATCTAAAGGGGCGCTAAACGCCCCTACTGCAAACAAACTCCACCCTACCATCGCAGTACACAACGCTTTTACGGCAATAGATGAAAGTGAATGAGCCTTTTGCAACATCATTTACTCTCCACTTACCGGGTCGGCGCGGAAACTATACGCACCTGATGTTCCCTCTTCATCGTAGTAGCTAGTAATTTGAAGCTTGTAAGTCGTATCGCCTGCTTGAATTAAATAAACCCCAAACTGTGAGTAGAGTAAGTGGCTGGTGCTGTCGTAGAAATACCAATTGTTCGAACTCATCGCGTACTCGCTAACGGTCTCTTCACTGAAGCCATAAAACTGTGCCGCTTCGGTATCCACGCCATCGTACGTTTCAGCGTCGGTGCGAAGTACGGTCGCATCATCAGCAATAGAAAGGGTAAATTCCCCCGCTCCGTCCGCACATGGAATAGATAAGTCCCAACCGTCTGCTTGTGTAACTACTTGCTGAATATCGAAGTCAATATAAACCGAGCCGCTACAACCCACCGCATCAACAGTCAGTGCGACTTCTTCAGCAAACGTGGTTTGCCCGTCAAGAACGCTTTGATGCATAACGCCAAGGGTTATTTCACCGATACCTCGCCCTTCAGTAACAATATCGGTAACGTGAAATTTTGTGTAGTTGCTGTCAGAGAACACGATGTAATAGGTTTCTTCATTTGGCGTTACTACGTGAGTGGTAAAGTCGTAGTTGTAAAAGGTATCGCCGATCACTTGGGTTTCTGTATCTGTACTGAACGCTTCAGCTTCTGGTATATCGCTTTGAGTAACAGCCAAGTAATCGTCTAGTTCGCTGTCAGCACTGGCATTTAGAAACAAGTCAGACACTGGCGCGCCCGTATCATCGTAAAAGTCGCTATTATTTCCGGTAAAATAAAGGCTAACAGCGGTTTCCTGATTTGTATTTAAAAACACATTGGTACGCTTAAAGCCAATATCCCATGTGGTATCCGTGGCGGCTTCTTCTTCAGTAAGCGTAAGTTGCGTTTGTGTATCTAAGTCAAAGTACACGGCCACAGGCTCTGATGTAGACCCTGTACTAAAAGGCCCGTAAATGGTTCCCTCTTCGTTTTCGCCGTCACTGCTTCCGGCATCTGAATCTCCGCTACCATCGGTCACTTCATCAGGCGTTTCGACTGAGGTGTCATCGCTACTTGAGCTGCCACAAGCAGTTAGTCCGAATGTCATGGCAAGGAGTAACGCTAAATAAGTTTTGTTCATGTGTTTTCCTTTTTAAAATTCGCCGAATTAACCAGCGGTTTTTAGTTGTTGGTTTGGGATCTGCCGTTAGGTGTTTTCTGTTTTGATTTAAAACGCTGTTTTCTGTGTCGGTGCTTTCGTTATTTGGTTATTTCAATACTGGTAACTCACACCCAGATACAATCGCCTGGCAGCAATGGGCCTTGCATCAAAAGCGCCCGCCACAAGAGCGTCGGATGAGCGATGTTCATCAGTGAGGTTTTCAAGTCCGAGGCGCGCTTGCCACTTAGGCATGAACTGGTGCTGCACGACGGCGTTTAGCGTGGTAAAGCTGTCTTTGGCAATTGTGATATAGCCACTGGAAGGCGACACATTTCCCTCATGCACTCCGTAAAGCTGTAGGCTGGTGTCGGTTTGGCTAAACTGATAGGTAACGGATGCTTTAACTAAATGAGTAGGGCGTTCAGGCAAGCGCTGTGAATTGCCATCTTCAGCAATTAAATAACTGTAATTCAGTTGCCACTGCCAATTATCATTCTGCGCGCTGGCGCTTAAATCAGCGCCGTAAAGAGTGGCTTCATCGAGGTTTTGATAAACTGAAATATCTAAACCCGCCTCTTGCGATGCGTCCACGTCTACCGCCGTGGTGATGAAGTCATCAGCTTTAGTGTAATGAAGGTTAATATCAAGGTGATATAACCAGTCACTTTGGGTCGGTTCTACTCGGAGGTTAGCGCCTAAGTTGGCATTCAGCGCGGTTTCAGGGGTAAGTGCGTCGTTGCCAAGCACCATATAACCTAAGTTACTATGGTCGAAGATGTAATAGCGTTCCTTGAGGTTAGGCACGCGATAACTACTGCCAGCCCCTGCGCGAAGTTGCCATGAAGTGCTGTCAGCACTAAATGACTGGCTTGCACTTGCTTTAAATGCAGTATGCCAACCAAAATCAGAATCGTTTTGTATTCTTGCGCCAGCTAAAAGCTGGGTGTCGTTTTTCTGCCAGTTTCCTTGTAAATAAAGCTCGGCACTTTCTCTACTTACGTCGTCAACTTCAACTGTGCCCGTGCTGAGGTTTTGCTGGTCCAACGTGTCGCCATGTAAAACAAGGCCGCCTACCCACTCAATATCTTTGGTGGAATAAATCTTTTGCGCTTCTAATTCCGCAAGCTGAATATCGGTTTGACGTAACCCATTGTTGTTCCCGCTTTCTTCATTATGTGAAAGATAGCGTGTGTTGATATGCCAATCGTATTGTTGCTCAACGCGAACATCGTGCTGCCACTGGGTAACATTGGAAAGGTAACTAATAATGGTGGCTTGACCGGGTATTGATGACTGAGGTTTGTTTTTTTGCTCATCCAGCCATTGCCCTTTGTATTGCATGCTAATGTTATTTATCAACGTCGATAAAGACACTTGCACAAAAGATTTGTCTACCGCGCCACCATCTTGTGACGTGGTTTCGTTGTCGTAATCAAAACCCGGGTTAGTAATATTTTGGGCCGTTATGCCAAGCTGCCAATTGCTTACTGCTTTCGCTGCAGTGACCCTAGACGTATGCCCGAATTCATCACCGTCAATTGCATCATCGGTGAAGTATGATGCCTCGTAGTCAGCTGAAAACTGCGATCCTTCTACTTTCTCGGTAATGATATTAATAACGCCGCCCATGGCAGAGCTGCCGTAAAGCACAGAAGCTGCACCTCGCACAATTTCAATTTGCTTAATATTGGCAACGCTAATTTGGTCAAGGTCGACAGAAGAGCCTGTGGGTGAAATGATGGGCTGGCCGTTAATCAATACCAATACGTGATCGCCATTGAACCCGTTTAGCTGAACGTTGTACCCGTCTTTTTGACTGCGTCTAACCACAACGCCCGGCATCACTTCAAGCACTTGGCGTAAGGTTCCTTTGCTTAATCGAGCAATGTCCTCTTTATCTACCACGTCAACTTTTACAGGTGAGGATGCCAATAACTTTGGTGTTCTAGTGCCTGTAACAACAACGCGTTCAAGATCACCCTCTGCTAAAGCTGAAAAAGCCAAAGGAAAGCTAGCGGCTATGACAAGTGAAGGTAAAAAGTGAACTCGTTTCATTTATTTTTCTTTTAACGCAAATGATAATGATTTGCGTTTGATCTTATTTATTTAGAAACGTTTTGCAAGAAGAAATGTAGAAATTCGTTAGAAATACTCTGCTACAGCATTGGGTTTAATGTATATTTTGCATTAAAAACAGACCGATAGGACGTTAAAAAATTTTTGATGTTTTGCGAGAAAAGAACAGCATCACGTTGGATTGGCAACACGGCATAGTGGAATAAAAAAGAGATAGAAAGAAAAAAGCACTTTCCTTCTACTCTTAGTAATGCGGCTTCCCTTACAACAAAAAAATTAGTAGTGGGAAGACCGCTACACAAATGGTGTAGCGGTATGCAATTTGTAGCTAGTTAGTCGAGTCACTTACGTAAAACACATTGTCTGGTATTTCATTTCCAATGCCTGTGTTGTTACGAATAACATCGGCTAGAGTCGTCAGAAAAATGTTGGCAAGTTTTTTGATGGCCTTACAAAGAAACATGACTTTATGTTTTGAATTTAGGTTTTTCACGCTATAAAACAACGAGATTTTGACACTATGCGCCTACCAACTAAACAGCTTATTAATAAAATAGAAAACTTATCTAATGGCCTAACGCCTGAGCAGTTATCAAGCTTTCTCGATATTATTGACGCCATGACGGCATTGGTTGAGGAAGCTGGAGAGTTAAAATCTGATAGCGACACCAAAAATAATATCCCCAATACAGAGCTGTCCGTACTCCACTAGAACAAGCTTTACAGTGTTCACTGCCTTCAAATAGGAGCGCTACAGGAAACCAATAACGACGAATATTCGTTTTTGCTCATTTGCAGTTCGTTTATGTTCGGTTTATGATACCCCCAATTAAATGTACATGGGTAGCTGCGTCAGAATAAGAACTAAACGGCCTGTTAGTTAAATGAACAGTGAATACAATATTGCGCAAAACAAAACGGTTTCTGCCTTCATTTTCCCTAACATAACTCTGTCGTTTCTTTTTCTGCACAACGTGTTGTACTGGTTAAAGATTTAAAGGATGAATTATGTTACCTCTCAAGGAACCAACGCTTTTCCGTCAGTGTATTGCTGAATTCATAGGCACTGCAATTCTTATTTTCTTTGGTGTTGGTGCAGTCGCAGCATTGGTATTAACCGGTGCTTCTTTCGGTCAATGGGAAATAAGTATTGTCTGGGGATTTGGCGTAGCTGTTGCCATTTATTGTACTGCTGGGGTTTCAGGTGCACATATCAATCCTGCAGTAACCATTGCGCTTGCGCTTTTTCATGGTTTTGAAAAATACAAAGTAGCTCCCTTCATTCTTTCTCAGTTTCTGGGAGCATTCGCTGCTGCCGCACTTATCTACGGGTTGTATCACCAACTTTTCATAGACTATGAACTCACTCAAAACCTTTCACGCAATAGTGTAAAGGCTTTAGCAACAGCCAGCATTTTCTCTACTTTTCCTCACGAAGCCCTTTCATTCTGGGGGGCCTTTGGCGTTGAGTTCGTTATCACTGCAGTGTTGATGTTCGCAATCCTGGCACTGGGAGATGAAAATAACGGCGCATCTCGTGGAGCCATGAATCCGCTACTAATTGGTATTGTCATTGCTGTCATTGGCTCTTCTTTAGGGCCGTTGACCGGTTTTGCTATGAACCCTGCTCGCGATTTTGGTCCAAAGCTATTTTCCTATATTGCAGGATGGGAGTATGCGCTTGATGGGGCGAAAGACATCCCTTACTTTATTGTGCCTATTGTAGCGCCTATATGTGGAGCATGCTTTGGCGCTTGGCTGTACCCTGTATTAATAGGTCATTCCCTTTCGCCAGAAAGTCGCGCCTGCACTATTCCAAACGATTGCGAAACTTCCGCTGTTACACAAACTTCTGAAGCGAGTTTTGATAGAGGGTAAGCTAACTATTGATATACGAGCGGCGATAGCCTATTTTACGCCGCGGTTGAACTTACAAAGAAGCATAGCGTGTGTTTTATTTAATAGCAGTTACTGTCCTGTGGGCATTTTCCTTTTCGCTCATAGGCGAGTTTTTGGCTGGCTCAGTAGACAGTTATTTTGCTGTTTTGACACGCATTGTGCTCGCCACACTTGTTTTCCTCCCCTTTCTTAAGCCGGCATTATTAAACCCTAAACAAAAGGCAGTCCTGGCGAGTTTAGGTGCTGTCCAATTAGGGCTGATGTACATCTTCTTCTATCACGCATTTTTGTTTTTAAGCGTGCCAGAAGTGTTGCTTTTCACCATTTTTACGCCGCTTTATGTCGCCATTTTAAATGACGCTCTCTTTAAGCGATTTACTCCGTTTTACTTGTTATGTGCACTTGTCGCTACCGCAGGGGCAGCCATAATTCGCTTTGATGGCGTGACTGATAACTACTGGTTTGGTTTTGCCATTGTTCAGGGTGCAAATCTTTCCTTTGCACTAGGACAAGTGGGTTATAAAAAGCTGACCTCGACTTTTACAGCTCAAGTACCCTATCACAACGTATTCGCGTGGTTTTATTTAGGCGCGTTAGTTGTAGCCTTGCCCGCATTTTTCCTATTCGGCAACCCAAGTCAGCTACCAAAAAATATCGAGCAATGGGGAGTGCTATTGTGGTTGGGTATTGTTGCATCGGGGCTTGGGTATTACTTTTGGAATCAAGGTGCGCTTAAGGTTTCTGGTGGTACGCTAGCCATTATGAATAATGCACTTATTCCGGCAGGGCTTGTGGTTAACTTACTGCTTTGGCAAAAAGACACCGATTTTACTCGCTTGTTTTTTGGTGGTGCCATCATCGCTGTTGCGCTTTGGATGTCCCATCAACACGCTAAGAAGCGGAAACAGTTATAAGCCTCAAAAAGGCCAAAACTACGCAGGGCTATACTCACTCACCATGGTGTAGTCTTTGCGCGGGCCTTTGACCTGCCATGTTGAGCGCCACACTGGCCACCTTGTAAAGTCATAGCGCACCACGTAATTATCATCGCCGCACAAGTGCTCAGCGTTTGGGTTGGTCGCACTGAAAGAATGAAAATAACGTTCATCGTCGAACAACACTTCAAATAAACCGGTTTTAGGCTGCTGCCAGAAATACCGACGTTCGGCTGGCATTGTAGTGCCGTTAGGCGCAGTAACCTCGCCTTTTTCGTAATACGCCAAGCCGCTTTTTTCTTTTTGTACGCTGCCTTCCAGCCAGCTGAATTCAGCCCCTCCCATAAAGGTGAATACATCGCCACTTCGCTGGAAGATTTTGCGCGATAGCGTCCATCGTCCAGCAAAATCGTCCAAGGTATGAGGAGAATTAACTGTCATTGCGCCGTCCTTACCAAAAATAGGTAACAGTGGCAGAATATTGGTCGCCGCGACCCGGCGTTCCTGGGATTTCTTCAAAGCGCTCATCCCACAAGTTATCGACTGCCAATACCAGACTTAACCCTTCAATCTGAGCAGGTGAATATGTGAAAGTGACATGTGAGAAAAACGCAGAGTCATCGCCATTTCTAAGCGCATTGGTTTCTTGTTTCCGCCACTCGTTGTCAATGCGCACTTCAACCGTATCGGTTGCAAACCACACCACCCCAAGGGTGGCGCGATGCGGCGGATAGTTAAGCGCGTAAAAGCTAGCGTCTACTTCATCAATTCGATAGTCTTCAGACTTGTCTAAATAGGTATAGCTAGCAACCACATCTGCGCGCTCAAAGCGTTTAATGGCAATCACCTCAACACCTAAGGTTTCGATATCAACCGGGTTTGCACTGCGAGCTGAAGTAGCGTCGAAGCTATACGTCCAATCTGTCAGCTCGTTATCCCAGCGATAGAATACGGCGGTATCAACTTTGAAAGACGTTTTATCAAATGACGCCCCAAACTCTAGGTTTTTGCTGACTTCTCGCTGTAACTGGTTGTTACTTCTAAATAGACCGCTTGTGGTGCTGCCGCCTACAGCAGTATAGCCAGCCACCTGCGTCGCTTCTGCATACGAAACATAGAGTGTACGCGAGGCATTGTTGCCCGTTTGGGCAAGCCAGCTAATATCGCCCACAAAAGTCAATCGGTCGTCGTCGCGATTCGTATCGTCAAACGCCCCACCTAAACGAACGGTAAGCGATTCATTGCTGTTCAACTGCACTCGGTACTCGGGCACTACGCTTATTTTATAGTAGTCGCGAGAGGTGAAATTGTTCTCTAACGTGGTTGATGTGATCTCGTCTGCGGTAAACTGTGCGGCGTAGTTGATACCAAAACTTTGTGATACATTATGGGTGCCAGAAAACGCCAATGACTCCACTTGGGTTTCGTGAAACGCCTGAAACGCTTCAGGGTTTTCACGTGAGAATACGTAATGGTCGTCATTTTCTCTATAGTAAGCTGAAACCTCAAAGGTATTTTCCATACCCTTTTCGCCGTAGCGCTGTTTATGATTTAGCATGACCAAACGAGTTTGAATATCTTCCGTTTCGTTTACGTTGAAAGGTGTGTACAAGTTAGGCCAGCCAAAGAACTTTTGCTGGAAGCCATAAAACAAATCAGTTTGTGAATCGTCACTTGCTAGTTGAATACGCCCTGACGCACGTTCGAAGTCATGATCGCCATTGGCAATAGTGCCATCACTTTCAGAGCGAGAATACTCCCCTTCAACCCCAACAGACCAACCGGGTAAATCACTAAGCGCGTGCTTTACTGCACCGTGTACACGCTGCAAATTGAAGTTTACCTACTCCCACTGACACACTGCCTGCTGTTTGAATGGGACGCCAGCCGTAAGACACGGTACCTACAGAGCTATTTACGCCGTAAAGCGCGTTATCCACGCCCGTGAAAATACTCGGTTTCGTCAGCATTTCTGGCGTAATCGGAATTTCAGCGAAATAGTGCCCCGTTTGCGGGTCAATAGGCGTTGCGCTTCCTATGCGAAACCCCGTGTTTTCGAATATACCGCCGCGAATAGTCACGTCAGCCTGCGCTTCTGCCATGTTCCTTGATTGCAAATCGACTCGCGGGTCGTACTCTAAGTTAGATATAGGTGAATTAAACGTCCCTACCGGCTTGTTGTTCGCCGTCGCCGCACCTTCAATTGTAATTTTCTCTACATCTTTTTCGTTGCTGTTCACACCAGAGTTAATGTTTGATGAATCAACATTTTCAGCGGCCATCGCGGCAAAAGGTAAAGTGCAGAAGAGTAAAGATAGGGTTGTGTGACGCATTCAGTGTCCTAGTTAAAAATTTAGGTTCAGCCTGCAGGCAAGAGTAATAAAAACGCGAAGTGTATAGCATTAGTAGACCGAGGAAAACGCTGCGAAGGTGAGTTTAGACCAGTAAGTTTATTTCTACTCACAGCCATGCACATTTCCACTTACCAATATAAACAGCCTGTATGCACTTACTCCTACACTAAAACCAGTTCGCTCATTTCCCCCCTTATTGCTCTTGCCAAAAGAAATGAGATAACATAACATTTGCAACCTTTACAAAAACTGCCAAAGATACGTCATCCCTTGCTTATGCTTGACCTTAAAACTCCGTTTATATTTTCTTTAGTTGCATTATCAGTAAGCGCTGCTGCGCAAACAGATGAAAGCCCCCTTCAAGGTGATCATGATGAACTTGAACACATTGAAGTAAAAAGACACTTTCAGCCATATCGTGGTAACGTACCGCTAATCGACACCCCACAAGCAATCGACCGAATTACCGCGGATACGTTAGCGAATGAAGGGATCACGCGCTTCATCGATGCGTTAGATTTTGCGCCCACCGTTGTTAGACAAAACAACTCTGGCGGCATGTTCGATAGCTTTGCGATCCGAGGTTTTTCTGGCGATGAAAATAATCCATCGGGTTATTTAATAAACGGCTTCAACGTACGTGGCTATAGCGGCAATAGAAGCACCGTTAACGTTCAAACCATAGAAGTAATGAAGGGCCCAGGCTCTGCCTTATATGGTCAAGGGGAGCCTGGCGGTACCATAAACATAATTACCAAAAAACCTCAGTTTGAAGAGCAAGGCTACATCCAAGGTACCGTAGGTAACTTTGATAAAAAGCAAGTGAGTTCGATTACACGAACGGCATTAATTCAGACATGGCGTATCGCGTTAATGGTTCATACGAAGACTCTGATACTTATCGCGATAACGTGTTTTTCAAAAATTTGAATCTTAACCCTTCATTCATTTGGAACATTTCTGATCACACCAGCTTAAGCTATCAGATGGAAATATTGGATCAGGAAAAGCCGCTTGATCGCGGTGTGTTCATATTAAATAACGACTTTGACGCTGTAGAAGCCGAAGACTTTTATGGTGATGTGAGAGACGGAGCACATGAGGTTAAAGCCTTCGGACATCAGCTAGTGTTAAATCACGAGTTGAGTCACAACTGGCATTTACTCAGTGGCTTCGCCTACAGAGACTCTTCTTTTGAAGGGCAGTCTTCAGATACTGAACTGTCAGAAGGCCGTCAGCTTTTGTATACCGATCCATCTATCCTCTCACGGCAACGTAGAACCCGCGACTATCAAGCGCAAGACTTATCACTACGCTTTGAATTAAGTGGCGTGGTAGACGTGGCAGGCTTCGTAAATAACGTCTTATTTGGTTTAGACTATTACAACTACCACATCGATACAGACTATCGTCGTTGGCGCACTGCATGGGGTGCAGGTGATACCACTTATAGCATCGACCCTGAAAATCCAGACTACACTATTTTCAGACCTGACGTTACGCCCACTACACTTACCGCTGAAAAGCAAAAAGGGTTAGGTTTCTACGCACAAGATGTTATAGAACTTAGTGAAGCGACCAAGCTTTTAGTTGGCTTTCGCGTGGACAAGTTCGAGCAAGACATTTTTAATAAGTTAAGTAATGAAGGGCAAGAACAAGACCAAACGGAAGTGACGCCACGCTTTGGATTCGTGTATGAAATCAATGATTCCGTAAGCCTTTACACTAGCTATGCAGAAGGTTTCAGACCCAACCCAGGACTTGATTCTGACCGCAACGCATTTGCCCCTGAAGAGACCACCTCTTTTGAGGTAGGTGCTAAGTGGGAAAACATTGCTGATATGTTTTCTGGTAGCGTCGCTATTTTTGATGCTGAAAAGACCAACATGCTTACCGCTGAACCTAACACTGGCTTTTCAGCTACGCTCGGTGAAGTTGAAAGCCAAGGGCTAGAATTTCAGTTAACGACTGACCTTACTTCAGACATTCGCCTTGATATGGCCTACGCGTACATAGATGCTAAAACCGCGAACGAAGTTAACAACTTGGATTGGGGCGTTCCTATTCCTAAAGGGTCGCGCTTAATCAATATTGCCAAGCATTCGGGGTATATCTCGCTTAATCATTTCACCAGCATATTTGAAAAAGAAGCGTTCTTTGGTGTGACCATGCGTTACGTGGGCGATCGCTTAGGGCAAACCACCGATCCAACATTCATTTTGCCGTCTTATACCCTTTTGAACTTAGCAGGGTCGGTGAATATCAGCGATGCACTTTCTATGAGATTTGACGTGAATAACCTGTTCGACAGAGATTATTTTGAGAACTCATACCATCAGCTTTGGACCATGCCGGGCTCACCGACTAACTATACGGTGAGCGTTAAGTACCAGTTCTAATGCGCAGCTGAAAGCGCGTTGCACGCGCTATGATACGAGTGCTCGTATACAAAAAAGGCCAGAAAGATTATATCTTTTGGCCTTTTTTATTTACATCTTTTAGCTAAAAATTGTAGACCTATAGCCTACAAACTCTCTAAATCAAACGCGCCTTGCTTTGAGAGCTTTTCGTTCAATGGCTTCACTTCTTCACCAAACAAGGTTTCTAGCTGCACTTTATACTGCTGCCACTTTGACTCTAAGTCTTCTAACCGTTTTAGTGCACCAGCTTGTGCAGGCGCGCCCGTTCTGTCGAAGTTATCCATCAAGAAACGCACTTGTCTGTCGAGCATATTCGGCCAGTTAATGTCATCCTCAAAAGTTTGATGTTTTGGCTGAATAACCAAAGCTTCCCAGTCGTCAATTGCACTTACAATGCGCTCGATTGAAGCCGATACATCGCTTGCCAGCATTACGTTATCTTCAGAAACGCCGTTTAATTGCGCTCGCACATCACGGGCTTTTTGCAGGTGAGCAAACAAATCATTCAGTAAGGTTTCTGTAGCCTGAATGCTCTTTTCAACCACTTGAAGCTGCGCTTTATCAGCTTCTTCCCTTGGGTCTGGAAGCACTTTAAACGCACGGGTTTGCGCCTGTTCACCTACTGTGATTTTCGCTTTGTAGTCTCCAGGCATAACACGGGCGCCATTCCAGCCGCCAAACAGTTTTACATTCTCGATGCAGTTCAACGGCTCACGTCGAAGATCCCATACAAATTCGTTGTAACCCGCTTTTGTTGAAGGGTGTTTAAATTTAACAGGGCTGCGAACGTCTTCGTTCCCCTTAGCGCACTTCTCAAATGCACTAGGCGCAGATGACAGTGTGCGAACAAGCTCGTTATCGGCATTAAATATGTCAATGCGCAGCGTTTGCTCTTCTTCTAATGCGTCTTTCAGGTAATAGCGGAAGGTAGCGCCACGTGTCGGGTTTTTCGCTTGAGGCTGGTCAGTCATGCCACCACCAGATAGCAAGCGAATACCATCTACGGGTTCGAACTGAAACATCGCTTCGTTATCTAGCGACTTGTGCACTTCGCGTAACGGGCTTATGTCGTCTAAAATCCAAAAGCCTCGACCTTGGGTTGCAACAACTAGGTCATCACCTTTTACCTGCATATCGGTGATCGCCACAGGCGGCAGGTTTAAGTCTAGCTCTTGCCAATGTTTACCGTCATCAAAGCTAATAAACATGCCGCTTTCAGTACCCGCGAACAACATACCTTCGCGCTCTGTATCTTCGCGCACTACGCGAACAAAGGCGTTGTCTGGTAGGCCTTCGTCAATACGCTTCCAGCGCTTGCCATAGCTGTCGGTTTTGTAAATGTAAGGCGTGTAGTCATTTAACTTATAGCCTGCTACCGCAACGTAAGCTCTACCTTGTGCATGAGGGCTAAGTTCTATGGCATTGACCTGCGCTTCTTTTTTATGAGGCGTAACATCTTTCCAGTTTTTGCCCTCATCACGGGTTATATGCAGCTTACCGTCATCGGCTCCAACCCAAAGCTCGCCTTTGTTAACTGCCGATTCGGCAATATAGAAAACCGTGTTGTAGTATTCGGCCCCGGCCTGTTCATTGGTAATCGGACCGCCATTCAGCCCCTGCTTTTCTGGCTCGTTACGGGTTAAGTCTGGGCTAATTTCCTGCCAGTTCACACCGCGATCTGTGGTTTTTAAGATCATCTGCGTGCCATAGTACACGGTGTCAGGATCATGCTTTGACACTACCACTGGGGCATTCCAGTTGGTGCGGTACTTTTGATCCCGTGCGTTTCGGCCAAACACATATTCAGGGTAAGGCATAATGGGCCGCGTTAGCCCAGTATCGCGGTGATATTCGGTTAATGTACCGTTGATTGTAGTAGCGTAGATCAGTGTTGGATCGTCAGGGTTAAACGCAATATGCGCGCTTTCGCCACCACCCACGGCAAACTGGTCTTCTATTCCCATGCCGTCACCCCAAGTTTGAGAGGGCGTTGCCATGGTTGAGTTATCTTGCTGCCCGCCATAAACGTAGTAAGGGTTTAAATTGTCGGTAATAACGCGATAAAACTGCGCCGTTGGCTGGTTGTAAATGCTTGACCAGGATTCACCGCCGTCGAAAGTAACGGTTGCGCCACCGTCATTAGCGTTGATCATGTTTAAGCTATTTTCAGGGTTTATCCACATATCGTGGGTATCGCCATGGGGTAACGAAACCGTCTCGAAGGTTTTGCCGCCATCAATAGATTTGTGCAGCTGCACATTCATCACATACAGAGTATTTTCGTCATTAGGGTCAACTTTGATGTGGTTGTAGTACCACGCGCGGGCTTTAAGAATGTTGTCGCCGTTCATTAACGACCACGACTTACCCGCATCGTCACTGCGATATACACCGCCTTCTTCAGCCTCGACAATAGCATACAGGCGCTTCGGGTTAGACGCGGCAATATCTACACCGACTTTACCGATAAGCGTAGGCAGTCCTTTTTCTAATTTGTCCCAGCTTTCACCGCCATCTGTTGACTTATAAAGGCCACCGCCCTCACCGCCTGATTTAATAAACCAAGGTGTTCTGCCGTGATGCCACATGCTGGCATAAAGAATTCTGGGGTTAGATGGGTCTATTGCTAAGTCAGCGGCGCCGGTATCGGCGTTCACTTTTAACACATGCTGCCATGTTTTACCGCCGTCTATCGTTTTGAATATACCGCGCGCTTCATTAGGCCCCCAAATATTGCCCTGTACTGCAGCCCAAGCTATATCAGGGTTGGTGGGATGTATGCGAATTTTGGGGATTTGACCGCGTTTATCTAAACCCACCAGCTTCCAGGTTTCACCGCCGTCTGTAGATTTATAAACACCTTTTCCGTGACTAGTGGTTACGCCTCGAATAGGGCCTTCACCAGTACCTACGTAAATAACATTAGGATCTGAAGGAGCAACGGCGATTGCGCCAATACTACCTACCTTAAATGTTTTATCGGATATGGCTGTCCACGATAAACCCGCGTTTTCGGTTTTCCAAACACCGCCACCTGCGGTGCCCATAAAATAAAGATTGCTATTACCTTCAACCCCGGTAACCGCTACCGAGCGCCCACCGCGGTAAGGCCCAATAAATCGATACTCCATTTTATCGAAAAGCTCAGGGTTAACGGTATCTTCAAGTGCGAATGCAGAATGCGAGAAACTAGAAAGTGTGCTTACGCAAATAGCAAGCGCAGCCACCATTTTCCCAGAAATCAGTCTCTGTGAAACCATACTAAATGCCTTGTCGTGTATTTATTTTTAATAAGAAGAACTTCTTATACTGCTTTGTTGAGGGCGTTATGGCAAAAGTTTTTGTTAATGATGCCCGAACACATTTTTCCCAGTAGTACTTTAACGATTTCGTTGTTCATCTGTTGCCTCAGCCCTTACAATGAATACATTCTGTTGTTACAGCGGTAGCATTAGTAGCTCACACTGTGTAATTCGACACCTAATTACTAAAGAGACTTTTTATGAGGATTCTACTTTCCGTTGCCTTCGCTGCCATGCTTGCGGGCTGCGCTACTATTTCTCAATTGGCGGTTTACACTGTATCCAATGCCGAGTTAGAACAAGTGCTTGATAGCCAGGTGAGTAAGCTGCAAAAGCAAACCTCACTTGCTGGTATCCCTCTTTATCTAGATGTGGAAGATATGACGGCGACCATTGGCCCAGATGGCAGAGACGTGGTTCAGCTAGGCGCTATTGCCACTGCGCGTATTAGTGCATTTGGGTTGAACTACCCTGCGAAAGTAAGTCTTGCTTTAGAAGGCACGCCTTATTACGACAATGAAGAAAAAGCGATTTTTGTGCGCTCATTGTCTCTACTTGATAGCACCATTGATGCAGGCGGTTTTAAAGGTAATTTGGCACCTGTGAGCGGTGAATTTATGCAGCTCATCAACGGTTATTTGGCCACTAATCCTGTATATCGCTTAGACCTTGCGAACAAAGCAGTAAGCATGCTTTCAACCGTGCCTTTACAGCTCACGGTTGAGCAAGGCCAACTGGCGCTTAGGCCGAAGCAATAACACAGTGGCTGTTACTTCCAAGCCGGTTAAAAGCGTATCGTGTCGTTTAGTTGTGGAATAGTAACATTCCACCCTTTTTCTCTTATGGCGCTTTGCAATTCTTGTTTAGCGCCGTCCTCACCGTGAACTAGGTAAACTTTCGGTTGCTTAGTAAAATGCGATAGCCAGCCGATGAGCTGCTCTTGACTTGCGTGTGCCGAGAACCCACCTAGCGTATGAATTTGAGCGCGAACTACAATGTCCTCGCCAGCCATTTTAATATGTGTCGCCCCGTCGATAATTTTTCGTCCCGGCGTACCCATTGCTTGAAAGCCTACGAATACCACGTGAGATTGTTTGCGCCATAGGTTCTGTTTTAAGTGATGCCGAATTCTTCCTCCGTTACACATGCCACTACCAGCAATAATAATGGCGCCGCTAACAACTTTATTTAGGGCAATAGACTCTTCAGTTGACGTTGTGAAGCTTAAAATGGGCAGTAAGGAATGTAAGCTTTGGTTGTGGCTATGCGCACGCTCAGCACTATCTTCAATAGCGTCTAAATCTTCTTCATTATAAACATCTTGGTAACGGTGATATATCTCGGTAACCGCGATGGCCATCGGGCTATCTAGAAATACTTTTTGATGACGCAATTTCCCCTGTTGATAGAGCTCACCTAAACGAAAAATGATTTCTTGGGTTCGCCCAACCGCAAATGACGGAATGAGGATGTTTCCGCCATTCTCACTGGCCTGCAAAATCACCTCTTCAAACTCATCAAGGGTGTCTTTCATTGAGCGGTGGTTGCGATCGCCATAGGTCGACTCTAAAAGCACGATATCAGCATCAGTGACTATGTCTGGGTCGCGGAGCAATGCAGCCTGCGAATTACCAAGATCGCCAGAAAAGACCAGCTTTTTAGTCTGACCGTTTTCAGTAATAAATATTTCCACTATTGCTGAACCAAGAATGTGCCCAGCATCAGCGAAGTTAATTTCCACGTCTTGCGTGATTTTACGCTTGGTGTGGTAGCGAGTTGGTATGCATAGTTTCATCACACCGTCCACTTCCTCTTGGCGATACAGGGGTTCGATGAGCGGCTTGCCCGAACGCTGCCGCCGCTTGTTCTCCCACTCAGCATCCCGCTCCTGCAAAGAAGCGGCATCTTTTAGCAACACTTCAATGAGATCAACCGTTGGCCGTGTCATATAAATAGGCCCGCTATAGCCCTCTCTCAACAATATAGGTAATCGCCCGGAATGGTCTAAGTGGGCGTGTGACAGAATAACCGCATCAAGTTGACTGACATCCACTGGCAAGGGTTTATGGTTTTTCGCCTCTTCATCACGCCTACCTTGATATAGGCCGCAATCTAACAACAAGGTGCTATGTTCAGTTTTGAGTAGATGCATAGACCCTGTTACACCTTCCACTGCGCCTAAAAAAGTAAGTGATGCCATATCAGACTCCTTCAATTGTTTTCGAGTTATTCTGACTGTCGCCGTGTATTAAGTTTGCTGTTGTTATACTGTCTTCAACTTGTTGAATACGCACAAAGACTTTGACCCACATTTGTACTATCTGCAGCAGGCACTCCATGCACTCAGTGGCATCTGTCATTTGGGTAACAGCAATGTCACCTTGTGTTGCCCCCATCACAAGTGCTGATTTAACTTTGTGGTGTTCTTTGTCGAGTAAGTCAAACTGAAGACTTAGCGCATCGCTACTATCAAATTGTCTCCAACGCACCATACGCATGAACTCGTTAGTTACCGATAGATAGTTAAGCAGTTGACCTTCCAGCTCAGCCTTAGTGAGGACATCCCGACGCCTGCTCACTGCAGAAATAGCGAGTGCCTTTTGCGCGCTAGATAGCATGTAGTGCTCTACTCGCATGAGCGAGGCCAATGCTTTTGTGGTTTCTTCACTTAAAGCTGCACGCTCTACGTCTACAATAAATTGCGATATGTGTTGGCATAGCGCCTCAACGCCATGTATGTCGTTTTCAACAGCAGTTATTTCACTACTTTGTTGAGAAAATAGTTTGGGGTAAACATGTAAAAAGCGGTCAGATACTGACAACAATTCTAAGATGAGCGCGTTTACTGCCAGGTCAGGGGTTTGAGCAATATTTTTGTCCAAATGCTTAGGTTTTGAGGCCTCTTCTTCAAGAGACACAAACCGCTGCTCAAGAAAGCTTGCAAGCTTGTCGTTCAGAGGAAAGATAAGTGCCACACCCAGCAAATTAAACAGTGTATGGAAAATGGCTAAGGTGATTCCTGGGTCAGCGTCTATTTCTGCAACCGCCGTTACCCAATGAATTAGCCCAAACAATAGCGGTAAAATAAGCGCAGCCACAACGGCGGTCGCTACGTTAAACACAACTTGTGCAGCGGCAACGCGCTTCGCGCTAGAGGTAGCGCCAATTGACGCGAACATAGCCGTAGAGGTTGTGCCTATATTTGCACCAATAACCATTGCGCCGGCGGCATAAATACCCACCATGCCTGAAGTTGCCGCGGTGATGGTAAGCGCGATAGATGCACTAGATGACTGGGTTAGCACAGTCATTACAAAGCCAATCACTAGGTACATAAGAAAACCTTCAACGCCTTCAGCTTTAAACTGACTAAGATCAAAGGTACTTACTATTCCTTCAAAGGCTGTTTTTAAACTGTCTATCCCTACAAAGAAAAGGCCAAAGCCGGCGATGGCGATACCGACTGACGCTAAACGGCTATTGGGCTTTAATAACTTCAGGATCATGCCTACGCCTATCATAGGCAAAGCAACGGCCTGAATATTTAATTTAAAGCCTACCATTGCGACAAGCCAGCCTGTCATGGTGGTGCCGATGTTGGCGCCGTACACTATACCTAAGGCATGGCGCATACTCAGTAAACCGGCGTTAACAAAGCCTAAAGATGCCACGGTGACTGCACTTGAGGACTGCACCAAAGCGGTCATTGCCGCACCCGACACCACGCCTCTAAATGGCGTTTTGCTCCATTTAGCGAGCAATGTGCGCAGCGCATTACCTGCTGCCAATTTGAGCCCGTCAGTCATCATTCCGATGGCAAGTAAGAACAGACCTAACCCACCAATTATACTACCCAGCAGTACGACACTTTCCATCTACCAGCCTCTTTGCTTTATTCATCGCCGACCATTCGCTATTTCTGATCATTTCTCCTGAGCACTTCGCCAATAAATAAAAGTCGCGGTTGGCGCTTCATACCTTCATAAAAGTATAGATAAGAGTACAATGCGCGTAAGTCTCATTGTTTGTTCTTGGTCAAACAATGAAGAAATATAGCAACGCAATGCACAGCCGTTCAGGGGCTCAACTTGATGATTGAGCACTCGGCAAATGAGTAATAAACCACGGCTACGCAACAAAAGGTGATGGAAGTGACAGAACGTATCAAAACGCTAGATGAATTCGCAAAGCATGTAGATTACTCTTTGCTCGACACGCTCAGTCCAGATCCACAAGCAACCCTTGATGGTAACGACCATGACCCGCGCCAAGTGTTCTCTGGTCACTATGTGCCGGTTACTCCGACCCCATTAACTGCACCGACATACATTGCGCACAGCAAAACGCTGTTTGCCGAATTAGGCTTAGACGACAGCTTGGCTACATCAAAAGATTTCACCCAGCTTTTTTCAGGTGATATGTCGGATGTACCTGCACCAATGAACCCCTTCGGTTGGGCAACTGGCTACGCACTTTCTATTTACGGTACGGAGTACACACAGCAGTGCCCGTTTAGAACAGGTAACGGCTACGGCGACGGCAGAGCAATCTCTATTGTTGAAGCAGTATTAAACGGCAAGCGTTGGGAAATGCAGTTAAAAGGTGCGGGTCGCACGCCTTATTGTCGCGGCGCAGACGGGCGCGCCGTATTGCGCTCAAGCGTGCGCGAATTTTTAGTGCAAGAACACATGCACGCCCTTGGCATTCCGACCTCACGTTCGCTGAGCTTGTTTATGTCTGAATCAGACACAGTAGACAGACCCTGGTATCGCGAAGGCTCTCATTCCTATGAACCTGAAGTGATGGTCGAAAATATCACGGCCATATCCACCCGCGTCGCCCCTTCCTTCTTGCGCGTTGGGCAAATTGAGCTTTTTGCTAGGCGTGCTCGCTGCAACGAACACAGCGAAGCGCTAAACGAACTAAAAGCCATTGTTAAGCACCTTATCAAGCGAGAGTACTCAAGTGAAATAGACACAACTGCGCCGTTTGAAGAGCAAGTGGTGACGCTGGCTAAGCTATTTAGAGGCCGATTAACTCACCTTGTATCTGAGTGGGTTCGCGTGGGTTACTGTCAGGGCAATTTTAATAGCGACAACTGCGCCGCAGGAGGATTTACTCTCGACTATGGGCCATTCGGCTTTTGTGAGTTTTTTGAAGCAGACTACCAACCTTGGACAGGCGGCGGTCGTCACTTCTCGTTTTTAAACCAGCCTATTGCTGCGCAAAAGAACTTTGATATGTTCTGTCGCTCACTGATGCCGCTACTTGAAGGCAACAGTGAACAGCTCTCTAAGCTTAACGATATTAACGACGGTTTTTCTGGCGTGATGGAACGCGCTATGGAGAGTATGTGGGCAACAAAGCTTGGCCTTGCGAGCTACGACCACGACTTGCTAATTAAGCTGCTGCAATTAATGCTGCGCACAGGCGTGGACTACAATCTGTTTTTCCGAGAGCTATCGTCAATGCCTGAAGATATGGCGAGCTTGACGAAAAGCTTTTACTACCCGCCTAAAGCAGAGGTTATGACAGAGTGGGAAGCATGGCTACAAACGTGGCGTGAGCGCATTGAAAAGGACGCCGAAGCACAAGGTAATGTAGCAAACGCTATTGCTGCTACTGCAGAGAATATGCGCAAAGCAAACCCTAAATTCACATGGCGCGAATGGCTTATTGTTCCTGCCTATAAAGCCGCCGAGAAAGGTGACTTTACCCAAATTCATGAACTACAGAAGATACTTACCGCGCCTTATGATGAGCAATCAAAAGAGGTAGAGAATAAGTACTACCAGCTGCGCCCACTTGAATTTTTCAGTGCTGGCGGTGTTGCACACTACAGCTGCTCTTCGTAACAAAGAGCAGCTTTATTTTAGTTTACTTACAAAGAGTCGATAGATTCACTAGGCTCAGTAAACCACACCGGGCCCTCGTCGGTCATATAAAAGTGATCTTCTAAGCGAATACCGAACTCGTTTGGTACTACGATCATAGGTTCGTTACTAAAACACATGCCAGATGCCAGCGGATGAGGATTGTCTTTGACTAAATACGGCCATTCGTGAATATCCATACCGATGCCGTGCCCGGTTCGATGGGGCAAGCCTGGTAAGTTATAATCTGGCCCTAAGCCGTCTTTTGCTAAGCTGTCTCGCGCGGCTTTATCAACATCGCCACAGGAAACACCAACTTTTGCAGCGTTAAATGCGGCAAGCTGCGCGCGCTTTTCGCTTTCCCATAATGCTCGTTGTTTATCGGTTGGCTCACCAAAACAATAGGTTCTCGTGATATCAGAGAGGTAGCCGTGCACCTTACAGCCAGTATCAATCAATACTAAGTCGTTTTTCTTTAATACCTGCGGGTCTTTAACGCCGTGGGGAAACGAGGTGGCTTTCCCAAAAAGCACAATGCAAAAATAGTTACCAGTGGCACCCACTTTCTTATGCGCATCGTTGATAAATGCTTCAACTTCAGTAGTAGTAATACCTTCATAAAGCATACTAGCAGTCGCTTTGTGCACAGCTAGGGTCATGTCCATAGCGCGTTGAATAAGCGCGAGTTCACTTTCAGATTTGTGCATGCGACAGTGTGCGGTTACCTCTGCACCATTGATAATTTGCCAAGATTGGCCAAGCATCTTGTTCAAACCATCTACGATAAAAAACTGGGTCGACTCATCCACACCCAGTTTATCGCCACCAGCGGTATTTAGTTTATCTAGCATAGCGATGACAAGCGCATATGGGCTCTCGTGCTCTTGCCAGCCAATTATATCGCCTCCCACTAATTTACGTTCGTTTAAAGAGTCGATTTCAAAGGTAGGAGCTAGATATACAAGGTCACCTTTTGCAGGCAAGAGCGCACCGACTAAACGCTCACTGGCGTACCACTGCATTCCGGTAAAATACGCTAAGTTAGTTCCAGCGTTTAAGTAAAGCGCACCAATGCCATTTTCCTGCATATAATGCTGCGCCTTGGCAATTCGGGCTTTGTATTCAGAGAGCTCTATGGGGCGCAGATCGCCTGTCATGTTTTGAAGGCTATCTAAAGCCTGCTGTGGTGTTTTTGTACCTATCATTTTGCCCATTTTTTTCGTCCCTACACTGGCATAAGGCTGATTGTCTATTGGAATGATCATCAGCCCGCCTTAAATATGAATTTATTAAAACGGGCTCACTGTACAACATTCAAAAGGAATGTCGAGATAACCAGAGCTGGCTAAACCTTTTGCACAGCGTACCTAAAGCTTTACTTTACAGAGCACTTTTCCACGCAGCTTCTGGAAGTAAGTACAAACCTTTCTCGCTTGATGCACCTTCATGCACAATATAGCCAATGCCCGCAGCCATCACGGCTAGGGTTACGTCAAAGGCATTAATACTGTCACCATAGCCCGCAGTTAAGTTAAACATAGAGCCGTCGGCTAGAAGATACAGTGTTTTATCGCCCAGTTTATAGGCATTTACATAAGGCATAGGCTCACTGTGAGTAGCGTTGTTTTTAAGGTAAGGCACATCAATTTCTTGGGCTACATGGCCTACATTTAGAATAAACGTTCCGTCTTTCATGTTGTCTAGGTGACTCGAATTCACCACGCCATACGCGCCAGTTGCTGTGGCAACAACGTCAGCTTGACTAGCCGCTTCATTTAAATCAACCACCGGCCAGCCGTCGTATTTCGCCTGAAGTGCTCTTGCTGGATCAAGTTCTGCAACTTGAACCTGTGCCCCGAACGCCTTAGCCGAGGCAGCAACGCCCTGCCCTACCAAACCATAACCAATAACAACCACTACTTTTTCGTGCAGAGTTAAATGTGTGGTTTGGAAAAAGGTTTGCCATGCGCTTAAGCCCACCATGTGCCTGTTGTGAAGCCCTTCTTTTACTGGTAAATCATCCCAGTTAAATATCGGGTAGTTTGGCGCCATACCATTTAAGCGGTTGATGCCAGAACCCGTTGCTTCTAGGCCCGATACAATACTCGGAACTCGCTTGTTTGCTTTTATATTTTCATGCAGTCGAGTAGTTAGGTCCGCCCCCATTTCACACAAATGGGTAGGCTGCCACGCCAGCGCTTTATCGAATGACTCAGACCAGTCAGCTTCGCTCATATCACGCCATGCATGGGCCGTTGCGCCTTTATCAACAAGGTAAGACACCACGTCATCTTGCACTGTAGTGGGGTTACACGTGGTAAGAAAAATGTCGCACCCTCGTGAAAGTAGCCCTTCAACCAAAGGCGCCATTTTCAAATCTAAATGCATGTTGCAAGCAAGTTTAACGTTCGACAGATCGGGAAGTGATGCAATGGCATTACGAGTGCGCGGCATATGAAGGCTAGCCCACGCCAACTCTGCTTGAAAATCTTGGTACATGAAAAGGATACTCTGAGAAGACAAAAACAGAATAATACGTGAGAATGTTGTATTTATAAATCAGCGAGGTACTTACTCTTATTTCCAACTACTTTTTTTATTTTCTTTGGTTCTTGGCCTTTTTCTTTATTGAACTCCTTCATTCCACAGCACCACCTTGTTTCGCCCGTTAGCTTTCGCTAAATACAAGGCTTGGTCTGATTCTTTAATCAATACATTGATATCCTCTTCGCCCGGAGAGGTGCCTGCCACGCCAATACTAACTGTCACTCGAAGCAATTTATTGATGTCGTGGGTAAACAGGTGCATGCGTAGGTTCTCTGCTATTTGCTTAGCGTACTGAGCGCGAGTATTAGGTAAGAATACTAAAAACTCTTCGCCGCCCCAGCGAAAGGTAATGTCAGAGCCCCTAACTTGTCCTTTAATTTCTTCAGCGACTTTTTTCAGCACCTTGTCACCCATGTCATGACCATATTTATCGTTGATACCTTTAAACCAATCAATATCAATAAGCATAACTGACATAACCTTATTGCTGCGCTTTCCCAGCTCCCAAATTGGGTATACCAAATCTTCAAAAGCACGCCGGTTATACAGCGAGGTAAGAGGGTCGAGCCTTGCATCGCGCTCTGCGTTTCTGCGTGCTTGCTGCACTTGTTTGTAGTTAAATGCCAGTGAGATAGATAGCAAAGACATTTCCAACACCATACCAATTTCAATGCCTCTGAATGCCCATTTCGAGTATGGAATAAGTCCCCACGTGGCCAAACTCGACACTGTTGCGCCACCCGTTCCGCACAAAATAGCGGGGAGGAAAAACTTAGCTAGGGTGTCGCCATTGCGATAGGCGAGTATTCCAATACACAGCATCCAAATAGCAATTGACGTGAGTACTACCAACTGTGACATCACCGCAAAAGAGCGATCTCCAATCAGAACAATGATTACCGCAAGCCCAACTAATACACCGTAAATGTACTTCCTAGACCGATAAAGCCTAGGCAAATAAACCTGGGTATTGAGAAACTCGATAGTGAATCTTACCGCGCTGAATAGATAAAAGAACATAAGCACTGGCATTAGCCATTGTTGGATGGATACCAACTCTGACCATACCCACCAAAAACCGTGACCGGTGTAGGTGAAGTTAAACACTAGAAACGACAAAAGATATAGTGAATAAAGCAGGTAACGCTGCTCTCTGAGATAAGAATATAAGACGAGGTTATATAGCAGCAGAATAATAAGCGAACCATATAACGCGCCATAAAAATACGCATTTTCCGTCGACTTACCTTTTGCCGCTCTGGGAGGTCCAACATAAATAGGGATAGTCATCGGGTCCTGAGACGCAAACCGGAAAATTACTAGCGTTTTGGGATGAGTAAACCGATAGAAAAGTAATGGCATCCGGGCATCTTCAAGACGAGCAGTATGGGCTTGGTTATCACCAAGTTTAACATGATGCTTTCTTTGGCCGTTTTCGAAAAAATAGACGTCGATATTGTCGAGCCACGCGTTATCTATTTCTATTTTGAGAGGAAGAAACGGAACCAATGTATGGCTTTGCTCAGCTATGCTATTAGCAAAACCTCTATAGTTATTTTTATCAATTTCTAGCACGCCCCAAACGGTGTTACTTGTAAACCCATAACTGACCTGCCTTCCAGTATTTTTAACTAAACTATTCTGCTGATATTTAGCAAAGATGGCTTCGGCAGATAGTGCACTACCATCCTCGTAATGCATCCAGAGCTTGTGATTAACTAGCTGCATCTTATTTTCAAATGCCGCTTCGTGCCCGTGAGCACCAGAAAACCCGCCCCATAGGCTGTGTGCTATTACCAAGCCAACAAAGAAAAGAAATGCTCTCATACATCAGTTCTTTCTAATAGGGGGTTCAGAGACAGGGCCGGCGATACAAAAGATCCACCCTTGCTAATATAAATATTAAATTACGCTTATTAACAAGGATTGTGAATAGGTTTATTGGCTAGAACACAATGTAACCGCTTTTTCTTTGGGTAATTACACATTTACTTTATGCATAGAAACAGAAGCTTGGCATACTATGGCTCTTTCTGCCTATTCACAAAGCAGCAATTTACTGTTCTATTTCGCAATTATACTTAAAGGCGTTCGTTCTTTTTATGCTTAGCTTTATTACCAGTACGCTTATTCCTGTATTGATCCTTCTTTTAATGGGTTGGCTTTTTTTCCGAATTAAGTGGCTTAATGAAGGGTTTATTGAAGCTGGCTCTAAGCTCGTATTTAACGTTGCGCTTCCTGCTCTACTGTTCTTATCAATTGCAAGAGCTGACTTTTCTAAAGCCGCCAACCTATCGCTTATAAGTGTGGGTGTGATGGGAACACTTTTTGTTTTTGCCGCGCTTATGATTGTTACGCATTTAACCGTGCATCCGTATAAAGCCAGAGGTGTAGTTGTACAAGGCGGTTTCAGAGCCAATATGGGCATTATTGGCTTAGCTTATTGTGCCAATACCTATGGGCAAGAAGGGCTCGCTGTAGCCTCGGTCTATATGGGATGTATTACCATCTTATTTAATATACTTTCGGTTTTTGTTCTGAACTTTTATCAAGGTACGTCACGGTCATTAATGGGCCAAATTACCGGCATGGCGAAAAACCCGTTGATCTTATCGATTGCCGCCGCCCTACCCTTCTCCTATTTCGAATGGCAGCTTCCAGATACCCTAGTTAAAACAGGGGAATATTTCGCTCAACTGACACTGCCACTTGCACTGATATGTACCGGTGCCTCACTGCAGTTCCGATCTTTTTCCAGTGACTGGTTTAATATCGTGCTTAGCACAACCAGTAAATGTGTGATTTACCCTACTATATTGGTTGCTCTCGCCTATGCTTTTGGTTTTAAAGGAATGGAGCTAGGCATTGTTCTACTTCTCGCCATTTCACCAACGGCTGCGGCAAGTTATGTCATGGTTAGGAACTTAGGTGGTGATTACCGTTTAGCGGCAAGCATTATCGCAGTCAGCACATTAGCATCTTTACCTATTACCGCTCTAGCCTTTGGGATACTGAGCAAGTTACATCTGGTGTAATACATAATCTCTTTTACTGTTTCCGCGACACTACTTTGCCAGAGCTTTTTTCGTCGCCTTTAAGGTGTCCAGACATAGAGCTGCTCGTTTAAAGTAATGACACTCAAAATCTATCTTACCAATTAATTTTATAAATTTACCAAAACGATGAATTGGTCCGCTCCATTCTTCTTTAACTTCTGTTATTGTGTTTATTACAAATTGTCATTTTTAAATAACAATATTTTTCCCCTACATCCGTTGTTGCCTGTTTTCATCAATGGCTATTTGACAACAAGGAAATAAATACAATGAACATTAAGAAATTTAGCCTTACCATGCTAGCTGTTAGTATCAGCCTGTCGTCTTTTGCTAGCGAAGCAAAAGCTCATCCTAACCTTATTCTTACCGAGCCTGGCGTAAAAAGAATGAGAGACAACTTGGGTGAAGTTCCTCTGTTTGATAAAAGCTTGGAAACCGTTAAGCAAGAAGTAGATGCCGAAATTGCTATGGGTATCGATACGCCCATTCCAAAAGACTTTTCAGGTGGCTACACCCACCAGCGCCATAAACAAAACTTCTTTATTGCGCAAAAAGCTGGCGTTCTTTATCAAGTGTTACAAGATGAAAAGTACGCCAAATATATTCGTGACATGTTGTTTCAATATGAAGCCATGTACAAAGACTCACCCCTTCACCCGCAAGAGCGCTCATATTCGCGGGGTAAATTATTCTGGCAATGCCTAAACGACAGCAATTGGCTGGTTTACATGAGCCAAGCTTATGATGCCATCTATGATTATTTGTCTGCTGATGAACGCAGAACGCTTGAGGACAATTTATTCCGTCCGTTTGCTGATTTCATTTCATTAGAAAACCCTCAATTTTTTAACCGCGTACATAATCACAGTACCTGGGGCATTGCTGCCGTTGGCATGATTGGCCTTGTTATGAACGATGAAGAGCTTATTCAACGCGCGCTTTATGGTATTGAGGACGATGGCTTAGAAGTGGGCGGTAAAGACAACGATGGCGGCACTATTAAAGTAGAGGGTCAGCGTAAGGGCTTTTTCGCTAATTTAGAAGAGCCCTTTTCTCCTGATGGCTACTATACCGAAGGCCCTTACTATCAGCGCTATGCAATGTATCCTTTCCTAATACTTGCACTGGCGATGGAGAACAATCGTCCAGACTTAAAAGTGCTACAGCATAAAGACAATGTGTTGTTAAAAGGCATCGATGCACTACTTAATTTGTCTGACGCAGACGGCGAATTCTTCCCACTTAACGATGCTCAAAAGGGCATGTCTTACAAGAAAGCCTCTTTGGTAACTGCAGTTGACCTCGCCTACTTTTATGGAGAGAAAGATCCTCGCTTGCTAAGCGTGGTAGAGAAACAAGGACAAGTGCTTCTTCAAGAGTCGGGGCTTGAAGCCGCTATTGATATTCGAGATGGCAAAGCAGTTCCCTTTGTAAAGTCTTCCGTGAATTTAAGTGATGGCCCGAACGGTGACCAAGGCGGCGTAGGGATTTTGCGATATGGCAATGAAGATCTAACGCTGGTGTTTAAGTATGCCGCGCAGGGTTTGAGTCATGGTCACTACGATAAGTTGTCGTTCTCTTTATACGAAAAAGGTGAGGAAGTTCTGCAAGATTATGGCCTAGCTCGCTTTGTAAATATTGGCCAAAAAGGCGGTGGTAACTATTTAAAAGAAAACTCCACGTGGGCTAAAACAACAATTGCGCATAATACCCTATCAATAAATGGCAAAAAGCATTTTGATGGGAAGTACGAGATTGCCAGCCAACATCACTCTGAGCTTTTCACTTTTAACGCAGAAGATGACAACGTAAAGGTGGTTAGTGCAACAGAAGAAAATGCCTACCCAGGTACGTTAATGCACCGCACTATGGCTGTGATTAAAGACGAAAACTTTGAAAAGCCGTTTGTACTAGACATTTTACGCGTTGATTCTGATAAGAAAAATCAATATGACCTGCCTTTCTATTACATGGGTCAGATAATTGATAAGAGCTTTACTCACGAGTCACCTACCACGTTATCACCATTTGGTGAAGACAATGGCTATCAACATTTATTTGTAGAGGGCAAAGGTAACGCGAGTAAAGGCAACACTAAGTTTCAGTGGCTCCAGCATGGCAAGTACTACACGCTGACTACGGTTACCAACGCTAAAGACGAGGTGTATTTGACTCGCATTGGCGCAAACGATCCCGACTTCAATCTACGTCGCGACGCAGCTATTACGCTAAGACGCAATGATACCCAAGACACTTTTTTTGTCTCTGTAGTAGAACCTCATGGTTCATACAGCCCAGTGAGTGAATCGTCGATTAACTCAAGAAGCAGTATTAAAAGCATTGAGGTTGTCTTTGATAACGATGCTTACACAGGTGTACGTATTACCGACGTGAAAGGCGGTACACAGCTATTTATCATCGCTAATCGCGATAATGATAGCAGTGCAAAGCACAAAGTTGAGATTGACGGTGAAAGCTATAGTTGGGTTGGCCCCTTTTACTATATGTAAATGCCGCTTCACACTAATATTAACGTAACCTGAAACAAAGCCTCGCACGAGGCTTTGCTTGTTTTAAATCCTGAACTTCAACTTTTAGATGTTTTTTTAACCATTAATATTGACCCCATGCCCCTAATCGTCAACACTCGATAGACAGTGTAAAGTTCATGGCGTTATGTTGAGTAGATGCCATTACCTACATGTGCTGTATGTCATTTTACCCAGACTGATCATTTTATCTTTAGCGACAGTTCTATAATATTTTTACTATACTGACTCCAGCCGTTGATTATTAATTGCACGTATAGTTTTTTTCGGAAAGTTGTGAATGTCTAAAACCACTGATGTTCGCAAAACTTCTCAAGCTTAAATGGATTTTAGAGAATTACATGTCGCAATTTTTTCAAACACTTCAGGCAAGAGTCATTATTCTCATTCTAATGATCGCTATCCCTGGCTTCATTGGCATCTCTTACGACGCATACGTGGAAAGAGAGCAGGCAATAAAGACTGCTGTTAGCCAAGCCGTAAATACGGCGAAAACTCACTCCAAAATACAAGCCAACCTCATTGAGGAGACGCGACATTTTCTAAAAAATTTAGCCCAATTCGACGCAGTGCAACAACCTAGTTCACCGCGGTGCAGTCGGTTCCTTGCTAACGTACTCAAAGTAAACAGTAATTATGTCAACCTCGGTGTACCAAGCGCAGATGGTGAATTATTATGTAATGCACGAGAGTTAAAACGTTCGGTAAATGTTTACGACCGCCCTTATATACAACAAGCTATCGCTACCCGTAAATTTTCAATCAGTGAATTTCAAGTAGACCGGGCGACGAATTTAACCAGTGTTAACTTTGCCTACCCCGTCATCAATCTAGATCAGGGGAGTTTAGTAGGCGTAGCCGTAGCTGTTATTTCCCTCGACTGGTGGAGTGAAATACTCTCTGAATCCTATCTGCCTGAAAATACGGTGGCCTATATAACCGATAGCGATAACAAAATTGTGGCAGCATTCCCCGCTAGGCAAGAACTGATAGGGACGCAACTAGAGATAGAGGGAAAGGGAAAATTAAATAAGAGCGAATATACGAACACAACATTAGATAGTACTGCTTTTCTGAGTGAAGACACTTATCAACGCGTTTATGTAACACACCCGCTATTTGATGATGGGCAGCACATCAGCATTACCATTGGTATTCCACTGAAACACACGTTCGAAGCTATTGATGCTAGGTTAACGACAACTACTCTTATACTGACGTTCATCGTCTTGTTCTTCATCGGTGTTTCAGTATGGCTAATACGAAGAAATGTTTTGCTACCCATAAAAAACCTTTTGCAGTCAACCAAAGCACTTGCCGAAGGTAAGGAAGTCAATGATTCATCAATGAAGGGCAGTATTGAACTCAAAAAGTTGCAGCAGCGCTTTTTACAGATGGCAAGAACGCGACTGGATGCAGAAAAAAAACTTATAGATAGTCAAATTTCGTTGCAGGAAAGTCGAGACATCTTAGCCAGTCACATAGAAAACACACCTTTGGGTTGTGTAACTTGGAACACTGACTTTATTTGCACCGATTGGAATAAGTCGGCTGAGACAATTTTTGGGTACAGTAAAGACGAAGCTATTGGCAAGCATGCATCTGAACTAGTTGTCCCTCTAGAATTGCGGCACGAAATAGACAGTGTCTTCGAATTGCTTGTTGAAGGCAAAAAGACTGTCCGTAAGGTGAACAACAACATTACTCGCCTTCTTGAAACCGTCACCTGCGAATGGTACAGCACACCTATTTTAGACTTCACTGGCAAAGTAATTAGCGTTGTATCTTTGGTTCAAGACGTTACAGTCAACAAACGTTTAGAAGATAAATTAAAACTTTCAGCGAGCGTCTTTTTTCACGCCAGAGAAGGCATTTTCATTACAGATGAAGACGCAAAAATTATCGACGTAAACAAAACCTTTGAAGAGATAACCGGCTACTCGCGAAGCGAAGTACTGGGCAATAAGCCCAGCATGTTTAAATCTGGAAAGCAGTCTTCGGAATTTTACAGAAACCTCTGGAAGTCAATTATCAATGAAGGTTATTGGGCTGGGGAGATCTGGAACAGACGAAAAAACCATGAAATATACGCTCAATTGTTAACCGTCAGTGCAGTAAGAGATGACAACGGCACCATCAAAAACTATATCGCGATTTTTAGCGATATTTCCGAAACAAAAGAACAGCAATATCGTCTCGAGCAGATGGCTCACTACGATGTCTTAACAAATCTGCCTAACCGCACGCTACTCGCTGAACGTCTAGATAGCGCCCTTACGCAATGTAAGACAAATAAGAATTATGCCGCGGTGGTAATGCTTGATTTAGACGGGTTCAAGAATATAAACGATAGTTTCGGACACAGTGTGGGGGACGAATTGCTTATTACTTTGGCTCATCGCTTAAAAAACAAACTAAACGCGGGAGACACCGTTTCCCGTTTTGGAGGAGATGAATTTGTAGCTGTACTTACTAACTTAAAACAAGCTCAAGATTTTGTTCCTATTGTAAAGAGCATGCTTGAAGCAGCCTCAACACCAGTTAAGTATGGTGAAAACGAACTTAAAGTCTCAGCAAGCATTGGGGTAACGGTTTACCCTAATGACGATACAGACGCTGAACAGCTGATTCGACATGCAGACCAAGCCATGTACTTGGCAAAACAGAAAGGTAAAAACTGTTTTCACCTTTTTGATATTGAATCAGAGGATGCTATCAAAACCCGTCATGAAGTGATTAAGAGTATAGGCAACGCGCTTAAAAACGATGAGTTTGAACTATACTACCAACCCAAAGTAAATATGCGCACCGGAGCAATCGTTGGCGTAGAAGCGTTGATACGCTGGGAACACCCAATACGCGGGCTTCTTTCACCGGCAGAGTTTTTACCCTTTATCGAAAATCACCCGCTTAGTATTGACGTTGGAGAATGGGTTATCGAAGAGTCATTGCGGCAGCATTATCAATGGAAACAATTAGGCATAGACATAAAAATTAGTGTGAATATCTCTGCATTGCAGATACAACAAAGAAACTTTCCAGTTCGTTTAGAACATTTACTTTCAAAAGTACCCGAAACACCATCTACAGCAATCCAGTTAGAAGTACTTGAAACCAGCAAACTATCTAATATTAAAAAAGTGTCTGAGATCATGGAGGACTGTGTAAAGCTTGGCGTTACTTTTGCCATTGATGATTTTGGAACGGGTTACTCCTCTTTAACTTACTTACGACGTCTGCCCGCCGAAGTGATTAAAATTGATCAGTCATTCGTTCGGGATATGTTAGAAGACTTAGAAGATAAAACGATTGTTACTGGTGTGATTGCGCTGGCTAATTCATTCAACCGCAGTGTTATCGCTGAAGGTGTGGAAAGTATTGCTCACGGAACATCACTGTTAGCATTGAATTGTGAGCTCGCACAAGGGTTTGGCATAGCCCGCCCCATGCACGCCGATTCCCTGCCAAGCTGGATGAAGCGATGGAAAACAAGCGAAGAGTGGATATAAGCGTTTGAAACACCATAGCCAAACCGCGCTGTGCTGGTGGCAGGCCTGTCGCATCTTGATTATCGATTTCGATAGTACCACTTGTTCTGTCTTCAAGGCTGGCAATCATGCGTAGTGAGGTTGACTTGCCGCAACCCGACGGCCCAACAAACACGATGAATTCACCATCTCAAATTTCTAAGGTCAACGATCTAATCATGTTAACGTCGCCGAAGCTCTTTGTAACTTGCCATAAGGTAATACTTCCCATTTTAAAGTTCTCCTACTTAACGGTGCCGAACCTTAAGTAACAGACGTCGCCCTAATCTGCTTCTATCTCACCCTCTTCAATGGCCACAACGCGACGTGCTTCAACGTAGGTTTTAATAGCCCAAAGTGTCTCTTGGTCTAAGATAGGATCGGTTTGACCTTCAGGAATACCGCCAAGTGCAGGCATGCCTTTCGCCGAGCCAAAACGCAAGCGCTCAACGAACCATTCGTCGTCTTCAAAGTTTTCTGGGTCGAGCTCACGAAGGTCTGGGTTTATTCCGCCAGACTGCGCGTGCAAGCCGTGACAACCTGCACAGTTATTTGCATAAGCTGATTCACCAAACTTGATGATCTTCGTTTTGGTTTCCTCATCAAGGCTTCGATATGGGTTTTCAAACACCCAGCCATTTTCAGACTCATCGCCATCAGTGATTGGCGGCATAGCTGAGCTATCTGCTCCTTGAGGGATAACATTTCCATGTGCAAGCACGTGGCCAGACAAGCCAGTTACCACGAGCGCAGCAAACAACATCGATATTTTTGTTTTCATAATTCATACATCCTCAAAAGACTATGAATTAAGTATACGTACGAGGAAATAAGGGGTAACTCTACTTTGGTTTTGAAAGGCTCCTCCTTTGGTAGGAGGCCACAATGATAGCCACTGAAAGCGCAAGCTTTACAACTGCTGCTTCAGCGTTAGTGCTAAAGTCAGAGTCGAAATAACGCCCATAAGAATGATGAAGACTTACCTTGCCAACAGGTAAATGAATAGGTGAAGAAAAATGGCCAGCGCACGCAGGCGCTGGCCATGTATTAATCACTATTTACTGCTCAGCAGTGATTAGTTTTTTGCCACCTGCTGATAGCGCTTGGGCAATTTAAACGTCCACACGGTGCCGCCTTGGTTGAAGTGCTTCACGCGTTTTGCAACTTCACCGCCCCATAATGGCACTGCGCCGCCCCATCCAGATAGTACAGAGATGTACTGCTCACCATCCATTTCCCATGTCACTGGAGAGCCAACAATACCTGAGCCAGTTTGGAACTTGTAAACCATTTCGCCAGTTTTGTCGTCAAAGGCCATAAGATAACCTTCAGGGTTACCGGTCCAAACCAAACCCCCACCTGTAGTTAACACGCCGCCCCAAAGTGGAGAGAAGTTGTTATAGCGCCATACGGTTTTACCTGTTTTGGGGTCAATCGCTTTAAGTACGCCGATAAAGTCCTCATTCACTGATTTAATGGTGAAACCAGCACCTAGGTACGCTGCACCTTTCTTGTAAGAGGTAGGCTCGTTCCAGATATCCATTTCCCATTCGTTTGAAGGCACATAAAAGAGTTCAGTATCCTTTGAATAGGCCATTGGCATCCAGTTTTTACCACCTAAGAACGCAGGACGCGCTACGACCTGTGCACCTTGTTTACCATCAGCTGATTGCGCTGGGCTTCCTGGGCGATTTTCTTCAATGTAGATAGGTCGACCTTTTTCATCCAGTCCCTTTGCCCAGTTTAATTTATCAACAAACGGGAAGCCGCGGATAAAGTCACCGTTTTCACGGTTAAGGACGTAGAAAAAGCCGTTTCTGTCGGCAGTTGCCGCCGCTTTCACTGTCTTGCCGTTTTCCTGGTAGTCAAACGAGATAAGCTCGTTTACGCCATCGAAGTCCCAGCCATCGTGTGGTGTGGTTTGGAAGTGCCACACAATTTTTCCGGTATTAGGGTCGATAGCTAAGCGCGACGACGAGAAGTAGTTATCGCCCGGACGTAGGTGAGAGTTCCACGGTGCAGGGTTACCCGTACCGAAGAATAGCAAGCCTGTATCTGAGTCGTAAGTACCACCTAGCCACGTTGCTGCGCCGCCGGTTTTCCATAAATCAGCAGGCCATGTTTTACCTGGCGCGCCGCCTGAAATACCATTCTCGGTTTTCTTACCGTCTTTCCATAAGTACCCCATGTGCCCTTCAACGGTGGGTCTAACCCATAGCTGTTTGCCAGACTTCGCGTCGTAAGCATACACTTTACCGACGATACCGAACTCACCACCGGAAATCCCTGTAATGACTTTTCCGTCAACAACGATAGGCGCCGCAGTAATGGCGTAGCCCGCTCGGTAGTCTTCAACTTTTTTCTTCCAAACGGTTTTGCCCGTGTCTTTATCCAGTGCTACTAGCTTGGCATCCAAGGTGCCAAATATGACCAGGTTATCGTAAAGCGCAACGCCACGGTTTATCACGTCACAGCAAGGCATAATGCCGTCTGGCAAACGCGCTTCATATTGCCATAGCTCTTCACCAGTTCTCGCATCAATGGCCCACACTCGAGAGTAAGATCCGGTTACATACATCACGCCATCTTTTACCAGAGGCTGCGATTCTTGACCCCGCTGCTTTTCACCACCTAATGAGAACGCCCACACAGGACGTACTTCTTCTACTGTATCGCGGTTAATGGCAGTTAGCGGGCTATAGCGCTGAGCTTTCAAGCCCATTCCATACGTTACTATGTCATCAGTGGTAACGTGGTCATTTTGAATATCTTTATCGGTGACAACAGCATGGACAGGAGTTAACGCACTTGCACAAACCAGCATAGATAGGGCAAGTTTTTTAATTGGCATATTATTATTCATAACGGTTCCTAGTTGCATGTAGGCCATAAATGGTCTGTTTCAGACTATTCGTTAGGATTAGCATAGCTAGGGGGGATGTCGATGCCTATGCAACAGCGGAGTGATTTGACTCCTCCTTTAGGAGGAGGAATGAAGGGCTATTTTCCCTTTTGATTAACGCCTTTACGCTTTCACGTCTTTTTAAAGAAATGCGTTCTTCCAATACTGATAGCAGTGCTTAAGATAATAAAGCTGATGGCCACAGAAGTATTGCCTAAAGTGCTTTCGTTCTGAACGCTATCGTTCAGAGTGCGCTTATTCTGAAAGCTCTTGCCCCGCAAAATAGGGCGGCATCTCATAAATGGTTTTGTATTTCTCAAATAACCGTTGCATATCACCCTCTACCACCATTCGCGTAATTACATCACCAATTTCATAGCCTAGTGCGCGATAATTAGTATGAACAGCAAGTCCTATATCCCACTTTTGCTTTCCAATAAGCGGAAACGCGTTGCTTGCAAGGCGATATTGCTCATTATCAACAAACTGACTGAGGTAGGATATTTGCGAGCGCAATCCCATTACTGCTCCGACGGTTCCCGCTTTCATCGCGTCAAACGCTTCTGCGTTTGAGCTATAGTGCGATGTTTTTTCTCGCAATCGGCCGCCAAACGCTGACGTTAAGTAAAAGTGGGGAATGCTGTCTATTTCCGCACCAATCGTGTGATATTGAAACATGCCCATGGTTTCCACTTCGGGCAAGGTGTGCGTGTTGTGAATGATTTGCCAGCTTTCACGCTGATAGGGGGCAAACATATGAACAAGCTCATTAACCAACAAGCCCACGTCGTCACGTTTTTGAGAAAAGCTTGGGTCGTAAGGCGCGCGCATCATCACATCAGCCTTAATGCGATGAATTATATGGCCCTTCCATAGGTAATTTCTGAAATCGTCCTCTGTCGTTTCACCTGGTGTCATCCATATCAGTTCTAGATCAACATCAAGGGCGCTCGCGATTTCACGGGCGATATCAATATCAATACCTGTGGGGCCGTCGTTTTCAATAAATGAAAATGGAGGATAGTCGGTGTACACCGCAATTCTAATTAAACCGCTGTCTTTAATATCGTCTAACGATCTTGCTTCCCCGAACGCAGAAAGCGCAGAAACCGTTATCAGGCAGAGTAAAATGAAAATAACTCGAAAAGGTTTAACTAACTGCACAGCTTACCCACTTATTCAATCGAACTTCTTAAGCATACTAAGGGGTTAGCGTGATTTTACTAATGCTACTTTAGCGCCATAGCATTCCTCCTTTAGGAGGATGTTCTTCGGGAAAATTGCCATATACCCTTATGTCAGACAAACAGATATCAGCAAAAGCATCAGCTGAACTCGGGGTGGTATATGGCAAAGGGTGTAAAAAGCACGGTTGAAAGACGATTAACCGGTAAGCGCTATCAAAAGTGTGTAGCGTCACTTTTTTGCTGCGTTCTGTTGTCGTTTTTAAACAGCGCGCTCGCGTTTAATGAAGCGCAACTTTCACAGGCTCAACAAGCTACACCACAGGCCTCTTTTGCCACTGTCCCGGTTATTTACGTAAAAGTTGCAGGCAGATCTCCACCAGGCACACCAGACTATTTAAAGTCCCCCAGCAATGAGGGGACAGCTGGCGCAAGTGTGGCGATAAAAGATGTCAATATCACGGGAAAATTTCTTGGTTATCAGTTTGAGTTAACTGAAATCAGTGTGCCTTCTATCAGCGAACTGCAAGCTTCTTTAGCTAAAACACGCCAGCACTCTGCTTCAGGTGCTAACGCAAATCACGAAGAAATAAGCAGCAATCAGCAAGGCAACATTGCACCCGTTGTACTACTGGACATGCGAAGCAGTGATAAGGTAAAGGCTACCTCAATTGAGCAGTTGATTGCCACTATTCAAAGCACGCTTCCTAAAGCCGTATTTTTTAACGTAGCTAATAGCGATGATTTGCTGAGACAAAATTCATGTCGCCTGCCCTTGTTTCATACAATCCCCAGTTATCAGATGAAAGCCGACGCGCTAGCCCAGTGGTTTCGCACTAAGCGTATTGACGAGATATTTGCAGTTTACGGAAAAACCGCTGACGATGCTGCATACCTAGCCGCGTTCAAACGCAGCGCTAAGAAATTCAAGCTTTCACTTGTTGAAACTAAACAGTGGCAGGACAGTTTTGATTTACGCAGGGCTGCCTTTGCTGAAATTCCTCAATTTACGCGAACAACCGAAACCTATCAGGCTGTTTTTACCGCCGATAGCGCGGCGCAATTCGCGTATAGCCTACCCTTTAACACCTATTATCCCGTACCTGTGGTAGGCGCTGCCGGCCTAAAAGCACTAGGTTGGCACTTTACCCACGAACAATGGGGCGCCCGTCAGCTTCAAAGCCGTTTTAACGATACGTTTAACAGACACATGAGTGAAGTCGACTTCGCCGCGTATCTTGCAGTAACTGCGGTGGCAAATGCTGCGCAGCAAGGAAGCGATTTAACGCAGCAGGGAATACTTAAAACCTTGCTTAGCGACCACTACACGCTGGGTGCCTATAAAGGTCGCCCTCTTTCTATTCGCCCCTACACCCACCAATTTCGTCAGCTTATTGCGCTGGCCCACGAAGACGCACTGGTGACTCATGCGCCCCTTGAAGGCTTTCTGCACCAAACCAACGAACTGGACACATTAGGCGCAACACACACTACCTGTAAGGACAAGTTATGAGCTATCGCTTTGCACTCTTGCTTGGCAGTTTAATGGCAGCCTTTGCCTTTGCACTTCCTCAAGCCTTTGCACTTCCTCAAGCGTATGTCACTAACGAAAAAGACAACACGCTATCTGTCATTGATATGACGACATTTGATGTGGTTGAAACTATCGAGGTTGGAGAGCGCCCCCGAGGGTTTATTTTAAGTGCAGACCAGTCCCACGCGTATATCTGTGCCTCTGATGCTGATCGCATTCAAATTATGGATTTGTCTACCCATTCCATAGTCGGCGATCTTCCCTCAGGTGCAGATCCTGAAACCATAGCATTACATCCTAACGGCACCACTATTTACACAGCTAATGAAGACGATGCCCTTCTTACCGTTATCGACATTCCAACGGCTCAGGTCATTTCTCAGATAGATGTAGGCGTAGAGCCTGAGGGGCTAGCTGTGAGTCACGATGGCAGCATGATGGTAGTTACATCAGAAACCACTAACATGGTGCATTGGATAGATACCAAAACGCACGAAAAT
The DNA here is from genome assembly GCF_036864475.1 of Alteromonas sp. S005. Lineage (NCBI taxonomy): Bacteria > Pseudomonadati > Pseudomonadota > Gammaproteobacteria > Alteromonadales > Alteromonadaceae > Alteromonas > Alteromonas sp. S005. The sequence goes on along the minus strand of NZ_JAZETN010000001.1, from coordinate 84,864 downwards.
ATTGCAAATAGCTTGGTTGATGCAAGACCCAGAGATGCTCACTTTACTAAAGATGACAAGTACCTTTGGGTAAGCTCGGAAATAGGTGGCACCGTCAGTATTTTCGATACTGCTACCAAGCAAAAAGTGAAGACCCTTTCCTTTGCCATTAAAGGCGTTTATCGCGACAAGGTTCAGCCAGTGGGTATTGTGCTTATGAAAGATAAGCCCTACGCCTTCGTGGCGCTTGGCCCAGCGAACCGCATAGCGGTCATCAATACCGATACCTTTGAAGTGGAAGACTACATTTTAGTTGGGCGACGAGTGTGGCAATTAGCGTTTAATCAAGATCAGTCTTTATTGCTGACCACTAACGGTGTGAGCGGTGATGTTTCTGTCATCAATACCCACACGTTAAACGTAGAGCATACGGTAAAAGTGGGGCGTTACCCTTGGGGCGTGGCGGTTAAATGGAAATAGCGGTTCAGGCGGTTTCACATCAGTACGGCGGCCATCACGCGCTGGACAATGTAAGCCTTTGCCTAAAACCAGGCTTAACCATGCTACTTGGACCAAATGGCGCAGGCAAAAGTACCTTATTTGCGCTTATTACGGGCCTTCAAAAACTCACGCAAGGTAGTATTACCTTTGATGGTGCTACCCTGTCTCAATCTCGCACAAGTATTATGGCGAAAATGGGCGTGGTATTTCAGCAAAGTACCTTAGATATCGACTTATCAGTAAAACAAAATTTGTCCTACTTTGCTTCGCTCCACGGCATAACTACCGCTAGCGCGCTATCTCATATTCAAGGCCTGCTCGACGAGCTCGATCTTACGAGTAAGCTCAACACAAAAATTAGAAACTTAAATGGCGGGCACAGACGTCGGGTCGAGTTAGCTCGCTGCCTTATTCACAAGCCATCCTTGCTGCTATTAGACGAGCCTACCGTTGGCTTAGACATAGAATCCCGTCATCTTATTTTGCGGGTAGTACAAGCACTCGCTCATTCCCAAAACGTAAGTGTACTGTGGGCCACGCATTTATTTGAAGAAGTGAAGCACAACAACAACTTGATAGTCTTATCAAAAGGACGAGTGTTAGCCCACGACCAATGTGAAGCCTTGTTAGCCAAGTATCATCAACAGGATATTGAGCAGCTTTGGCAGCATTTGATGCAGGAAGGCTCCTGATGTATTGGCGCTGTTTTGTGGGCGTACTTACCCGAGAGATGCTGAAGTTCTGGCAGCAACGTACACGCCTGTTAAGTGCATTGGTGCGCCCGCTGCTTTGGCTATTTGTTTTTGCCGCAGGGTTTCGTTCGGCCCTGGGTCTTTCAATGACCGAGCCTTACGAGAGTTACATTTTATACGAAGAGTATATTGTACCCGGGCTTGCCGCCATGATTGTGCTTTTTAATAGTATGCAAAGTTCATTGTCCATGGTGTACGACAGAGAAATGGGCAGCATGAAAGTACTGCTGTTAAGCCCGGTTCCCCGTCCTTTTCTGCTAGCCAGCAAGCTTATAGCCAACACCTTGGTAAGCGCTATTCAGGTGTACATCTTCTTTGCCTTTGCGCTTTTACTGGATGTACGCCTATCTGCGTTGGGATACGTTTATGCGTTGCCTGTTATTGCGCTACTGTCATTGTTTTTAGGTTCGTTAGGATTATTACTGGCAAACTATATTAAGCAGCTAGAGAACTTTGCCGGGGTCATGAACTTTGTCATTTTCCCATTGTTCTTTCTATCAAGCGCCCTATACCCGCTTTGGAAAATGCGTGAGGCTAGCGAATGGCTGTATCAGATTTGCGCCTTTAACCCCTTTAGTAGCGGCGTAGAATTACTGCGATTTGCGCTCTATGAAAAACTCGAACACAACGCGCTAGCCGTTGTACTTTGTCTTACGGCTATCACTTTTATTTTCGCTGTGAGAAGCTTTCGCCCCAAAGCCTCAAAAGGGCGCTTCTTGTGATAAAAGCAAACCTAATCTGGGCTAATGAAAGCAATAAAGTTGAAGCGTTAGACGACAGTGACTGCTTACTTATTTTAACTACGCCCGAGTTATTAGCGAGCCAACTATTTCACTTTTCAACACCCGCTAAGACATACATTGAGCAGGTTTTTGACGATGAAGGCTTTGCAGGAAATAAAGGCGAATGCGTATTCGTACAAGGCCTTAAGGCGTTTAAAACAAGTTACATCCCAGACACTGAAAACAGCGGAAAAAACAAAATTAGCCAACAATTAGCTGAAGTAAAACGGGTGCTGTTTTATGGTGTCGATTTTGCGCTTTTTGAAGCGTCAGATGCACCCAACATCTCTAGCCGTGCCTCGACTTTATCTAAAACTAATGCCCCCTCCATCGTTAACCGCTCAAGCTACGCTAGCGATTCAAATTCTGCGTTTAATTCAAAAAGCAGCAGTGACTTGAGCCAAAATGACGCGCCAGCATTTCGCTACCTAGAACAGCAGTTCGATGCATTATTTAACAAGCTTAAAAGCGTGTCGGTAACCTTGGAAAAACTGTCGTTTATGGCGCTTTCTAGCACTGAAACAGTAAGCAGCGACCCTGTTAACACCATTGCGAGCCACTCACAGTTTCTGAGTGCACTACTTAGAAGCTATTTCAAGCACGGCTATCACTTTAAGGGCTATAAGACGAATAATCGTTCGGTTTCTAGCAGTCGAGCCCGCGATGGCAACAACAACGCAAATAGTGTTGAAAAAAACGCCGCAACTAATGAAGCAATTAACCAAGCAATTGATATTAGGGGCACGCTGTCTCTTGCATTAGATGCCAAACACTTTACTAACGCGCAAAAGCGTCTCGTTTCACACACTATGCGCTATGAATCAGCCCTTAATGACGCGATGACCTGGGCTAAAGATCTCGCCCACATGCCAGCCAACTTATGTACGCCAGATTATCTGGCCGAACAAGCTCAGAATCTGGCGCAAACCTTTAATACGGTGTCTTGCGATATCCTCAATGAAAGTACGCTAAAGCAGTTAGGCATGAACGGGTATTTAGCGGTAAATGCAGGTTCACAGTTTGCTGCCACCATGCCCATTCTTCGCTACACAGCCAAAGGTTTAGAGAATTCACCGCCAGTAGTGTTAATTGGCAAAGGTGTAACCTTTGACAGCGGCGGCATAACGTTAAAACGCAGCCCTGATATGCGCCATATGATTTACGACATGGCAGGCGCTGGCTGTGTATTGGGCGTCATTCAGGCGGTTGCCACACTGGGGTTAAATATAAATATTATTGGTATTGTGGCGAGCGCTGATAATGCGATTGATGGCAAAGCCTATCGCCCGGGTGACATCATTACTATGCACTCAGGGAAAACCGTGGAAGTCATGAGCACCGATGCAGAAGGGCGTATGCTTATGGCCGATGCAATCAGCTACGCGAAGCAGTTCTCCCCCTCGGTTATTATTGATATTGCAACCCTAACCGGCGCGACCATTAGCGCACTGGGGCACGAAGCCACTGCACTTTTTAGCAACGCTCCAGCGCTTGAAAGTGCGTTAGTTGAAGCGGGTGAACTGGCTAACGACAGGTGCTGGCCTTTCCCACTTTGGCCAGAATATCAAGACGCCATTACCTCTCAGCACGCGGATATGATGAATACGGGTATAAACTCTCCCGGTGCTATTTCGGCAGGCTGCTTTCTCTCTCGCTTTGCTGACGGCACGCCGTGGGCTCACCTCGATGTAGCAGGAACCGCTTTTACCTACACCAAATCGTTATCGGCGACCGGCCGCCCTATTCCTTTGCTGTTATCTTACTTAAGCAGCTGCGCAATCAAAAATAATCAATAAATCATCAAAATTCATGACAGTTCTCCTCCCTTAGGAGGATATCTGTTAACACATATTCAACATATACTCAGTCATGCGTTTAATCATAAAGAAGAGGAACAATTATGTGGACTAAACCCCAATACACAGAAATGCGCCTTGGTTTTGAAGTAACTCTTTACATCAATAACCGCTAGGCAACGCCCTCTGGGATGATGAACAAAAAGGCTGCCGACGCAGCCTTTTTTTACTTGTAGTATGGAGTTGTTATGCACGTATTGATTCTTGGTGCTGCCGCCGGGGGTGGATTTCCGCAATGGAACTGCCACTGCCCAAATTGTAAGGGTTTACGCGAAGGTAAAATAAAGGCGAAAGGCAGAACACAGTCGAGCATTGCTGTCAGTAGCGATGGTAAAAATTGGGTTCTCATTAATGCCTCCCCCGATTTACGGGAGCAGATAAATAGCCACCCGCAGCTGTGGCCCGACGCCCATGTGTCTCGCGGCACACGAATAAGCGCAATTGTGCTTACCGACAGTCAAATAGACCATACGACAGGCCTGCTAACATTGCGCGAAGGCTTACCCCTTCCCGTTTATTGTACCGATGTTGTGGCCGAAGACCTAACCACCAGCTTCCCGCTTTTTACCGTATTAAAACACTGGCACGGCGGACTACAGCAGCATTCAATTAATACCGATTATCATCAACGCTTTGTACCAAAAGGGGCAGAAGGCCTGACTTTCCAACCCGTGGTATTAGAGTCTAATGCGCCCCCTTACTCGACGTATCGCGACAACATTGTGCCGGGTAATAATATCGGCCTGAAGATAACTGACGACACCACGGGCAAGGTGCTTTTTTACGCGCCGGGATGTATGCAGGCAAACGACACAGTAAAACAGGTGATGCGCGAATCTCACTGCGTGCTATTTGACGGTACGCTGTGGGCCAATGAAGAAATGATAGATCACGGCTTTAGCAACAAGCTGGGCACTGATATGGGACACATGCCGGTTAATGGAAAAGGCGGAGCCATTGCGCTGCTAAATGAATTTAACGTTGAGCGTAAAGTGCTTATTCATATCAACAACACAAATCGCGTGCTTGACGAAGACTCCAGTGCTTATCACAGCCTGTGTGAGCAAGGTATTGAATTGGCTTACGACGGTATGGAAATTGAGGTGTAGTAATGACAGAACACGCATGGTCTAGACAAGAGTTCGAACAAAAACTGAGAGAAAAAGGCGCTTACTACCATATTCATCACCCCTTCCATAAACGTATGAATGAAGGACACTGCAGCGTTGATGAAATTCAGGGCTGGGTGGCCAACCGACTGTATTATCAAATGGCGATACCGGTTAAAGATGCGGCAATTTTAGCCAATTGCGAAGAGCAATCGGTACGCAGAACCTGGATCCAACGAATTATCGATCACGATGGACGGGAAGGTGAAGACGGACTGGGCGGCATAGAAGCCTGGTTGCGGTTAGGCGAAGCGGTAGGTTTGAACCGCAGCGAATTACTTGATGAAACCCACCTGTTGCCAGCGGTTAAGTTTGCAGTAAATGCCTATGTGAATTTTGCCCGCCGTGCGTCGTGGGAAGAGGCTGCCTGCTCATCGTTAACTGAAATGTTCGCCCCTGAAATACATCAAAGCCGATTAGATACCTGGCCTGGGCACTATACATGGATTGATAGTGAAGGCTTTACCTACTTTCAAATGCGGTTAAGTCAGGCGCGCCGTGATGTAGAGCATGGCCTGCAGATTACCCTTGACCACTTTGTTACCCGACAACAGCAAGAACATGCGCTCAATATACTGCAGTTCAAAATTGATATTTTGTGGAGCATTGCTGATGCCATTTGCTTTGCCTATGAATATAAGAGAAAGCCGTTTGATGGTATTGCCGACCAGCGGGTGTGTCATAAAGGGAGGTTTTAATGATGTCGAATTTACAATCACAAACCGAACACCACTTAGATGCTGATAGCGTCGGTGCTGATGACATTGGTTCAAATAATCTGGAAAATAACATTGAAAATAGCAGCAGTCACAACAACGAGGGCTGCGGCACAAGAGACAAAGCAGCTTCTTTAAATCCGCTTTTTCGCATGCAGTACGAGAAAGCTCAAGGCTGCCATGTTTTGTTATTCCCCGAAGGAATGACCAAACTTAACCCTTCTGCGGCAGAAATTCTTAAGCGCGTGGATGGCAGCAATACGGAAAATGCCATTTGTGCTGAACTTCGCCAGGCGTTCCCTGATGCACCTGAAGATTTAGAAGAAGATGTTCATGCATTTCTGGTTCATGCCGAGCAAAAGAAGTGGATCCGCTATGACGAATAATACAGACGTTGATTTACAAACCGACGTACCAAATACCATAACGCCACCGCTGTGGCTCCTAGCCGAAATTACTTATCAGTGCCCGTTGCATTGCCCCTATTGCTCAAACCCAGTAAACATGGAAGAAACATTTAATGAGCTCTCTACTGAGCATTGGGAGCGTGTGCTGCGTGAAGCGCGGGAAATGGGCGCCGTGCAATTGGGCTTTTCTGGCGGAGAGCCATTGCTTCGAAAAGACTTGGAGCACTTAGTCGCTTATGCGCGGGCTTTGGGTTTTTACACCAACTTGATCACCTCTGGCATTGGCATGACAGAAAAACGTATTGCCAAACTCAAAGAAGCCGGCCTTGACCACATTCAGCTGAGCTTTCAGGCAGCCAATGCTGAAGTCAACGACTTAATAGGCAACAAGCGTCACTCATTTGAACAAAAACTTAAAATTGCGAAGCTGGTAAAACAATACAACTACCCTATGGTGCTTAACTTCTGTATTACCGCGCAGAACATTCACGAAATAGAAGACGTGATGGCGCTCAGCGAGCAGCTGAACGCTGATTTTGTCGAGCTAGCTACCGTACAGTATTACGGCTGGGCCTATGAAAATAGAGACCATTTGCTGCCTACGTCACAGCAGCTACAGGAAGCTGAGGCCGCAGTGAACCGCTACCGCGCGCAGCAAAACGGTAAAGGCCCAACCTTCATATTTGTGTCGCCCGACTACTATGAATCTCGCCCTAAGGCGTGCATGAATGGCTGGGGCACAACGTTTTTGACCGTAACGCCAGATGGCAGTGCCCTTCCGTGTCACAGCGCAAAGATATTGCCCCTTCGTTTTCCTAATGTGAAAGAACGCTCGTTGCACGATATTTGGCACCAAGACTTTAGCTTTAATCATTTCCGTGGCGATAGTTGGATGCCGTCGCCCTGCAGGGACTGCGATGAAAAAGATAAAGACTTTGGCGGCTGCCGATGTCAGGCCTACCTGCTAACAGGTGATATGTATAAGACGGATCCGGTTTGCAGCAAGTCGCCCGATCACCATTTGATGAAAGGCATTACCGATAAAGCAGGTACTGAACCGTCGAAGGCACTACAGTATCGGAAGGTGGAAAAGCCGATTCCCATCCTAGAAGTAAGTGCTGCGAGGTAAGCGCTACGAGACAAGTAATACGAGATGAGTGCGCTGCGATAGGTACGAGAAGGTAAGTGCGCTGCAATAAGTACAACACAAAAAGAGATACCGTTAAACCGCAATGATAAAAGTGTATGTCTGAATTTCATTTCATTGATGCCGGCTCTGGGTCAAAAGAGCATAGCGTTGTTTTTGCGCTAAAAACCCCAGCAGCAGGCCACTCTGGGTTGTCTCATTTAGCTGAGCACATGAGCTTTCGACGCTCTCACTCATACCCTGCTGCCCATGAGCTTTTTACGGCCAATACACTTCTGCCTGTCACTATTAACGCTACCACACTCGCCGAGTACACCTTCTTTTTCGCTTCGTCTGAAAAAGCGAACGTGCTGCTTGATGCTGTAAATTACCTGTACTGTGGCCTGCTTAACCGGGATTACGGTAACGATGAGATTACCTTAGAGCGTGACGGGGTTATTTTTAACGAGCTCGCCATGCTAGAGACAAACAGCGACTATGCATTAAACGCCGCTATTCGATTAACCGATACCAATAAAAATGCCTATCAACACGCGGGTGGTTTTACACAAACCATAGGCAGCAACAGCATTCAAGCGCTTCAAGACTACAAACGCCAGTGGTATCAGCCAAGCAATATCACCACGCTGGTTTACAGTGATTCAGCCCAATTTTTTGAGCAGTGCAAGGAGGTTGTTACAGCCCTGAGCGAAGAAATAGCCCTGAGCGCAATGAAAGCTCTGAGCGCAGAAACAGCCTTGAGCGAAAAAACAGCCTTGAGCGAGAGAGCGGCTTTGAGCGAAGAATCAACTCTGAATAGAGACGCCCCCCTGAGTCAGCACGCATCTCAACGCGAACAATCATATTTAGACAAAGAAGCCTCTCTTGACGCACAAACAATAAAAGGCAAAAACGAATCAATAAAGCATGTATTAACTTGGTGGTTTCCTCAGTGCTTTCTAAAGGGTTTACAACAGCAAGAAGCAATACTTAGCACCGCAGCAGGCCTTGAAAACACCTTATTTATCGACCCCGAAATCAATCAACAAGGCAATTTTGCAATTCGCCTCGTCACAAACGAAGCGATGAAGGAAGCAGCAAGCGAGATTTCGATAGAAGCACTTCCAAAACTTTCACAAAAACTGACACACAAGCTCGTGAACGATGATAATGATAAAAGACTGCGACAACTAAAACATGTGGTATCCGCGTGTCTTGCCTCATTTGATATTAGGCCTTCAAAGCCGATGCCAGACACTGATAAACACGCAGAAGGTGTGGGGGCGGCCATTCGTTATTATGCGCAACTAACAGATGCGTTGGGTTCGAACGAGGGTGCCGCCAAAGATTGTGCCACCAAAAGCGCTTATTTGACGAGTGCTAATAAGGTATCGCTCTCCTATTTGGGGGCTCTACCTTCACCTGAAAAGTCAGTCGCTCTCGAGCGGATTAGAAAGGCACGTAAGGGCTTTTCCGCGCAAGCCAGCGCCTCCAATAGCGAGCAGTCACGTTTAATACCGCGTCTTACCTCTAAATACCGACACTTTGTTGCGTTAGAGCACTTGCCAGCACTTCCACGTTTATTGCACCCTCTCGCCAACAATACCACCAATTTAAAACGCTTTAACGCTGAACACATTGCTTCGCACTTAACGCCGTTTTCCATTCCATCGCCCTCAACAACTCTAGAGCCGGCTTCTTCAAATTCAGCTTCTGGTTATGTGGCCTCACACTGGGTGTATCGCATCGCGTTCTATCAACAGTCAAGACTACAAGCGGTGCTGGCACACCACCTTTTCTGGCAACCAAGAACCTCGGGAGAATGCTACGCACTAGGCGCTGCAACCTATGAAAATAATCTTTTTCTGTTTGGTGCCAGCGATACAAATATCAAAGAGCGTGAAAACTGGTGCCATAAGGTTTTATCAATTGTCTCGTAGGGAATTCGGGAAAAAACACTGCTACCAATTTATGACACTTCCTCCCCCTTAAGGAGGATATTTTTAGGGAATGGTTAGGGCAATACTTGAAACATAAATAATAACTACACAGCCAAGACCATGCCTACACGTAAATCTTTGCAATGCCCAATAGAAAAGCCTGCTGACAACTCCTCGAAAAGCGAGTCACAATTTGAAGCTACGCCTTCTTTTACAACTAGAACGCCTTTGGTATTTACTGTAATTGCCAGCGCGGTAGCCGCTGTATGTAACACCGTTGCAGAAGCGAATGATGCATTCGAGCACTACGAGGTCATAGAGGTACAAGGAGTCACCTCCCTTAATGCCAATGGCAATAACTCTGCCGTATTTGGTAACGTTCAGACACTCACTCAAGACGACATTGAAGGGAGCGTCAACCGTTCACTACCGGAGCTACTCAAAACTCAGCTAGCAAGCGTGAACCTAAACGATGTTCAAAACAATCCGTTCCAACCCGACCTGCAGTACCGTGGATTTACTGCCTCTCCGCTGCTTGGTCTACCTCAGGGTATTTCGGTGTACTTAAACGGCGGCCGAGTTAATGAAGCGTTTGGCGATACTGTACATTGGGACCTAATGCCTTTAGACGCTATAGATACCGTTTCTTTGTACTCAGGCTCAAACCCGCTGTTTGGCCAGAACACACTAGGCGGCGCCCTTGCGCTTAGAACGAAAACAGGGTTTAGCTTCAACGCCAATGAAATAGATTTACAGGCTGGACAATTTGGCCAGAAAGCCGCGTCGGTGGAATCAGGTGGTCATAACGAGCACTGGGCGTATTACGTGAACCTGAATCACTATGAGGAAGATGGCTGGCGCGACTATTCGCCATCTGAAGTGCAGCAGGTCTTTACATCGCTTGCCTATAAAAGTGACAAAATGTATCTCGACATGAACCTGTTTATGGCCGATAACGAGTTACTCGGGAATGGTGCGTCACCTATTGAACTACTGGATATTGAAGGAAGAGAAGCGGTCTACACCCACCCCGACCAGACTAACAACGAACTTACACACGTTAATATAACCGGTGATTTCGTTTTAACTGACACCTTATCTTTAACCGCCAATATATTTTATCGCGACACACAAACTCAATCAATCAACGGCGATGACAGTGATTTTGGTGCCTGCCAGTTCGCTGATGGACGCGTAACACTGTGTGAATTCGAAGATGATGACGACGATGATGATGCTCCGCGTGATGGTGATGGTGATGGTGATGGCGACGACGATGATGACGATGATTTGCCTGTTGTAGGAGAAGGCGACGATATAGAAGCGGTTGAATTTATCGGCTTTGATGATGACACCTCGCTTGGTGAAATATCAGATGTGGACGCAGATGAACTTGATGGTACATACAATACGGGCCGCACAGACGCCAAAGCTACTGGGTTGTCTTTTCAGCTAGCAAAACAATATGCCTTAAGCGGCTTCAGTTCAGAGTTAATTGTTGGTGCCAGCTACACCAAGGGAGATGTTAACTACGCCGCTGATACTACATTTGGTATTTTGGAAAACGAATCTGCACAAGACTCACGCACTGTTTTACCCATCGACGGGCTCATGGCACAAGAAGCCAGAGTTAGATTAGATGTAGACACCACCGCATGGTCGCTATTTTTCATGAATAGTACACAGCTCTCTTCAGCCGTATCACTCAATCTTGGTGGACGTTTTAACCGAGACCATATTGTTATGGAAGACCTGATTGATGACGGTGAAGGTTCATTGGACGGCAATCACCGTTTTACCCAATTCAACCCAGCAGTAGGGGTAGACATTACTATTGATGAGCAAAGCCAGTTGAATCTTGCAATCAGCCAGTCTTCAAGAACGCCAAGCCCAGCAGAGTTAAGCTGTGCGGATGAAGACGACCCGTGTCGGTTACCGAATGGATTTGTGGCCGATCCTCCTCTTGATCAGGTGGTCACCCAAACTATTGAAGCGAACTACACCACACGCATTGATAACATCGACCTGATGCTAAATGTTTTTCATAGTAGGAGTAAGGACGACATTATCTTCCAACAAGCAGGCGCTGTTGCCTCTCGCGGATACTTTATTAACGTTGATGAAACCCAGCGTCAGGGCGTTGAATTCAGCGTAGGCTCAACGTGGGAAAAACTAACCTACCGGTTAAACTACAACTATCTTAACGCAACCTATGAATCAACATTCACGTCGTTTAGCCCCTTTAACCCTCAGGGTCCAGACAGACTCGTAACACCAGGTGACAAAATTCCAGGCCAGCCAGAGCATTTAGTCAAGCTCTACGCAGATTACGCCTTAACGGATAAAGCGCGTTTAGGCGCAGAAGTTATTTCAGCATCTAGTCAGTACTTTAGGGGCGATGAGGCTAACGAAAACGAAAAGATTGACGGATACGTTATTGCAAACATTTATGCATCGTACCGGTTCAACGACACATTTACCGCATCGCTACGTGTGAACAATGTGTTCGACAAAGACTATGAAACCTTTGGCACGTATGGCGAGGCTGATGAGGTATTAGAAGACATTTATCCCGACGTAGACGGTGCAGAGTTCGTGGGCCCCGCACAACCGCGAATGGTCAGTGTAAATCTAAAAGCGAGATTCTAATCAGATAGCAGTTGTTACCACACGCGCTTTTATCCACACAAAAGCTGCAAAAAAATCAAAAAACGCGACTTACTTTTTCACAGTAGTCGCGTTTTTTATCATTTATACATTTAATTTTCCCGCTACTAAAGAAGGAGATTAACACGCCTTACGGCCGATGGTTCAAAATTCAATAGAACCTATTATCAATTTACTGGACACCGAAAGCATTAAAACCAGTCAAAAATAAAAATAAAAAGCCACTGTAATTAATCAACACTACCAATATTGGGACAGTAAAATGAAAAAGAATACATTTACAAAAACCTGTTTATCTATTGCCATTTTAAGCACAGTCAGTAGCCATAGTTTTGCCCAGGACGAGCCCTATTCATGGAATATCTCTGGATGGATAAATGAAGGCTTAACCTATTACGACGACGGTGTGGGTAGTGATGTGGCACAACTTTCAGATAACGGTACAACGCTAGGCAGCCGTATTACGCTTTCAGGGAATTATAAACTGGAAGAACAAGGCATGGACGTGGGCTTTGAGGTCATTATTGAACCTCTTTCAGGCGCACCGAACTACGCCGGTGGTGGCCATCAAACCCCGCTTTTATTTGCCAATCAGGATAACTTAGACACCTTCAATGGCGGCGACATAGGCCTGTTGGGTAGTAGCCTCTACTTTGGTGGCGACTGGGGTAAAATCACCATTGGTTTACAAAGCCTTCCCACCGATAACATTGCCGTTCTAGCCGATCCTTCTGGCACAATCTGGTCGGGAATTTCTCCATTATTTAGAGCAAATGGCTTCTTTATTCGAGGCGTAGAAGAAGGTTCAACCAATGTCGCATGGGGTCAATTTGCTCAGTGCTTGGCTACGCCTGGCTTGGGTATTGGTATCGACTGTAACGGCATATATCGCAACGGCGTGCGCTACGATCTCCCTCAAATGGGTAACGTGAGTATTGCGGTCGGTTATGCAAACGACGAAATTTACGATATTGCGGTTAAGTATGCGGCTGAGCACGAAGGCTTTAAAACTAACCTTCACGCAGGTTACTCTGTGAATAAAGATGGCGGTAGCAATGTGGGTGGCAACAGTTCAACTACGCTACAACTTCAAGCAGGGCTCATGCATATTGAGTCAGGAGTATTTGGGGTAGCCACTTATCAGATGGAAGAAGCTGACGACGCGATTGTTGGCTCGGGTGACGATACGGATGCCTATTACTTTAAAGCAGGCATTAGAAAACAGTTTAATCGCTTTGGTGATTCTGCTTTCTATGCTGAATATGCCAGTTATAACGACCAATACGGCATGGCTCATTTAGATGGCGTTACCGGCTCAGAGCTTAGTCAGTGGGGTGTTGCAGCAGAACAATATTTTGGATCGCGCTTCTTGGTGTACGCGAAATACGAAAACCTAAGTTTAGATATTGACGGTTCAGAATCTGCACAAGGAATTTATAACAGTGCAGAAGACTTAACCCTAATTCAACTTGGTAGCACTGTTTTCTTTTAATTGAGAATTAAAAATCAGTCATATTTTAACATTGAACTTATATCTAGTTATTCTTAAATTTAAAAATTACTCGGCTCATTTAATTAATGATAAAAAACGATTAATTTTAAGCATAAATCAGAAATTAAAATTAGGCTCAAATATATGACATAAAAAAGCGAGATTCACTCTCGCTTTTCCTATTGAAAAAGGAAAGATCATGAAAAATACATCTCTATTTTCATTACGTTCAGCTCAACCCATTTTGTTAGCCCTACTCTTCATAACGACAGTACATATCGCAGACGCACAGGTCATATTTCAGGAGGACAAAAACAATTTCATTCGTCTTGTTCAAAAGCCAAGCGAAGCAGACAGTGACATGCGTGCCAACCAACACCCCTTTACGCTGCACGAGCAGGATGTATCCGCCATACTTAGCGCTATTCAGGTGGTTAAGAACAAAAATACGTCAACACCGCTTTTTTCCAACGATCAAGTTGCGTTACTTGCCGCTTATCTGCCTGAGGCGCTGCGAACAGCGACTGCTCAGCAAGACGTAATTTTTGCCCTTAGTAAAGAGAAGCGCTATTTGGCAGGCCTTAAAACCCAAACGTATTACGTTGCAGGCAGTATTTTCGTTGCAGACGACCAGCTCAATATTCTTATTGGCGAGTTCGATAAAGTAGCCAATAAAGCCTACGAAATGGCTTATGATCCTACTTCTCAGGGCTTGGTAAAATACGACTTTGATTTCGGTAATCGCAAACAAGCAAAGTTCTCATTCGATTCCCCACTCTCTTTTTCCGCACCTGGTATAGAACTGAAAACGAAAAATCGCTTCGATTGGGTGGTCGCACCGACTCAGCTGGCATTTGAAGCACCTGTAGAAAAGGAAACACTTTCCCCAGCGAATAGAGAAAACACACCCAGTAAGAAAGACGTAGCTGGCTCGGCCCCCTTACCAGCAGAAAACGATATCGTTGCTCGTTTTAAACGGTTAGACGCGCTAAAAAAGGCGAAACTAATTAGCGAAACAGAATACGCCGAAAAAAGAAGGCAGTTACTTGACGAGTTATAGAACGAAAGTCCCGTCAGTACTGGTCTTACGTGCTTTTTTATTATAAGCCATTGGTCTTATTAGGCCTGATTTAATGTTATATTAATGTTAACATTGTAAACACGTGAAGTGACTGTTTAGCTTTTAATATTTCGGGGAATTTGGTCACTTTGAAGCGTTTCATTTACGCCATAATTTTGTCTTACTAAAAGGCTTATGTGTGAATAAAACGCCAGCCCAAATAAGTCACAAGGCCAGCGGCAAATGTCGCTTTTTTAGCTGAGGGAAAGACCATGCACCGTATCTTGATAATTGACGACCACCCTATTTTTCGTCACGCAATGATTACTATCTTAGGGAAAAAGTTTCCCGACTCAGAAACCCTCGAAGCCAATTCAATTTCTGAAGCGTTAACGTTACTAGAGCAAGACGCGAAGTTCGACTTAATCATGCTCGATTTAAATATGCCTGAAACCTGTGGCCTAAACGGACTTTTAGAAATTCGAAACCAACACCCTAACGTACCTGTAGTGATTATTTCCGCTGAAACGGAAAAGCAAAATATACTGCAAACCATTTCTTATGGTGCCGTTGGCTTTATTTCTAAAAGCAGCAAAATTGAAGAAATAGCCACATCTATCGAGAGTATTTTTGAAGGTAACGTGTGTTTACCATCAGAGATATTAAGAACGCCGTCTACCAGAACACGCATGACCAATGACAACGGTATTTCGCCGGAGCAAATTCGTTCATTAACACGAAAAGAGCTGACCGTACTGAAATATTTAACTCAAGGGTTAGCCAATAAAGTGATTGCCTACGAGCTTAATATTTCTGAAACCACGGTTAAGTCTCACGTCTCATCTATTCTTAAAAAATTAGGCGCCAGCAACCGAGTAAAGGTTGTGGCCAGTGCCGCGAATATCGACTTTAACCAATACGTATTTAATTAAGTCCTGTTGATCTTTGCTGTGCACCGAAGCTCAACAGGCCCCATGTTCCTATACTTTTAGCCATTCAAGCTTGAGACTAGCGCCGCCTTCAGCACCGCGGAGTTAACAGGTTTGTGCAGCAGCTGAATGTCGGTGCCTTCAAGTTCATTCGCTAACGCTTTTGAGTGATTAGCGGTGCAAATCATAATGGGCATTGAAGGCGCGATTTTTCTTACGCGTTTCGCAATGTCTAAACCGGTTTCTTCTTCATCTAAGTGGTAATCGACAATAAGCATGTCGCACTCGTCAAAACTGCCATTATTTACAACAGTGCATTGTTCAAAACCTGAGAAAGTGTCTACTTCCATATCCCAGTTTGCGAACAACGTTTGCATAGCAATGCGCATATTCGCATCGTTATCAATGTGCCATATATGCTTATCCAAAACGTAATCTGGTAACGATGGCTCCAAAGTATAAAGATAGTCTTGCTCCTGGCTCGTATCACCCACTTCGGTAATAGGAATGGTCACCGTGAAGCACGCGCCTACGCCCTCTTTCGAGCGCACTCGAATATCGTGCTCTAGCAACTTACTCATTTTATCTACAATGTATAGTCCCAGACCCAAACTGTAAGAGTAGTTAAAATCGTTTTCTAATCTCGAAAACTCTTTAAAAATAACTTTTTGATCGTCTTCGCTTATACCCACACCTTGATCATAGATGCTAATTTCCAGGTTCTCATTCACCTTTCGTGCTGCCAGTAACACCTTGCCGTTGGCACCGTATTTCATTGCATTTATTAATAAATTTCGCAATATTCGAGAAAGTAAGTTCACGTCTGTCACCACGAAGGCTTCTTTCAAGCGATAGCGAAAATCTACGCTGTAGTCTTTACTGATATGCGTAAACTCTTCGGCTAACTGCTTAAGTAACGGCAATACATTTTCTTGCTGTTTATCGGGCTGTAACACCCCAGCGTCCAGTTTGGATGTTTCAATAAGCGTGCGAATAAGGCCATGTAAATCAGACAGTGAATTATCGAGGGCGGCAACAATGGGGCTGGATGAACTATCCACTTGATCTTTCAATGTTTCGTTGAACAAGATGGCAGCGCTAAGGGGCTGCATAAGATCGTGGCTAATAGCAGCCAAAAATTTACTCTTTGAATCAATCGCTTCTTGAAGGGCGATATTGGCGTGGTTGAGTTCACGGGTACGCTTTTCTACATTCGATTCTAATTGGTCTTTAGCCGCTTTAAGCTGGAGCTGGCTTTCTACCTGCTGCGACACGTCTGTTGCCAAGACAAAGTGCCCGGTGATATCGCCAGACTCATTGAAATGAGGCAAATAAACTTTCTGTAAAAAGCCAACGTCGCCATGAGCATTTTTCTCTTTGCTTTGAAAGCTCACCACTTCGCCTTGGTTAACACGGCGCAAGTACTGAATAAGATTGGGGTAAACCTCTTTCAGATGGCTTCGATCCATAGGCATATCATTAATGTCTTGCTCACTAACGCCATACCAATCGCGATAACCTTTATTAGTGTATTGAAACTTTTTATCGGTACCAATGTAAGCAATAAGCGCCGGTACATTATCGGTTATCATGCGGATCCAGCTTTCGTTTTGCTTTAGCGTTTCCGCATAGTGATGCTGCGATGTAACATTGGTAAACGTGCACAGCGTATTGCCGTCGGGCAATGTGGTGATGTTGCGTTCAACCACCAGTTGCTCGTGGATAATCTGGGTACTTAGCCCCACTGGGCTTAAGTTGAGTCCGCTCCAGTGACGGTTATTTTGAAGGGCATAAATATTCTTACTGTTTACCAGTACGTGCTGGGGCACGTTTGACTGGGTCAAAAACGTGTTATTCCAAAACGCAATGCCACCTTCTTTATCAATGAGCAATATTCCAACATCAATATTATCGATAAGGCTTTGCAACAGCTTGTTTTTCTCTTTAATGACTTGCTCGTAACGATTCGATTCAAGCAGTTTTACTTCAGTGATGTCGTTAAACAGAATAACGTTCCCGCCTTCTTGCGTGGGTCGATTGGTCAGCTGGTACCATCGCCGGTTCGACAACTGATAGATCATCCTGCCTTCGACATCAGCAGGCAGGGCGCGGCGAATAACCCCGGAATGCTTGGCAGCTTGGGTGATATCGTAATAGTTATCGCCAATTTTAGGGGTAATGGAAAGGTCATCCCAAACAGTTTCAAAGTGCCGATTAAAGAAAATGATCCCGCCCAGTCTATCTAGCAACACCATCGCCTGATTAGTGCTTTCAATGGCGTCGTGTAAACGCTGTTTAACCTGATGGGTTTCTTCGTGAGCCCGCACCAGTTCGGCGTTTGACTGCTCCAGCTTTTGCAGTACTGACTGTAGTTCTTCGGTTTTCTGGCTCACTTTTTCAGAAAGTTGAACCGAATGTTCGAAGGCGCGATAACTGTGATGATTAAAACCGCCCTCTTCCATGCGATACATCAGTGCTGCGTTTATTTTCTCAAGCTTTTCGTTTTCACGCCGTTGTTCATAAAGGGCCTTTTGGAGCGCTTGCACGTCGGCAAATTGATTATTGGGCTGCAAAATACACCCCCGTAAACGTTTGGTTCAAGTGAACCGAATGAATATGCTCGCCATAGGCATTGAAGCCCGCAACGTTATACATTTGCTGTAGCCGTCTTATTTCGTGGTCGTTTTTGCCCTGTTGAATTTCGAGCCTTCGCAAAAAGCAATCGCAAGCATAGACAAATTCGGGCTCGCCAAGCTGAGCGCGCAGTTTGTCTAGTTTACTTTCTAATGCTTCAATGCAGTCACCCATCTGAACAAATGTAAGAATAATGCCAATATCTACCGCGCAGTAGAAGGTAATGGCGTTAGTGGCCAAATCTACTTTTTGAATAGAGCGGATGAAATATTTGCCCCCTACCATCACTGCAAGGGGAAACATGGAAAACACATCCGGCGTTAAGTCTTCAGCTTTCATTCCCAATAAACTGGCGTAATACTGCGCAGCAGGTTCACCGTTTATTTCATACACGGTTCGCGACTCAGGATCGGCGTGGGTGACCACCAGCTTCGATACGGGAGAGTTAATGTGATCAATGGAGAATACGGTGAAGGGCTTTCCCGTGCCAACAAGCAGCAGTACTGCTGCGTCTCGATGAAATTCACCGTTGTAAAACACATAGGTAGCTTCAAGTTTTAAATCGTCGCCGGCGCTACCGCCTAAGTGCGGGATATTGCCAAATGCAGTCGCAAAGGTTTCTAGAAAATGTTCCTCATGGCGGGTAAGTCCATCGAGCACAGAAATAACGAAGTGCTGCTCTGTATCGTAACGACGCTCCCTCCCCTGTAAGGCTCGGCGCAAACCACTAGCAATATCGTGGGCTTCATCAAAGTTTACTTCGCCTAAATTAGGCACCAATGCTGTGGCAATAGAAAATTCGTTTTTCAAAAACGCGACGGCCAAGAGTTTTTCTGTTCCGTACCCATTTTTATTAAATTCTCCAGCACTGGTGCAGCCAACAATATTCACGTGCGGAAAACGTGCGGAGATTTCCTTTGCTACGGTGTCTAAGTCAAACAGCGTGCTGGTATGAAAAAGTAATAGCTCTATTTCATCGCACTTAACGTTGGCTAAAATCTCATTGGCCACATCGCGGCAGGCTTCTTTTGCACCGTATAAACTAGCTTGGTTATCATCGTTAACCTTGCTATTAGCTGGTTGACTAAGTGCGGACAGGATTGAGGTTTTTGACACGCGTTGGCACCTTTTTCTTTTTATATTTATCGATTTTGCACAAGTCAGGGTTATCTAACGTAACCACACACTCAAGGCACTGAATACATTCAGCATAGTCAATGCTGCCGTCTTGTTCTATAGCATCAATACCACATTTCTTTTGTTTGCACAGCTGGCATGGATTACCACAGGCGTCTTTACGTGTGAGCAATTTAACTAAAGGGAAACGCCCCAGAATGGCGAGCCCTGCTCCCAGTGGACACAAATAGCGGCAGTACACTTTATGAATTTTTAAGCTAAGTAGCAGCAATAAAACCGAATACAGCACAAAGGGCCAATATCGAACAAAGTGTAGGGTTATGGACGTTTTAAACGGCTCTATCTCAGCGAGCTTCTCCGCAAGGTTTAGCGAATAGAATGAGCACGCAACTAGGCCTATAAGCAACACATATTTAATTTTTTGCGCCCGTTTGTGGTGCTGAGGCTTAATTCTAATTTGTTTTATCCTGAGCTTTTCTGCCAGTATTCCCATCATTTCCTGGAGTGCTCCGAAGGGGCAAAGCCAGCCACAAAATAGTCCCCGCCCAACAATAAACAGCGAGACAAATACAAAGCTCCACAAAATAAAAATGACCGGGTCGAGAAGATATACCTCTAAGGAAAACCCATCGACAATATCCAGTAGCAGCGTGTATATGTTGACAACAGACAGTTGCCCTTGGGCGTAAAAGCCAATAAAAAACAGCACGAACACAAGGGAAAATGCCCGCACTGTATGCACAAACTTGGTGTAAGGCGTTAGCCTTTGCTGGAATGCAAAAAACAAGGACAGCGCTACAAGATAAACAACGGTGATGCTTATCGTTAAGGTTCTGTCCCTCCAAATTTTCTGCCACAACGGAATGGGCTTGGCTAACTGAGCCTCAGGATTTTCCATAAATAGTTCACTAGGCAGTGTCACTTTCAAAGGGAACAGATGCTCATCTTGCTCGAAGAAACTTGGCTTAAACGGCACACTAATCGCTATTTCCATTTCTTGGTCAAGTGACAGCCCACCTTTCGATTTTACTCGAAGTACTTTGATCTCGTTGTAGTCGGGCAATGCTTGTGAAAATGCGGGGTCATAGAAGCTATAAAAATCGATATCGCGAATAGCTGTGGGAAAGCCGCCTTGAGACACCCGTAAATGCTCAGGTGTGGTTTGGGGAATAAACTCATCGCTGATAAAACTGAAACCTTTCGTATTCAGTACCATCAGTGCCATTTCACCCGGATTCAGATTCTCCTGTAACCGAGCAAATTCCTCTTCATCCAGCAGGTTTTTCCCCACAATAGGAAGACTTAAAAATGCATAGTAGTGTTCGGCAATGATGTCACCATCAAGAGTAAACTCGCTTTGAATATCGTCAACCGCCCGAACCACTTCTTTCGAAAGTCCTTCGGTATTTTTCTGAGTAATCTGGTGCTTTTGAATGTAGCCCTTGTCCACCAATTCGCTAAAAGTAAGAGGTTCGTAAAAGTCTGGATTGATAATATTGTTGCTAGGCGCAACAAAGCCATCGAGCTTGGCTCTGGCAACGGCTAATGCAGATGTCACGATGGTATCGTTGATAACCAGCACCGAAACGGTGGCTTTGGTAACCCCATCAAAGTAGGTAGCGTCTTTTCCTACATTGCTTTTTCCACCAATAATAAAACGTTCTTTGACACTGTGCCCTTGATATTGAGCAACGAAATCAAACATGGATTTCTCGCCAAGCCCGTGCAAAAAAATCGGCTCGCTATGCTGCTTGACGAAAAGATCGACCACATTGCCTTGTGTATCTAGCCCAATCACCACATTAACCGGTTTGCCTGAAAAGCCTATGAAGTCGACAAAGTCATTCGACTCAAAAACATATCCGAGTAGTTGCTGAAGCTGATAGACCGGGGTTACCTTGATGTCAGTGTGCATTTCTCCCACACGTGTAGCGTTAGGAAATATCTTGTAAATGTCTTGTGGAATGTCTGTTGCGTCAGACTGCGCCAACACATTGGTGCTGAGAAACAGCAAGAAAATGATTAAGGAAAATGCGATGCGCATAAAAATAGCGGGCGGCGGTAGGCGCCGCCCTCAGGTTTACTTAGAAGAAACCAAGTGGGTTGATGTCGTAGCTTACCAATAGATTTTTTGTCTGCTGGTAGTGATCTAGCATCATCTTGTGGGTTTCGCGGCCAATGCCCGATTTCTTGTAGCCGCCAAACGCAGCGTGAGCTGGATACAAGTGATAACAGTTCGTCCATACGCGACCTGCTTCAATCGCTCGACCTACGCGGAATGCTACATTCGCATCGCGGCTCCATACACCAGCGCCAAGTCCGAAGCTTGTATTATTGGCAATCTCAATCGCCTCTTCTTCGGTTTTGAAGGTTTGAACAGCGATTACCGGACCAAAAATCTCTTCCTGGAACACACGCATGTGGTTTTCACCCTTCAATATAGTCGGCTGAATGTAGTAACCTTCATCAAAGCCTGGCAGCTGCTCTTTCTCACCACCAGTGACGACCTGAGCCCCTTCTGACTTACCGATATCGATGTATTTAAGAATCTTTTCGAACTGCTCGCTAGATGCCTGTGCACCTACCATGGTGTCTGTGTCTAGTGGGTTGCCACGTTTGATCTTCTGAATTTTTTCCAACACTTTTTCCATGAATGCATCATAGATGTCTTCGTGAATAATCGCTCGAGAAGGACACGTACAGACTTCACCTTGGTTGAAGTAACCAAGCACTAAACCTTCCGCACACTTATCAATAAATTCAGGCTCGTGATTCATGATGTCAGGGAAGAATAAGTTTGGCGACTTGCCGCCAAGCTCAACGGTAGATGGAATAAGGTTTTCAGCAGCACAGCGAAGGATATGTCCGCCCACAGGTGTAGAGCCAGTAAATGCAATTTTTGCGATTCTTGTGCTTGTTGCAAGGGCCTGTCCAGCTTCTGCGCCGAACCCGTTAACAATGTTTAGTACACCCGGTGGTAGTAGGTCTTGGATTAGTTCGGCGAACAATAAGATAGATACTGGCGTTTGTTCTGCTGGCTTTAGCACCACTACGTTACCGGTAACAAGTGCGGGCGCAAGTTTCCATGCAGCCATAAGTAGCGGGAAGTTCCACGGGATAATTTGCCCAACTACACCATAAGGTTCATGGAAGTGATACGCCACTGTGTTTTTATCAATTTCACCGATGGTGCCTTCTTGGCTTCGAATACACCCTGCGTAATAACGGTAGTGGTCTGCGCACAGCGGGATGTCTGCATTAAGCGTTTCGCGAACGGCTTTACCATTGTCCCAGGTTTCCGCAACGGCTAGTAGCTCTAGGTTTTCTTCAATGCGATCGGCAATTTTCAGAAGAATGTTGGAACGCTCAGCTACTGACGTATCTGCCCAGCCCTTTTTCGCAGCGTGAGCGGCATCTAACGCAAGCTCAATGTCTTCAGATGTTGAGCGTGGGATTTGTGCGATGTCGCTACCATCTACTGGAGATGTTGCGGTGAAGTACTCACCTTTAACCGGTGCTATCCATTCGCCATTGATAAAATTACCGTAGCTTTCTTTGAAGCTTACGACCGAACCTTCACTACCTGGCTTTGCATAAATCATAAGAAGTACCTTTTGATAACTTTGCGCGTACCACGCGCACTAACTTGGTTTGTTGTGTAGTTTGATAATGGTACTTTTACGTTGTACCTACCATGATGCGATAGACCGATTTGACTCCTACTTTAGGAGGGGAAACCTATGGCTACTTCTCACTCTTCTCGACAAAAGACACCGATTGAGACGCTGAAAGCTCTGCATCACCGATATAACCGTGTTTAGCCGCAATGGCTGAAAACTGGGAGGGCACCGCGTCAAGCTTTCGCTTGATGACGGTAAGTGCGTTGGAGACAGTCTTAGCCGATAGGCCCAACTCATCAGCAATATCGAAGCGCGATTTATTCATCGCTATCGCAATAAATATCTCGAACTCACGTTTTGTTAATTTGGCAGCAATGTCCACATTAGTATCGAGAAGTTGATTGGCTAAATTTACCGCCAGGCCTCGCTCAATATACTTTTGCCCTTTTGCGACGACCTTAATTGCCGAGATCAATATTTCAGGCGAACTACTTTTACTGATGTAACCCATAGCACCGGTTTGCATAGCGCGGTGCAATATGACGCTGTCTTCGAACATACTGAAAAAAATAATTTTTAAATCTGGATGTCGCTTTAAAAAAATCTTGGCTAAAACAAGGCCACTCTCATTTGAAAGGTTTATGTCTAGGATTAAGATTTCAATGTTACTACTGGCCAATAAGCGATGGGTTTGCGCACCATTTTCAGCATCAAAAATACGGCAATCCGGCATCATTGCATTAAGTAATGCTTTGTAACCTTCACGCACCACAGCGTGGTCGTCTACGATAAGAATATTCATGCGACGTTAGCACCCATAAAAGGAGGCATTTTTTTAAGGGTAAGCGACAGCGATACAGCAACGCCGCCATCATCGGGTGACGTCACACTGCAACTTGCTCCTATACAACGTGCTCGGCTGCGCATGGAAGACATGCCAATATTTTCTACAATGTGGTTCCCCAATCCCCGGCCGTTGTCTTTAACCATTACAGAGACCCGGTGAGTATCGCCATAAATTTGAATGCTAACTTTGGTGGCTTTCGCATGCTTAATCACGTTGTTAATGGCTTCTTGAGCAAATCGGTAAAGATGAATATCTCGTTCATTATCTTCTTGATAGCGCTTTAGATTAATTGACACGTCCCACTGTGTATCGGGCTGCGCCACTTCTTGTTCGTACACCAGTCTCTCAAGGGACGATTGCAAAGGTACTTTGTCTAGTATCAGGGGATGAAGGTGAACTGTAAGCTTTCTAATTGCATCGCTTATTTGATGTGACATGACCTGAACTTTTTGCGCCGACAGTTCAACAACTGAGCGCTCTTTTGCGTTAACCAAAATATAGGCGTGGGCTTTTATCGTGGTCAGCAGCTGCCCCACATTATCGTGAAGCTCTCTGGCAAGGTAATTACGCTCTTGCTCTTGAAGAAGAGCTAATTGTTTATCTACTTTTATGAGCTGCTTTTCTTTTGATTTAAGCGCATTTTGCAGGTGCTTAAATTGGTCTAATACCCTGTTCATTTCGTTGATATCTGAATGTGACAGGGGCTGTGACTCCTTGCCTTCTCGTAGCTCAGATAAAGCCTCAGCGAGCTGATTTAGCGGCACTAACCTCTGCTTAACCGCCACTTTTAACGTAAACAGCAACAGCACAAAGGTTGCGAAAAACAGTCCCGCCACCAAGGCAAAAAAAGTAAGATTCTGGGTGAGTTCTGTGGCATCAAAAGGCGTAACAATAAGATACTGATTTTCCTGAATTGGGATGATAACGGGTGTAAGTGCAGTGCGTTCAGTTGTCGGCATCACTGAAGTCTGCTCTGCCTGAAGGCGACCCGTGAAATAATGGGCGGATAAGTGAGGGCTAGGCTCTACAATCGCTTCGATATCAGCAACAGGGATATTGAAGTTGACCATTTCTCGCACTTGATTAAGCGCGCCTGTCATCTCTTCCTCAATGTTATCTTGTATATGGAAGTAGACCAGACAGGTAAAAACCAAAAAGCAGCCAATGAATACGGCTACTATAGCTGTAGATATTTTCGTAAAACCTGACATAACCGCCCCTGCAAGCCTTCTATTACAAGGTTATGCTATACAGGCTGCGTTAAAAAACACATCCTGCTATAGGGGCGAATTCATCCTACCAAGGTAGGATGAACTCTATTTTGAGCGATGTTTTATTTGGAAAGAACTTAGACTGTTTACATTTATCGGTAAGCCCGTTTCTCGGTGCTACTAGCTTCCCAGTCGACTGCTGAATTGGCCAACTGCATCAACGACTTCTTTTGCACCATCTTGTATTTGTTCGATAACTTCACCCGCCTCTCTAGCGTAATTGAGCCCTGATTGCGCCTTTTCATCACCTTCATTAACCAAGTTCACTGCGTCGGTGGCCAATGTCTGGTTGTGTTTAACCACATTGATGATTTCTTCCGTGGCTTCGGTTGTACGCGATGCTAACTGACGCACTTCGTCAGCAACTACAGCGAAACCTCGCCCCTGATCGCCAGCACGTGCCGCCTCAATCGCAGCATTTAGAGCAAGTAAATTGGTTTGTTCGGCAATCGCACTGATACTTCCGATAATCGTGGCAATTTGTTGAGACTGAGCGTCCAACGCGTTAATCCCTTCTTTTGCCCTATCCATTTGCTGCGACAGTGAAGACATTTCAGAAAGCAGCTCGCTAATAACGTCTTTGCCTCGGGACGCGATTTGATCTGTGGTGTTTGAAGAACGGTAGGCAATATCTGCGGCACTGGATACCGCACTTTCTCGTGCCACCTGCTCAGTAATATCAGTAGCCAGCTTAACCACTTTATACATGCGCCCGTGGGAATCACAAATAGGGTTATATGTGGCTTCAAGCCAAATAGAATTGCCGTGAGCGTCGAAACGTTCGAATCGTCCTGCTACAAACTCGCCTTGAGCAAGTCGCTCCCAAAACAATTTATATTCTCGTGAGTTCGCATATTCGGTATCACAAAAAATTCTATGATGCTTACCTTTAATTTCATTCAGACTGTACTTAACGGTTTTTAAGAAAGCTTCGTTTGCGTCCTGAATATTTCCGTTTAAATCGAATTCTATCGCTGCATTTGACTTATGTAGCGCGGCCACCAAATCTTCGTGTTCTTTCGACTTAGCAATGGTTCGTGTAAGGTCATTCAGGTTTACCGAGAATTTATGTATATTGCCATTAATATCAAAAATCGGTTCAACTACACCCCTTAGCCACGCTTCCTCGCCGTTTTCACGGACAAATTCAATTGCTCCCCAGTAATGAACGCGCGTCTCAATTGAATTTTTAAGCTTTTTATAGTGTGGCGTATTCCTCGCAATTTCGGGAACAAATTCAAAGAAGCGTTGCCCTTTAACTTGAGACAGTGAGTAACCAAGCTCTTTTTGAAACATCTCATTGACATCGTCAATTTCGCCGCGCTCGTTGAGGCGAAGAAAGATCATATCTTCACGCAAGCCATCTCGCACTTGCTTGAGTATATGTAGTTCCTCTTTAAGTGCTTCGTTTTCTTTAACTAGGTGTTTGTTAAACATAAACGCTTCCCTGACAAAATTTTGCGGTAATAAGACGTATATCGACTAAACTGCCGTTTTTCTTAGTAAATTTACAATTCTGTTTGAAAGATTACTTAGATATAAACTTAGCTTCGTTTGCTTTACTGACTTAAGCATTTTGCTAGAGGATGATGTTACGAATAAACGGCTTTTGAATGCAGTAAACTTTTGTCTGTACTACTCCAACTCAGTATTAGGCCTTACAGTTCAATAGCTTCAAACAGAATGGGATTTTTACTATATCGATCATTACTAGTCAGTAAAACTTGTTTGATAACGCGCTACGTTTTCAATTAGCCAGTGTGTAAATGCTTGGAAACGAGCTTGAGAATGCGTTTCTTTGTGCGTAGCCAACCAGAACGTGCGTTTGATGTGAATCTCGTTTTCAATTAGCCGAACCAAGCCTGGTTGCTTCTCAGCCATAAACTTGGGCAAAATCCCTACGCCAGCCCCATTGATAAGCATCTGATATTGCGCATTAATGCTCGTACTGCGAAGTGCACTTAACTGTGAAAGTGCAGTCTCTTCAATGAACTTTAGCTGTGGCGCATACACCAGATCGGGTACATAGCTCACTAAATTGAATGCAGTGAGGTCGTGTAGAGTTTGTGGTTTATTCTCATTAATAAGAGACTTATGGGTATAGAGATAAAGGTTATAATCAGTCAGTTTTTGGGTAACCAGTAAGCCTTTGCTAGGCTTTTCCAGCAAGATCGCCATATCGGCTTCCCGCTTATTTAGGTTCAGGAAACCGCTGGTCGCCACTAGTTCAATACTTATCCCTGGATACTGCTTTTTAAAATCGGGGAGCAATGGTGCTAAAAACCAGCTTCCAAAACCTTCCGAAACGCTTACCCTAATCGTGCCCGCTAAATGTGAACGTTCATCGCCAAGCTCATTTTGCGCTTCTAAAAAATAATGCTCTGCTTTTTCGATGTAAGAAACAAGCTCGCTACCGTGCGTAGTAAGCACATACCCTCTTTTAGTTAGCTCAAACAATTTACAATTTAGTGAGTCTTCCAGTTTTTTTACACGACGTATCAAGGTCGTAGGATCTACCTTTAAGCCTTTAGCTGCAATAGCTACACGACCATTCCTTGCCAAACCAAGAAACAAACGCATGTCGTCCCAATTCACATCAACACCTGCATTTTTACAGCACCATACTGCAAGTATATGTATTGCCTTTGCAAACACAAGGTTTCAATATTGTTAAAAATTACAGGAGCTATGTCATGAGAAAAATTGTTCACTTTATTGCAGGTAAAGATTTTGAAGATAGCAGTGAAAATACCGCGTCGGTATTTGCACCTAACACAGGTGAAGTACAGGCTGAAGTAAGCTTGGCTAGTACTTCAACCCTAGCCTATGCAATTGAGACAGCCCAAGCTGCACAGGTTGAGTGGGCAGCAACAAACCCTCAACGACGCGCTCGTGTTATGTTCAAGTTTAAAGAATTAGTCGAAGCAAACCGCGACCGCTTAGCGGCACTATTATCAAGCGAGCACGGTAAAGTGTTGGTTGATGCCCAGGGTGATATTCAGCGCGGCCTTGAAGTGATTGAGTTTGCCTGCGGTATTCCTCATGCGCAAAAAGGTGAATATACCGAAGGCGCAGGCCCAGGAATCGATGTGTACTCCATGCGCCAAGCACTTGGTGTAGTGGCAGGTATTACACCATTTAACTTCCCGGCCATGATCCCAATGTGGATGTTCGGTGTGGCAATTGCCTGCGGTAACGCGTTCATTTTAAAGCCATCAGAGCGCGATCCATCAGTACCTGTTGAACTGGCAAAGCTTATGATTGAAGCAGGTCTTCCAGCAGGCGTGCTTAACGTTGTACACGGTAACAAAGAAGTGGTTGATGGTATTTTAGATCATCAAACTATTAAGGCGGTGAGCTTTGTAGGCTCTTCAGATATCGCTAACTATGTTTACGAGCGTGGCGCTCGTGCTGGTAAGCGCGTTCAGGCTATGGGCGGCGCGAAAAACCACGGCATCGTAATGCCTGATGCTGATCTGGATCAGGTAGTAACTGACTTAGTTGGTGCTGCATACGGCAGTGCTGGCGAACGCTGTATGGCGTTACCGGTAGTCGTTCCGGTGGGCGATGAAACCGCTGAAAAACTGAAAGCTAAGCTTATTCCGGCTATTAAGGACATTATGGTGAGTCATAGTGAAGATCCTAACGCCCATTATGGCCCAGTGGTTACTGCTGCGCACAAAGAGCGCGTTGAAGGCTATATCGATCTTTGCATAGAAGAAGGTGCTGAACTTGTTTACGACGGCAGAACCAGTCAGATCCCGGACGACAGTCAGGGCTACTTCATCGGCCCAACGTTCTTCGACCACGTGACTAAAGACATGCGCTCATACCAAGAAGAAATTTTTGGTCCAGTGCTGCAAATGGTGCGCGCTAAAGACTTCAACGAAGCGGTCAACTTAGCAAGTGAGCATCAATACGGTAATGGTGTTGCTATGTACACTCGTAACGGCCATGCGGCGCGTGAATTTGCGCAACGTGTAAACGTGGGCATGGTTGGAATTAACGTACCTATTCCTGTGCCGGTTGCTTACCACACATTTGGGGGCTGGAAGCGCTCTGCGTTTGGTGATACCAATCAGCATGGTATGGAAGGGGTTAAATTCTGGACCAAGGTTAAGACAATTACGCAGCGCTGGCCTGATGGCTCAGATACGAACGACAACGCTTTTGTTATTCCAACCATGGGCTAAGCGAGGAGACTATTATGACCACAGTTGCATTTATTGGCCTAGGTAATATGGGCTCAGGGATGGCAGATAATCTGGTTAAGAACGATTACAAAGTAATGGCCTTTGACTTAAGCGAAGCGGCACTGGCCAAAGCCAAAGAAGCAGGCTGTACTATTGCGCAAAGTACCGAGCAAGCTGCTGCTGAGGCAGACATTGTTATTACAATGCTGCCTGCAGGCAAGCACGTACAAGATATCTATTCAAATCAGATCCTGGCTTCTGTACGTCAAGGCACCTTGCTTATTGACTGCTCCACCATTGACGTCGAAACAGCGAAGAGTGTGTCGGAACTAGCAGAGAAAAAAGGCCTTAAAATGCTGGATGCGCCAGTTTCTGGTGGTGTTGCAGCTGCAGCTGGCGGCACCCTCACGTTTATGGTCGGTGGCGATGCTGACGCATTCGATAAAGCGCAAGGCGTACTCGGAGCAATGGGTAAGAAAATTGTTCATGCGGGCGGCCATGGCGCGGGTCAAGCTGCGAAGATTTGCAACAATATGCTGCTTGGGGCAACTATGATTGCGACTTGCGAGAGTTTCCAACTTGCTCAAAAGCTCGGGCTAGACGCGCAAGTATTTTTCGATATTGCGTCCAATGCCTCGGGACAGACATGGTCAATGACCACCTACTGCCCTGTTAAGGGTGTAGGGCCGCAAAGCCCTGCTGATAACGATTTTGCCGGCGGTTTCGCTTCTGCGCTTATGCTCAAAGACTTAGGTCTTGCCATGCAGGGCGCGAAGGGCGTCAACGCGCAAGTGCCTATGGGTGAGCTTGCTGCAAAATGGTTTGAAATGCATTGCGAAGAAGGCAATGCAGGGATGGATTTTTCTTCAATAATTAGGCGATTAGCGTAAGAAAGCCCCTTTTTCTCCGTCGGTCACTTTCCCTCAGAAGAGGTGACCTTCTTGCTTAGCGAGTAAAGGATTTTACTCGCTCTTTTTTTATTTTTTACCTACCTGTCCCGCTTTTTTTGCGCTGTTGTTACCTCGCTATTTTCTTTATCAAGTGAAATTATTCCTTCGTTATTTTTAATATTCTCTTTTCATCATCCAGAAGCCATTTTCAGGTGGCTTATTCGTTCTCACTCTCGTAGCTAAAACGAGGCAGTTCTGAGTTCGGTCTACATCTTGCAGTCCCGTCTATAGCCTAAGAAATTTACACTGCATTAAAGGGCTAAATTTTATACCCCCTTATGCAAAGTGATACTTTTATAACCGTGAAAATATTATACGTTTTAATGACTTACTTAATTCACTAAGCAATTTCACTAAACACATTGGTTCTCTATATCGCTCACTTAGAGCGCGTTTTGAGAAACAGAGTGTCGCTAATTTCTAACGTTCAATTTCCTAAATTCAGTAAGTAAAAATAAAAGGAACACACTATGAAAAAGCGCATTGTTGCCGCTTCGACGGCAATTGTAGCTATTGGTTGTATTTTCGCCTTTATCGATACTACCCCCTCGGGCAAAAAAGAGGTAGCAGCGACGAATGCTGAGACAAAATCTGTTGGTAAAAAAGGCGCTGTTGAAAGGCAACGAAACGGCAAAGTGTTATCGACAGGTGTCGATAACTTCAAACCCAAAAATGAAGCCGAGCTAAAAGCTCAGGCTACAACTGCTACTAACGGTAAATCAGAGAAAGACACCATCGTCTGGACAACATCAGAAGATGGCAAAAAGGTACTTGAAGCAGAAGGCTATATTCCCGCTGACGTAACCGATGAAGCTTACATTGAGCTTGATCGTGAAGAATTAATGACGGTAGAAGTTGGCGAGTATCTCGATTTATACATCCCGCAGTTCGGTGGCAGTTACACCGGTGAAGTTGACCACGTTGTCACTCATCCAAACGGCGATCGTACCGTAGAGGCCCACATCCCAGGTGCGGGCTCTCTTTACGCCGCCGTTATAACGCTTGGCGAAAATGCCACCTACGGAAACTTAGCCACGCCTCGCGACGTGTTTGTGCTTGAAGGCAATGATAAATACGCGTGGATCGCACCAAAGTCTTCAATGATGCAAAACCACATCGAACGTGAACCCGACAGCGAACGCCCGCTTAGCGACGACAACGCCGAAGAAGTCTTCGATCTCGGTCAAAACTAATCCCCTAGTGCCTGTTGAGCTTCACAGGAAATTCAACAAGCTCAAATAAAACAACAAGAAGGAAATAAAAATGAAACACACATTTAAGTGTTTAACGGCAATGGCAGTTTCACTGCTTTGTGCAACATCAGTAACAGCAGCCACCATCGATGTAATGGTGCTTTACACCCAACCTGCTGCAAACAATGTGTCTAATATCGACACTAAAATTAACCAATACATCTCACACGCCAACCGTGTTTATCAAAATAATGCGGTAGATCTACAGTTGCGTTTAGTGGGCGCTCAGTCTTCTGCTGCTACATCTAGCGACCTACAACCCACTGAAAGTGCATTAGATTTGTTAACTGATAGCAGTGGTGTACAAAACGCACGATCTTCAAACGGCGCAGACATGGTTGTGCTTTTAGGTAATCGTGAAAACATTTATGAAGGCGGTCAGCTAGTGGGTTACGTGTGCGGCATTGGCTGGGTAGGCCAAGGCAACAACGGTACACTGTACTCTAGCTCGCAAAGCCGCATGTACAGCATCAGCGCCGTTGACTGCGGTCTGTCTACATTTGTTCATGAACTCGGTCACAACATGGGCTTAGGCCACTCTGTTCGCCAAGGTTCAGTAGGCGGTGTATATAATGATGGTATTGGTCACGGCGTTGATAATAACTTCTCGACTATCATGGCCTATCCTCAAGCGTTCGGTAGTGCCACCCAGCTAGACTATTTCTCTGACCCTTACTGGTCAGGCTGTAATGGCCAAGCCTGTGGCGTTGAAAACGAATCTAATGCTTACCGCGCAGTAAATGCGGTTATTAACCAAATTGCTAACTACTTCTAAGTAAGTAATTAATTAGGGGATAAATAAGGGAAAGCAGCCTTGCTTTCCCTTTAACCTTAACCTCTTAGAACCCTGCGGATTGTTTACTCTTTAGGCTGCGTCAACATGTCATCAAACGCATCCATTTCCCAAGGTAGTTCACCTGGACTGGTATCAAGGAAGTGCAGGTAGCTTTCAAACTGATCTAAGATATCCCTAGCGATACCCTCCTTATCGTAGCCATATATATCGTAGGCTTGACCGCCGCGACGGAGGAACACTTCAGCGCGAAAATACTTTTCCGACTCGTCATCTTCTGAGCGCAGCTCTGCGTAGCTGAACCCTGGTACTAAATATTCAGTCATACGAATATCGTAAATAAAGTCCATGTGATCGTGACGCTCAACAGTGAAGGTGGCCCTTCCCGTTTCCTCATCAAGCTTAACAAACGCCTCCCACTCTCGCGCTTTCAAAGCAGCTTGTACGTCTTTCATCGCTGCAATCACAGTTTTATCAATAAACTCATGCACCTCATTTCGGCTGGGGTAATCGACCATTGCAGCAAATCTACCTTTGAGGCTAGTTGTCCGGCCGTGATTTCTATTAAGCGTATTCGCCGTCAAACTATTATTTCGATAGCCCTCAATGACAAGTGCTCGCCACAGACCTGCTGCAGACGCTAGCATAATGAAGGCGAATGGTAATGCGCTTGCTATGGTCATCGTTTGCAGGGCATTCAATCCACCAGCCAACAGCAACACAGCTGCAACGGTTCCTTCTAAACACGCCCAGAATATACGCTGCCAAACCGGGCTTTCTTCTTTACCACCAGAAGCAAGAGAATCGATAACCAGCGACCCTGAATCTGATGACGTCACGAAAAACGTAATGATCAATAATACGGTCAGGCCTGACATTATTGATGCGCCTGGTAGCAAGTCATAAAGCTTAAACAAGGCTACGGCTTCATTCTCCTGTACATCACTAATGAGCGTTGTTACCCCTTGATTCATAATGGCGTTTAACGCTGTGTCACCAAACACGGAAAACCAAAGGAAGGTGAACATGGTTGGCACAAGCATTACTCCAAAAACAAACTGTCTAATGGTTCTGCCGCGACTTATTTTGGCGATAAACATGCCCACAAACGGCGCCCACGCTATGGTCCAGCCAAAAATAAACAGTGTCCAGTTACCAATCCAATCGCTGCGACTATATGCCTGAAGGTTAAAAGTGCGCTCGATAATACCGTTGACATAACTCCCCGTGTTTTGCAGGAAGGTCTCTAAAATATGAACCGTTTCTCCCATAATAAAGACGGTACTCATAAGCGATACAGCCAGAACCATATTCAGAATTGATAGCCTTTTAATGCCTTTATCCATGCCCGCGATAACTGATATTGTCGCGGCTATCGTCACTATAGCAATGGTGCCTACCTGCACCATAATATCAATGGGGATGTCGCCGGAAAGATAGTTGAGCCCCGCATTGATCTGTGTAACGGATAGCCCAAGGGTAGTGGCGATACCAAAAAGAGTACCTAGAATGGCGAATACATCTACTGCATGACCTATTGGGCCATAAATTTTATCCCCTATCAGCGGATACAAAGCTGAACGAATGGATAACGGCAAGCCATGTCGAAAAGCAAAATAGGCAAGAACCAAACCGACTAGCCCATAAATGGCCCAGATGTGAAAACCCCAGTGGAAAAATGCGATTTGCATAGCCTGCTTTGCGGCATCGACAGTTTCAGCGGCTCCTGCAGGCGGCGATGAATAGTGTAAAACAGGCTCTGCCACGCCAAAGTAGAGCAGTGCTACGCCGTAGCCTGCTGAGAACAACATAGAAAACCATTCAGGAAAGCTATATTGAGGCTCTGCATGATCGGGCCCTAGCTTAATATTCCCCCAGCTAGATGACGCTACCGATACAATGAACACCAAAAAGATAGCGACCGACAACATGTAGAACCATCCAAAACTTTCAGTGATCCACGCAAGGGTACTATTAAAAGCCTCGGCAGCAAGTTCGGGGTTACTAATTGTTCCGATGACCAGAAGCAAAATAATGGCGACGGCAGGAATAAATACAGGAAGAAGAATGGTGGAGTTGTTTACTTGGCCTTTCATAGCAAATCCCTTTTCACCTACAGATAAGTTAATAACCTGCGAAAGTTTAAACACTTTCTTTTGTTACTAGCGGGGATAGGGTTTGGTTCAGGTTGGGCCAGATTAGATAACGTGGTGGTTATATCAGGAATTGTTTTAAGAGCTAACGGCCAAAAGTAAGTTGGAAAGAATAAGGGTTCTGCATGGCTTCAATTAAGAAAATGACAAGCAGAACCTTTTGAGGTGCATTTTATTCAATCAGGCTTTTAGTGATGCCCACCACAGCAACCACCTTCATGCTCAGCCCAGTTTTTAAGCTTTGTGGTTTTGCCTATACCTGGGTTAAAACTGTTAGTTGGATCAAGTTCGCGATAGAAGCTCTTAAGCGCGTCTTTGGCAAAGTACTCATGACCCACATTATGCTCTGCAGGATACTCAGCGCTTCTCGCATCGAAGGTTTCAAGGATTTTACCTTTTAGCAATTTCGCATCGGCGCCCTTCTTCAACACATAGTTTTGATGCATAACGTGGCAAAACAGGTGACCGTAATACAGTTTGGTATCTATCTGGTCGTCTATTTCTTTAGGTAACACTTCAAACCAATCAGGATCGTTTCGGCGAAGCGCAACGTCTATAGTCATCATAGCGCCCACTTCTTTGCTGTGCATTACGTGATAGCGACCTATTGCTCCACCGGCAACAAAGCGGTGTAAAATCGCTTTATCAGCTTCTTCTTCTGTACACTCAAAGTAGCCACCTTCATTGGTTTTAAAAAACTCATCTAGATAAGATTTGGCTTCATCTACCCCGTCGTTGCTCATTTCCAAAATCCAGTGGTGCTGGTATTTATCTCTGTATTCTTCCATGCGCTTGGGTAAGTGGTTCGGAAAAATATAGCTCATGTACTGCATAACGCGGTCTGACATTTTGTTGGGTAAAAAGCCTAATTTGTCGGTAAATGCATCGAACTTTCGTTTAAACGCAAACAGCTTTGGAATGAACTTCGCCCCAAGCTTACTGATAACGATAAACATATCTTTGCCGTACTTTTTCGACACGTCATAGCAATCGCGGTGAAGGTATTCACCCGAGTCAGGCAAATTCTTGAAGGTTGAAAGAATGTCGCGACGCACTTTTGTAAATACTGCAGCGTCGTTTGAGCCTACATAAAATACTTGTTTCTTTTCGGGAATTGGAAAGGTGTCTAGCCTCACTGCGAACACGGCAAGCTTACCCGCACAGCCTGAAGCTTCATGAAGTCTTCTGCCGTCATTGTTGAAGCGCGAAGGTGTGTCTGAATCAACGTCTCGAACTCGTTCATCATACTCGTTGTCTGATGCACGAGCGTCAGGGTGCTGAACGTCAGCTTCTTTGTAACGTTTGTTCTCCAGATTATTCAGAATTTCTTCTGGCTCACTACCTAGGTTAATCCCCAGGTTGTTTACCAAAGATAGATTCCCATTAGCGTCGATTTGGGCAAAAAGCGCTAATTCAGTATAGGCCGGGCCTCTTTTTACTAATGCGCCGCCTGAGTTGTTGCATATACCACCCACGATGGATGCACCAATGCACGATGAACCGATAACCGAATGTGGCTCTCGGCCATACGGCGCAAGTGTTTCTTCCAAACCAAATAAGGTACTGCCGGCTAAACCTACAATTTGTTTACCATTATCCACCAGCTGAATTTCATCAATTCGCATTGTGCTTATAATAACAAGAGGTCTATCGTAATCTTTACCGTCGGGTGTAGAGCCCCCCGTTAACCCTGTATTTGCCGCCTGCATAATTACCGCAACATCAGCTTCTACACAAAGTTTCAAAACGCGCCAAATTTCAACCAATGTACCGGGCCTTACAACCGCGAGCGCCTCACCTGCGCCAAAGCGAAAGCCTTTTGTATATGGCTGCTTCTTCGCTTTATCAGTTAACAAATAGGCTTGCCCTACTACATCGCGCATAGATGCAATCAAAGACTGAGTGTCAACGTTTACGGTCATGGTTCTCTCTGTGTGTTGAAGTTTTGCGAGGATTAGCTTGGTGATGAACTATACACTAAAGGTATTTTTAACAAAGGGGGCAAACGTTTTTTATAGAGATAATTTACTTATATTTAATTCACCGAGTGCTTAAAAAAGCCATTTTTAAGCAAAGTTAATACAAAGTTTTAGCTGTTACATTTTGTTACGCTTTGGCGCTGCAAGTAAGACCACAGGAGTATTGTAAAGATTGTGTATAGTTCGTAAGGTTGAGGCACACGAAAAGGAGCTTTCATGTCACACCAAGCGTTCGTTTTAACAAGAAATAGTTTCTCAGAGAGTACTAAAAAGGATGAAGCTTATGAACGATTCCTTAGTATTTTGCCATCCTGTGGGTTCAACGTTACAACCGGCGCTATCCACCCGCCTAGAAGCGTACTCAACAACACTTATACCTTCTTCATTGATTCACAGTATTGCGACCCTGCCGCCATGTTCAGCTTGCCAGTCGTTAGAGATTATCCTGAATTAAATAAGGTAATTTTCAATGTGCCAGAAAGTAACATCGACTTTCATTACGCGGCACTTCAACACGGTATCAATGGGGTGTTTCATATCGAAGATAGTCTGGAGTTGTTAGTTAGAGGTGTTCAGCAGGTTCAGGCAGGTAATAAGTGGTTTAGTCGCGAAATTATGAGCCGCTATATTGATGCCAATCTAGTGTCGAAAACTAAGCCTGTTGCTGCGCTTCAATCGTCAACGACAGTCCTAACCAAACGAGAGTTAGCCATTACGCGAAAAATTGCCGATGGCGCACAGAACCAAGAAATTGCAGATTGCTTGCATATCAGTGTGAATACGGTGAAAACACACGTATACAGTATATTTAGGAAAACAGAATGCAGAAATAGGGTTGAGCTCATAAATTGGTTTGATCATCAGTTTAGTCAGCCCCAAAAGGTGAATTACTAAACCGATAATCAATTGAAATATGAATGATGTATGGCGCTTACGCTTTAGCGCGCCATACACCTTTTTCCATTCCTTGTACTACTAATTCTGTCACAGCTTTCTCTATGCTCTGCTTTACGCATTCGAACATGGGTTCGTTAGTGGTATACCCTGTCTCAGCTTCAAGCAAGCGCTTAAGCGAAACATACCTAAACAATCCAGCTCTTACTTCTTGGCTTAGCACTTTCTTAGATGTTGAAACGGATACCAAAACCTGTCCTGTTCTCACATCAACCGCGCGCATATAGATAGAAATTTGATCCTCTCTAAACAGCTCACTTGCGCCAATACCAAAGTACTCAACGCCAGCTCCACCAGTACGAATATTAGTATCGTAGCTAATTATGCCACCTTCTATGATAATTCTTGCCGTTGTCAGTGGTGGTAGATCGCCCCCGCTTTTCTCGTCTGCCCGAATAATTTTTCTTTCAGTAAGAATATTTTGTAGTCCTTCACGTTCAACAGGTAAGAACCACGATGTTTCGCTTAGGGTTTGAACAAGAATGGAAGTTGCACCTTGTGTCACGGCGGTTGAAAAAGAACTCGCTCCTGTACTCGGTTTATATTGCCCTGTTTGATCCCTAAACGCGTATACGGAAACCGGAATTTGCCCCATAGGTGCCGGTAAACTTTTCACTTCAGAAAGAGTGGCGCTGTCTTTGATAACATCCGCTGCCGTGGTATCAGGCGGAAGTGTATTTGTGATGGATTGGCAACCTGTTAGAACCAGTGCCAATAATAAAAAAACGGTACTTCTCATGTGTTTCCCTACCCAAACCGTGGAATTTCTACGACAGTAACCTCACCTGTCAATAAATTAGTAATGTTGACGACTATACTGTCAGGGTTACTCGTTATAAGCTCCACCTGAAAGTCACCGCTAACAAAAATACTGTCTTGGTTAAAAATACTGTCTATCGGGTTGCCGTCTTCGTCATACTCTTGTTCGCCAAAGGCAATGTCTGTAATTTCACGAACGATGCGATTGATATAGGCTCGTTCTAGTGACTCTTGAAGTCGCTCATCGTATGAGCGTTCGCTTAGTGGCGCACTGTGCGCATTTTGCGAATTTGCTTTACTCAATAAAAACGAGCCATTGAGTGGGTTCCCACCAAAAGACGGATTTATTGGCTCATAGACTAATTCAGTTGCCTGCGTTATTGCAGGTGCTACTAACGTCGCTACTGCTAGCGCAGCCATTAACATTTTCTTCTTCATTACCATTCGTCCCCTGCTAAATCTGGGCTTCTACTGTCTATACTCGCATTGGCTACCGCGTCTAATACCAAAAAGATAGCTTGCTGTACTTTCTCATCTATCGGAACTTGCCTACGTCCCATATAGGTTTGGTAAACCACTTTATTGTCGTAAATTACTGAAAGTAGCGTTCCGGCTTGAGGCACTATAATTTCTTTAACTACTAGGTTTTTACCTGAACTGTCGGGAACTTCCCGCCAATATTGACTAATTCGCGAAGCGAATTCATGCCCTTGGCGACTTATACTGTTATCGAGCAGTAACCCGCCTAAGCGAATTTCTTCCGCGTGAATAGGAGAAAAGAGCACACCTAAAACTAGTGTGAGAAAAAAGAGATGATGCAAATACTTCATTTTATCGAATTGAGCCGGGCTAGCGCCCGGCTATTCACTTTGCACTTTAGTACATTTACATCTGAACAACGGTAGCTACGTTGTAGTCACCAACCTGCGTTACACTTACTGTGCCGCCATTGCCAGTGATGCTACCTGTAACTAAATTGTCGTTACCCATTTGCGTAACTTCAAAGGTATTCATATCGCCCGAAATAACGAACTGCCCACCCGTTTCGTCTGTTACCCAGTTACCAACACCTTCTTGCATGACGCTAACAACATTTTCGTTACCATTAACAAGCAAGTCGAGTAAGTTGAGCTCACCTGTTTGCGAAACCATAATTTCGTTGAAACTTGATGAGACATTGCTTGCCAATTCAACTGACGCGTCATTTTCAACGCCTTCTTGGGACATTTCGATAATGTTGCCATCTGCGAAATAAGTTGCGTCTCCAATACCGGCTTGCGCTAACGCTAAGTTCGCATCACCATCTTGCTCAATTTCTACGGTGTTAAGAATACCATCGAAATTAACTGTGCTGATTTCGTTGGCATCGCCTACCTGCGTTAAGTCGAACTCGTTTAATAAGCCAATCACGCCAGCGTAAGCCGTATTTCCTTCGCCCACCTGGTTAATTTCGAACGTATTAGATGCGCCGCCGATAGTTTCAACGGTAGCAAGGTTTACATCACCGATTTGATCGATATTTACTTCATTACCCGAACCTTCAAAAGCGCCAGTGGCAATTTCATTACCGTCACCATCTTGTTCAAATTCAAGCACATTACCATCGCCAATCATGGTCCAGCCGATAACGTTTTGGTCGCCATCTTGATCAATTTCAACTTCATTGTCAGAGCCAATAACGGTTAAATCTGAAATGTTGTAGTAACCATCTTGGATAACATCAATTACGTTAGCATCGCCACTTAGTTCGCGAACATAGGATTCGTGCCAGTCACCGCTTTGATCTACAAAAACCGTATTGTCATTACCAGAAATAGCATTGTTAGCCCAGTTGCCACCATCGCCTTGGTACACAGATAGTGAGTTGCCGCTACCCGCGATGCTATTTATCGAGCGGTTAAAGACAAAGCCAATGGGACCGCCATCACCCAATTGAACAAGTGAAATCGTGTTGTCGTCACCCTCAACTACGAAATCTGCCGTGCTGTTTAAGCTATCTTGCTCTGATTCTAAAAAATTACCATTACCAGTCACGCTTGCAAAAAAGGTGTTACCCGATTGCATTTGCGATGCAAGTACTTCGTTAGCGTCACCGGTTACCTCTACAACGATAGCGTTAAGGTCACCTTCTTGGCTTAATACTGATTCATTACCTACTTCGTTTCCCTCTGGTGCCGTTTGGGTTAGCGTAATTTCATTGCCTTCTGCCGCTGCTACAAAATCTGCTGTAGCGTTAAACTCGACAGTTTTAGTAGCAGGAACTTCCTGAGCTGACGCCCACCCTGACGCTGCTACTAGAAGCAATGCACTCGCTATTTTTGTTTTTTTCATTTTCACTTTTGTCTCCCTATGGCAATCACATCATTCTTGATATTGTGTGATGTTAATTACCATTTCGTTCCCTATCTGATAAACAGTGAAAGACTGCTCACCTAATTGATTGACATTGGCAACATTGTCGAACCCGTCTTGGATAATTTCGAAATAGTTGTTGTTGTTTTGCTGCAGCAAATTCACAACGTTACCCTCACCAAGTTGAGTGATGATAGCTTCGTTATTACTGCCGTTTTGAACAACGTTAGATAGGTTGGCGCCGTTGCCGCTTTGGATAATGTTAGTTATGTTATTCAGCCCAAACTGACTGACAGCAATGAAGACCGTTTCATCGTCTATCGTAATAGCTTGAGCATTCAGACTCATTGAAAGAGAAGATTCCACCATGTCGGAGCTTGTTGATAAATCAGACTGTTGGGCATAGACAGGAGAATTGACGGTTAGAAGACCACATACCGTTAACGCTAAGAACGCTTTGGCTTTTATTGCTCCTACATGTGTAGCGCATTGGTAATTTTTAACTTTTAACTTCTTGTCCATGTGAACGACTGCTTCCTTGATTAACAACAAAGGTGACCCTTCTATAAAACGCCTTAAAAGCGCGAGAATCCATCACGATTAAGTTGTATTTATTACAATCGAAATTACATCATTATCGGTTTCACGGGTAATCTTGCGGTTCAAGCTCGTACCTTAGTGCTAGTTTTGTTCACAAATCACACACAAAAAGATTTATTGGTTAGACCTCTTAAAAAGTTTGAACACAACACCTCACGTAAGACGCCAGTCTAGTAATTAAGTACCACTCGACCATTAATTTATCTTCGAATCCTAGTGGTTAAGTTGTATTTTTATACTAATTTTTGCGTAAAGGGTGGCAGCTTTTCAAAATTGAGTTATAAGTTTTAACCGTTAGTTATATCAGACCGAACGAGAAGGTTTCGTGATTAAAGCATTATTGCTAATTATGGAATCTAACTATGAAAACAACGCCTTTTAAAACAGGCCTCTCAGCACTGTCCTTAGCTCTACTTCCGCTAATGGCTTCTAGCCACGCACATGCCGCGAAAGCCGAAATCTTCGATGACAGCGTTATTGTTGTGTACAAAGAAAATGTAAGCAAAGCGGAAAAAATGCGTGCTCGTTCATCAGTGGGCGCAAGAATCAGCGACGCTAATCGCGATGAAGTTGATGATCGCTTCGCGAACCTTTTAAATGGCCGCATTGCCAAACTTCAACTTCGTGGCAAGTCTGTTAAAGATGCCATTGAAACCTTAAAGAAAAACCCAGCAGTTAAAATTGCCGAGCCAAACTTTTTATATCGCAAAGCATTAGTTCCTAACGACCCGTCTTACGGTGACCTATGGGGTTTGAATAACACAGGTCAAGCCGGCGGCTCTGCTGATGTAGATATCGATGCACCAGAAGCATGGGATATTACAACAGGCGATAGTGATGTCGTAATTGGCGTAATCGATACCGGCGTTGACTACAACCATGAAGACCTAGCAGATAATGCGTGGGTAAATCCTGGTGAAATTGCTGGTAACGGTATTGATGATGATGGCAACGGCTATATTGACGATGTTTACGGTATCGATGCCTTTAATGGCGATTCTGATCCTATGGACGATGATTCTCACGGTACGCATGTCGCCGGGACAATTGGCGCTGTCGGCGGAAACGGAATTGGCGTAGTCGGTGTAAACCATGACGTGTCAATCGCTGCATGTAAATTCTTAGGTCCTGACGGCGGTTCAACCGCTGGCGCTATTGAATGTATCGATTACTTCACAGACCTTAAAGCGAACCGCGGCATCAATATTAAAGCTACCAACAACAGCTGGGGTGGCGGCGGCTACAGTGAAGCGCTAGAAACCGCTATTGAAGAAGCTGGCCAAGCGGGTATTTTGTTTGTTGCTGCGGCAGGTAACTCTGGTTCAGACAATGAC
Organism: Alteromonas sp. S005; assembly: GCF_036864475.1. Taxonomy (NCBI): domain Bacteria; kingdom Pseudomonadati; phylum Pseudomonadota; class Gammaproteobacteria; order Alteromonadales; family Alteromonadaceae; genus Alteromonas; species Alteromonas sp. S005. The sequence goes on along the minus strand of NZ_JAZETN010000001.1, from coordinate 42,659 downwards.
AATGTCGACAACTATCCGTCTAACTATGTCACTACAACAAACAGTTTGATGGCAGTTGCAAGCCATACTCGAACTGACGGCGATAGCGGCTATTCATACGGTATTGAAACTGTAGATATTGCCGCTCCAGGTTCTGCAATCTTATCAACCATACCAGGTGACAGCTATGCCACCTACTCTGGTACATCAATGGCAACACCACATGTTGCAGGTGCAGCAGCCCTTGTATGGTCGTTAAATCCAGAACTGACGCCATCAGAAATGAAAGAGCTGTTAATGTCTACTGGTGAGACTAGCCTTTGGGCAGACGGCCGCACTGTTTCAGGCAACCGTCTAAATGTGCTAAATGCGTTAGAAGAAGCCGATCCAACACCTGGCTTTAAATTGGGAATCACACCAGGCTCAGCAGAAATTGAAGCAGGTGAAGCTTATACTTTCACTATTGAAGTTGGCTCAATTGCTGGCTACGAAGAAGAAGTACAGCTTTCTCTTGCCGAAGAAAGTGACATTGCTTATTTAAGTGCTAGCGCGGCAATGCCTGGCGACACCGTTACGCTAACGGTAGAAACCTCTGAGGAGACACCTTGGGGCGCTTATAGCTTTACTGTTAATGGTGTAAGTGGTGATATTGAGAAGTCTAAGTCTGCAAGCCTTTACGTTTACCCGCAAGGACTAAATGAATTCCCTTACGCGTATTCAGGCGATGCCGTACCTACATTACCGAACGAAGAAGACCCAGATGATGTAGGCGTTGATCTCGTGATCAATGTACCGGATGACTTAACCGTATTTGGTATGCAAGCGTCGGTAGACATCACGCATACATATAGTGGTGACCTAGTGCTATCACTCACTTCGCCTCAAGGGACAACTACCGTTCTGCGTCAAAACCAAGGTGGCGGTACAGATGATATCGTCGAGAGCTATAACACTGATGCCTTTAACGGCGAAGTGGCTACCGGAGATTGGACCTTAAACGTGCTTGATACCTTTAACGGAGATAACGGTACCGTTAACACATGGAGCTTAGTAGTTACCGGTATAGGTGAAGTAGGACCAACACCGCCAAACTCCGCATTTACTTTTGATGCTTCAGGTCTATCAGTGAGCTTTACTAACAATAGTAATGACGTCAATGACGACATTGTTAGCTACAGTTGGGACTTCGGTGATGGTGCGACTTCAACGGAAGAAAGCCCAACTCATGTGTATGCAAGCACAGGTGCTTATGATGTAACCCTTACGGTTACTGACTCGGAAGGCCAAACTGGCGTTTCAACAGAAACAGTGTCGGTTTCAGACAGCAATATTGTTGCCGAAATTGATCGCGCTATGCTTTCTCGCTTCGGCTCACTACGTGTAGATTTATCTTACAGCGGCTCAATGGCTGATACTGTGATGATTTATCGCAATGGTGAACTACTTGAGGAAGTAAGTAATACTGGTCGTTATCGCGATAGAAGCCGTGGCGTTCAGCCTGGCGAATACACCTATATGGTGTGTGATGAAACGTCTGCATGTTCAGCGCCAGTGACGGTAAACCTTTAATACCGCGTTTGGTATTTTACGCAAAGTGATTCTTAGCATTTAGATAGCTAAACACTTTAGCTTATGTAATTGCCGGCCATGGATAGGCCGGCTTTTTTTATGATAAAAATAAAATACTCCGCCAATCTAAGCCATCGGCTTATTCCCTATAAGCCAAATAAAACGTAAACTTTATCCATTAAGATAAAAATAAGATTTTTGTCATGCACATACTCCTCATTGATGACCATGAGATTGTAAGGGACGGCATTAAAACTCTAATAGAACAAGAGTATGGCTGGCACGTCGCTTACGCTGTAAGTTCATTAAGCGAACTCCCCTCTTTCGCGTCTTTAGAAGATATAGATGTGGCAGTTCTAGACATTTCCTTAGCTCAAGAAAGTGGCTTCGACACGCTTATCAAAATTAAGAACGAGGCTCCCTTTGTAAAGTGCTTAATGCTAAGCATGTACGATCATGTGGGTTATATAAGTAAAGCACTTGAGCTTGGTGCCGATGGCTACGTTACAAAAAGTGCAGCAACAAAAGAGTTAATGGACGCCCTTGAGTCGCTAGAAAAAGACGAAAACTACCTGAGTTCAGATATCAGTAAAAAATTAGCCTTTGGCGATAAGCGTTTAACCACCATTCTTACAGAAAGAGAAAGGGAAGTTTTTTTATTGCTAGCTAAAGGTTTCCAACCCAAGCAAATTGCCTACTACATAGACACAGCGCCAAAGACAGTCATGGTTCACAGAACTAACATTTACAAAAAATTGAATGTTAAGTCTCAATTTGGCTTGCTTCGCATAGCATTAGAAACCGGATACTTAGATGTATCTGACGTTATCTATGACGATACCCTGGTCAAAGCGGATTAATGAATATCACTCGGTATATCAACACTACCTATTTGGTGATGGGTTTGATATATACCGTTCTATTTCATGGCGTATGGCTATTTAGCACCCAGTTTGAAATTATATCAGGGACTGTGAGTTGGTATTTACCCGCCGGTGTTCGCTTGGCCGCCTTTTTGTTATTACCGTTAGCAAGCTGGCCTTTGTTACTTTTTTCAGAAAAATTAACCCACTTCATTTTATTCCACCCAGGGGGCGTTCTTGATAACACCGCCTTTTTAAGCGGAAGTGTCGGCTGGTATTTAGTTCACTTGTTCATATCACCAGCGGTAGTTTGTGGATGTGCTTATATCTTTAGACGCCGGTTTGCAGCACCTTATATCGATAATGTCCGCAGTACGCTTTCCACCTTGGCATTCGGCGTGCTCATAAGCGTAGCACTAGGCGCTGTATTTCTAGGCAGAAGGGCTATTGAATTACAAACTGACGTAGCGGCTTTTCTTTCTATTTTGTTCGATTTCTCTCTTGGTGACTTTGTAGGAATTATCGTTCTTTGCCCCCTTCTATTTGCGCTATACACTCGTCAGTACATTGATAAAAATGAATCAACACTGTTTATAACGGTGGGAACATGGTCACTTACTTTAGTTTTCAGTAGTTATCTCTACTCTCAAAATATTAATATAAGCTACCAAATTAAGTACCTTGCAGTATTTCCAGCCCTCTTCTTATCGTATCGCTATGCTGTGTTTGGTAGTGCGCTATCTTGCTCGCTTATTGGTATTACAGCGTTTGTAGTAGCGAGTCAGAGCTCTTTACCTCCTATTGAACATCAATTTTATATTTTAGCGCTATGCGTAAGTTGTCTCATCCTAGGGTCCTCTATCAACCAGTCGAGTAAGTTGAATAAAAAACTCGCCCGAAACAACGAACACCTTGAAATTGCAGTGCAAAACGCACAAGCCCTCGCTGCAAAGCTAGTGGTAGTACAAGAGGATGAAAGAAAGCGTTTATCTCGCGATCTGCACGACGATTTTGGTCACCGCATCGTCGATTTAAAACTTCAGTTATCACTGGTTAACTCAAGCAAAGACCACGACTTATTAATCAGCAAAATAGACGCTCTGTACCAAGCAATGAAAAAGAGTATTGGCGGATTACGCCCGTCTGGCATCGACACGCTTCCCATCGAGAGCGTGATCGAACGATCCGACATCATTACTACGCTTAAGCGCGCAAATATAGATTTTTCTCTCAATCTTATCGGCACACCTATTAATTTTAAGCCCGATCAGAAAATACATATTTATCGGATAGTTCAGGAGGCGGTAACTAATAGCATCAAGTACGCTAACGCAAAAACACTGTCTATTGATATTTCCTATAAGTCGCAAAGTGCTACCTTCGCTGTGACGGATGATGGTGAAGGCATACCCGAAACCACTGAGGATTCAGGTAAATTTAAGCCCACACTCGGCCTGCTTTCCATGAAAGAGCGCGCTAAGTTGATGGATGGAACGCTTAATATAAGCCACAATTACCCAATGGGGACTGTGATACGCCTTTCTATTTCAGCCAACAATATCCAATAACATTGTCTACAGATCAAACCTAAACACGAAATTGGACTTACCAATAAACGCGATAAAGCTGAGATTTTTTCGTTTTACTGATTCTTATCAACGCTGTCCCCTCTTACAAAAAATATGAATACTCTCTTAATTTCATAAAGATAGATTTATTAAAAGCGCAAAAAACCTATACAGTTAAAAAAGAAACTCTTAAAACAATGACAAAAAACACACAAAACAGGTAGACCAATAAATTTTATTAACCTAATATTGGCTTTACACAATGTAATACAACACAAAGAGTTATTGTTATGACGAAGAAAGTAGCACTGGTAACTGGAGCAACAGGCGGCATCGGATTTGAAGTTGCTAAAAGACTTGGCCAAGACGGTTTCATTGTTGTTTTAAATGGCATTGAAGACGATAAGGGCGCAGAGCGTGTAAAAGAGCTTAGCGACTTAGGTATTGAAGCAGAATACTATGGTTTTGACGTAACAAGCGATGAAGCAGTTGATAACAACGTAAAAGCGATTGGCGATAAATACGGTAAGATCGACGCCGTTATTAATAACGCAGGCGGCCTTGGCGGTCGCAGCCCAATGGAAGAAATGACAACAGAGTTTTACCGCTTTGTTATGGCACTGAACCTTGATAGTGCGTTCTTCGTTTCTCGTGCAGCTATTCCTTACTTAAAGAAATCTGACAATGGCTCTATCGTAAATTACACATCTAATGCTGGTTGGAACGCTGGTGGCCCTGGTGCGGGTATCTATGGTGTTTCAAAAGGTGCGGTACATACGTTGACCCGTGCACTTGCTAAAGAACTTGCACCAGCAGGTATTCGTGTAAATGCTGTTTCTCCTGGCACCATTGATACGCCTTTCCATGCGCAAATTAAAGCGACTAAGCCAGAAGTATTTGCTTCTTGGAAAGATAACATCATGCTTGGTCGCCTAGGACAGCCTGAAGAGGTTGCGTCTGTAGTGTCTTTCTTGGCAAGTGAAGACGCGTCATTTATTACTGCTGAAACCGTTCAAATTGGTGGCGGTCAGGCACTAGGGATTTAATCGTCACGATGTTTCCTGATAAACCACTTACAGAAGACGACCTGAAAACGCTTTCGAATACCCTGGTTAACGCACGCAAGCAAGCCACTGTATTAGAAACTTTTCCAGGTGATGTTCCGACAACTTTGGACGCGGCCTACCGCGTTCAAGACATGTCGCTTGAACAGTGGAACGACGAGATCACCGGCTGGAAAGTAGGCATGGTGATCCCCGAACTTCGCGATCAGATGGGCGCAGAGCGCTTAATGGGCCCAATCTTTAAAAAGGTTACCCATTTCATTGGCCGCCCCCATGCAGATGATGAATTCGTTGAACTAGAAGTTTACGCAGGCGGTATGGTTGCTGTTGAAGCCGAACTGGTATTCGAACTGGGAGAAGAAATTACGCCCGGCTCAATTGATACCAAGGGTCCATTAAAGCACCTAATCAAAGCTGTGTATGCTGGTGTCGAGATAGCCAGTAGCCCTGTTATTGATTTAAATAGCTATGGCCCCACTGCCATCATCAGTGACTTTGGCGTAAACCAAGGTATGGTAATTGGCGCCCGTATAGCGTCGTGGGATACAGTGATTGAGAATATGCAGACATCTGTGTTCATTAATAAAGATCACATTAATACTGCACCATCAAACAACGTATTACGCGGGCCTATGGCGGCTGTTGCTTATTTAATTGACCAAGCTGCAGCGCGCAATATTACTCTTCCAAAAGGCTGTATGATTTGCTCAGGCGCTATTACTGGCGTACATGACACAGTGGCTGGTGCCACATCCACAGTCACTTTCGAGGGTGTTGGGAATATCAACATGAAGCTGATTCCTGTATCAGCTTAAACCGACCTGCTAAAGCGGTAGTTTACTACGGTCAATTACCGCTTTTCTCTGTACTTTTTATGCTACATTGTTGTTGATTTAACTACTATTTTGACCATTGTATGCAGAACACCTTCTTTAAACGTCAAGCCCAGTTGATTAAGCGCTGCTTAACCATAGTTACTTTTATAGCCGCTTTCTCTGTCCTAAATGGCTGTGTCAGCACCCAGAATGAAAGCCCTTATACTTACACCCCTTCTTCGTCACCTTATCAAGACGTGGTTAACGCGCAGCAACGAGCTGTGGAGGAAAGCAAGCTGCTTCTGGTTGTCCTAGGAGCACAGTGGTGCCACGACAGCACTGGCTTAGCTGAGCGCTTTGCAACCAAGGAAATGGATCTTATTCTACGTGCCCATTATGAAACAGTATTTGTTGACGTAGGAACGCTTGAAGACAGAAGAAATATTACCGAGAGATTTAACTATCCGATTTACTACGCAACGCCAACTGTGATGGTGGTTGAACCTAAAACCAGTGCTTTGTTAAACAGAACGACGATGGACATTTGGGGTCGGGCCGATAGCATCCCTTTATCAGAGTACATAACGTACTTTTCCCGTTTTCCCGCTATGACTACTGCGCAAAAAGCCCCATTCATTAATTGGAAAGCAACAAATGAAGAAGCCGCCTATAACAAAAAACAGGCAATTAGGCTTCAAAGCGCGTATGACAAGCTTGGGCCCCTGCTTGCGCAAGATTTACAAGGTGATTCTCCAGAGGGGCTTAATCAGCTATGGAAAGAAACCAAAGGTTTTCGTACTGAGCTACAACAGACACTCATTAAACGTGCTGAGCTCACGCTAGACGCTGAGAATAGCAACGGAGTAAACACCAGGCCGGCGCTGCGCCATTACAACCCGTTTTCATGGGAACATAACTAAAACATTAGTTTTTAGGGAACATCAAAAAAGGGCCTTTTATACAAAGGCCCTTTATCAATCAACTATCATTTTACTGATAATAATATAACGATTTACGCTTTAGCGCTGTTTTCAGTCCTATTACCCGTCGAACTGTTAGACGGACTGTTTCTACGCTTAGCAGGTCGCCTGGCGGAGTTACCTTCGCTTCCTGAATGTCTTTGACCAGCAGGTTTGCCGCCGCCACTGTTGCGGGAATTTGGCTTACCTCCGTGAGAGCTGCCATTTCCACTACGGTTGCCCTGTCGTTGTCCCGCTTTCTTATTACCGCCAGTTGACTTGCCTGCACCGCTGTCGCCTTGTTGAGCTTTTGGTTTTTTCGGTTTTTTGGGCTTTTTCGGCTTAGAAAGCGTGGTAACAGGTACGGCTTGCTGAGGCTCAAAACCTTCGAGGGTTTTGCGAGGGAGCAGCTTTTGGATGAGTGTTTCAATATCTTTTAGGTTCTGTAATTCTTCGGCAGAAGCGAAAGACCAAGCTTGTCCGCTCGCACCAGCGCGCCCGGTACGACCAATTCTGTGAACGTAGTCAGCCGCTGTGTTCGGCAAATCCAGGTTAACCACTATCGGCAGTTCGCTGATATCTATGCCGCGTGCTGCGATATCGGTCGCCACCAGAACTCTAATCTCGCCACTTTTAAAATCAGCAAGGGCTTTGGTTCTTGCCCCCTGACTTTTGTTTCCGTGAATGGCGGCACTTGGAATTTTTGAGCGTGTCAGTTTTTCAGCAATTCGGTTAGCGCCATGCTTAGTACGGCTGAAAACTAATACTTGTTGCCACTTTTGCTGTTTAATCAAACAAATCAGCGCGGTGGTTTTTTTAGACTTATCAATGGTCACCAAGTGCTGTTCAACAGCGTCCACCGTCGTGTTGGCAGGGGCGGTAGAAATACTTACAGGGTCACGAGTTATCGTTTTCGCCAGTGCCGTAATCTCATCAGAAAACGTAGCTGAGAAAAGGAGGCTCTGACGCTCCTGAGGCAATAGCTTCAACACCTTTTTAATGTCGTGAATAAAGCCCATATCAAGCATTCTATCGGCTTCATCTAATACCAATACCTCAAGCTGTGAAAACTTCACAGCGTTTTGCTGATACAAATCGAGTAATCGTCCAGGGGTAGCAATTAGTACGTCCACGCCCTTACGAAGTTTCATCATTTGAGGGTTTATGCCCACCCCGCCGAATACCACAGCAGTCTTTAGTGGTAAAAACTCACTAAACGCTCGAATACTTTCTTCTACCTGAGCAGCAAGCTCACGAGTAGGTGTTAGGATAAGCGCTCGAACATTATTGCCAGATACTGGCTTGCCAGACATCAGTCTTTGTAAAATAGGAAGTCCAAATCCCGCGGTTTTCCCTGTTCCCGTTTGCGCAGCCGCCAGCACATCCTTTCCTTGCAATACTTCTGGTATTGCCTTTTCCTGGATTGGTGATGGCGTACTAAACCCTCGTTTTTCAATAGCTTTTAACAAGGGTTCAGCGAGCCCTAATTGGGTAAATGACATTAATAAACTCCTGTCATAGGTATTTATAAAAAATTGCATACCGCAAAGGTATAAGCGTTAGTGCTTTATTGCTAACCGTGGGGGTTATAGATTACTGGGAAAACCTAAAGAGATACGCCATTGCCAACTTGGCTTATTGGTATTTGACATCAAGAAAAGAATGTAGGTGTTTACTCTTACAAATTGCGGGCAAAGTCTATCACTAAACCCTCTAAGCCACCAGCGCATTTTTTGTTCGAAAAACGCTTCAGTTATGCATGGCACTGACTCTGCACACAATTTCGACCTAATTACTAATTAAGAAGTGATACAAACCGTCTATACTATAAAGGTAGTTAAGTGACGGCCCTTTCCTACATTTTGTTCAAAGCCGTTATTGCCGGTCCATACAACTTAAAAGAGCGTTTTTTGAAAAGTCTCAGGTCAGAAATTTCGTTCAATACACTTGCGTCTGTCTCAATAGTTAGTGCCTTGATCATAGGTTTATCTATTTATGTCTACGAGAAGCTTTATATTGAGTTCGTGTCAGAGGAAGTTAATGCAATAGGCGTGAACATGGCTGTTGATCTTATTGACTATATTGAAGAACCTGCTGGCAGCCTGAATCAAACAGAAGTTTTGCTCCGCTTAGACGAATATGAATATGCGGAAGCGGCTTATATTTTCAGTAGTGACGATACGCTTTTAAATATATATGTAGGCCCCTCAGGCTTAAAAGACAGCGCTGAAAGTATCCAAACGGAAGGCCATCTGCCCCCCGAACATGCTAATTTTTACCGTAACATAGCCACTCTCCCTTTAGGTTTACATCGCACTTCAAATAAAGTGATTATAGTAAAAACCATAGGCGAAGACGTTTACCCAATGGGAAAGCTTGCGCTGCTGTTCAACCTTGAGGCGGCATTAAAAGCAAGCCGGCAAAGATATATAATTTTGGTTACTCCTTCGGTAGCTTTTCTTATAGCAATCTCGCTTATTATTTCTGCGCGAGCACAACGTAAAGCATTGCGCCCACTTAATACGCTGATCGAAACCATGGATAGCGTGGTAGATGACAAAACTTATGATGTCAAAGTAGAGGAAGGAAATAAGAAAGAGATGCTAGCTTTGTCTCGTGCTTTCAATAATATGATGACAAACATCAAAGCGCAGTCTGAAGCTAATCGGCAAAAAACTGAAATGCTACAAAAGCAGCAGTCCCAGATGGAGCGACTTGCTAACTTTGATGCGTTAACAGGGCTTCCCAACCGTCAGTGCTTAATGAAGCTTTTATCAGATGAGCTTATCAAAGCGCAGAGAAATAATTGTGAACTTGGTTTACTGTTCATTGATTTAGATGGTTTTAAATCTATTAACGATTCTTTTGGTCACGATACTGGGGATAGGTTTCTTCTACATATTAGTTCACTAATGGAAAACGCACTCAGTGAAAGATCAACTCTGGGGCGTTTAGGTGGCGATGAGTTTGTCGTTATCGTTCCGGAACTTACTTCATACACATACCTTGAAGATACGGCCCGAAAGATTTTGAATATCGTATCTAAGTCCCACACTGTCAACCAACTAAGACTAGATTCAAGTGTGAGTATAGGGCTAGCGTTAGCGCGTGATTGTGATTATTCCGCGACCAACCTAATTACCAACGCTGATGTTGCAATGTACAAAGCTAAATACAGCGGTAAAGCAAGATATGTCTGGTTTACCGATGAAATGTTGGCCCATACTAAACGCAAAGTGCTTATTTCCTCCCGAATTACTGATGCACTTGAAAACGATGCTTTCTACCTCAGCTATCAAGCTAAGGTAGATACAGACAAAAATGTCATTGGCTTCGAGACTCTACTTCGCTGGCAAGATGAGGTGTTAGGTCAAGTATCACCCGCAGAGTTCATCCCTATTGCCGAACAAACAGATAAGATATCAATAATAACCCTTTGGGTATTAAAGCAGCTTAGTCATGAATCTCCCATGCTGCTTAAAGCCTTTGGCAGCCATATAACGCTATCAGTTAACTTAAGCACACACGATTTGAATAATCATAATGTTATCGACTTTCTACTTAATGAGTTAGATACCGGAAGACTGCCTGCATCAAACTTAGAGTTTGAAATTACTGAAACTGCTTATATGAACAATTTCAATGTGGCCACCCCGTTTTTCACAGCACTTAAAAAGTTTGGGTGCAAGATTGCTCTTGATGACTTTGGTACAGGTTACTCATCCCTAAGCTATTTAACGCAGTTTGATATAGACACACTAAAAATAGATAAAAGTTTTGTAAGTAAAATAAGTGAATCTAAGCAGTCAGAAATGATTACCAAGACCATTATTGAAATGGCGAAGAGCTTGAACTTTGCTGTTTGCGCCGAAGGTGTAGAAACCCATGAGCAGGCGCATTTTTTAATTAATCAAGGATGCAGTATGCTACAAGGGTTTCTTTATTATAAGCCGCTTCCACTAAAAGAGTTAGTCGATAACGTTACGGTGTATTCTTAACATACCTACGCTTACTGACTGTTTAGAAGCTTCGATAAACCACACTTACGTTTTTGGGTAATACTGTGTTTGCTGGGACATAACCAACGGCACCTTCGTGGTTACTTACGTAATTTATCATTTCCTCTAGATTATCGTATTCAACTGGCCGAGTTTGACGCCCACTAAAGCGCATTTGCGCCCAATAAGATTGAATGCGAGATTCGGGTAAAGCGATAACTTTTGCGTTAAAAATTGAGCGTATTCTATTACCCGGGCTCATAGCAACAGGCTCTAACTCGTAAGTAGTTGTTCCACTTTTCATGTAGAGATTGCGTATTTCAGCTTTTGTGAGCGAAAAGCCTTGGTTATCAACGTTAGCAACGACCCACACACCTTCGTTTGCAGCAGCTATTCGAATGCTTAACAAAAAGAGAAAAAAGACCGTATATCTTCGCATTAAAATATCCACTCTACTGCCACTTGATACAGGGTCGCGTTTCTATCGAAGTTGTCGTTTTTTACCTCATAGAATGATGTTCTGCCCTCTTCCCCATCTAGCAAAGATAACTCTGCCTTAAGTGCAATGTTCGTCTTCACATCCCATCTAGCGCCAAAGGTCCACGTATCTAGGTCATCTGTAGGAAAAAAGTTATTTAACTGCTCTACAGCGAAATATAGTTGGTCGAGTTCAGGCGATACACCTACAGGAATAACATTATCAATGGTATTGAGTGATTGCCTAGATGAAGCATAAGTTAAGTGTAAAAGAACTTCATCAAGGTAGTAGCCATATGAAACATAGAAACTTTCCAAATTAGCAAGTACATCGATATCAGAAGTGACCTTCATCCATTCGCCGCTTACATACCAGTTAAGCGTGTCATAGCTGACTCCTAGTAAAAAAGATCCTGCACGATCATTGATATCAAACTTTTCCGCTATGGCGTCAAACCCAGCAGCTCTGAGTCCCTGTACGAGGGGCGCAATTTCGTCGATAGTTGTTTCAACTTTAGGCGCATTAACAGTGGCAGCTCTTAGCTGCAAACCACCATAGTTGACTTCAATAACGCCACCGAACAAGTTATCTACTTCAACATCTACATTGATACCGCTTGAAACTAGCTCATCCTCATACGCTCCATAGTAAGCCTCAAAATCCACTACAACATCGCCAAACGACCTTCTCAACCTTGCATTGCCGCCTTCATACTGAGAGAACAAGTAGCTACTATAGAGTTGCTGTGGTGCATTTATCCATGGGTAAGCAAACCCTACATCGATAACATCAGAGTACTTTAAAAAAGGGGTGCGCAACCGACCAACGTTAATTTGAAAATTTTCACTGGGTGAATAGGTCAAATACAGCCACTCTATCCCTGACTCTCTATCGTCGTCAGAATGTAAAAGAAGTTGAGCCGATCCGGAGAACGATGATGAGTAAGTATAATCAGCCTGCATGGCTATGAGGGATTTTTCAGAAAAGCTTATGCTGTCATCATACCCTTCATAGGTTGCTTTTTTGGTATCAAGTTGGCCTGCAACCGCCCTTGCAAAACCTGAAAACTCAAGTTCATCTGCACGGCTGTCGGCAGCAAACAAAAATACGGCGGCAGCAATGGTGAAATGCAACGCTATCAATTTGATCATAGTCACTTTTTCATTCGGGTTGTATAAAGCTAGCGCAACTATGCTGTATGCGCGAAGCAACTTCATTAATGATAGCTCGATAAAGCTATAACACCAATTAATATGCAGAAAAATCAAAAAGCTGGCGAGTGTGCCAGCTTTCTAAGAAATGAAAGTTAGGAAGGTGACGTGTTCGTTAAACTTGCGAACATGCCTCTGTGATGAGGTTCCACTGTTTATCTGCTACCCATTGAGGTTTCGCCACCCAAGTGCCGCCTGCTGCAAATACATTACCTAGTGACAGATAGTCGTTAAAATTATCTGGCGACACGCCACCTGTTGGGCAGAACTTTGTATCTTTGAATAAACCACCTACCGCTTTCAGGAAAGACGCACCACCTGACAACGATGCTGGAAACAGCTTCATTTCTCTGAATCCGTGTTCCCGTGCTAACACGATATCTGATACATTCGACACACCTGGAAGTACAGGTAAACCTGAGTCTACTAGCATAGTCAGCAAGCGCTCTGTTACCGCAGGCGTCACGATAAAGTCTGCTCCTGCATTTATAGCGGCATCTAAAGATGCTTTATCGATTACGGTACCAGCGCTAACAATCATCTCTGGCAATGCCTCTTTGATAGCGGTTATGCATTTAGCTGAATTCTCTGAACGCAACACAACTTCAACAGTGCTAAGGCCCGCTGCTGACATTGCTTTAGCAATGGCCACACCGTCTTCTACATTATCGGCTTGAATGATTGGGAGCAGGGTTTGACCGCCCATAATGTCTGATATTTTTCTCATGGTTTGTCTCTTCGTAATACGAGGGGCGGATGCCCTTATAAGTTCGATGTAGTGTTTTATTTTGTATTCGAATACTTCGCTTTTACTTACTTAAGCGAATGATGTTGCTAGGTCGGCATAGGCCGTTTTATCTACGATGGCGCCAGGATGCTGAATTACAAAACCTGCACATTTAGCGGCTTTGTTTACGCAGTCTTCAGGGCTCTCGCCCGTTAGGTAAGCGCCTAGAAAAACACCGTTAAAAGCATCGCCAGCAGATGTAGTGTCAACAACGTTAGTGACAGGGGTTAGCCCTACTTCTGAAACTTCTCCCTTTTCGTCAACTAATGTCACAGCGCTGCTGCCATTTTTAATGACGAGTTGCTTAAATGAGAAAGGCGCTAAAAAGTTTGTGATCTCTTCCACCGTTTCAAACCCATACAAGAAGTTAAAGTCTTCTACCCCAGGTAGCGCGATGTCTGCAATTTCAAACGCTTTTTCGTACAGTGCAGTGGCATCATTTCTACCTTTCCACAGAGCTGGACGGTGATTCATATCAAAAACAATTTTGGTCCCACTTTCTTTGAGCGTTGCAAGTAAACGCCAAAACTTCGGTAAGTCTTCAGTATTTAAAATAGCGAGCGAAATACCCGAAAATAACACCAAGTCTAACGCTGTCATCGACGCTTTATCGTCATCGGTAAGCAGGGGCATTAAGCACTTCGCTGCAGAATCATTTCGCCAATATGTAAAAGAGCGCTCGCCTTCTGTATCGGTATAAATTCTATAAAGCCCAATGTGCTTGTCTGGATGGGTGAACAAGAAGCGTGTATTAATTGACTCGCCTTGCGTAAAGTCGAGCATCTCTTTTGATAGCGCATCGCTGCCTACTGCACTGACAAAATAGCTATCTAATTGTGGAAACGTGCGCTTAAGATAAACGGCAGAATTGAAAGTATCGCCAGCAAACCCTTCTTCTAATAAACCGTTCACTTTTTTAAGCTCGGCCATGCACTCACCAATAAAACCAACTCTCATATCATCCACCCTACGAACTCGTAGTCTTTAATTTTTACTGTAATTACTTTTCGTTGCATAAGTTGCGCGCTAGTTTGAGCATCTTTACTCAGGGCGGCGACATTCGTCTTTCGCTTTTAAGAAATCGACAATGTCGATGCCTTTTGTATTTTTAAATGTATTGCCGCTATGCGATGTTTGCGGCTCTCCAACAGTATGTTCAATTTTGACCGGCGCACTTGCGTTGAACTCGTTATTTCGAATCTGTGTTTTTTGTACGCCGTGAAGAAAGATGCTTGCTTTACGCTTGTTTCTTTTACCCAAACCTACATTTGTTAACACGTTCTTAGCTATCGTTACCTTGGGCCCAAAAGTGCTCTCGTCGGTGCCACCGCGATAGATAAGTGCTAGTGCCCCTTGAACATCGCTAAATGTGTTGTTTTCTAAATTCAATACTTCAACGTTGTAGATACCTAAATCATCTTTTTCTTTATTTAACGCCAGTACGTGACCTGAGACAGTGTCAAATTGGCTATTAGTGATAGATAACAAAGTCGCAAAGCTTCGGGCGCCAGCGGAAAAGAAGTGATAGCTATGGTTTACGTCTAGGTCAGTTACTTTCACCTTATCCATAGTGAATCGGTAATTAGTTAACATGCACCACTTTTTAGTGCGGATGAATGTATTTCCAGCCGCATCTGGCGCATCACTACCTGAAAGCGTTACGCCTTCAATTTCCAGTGAACCATTATCACTTATTTCAAAAAGTGCAGAGCGCTGGGGGCGGATTATGACTTTTGCGTTTTCGCTTGCTTTTACAGAGAGAGTTTTAGTTATCTCAACAATTTTTTGCTCGCTGTAGACGCCATCACTAAGTGTTAGAACATCCCCATCTTTCGCTTTCGCGACCGCTCTAAAAAGCGTATTTACACCTGGCTGTACGGTAATTTCACTCCCCGAACTAAACGGCGTTTCGTATTCTTTTTTCTGATACCAGCTTGGCCCAACGTCTGCTTTATTAAGTGGTTTAACACTGTCGTCAGCGCCTACTTTCATCTCATCCAGAAAAATACTGTTCGATGAAGATAGCTGTATATCGCTTCGTTTCGTAAAGCCTTTTTCAATTTGACTTTCTACACTGTAGTTAGCCACATTGTTGGTAAATGCTATACCGCTAATGTCGTCAAAAAAGCTAAATGTAGTAGGTACTGTATTAGAGATAACAAGGTTATTAGAGAAAACACTATCCACAGGTGGCGCTGAACGCTCTTCATCTGCACCAGCGGCCAATTGAATGTGCGATACATCAATAAAAGTATTGTGATGTATATTCGCATTCTTTACTTGATGGTAGCGATTTTGTGGTGAATTAGGCACACCATTCATTACTGTAAAACCACTTCCAAAGCGATAGCCAGTAAGCCCTTCAAACACGTTATTTGCTACTTCTTGATCAGCGTTAATTACGCGTACCCCACCTGTGTTGGGAACGCCATTTCCTAAAAACACATTATTTGTAAGTGTATTGCCGTTTCCATGCCTTAGCGTTAGCGTACCGCGAGATTCAATGAAAGTATTACCGTGTAGAACATTGCCACCTGATTTAACGCTGATAATTTCCACTTCGCCATTACATTGGTCAAATACATTGTTTTCAACTCGAGTGAAAGAGTTTTCCAGCGAATAATGACTGGTACCGATTCTTAAGGTCTCGCCACCATTTGAGCCTAATTCAGGTCTGTAGCCAAAATAGTTTTTGTCTATTTTGTGATAGTTTTCAATACTATCCTTTGTATCTAATCTTACAGCAACCGTTACTCCTCGGTTTCGTTTTCCCGCCAGGTACGAACTATCTAACCGATTGTGCTTTCCATAAAACGCTACCCAGTAATCATTTTCAAACTTGTCTGGCTTTGAATAGTCTTCAATAACGACTTCGGTGACGCGAGTGTGATTGGCAACTTCGTTCTTACTTGTTCTGTAACTAATTACCGAACCTGATGGTGAATAACCGTCTTTAAATACAAGCCCAGATACGATCAAGTGGCTACCAGCAATCGAGAGATTTGACTGCCCAGAGAGAATAACACCACCTTTACTTTCTGCTCTTAGTGTAATTGGCTCTTGTTCACTACCTTGCGCTTTAAACTCAATCTCAAAATCACGGTAATTACCATTTTTCAGTACGATATCGTCGCCAGGAGCAACTTTCGCCAACGCATTGAGGTAGCTTTTCTTAGAGTCAACTACGTAGTCTTCGGCGTATGCCGCGGTATTAAACGCCAATAGAGTAATCACCCCTAATGCTGACTTACAGACATTTGCTACTTTCATACATTCCCCACTTCGCTGGCAAAAACGGTGTTGATATCCACCGTGATAATGCTACTGACATTACTCAAATCGTATAAATCGCACATAAATTGCCAATCTTCTTTTGCAAAAACGCAATTATGCTGTTATTTATTTGTTACTGACCGACTAAGAATCTAACCAATAAAAAGACCAAAAACAACCAATTTATTTTACCAATAAAAACCAAATGTATTACCAATCAGGAAGAATTGTATGTTTACAAAGAGCTTGAGGGCAGAGTGTTCGGGGCTTTGCGCTTTATGCTAATTTCGATATACAATGGTCAGATAGAATAAATTTACCAATTGTCTCTTTTTAGGTAAGCAACAGGCAAACAAGGGCTGTAAATATGAAGACTCGTCGTCTCTTCTGGAGCATAGTTGAAAAACTTGAAGCGCTAATCGATCAAGGAATTTACCCTGAAGGTAGTCGCTTACCCGCAGAAAGGGAACTCGCGGAGACCTATAACGTCAGTCGCCCTACTATCCGCGAAGCCATTATCGCATTGGAAGTACGAGAGCGAGTAGAGGTAAAAACCGGTTCTGGTGTGTATGTGTTGCATCAGAAAAAACAAGGTCAGACAGCCAAACCTATAAGTGCGTTCGAGCTTACTCAGGCGCGTGCGCTTGTGGAAGGTGAAGCTGCCGCACTTGCTGCCGCAACTATCTCAGATGAAGAATTAGAAGCATTAAAGCAAACCTTAGTTGAGATGCAGACCCCTCAAAAAGCCGACGAGGCGGATCAACGCTTCCATCAGATAATTTCTCAAGCGACACGCAATAACGCCATAATGCTTTCGGTTGAAAATTTGTGGGAATTGAGAAGAACTGTTCCCCAAGTTATATCTGCCTATAGTGATGTGTGCTCACAAGGCGAAGAGCAGAGGCTGCAAGAGCACACACTTATCTACGATGCTATTGCTAGCAAAGATACAGCCGGTGCAAGGCGGGCAATGCATCAGCACTTTAATCGCCTTATCAACGCGCTTTTTGATGCGAGCGAAGCAAAAGCATTAGAAGAAATAAAGCGTAAGACTGATGAAACGCGCGGTCTCTACTCAATTGCTCATCTTAGACAGTAGTTGCGGCTACGCACTTTTCTTATTACAAAATAAAACAGGCTTCTTATTTCTAAGAAGCCTGTTTGCTTTGTAGGGTACTCTTGAGAGTAACTGTTTTTATTATTTTTGCTTTAAAGCGCAAAACAAAAACTACGGTTTGCTATTGAGTTTACACTCTTCAACGTGCCGTTCTTCGTATAAGCGCATAGATAAGCTAGTCCACACTCTGCTTAAACAAGCAGCAGAAAACAAATCCATATTACAATTCGGCCTTACCAGATGTCAACCAATTATTATTACCAATATTTGAGCGCTTTAATTTTTTCTATCTAGTCGACAAAAAATCATTCAGTAATAATATTTTCGCTTTGTGCCCTCTTTACTGCCATCCAAATAAAAAACCTTTTATCTCATAGTTATAAACACATCATCTGTCGTTCACTCCATATCTGAAAGATTATTTCGGGCGAAAGCTATCGTGTATTAGCTGTAAAAATCGCCAAAACCTGTATGACCAGTGATAGATAATCAAACGATATATGTTGATTGGATGAAAAAAGCTTTACCCTATCTTTTATTAAAGATAAAAAGCGCGCAAGGATTCCACGCTCTAATAGCAACATCCGCATTTACGTTGTGCGGTAAACAAATGAAGTAGAACATATGAATGTTGATAGTTTAACTCAGCACTTAGAAGAGAAGTTAGCCATAGTCAAAGCATCGGTAATGTCTGATAGCTTCATTATTCAGCTTACAACCATTGTTGTGATTTATTGCTGCGCTTATCTACTTGCTAAACAATTAAAAAAGCCGTTTAAGCTTATGCGAGAAAAGCCACAGAATGGTGCACATACCATGAGTGGCCTTTTGTACAACCTTGGTGAGGCACTGTTTCCGCTTATCACTATTAGCACACTGAAGATTACTACCGTATTAGGTGCACAATTTCAGTTTGATGCATGGCTATTAGAAATAGCTGTTGTCGTCGCATTGATGCTATTTGTAAGCTCATTAATTAAAGGCTTTGTTGAAAACAACACGATAGCGGCCTTCATGCGCTGGGTAGGTCTTCCTATCTTGTTTTTACATCTTATCGGCTTACTTCCGTTAATTACTTCAGCACTAGAGTCCATAGCTATATCTGTAGGCAATGTTGAAGTTTCTGCTTACGGCGTTACTCGAGTACTCCTGTTCGGCGCTTTGTTATTTTGGCTAGGGCGAAGCTCTAATGCTATTGGGCAAGATATCATTAGAAATCAAAAGTCTCTTGATGTGTCTACGAAGGAAGTGTTCGCAAAGCTATTTGAAGTGGCGCTTTTCTGTATTGTGTTTCTTCTATTGCTTAACGTTATGGGGATCAATCTTACAGCGCTAGCTGTGTTCGGCGGGGCTTTGGGTGTGGGCTTGGGTCTGGGGCTTCAATCTATCGCCTCAAACTTTATATCGGGTATTATTATTCTGCTGGACAAATCGTTAACTGTTGGCGATTACGTTGAATTGGAAGACGGACAGAAAGGTATTGTTAGAGAGTTTAAGATGCGCTACGCCGTATTAGAGACTTTTGATGGCAAAGATATTCTGGTACCGAACGAAAAATTTATTAGCTCTTTGCTGATAAACTGGACGCATAAAAATCAAAAGCAGCGTTATCGTATTGATTTTTCAGTTGCCTATAAAACCGATATACGCGCGATGGTAGAAATCATCAAAGAAGCGGTATCCGAGCACCCGCAAGTGATCAGTGGCGACAATATCCCTTTTGAAGAACTACCAGACTGTGAAATAGACAGTTTTGGCGACTCTGGCGTAAACATGTTTGTCGAGTTTTGGATGGAGGGTGTAGACGATGGCAAGAATCGTGTGGGAGGTGATTTGTTGCTTACTGTCTTTGAAACACTACGTGAGCACGATATTGAGATCCCTTTCCCTCAACGCGAAGTTCGGGTTATCAACGAGCAAAGTATTGGTATCCGAAATACCACACCATAGTGTTTAAAGGGATTATTACGGTGTACTCACTATAGCCTTCTCTTCGCGCTGGTTAGAACCTGGCGCGGAGGGTATCCCACTGCCACTCTTGGGCAAACAGACCTAACGTGTGAATGAACTTTTTATAGTCTTCTTTGCCCATTGCCGAGGCTACCGTTTTCAATTGAGATTTCGCTTTTATCGCTTTAACCTGAAGCAACTCTAACCGCTTATCCGCACTTGAATCGAAGTTCTCGCTAATGATGGCATTCGCTTTATCGGTAGCCTCCCATGCGGTGATCACATATCCCACCAGCTTAATGTAAACCCCGACCATTCCTTTTCTTTCGAAAATATTCTCGAACATAGAGCCAGATAACAATTTATGAAAGCTTGCTTCTGTCTCGAAGGCAACGAATGACTCTGCGTTTTTGAGTTCTTCTAACACATTGTGCAGAAGTTTTATGTGAGCGGCAGAATTAATAGCATTGTCATTTAATGCATTAATATCCTCACTTAGCATTTCTAAGTTTACCAAGGTACGTTGAAGGCTAGCCATCGCGATATTTGTCTGTTGAGGCAAAAAGTAAAGATTCAGTGTATCGAAATAAAGAAAGCTTTGCGACGCTCCCAAGGCCATTTTAGCTACATTAACAATTTATAAAGTAACTGTGAGTTCAGCGTAGAAAAAGGGCGCCGAAGCGCCCTTTTAAACTTTGATACTATCGCTAAGAAATTCGCGATAGCAGACTCGCTCTATCTATTTACCTATTTACCTAGGCTGGCATTTAGGTCGTGACGTAAGTCGAAGCGGTCTAGCGTCATCACTTTAGTCCATGCATCCACAAAGTCTTCAACAAAACGTTTCTTCGCATTGTCGTAAGCATAAACTTCGGCTACAGCACGTAACTCGCTGTTTGAACCAAAGATGAGGTCTACAGGTGTACCTGTGTACATAACTTCACCTGTGCTTCTGTTGACGCCTTCATATACCGATGGGTTATCAGTTTTTCTCCACTTAACACCCATATCAAGTAGGGTTACGAAGAAATCGTTATTAAGCGTGCCTACTTTGTCAGTGAATACACCGTGTTTGGCATCACCTACGTTAGCCCCTAGTGAACGTAACCCACCTAATAATACGGTCATTTCAGGTACAGTCAGGTTCAGTTGATCTGCCTTGTCTACCAACATGTCAGTAGGCGAACGATAGCTGGCTTCAGCGTTGTAGTAGTTTCTAAACGCATCAGCTGTCGGCTCTAGCAAAGAGAAAGAGTTAACGTCTGTCTGCTCTTGAGTTGCATCTGTACGACCTGGTACTACAGGTACAGTTACTTCAACACCCGCGTCAGCCGCAGCTTTTTCGATAGCTGCTGCACCACCAATAACAATCAAATCGGCAAGTGACACTTTCTTCTTAGAGAACATGCGCGAGTTGTAGTCTTCCTGTAGCTCTTTAAGCTTAGACACTACAGCTTTTACTGTCTCTGGCTCATTAGCTTCCCAGCTCATTTGCGGCTCTAGGGCAATACGTGCACCATTTGCACCACCACGTAAATCAGAAGCACGGAAACTTGCAGCTGCTGCCCACGCTGTTTTTACTAGCTGCTGAACCGTAAGGCCACTATCCAAGATGTCTGCTTTAAGCTTTTTAACGTCTTTATCAGAGATCATTTTGTAATCAGCTTTAGGCACAGGATCTTGCCAAATAAAGTTTTCTTCTGGGATGTCGTTACCTAGGTAACGTGCCTTTGGCCCCATATCGCGGTGTGTTAGCTTAAACCATGCTTTAGCGAATGCCGTTTGATACTCTTTTGGGTCAGCCAAGAAGCGTTCGGCAATTTTGCGATACTCAGGGTCGTACTTAAGCGCTAAGTCTGCTGTAGTCATTACAGGTGGGTTTTTCTTACCTTCAACGTGTGCATCTGGCACTGATTTGTGAAGCGATTCATCAGTAGGGATCCACTGAATAGCACCGGCTGGACTGCGCGTTTGCTTCCACTCAAAACCAAGTAGGTTTTGAAGGTATAAGCTTGTCCATTTAGTCGGCAACTGTGTCCACGCCCCCTCTAAACCACTGGTGACTGTGTCTTCAGCATTGCCTTTTCCACAGTTATTTTTCCAGCCTAGTCCCTGCTCTTCTAAGCCTGCGCCACCCGGCTCAGCCTCTAAACAATCAGCAGGTTTGTGTGCGCCGTGCATTTTACCGAATGTATGACCACCAGCAATTAGCGCTACAGTCTCTTCATCGTTCATCGCCATGCGTCCAAATGCAGTGCGGATATTTTTCGCAGATCCCATTGGATCAGGCACACCTTTAGGGCCTTCAGGGTTAACGTATATTAGGCCCATGTGCGTAGCCCCCAATGGACGCTGAAGCTTACCGTCGCGCTCTTCACGGTCGCTAGCTAGCATTTCTACTTCCGGACCCCAATACACCATATCAGGTTCCCAATCGTCGGTTCGACCACCGGCGAAGCCATAAGTATCAAAGCCCATGTTTTCCATGCCCACGGTACCGGCAAGGATCATTAAGTCGCCCCAAGATAGACTTTCACCGTATTTTTGTTTAATTGGCCAAAGCAAGCGACGGGCTTTATCTAGGTTGCCGTTGTCAGGCCAGCTGTTTAGTGGGTCAAAACGCATTTGACCGCCATCACCACCACCGCGACCATCTAATGTACGGTAGGTACCTGCGCTGTGCCATGAAAGACGGATAAAGAAAGGGCCATAATTACCAAAGTCTGCAGGCCACCAGTCTTGAGATGTGGTAAGTAGTTCGTTGATGTCTTTTTTTACTTCATCAAGGTCGAGCTTGGCGAAAGCTTCAGCGTAACTAAAATCCTCACCTAGCGGGTTAGAACGGTTGTCGTGATCTCGAAGCGCAGAAAGATCAAGTTGATCAGGCCACCAAAACTGATTCGTCTTCGCTTGGAAAGCTTTAGTCATCCCTGTGCCTTTAGCACCAGCGGGCTTACTGATCTGATCATTAGCAATAGCACCTGATGCGCCTAGCGAAAGCGCCACTAGTGCCGATAACGTAGTTTTTTTGAACCTATTTAAAGTCATGGTCTTTTCCCATCTGAGTTTGTTTTAGTTATCAAGCGATAAGCACTTAAAGTGCAGCCACCTGTTAACATTTTGTTTACCTCATAAGCTGTTAAAAGATAGTCACGCTCTTGCAATATTTACAGTTGATAAAATGAATTCAAGTGATTGGAAAATCCAATTAAAATAAATCCAATAAATTTCAGTAACTTAAGAACCTCTTCTATTGGTAGCGCTATTAGTGATTAAAATATAGTCGAAGTATTTCTAGTCGCAACGCGTATTTATGAATTTCTTTCAGACTCTAGGAAAAATTTTCTTATGGTGTTTGGCAGCGGTTTTTACTACAAACCGAAAATGCCTAAATAACAAACAATTATGCGAACACGTCTGTAAATTTTGCTTTATTTTGAAATGAATACTGAAATTTCTACCATGGCACAACAGTTGAAACAGGAAGTGTGTAATCAGGACACATCAGCTTCAAGTGAGAAGTCGATGAATTATTAAGAAGTAATGAGGATGAACTTATGAAAAACACACTTAAGACACTTACTGGAATTGCTACTGTTGCCTCTATCAGCGCGATGGCATCGTTCGGCGCATACGCTCAATCAAATCAAATTGAAGCAAAAGACAGTGGTTTTTATATAGGTGGTAATTACGGTTACCTGCGAGTTGAAGGCGAAGATGATTTCGATGATGACAAAGACGTATGGCAAGGTCTTGTAGGCTACAAGTTTAACGAATGGGTCGCTATTGAAGGTGGCTATATCGATTTTGGTGACTACGGTAACGATATTGCAGGTGCTGAGACAGATGGTTATACAGCCGCTATTAAAGGTATCCTACCGCTAACCGAACGCTTCTCTCTTTATGCTAAAGCAGGTCAGCTATGGTCTGAAACAGAATACAACTTTGCGGGTGTTTCACGTGACAATGATGACGAAAGCCTTTTCGTGGGTGCTGGTCTAAGCTATGCAGTTACTAGCAACTTCCTAGTGAACGCCGAGTACACGGTATACGACACAGAACTCGACGCAGACGAAGCGTTTGATGACATCGACGACACGGACTTTGAAACCGATCTTAAACAAGCAAGTATTGGTGTAGAATATCGTTTTTAAGGTTAAAAAACCGCTTCTAAATAGAAGACCTACCCGAATTTAAATTTCGATATTAATAAGCAGAGCCTGCGTTTTTCACGCGGGCTTTCTTTTACCTCAATATCAACTCTCTGCCTTTGTTAGAAATTGGTTACTGTTAATACTTTAAATGGAACATTTTCTGATGTTCTGCTTCGCGCAACGTAAGGCGATACTAGCAAGCAAACAGTTTGTTAATGCAATATACGTTGGAATTTCTAAGCTCAGTTTAACGATAACGATGAAACTTCCTAAGTTGTGAAAATCTTACACTTTACTACTCACCTCTAATTATACCCTCC
The DNA here is from genome assembly GCF_036864475.1 of Alteromonas sp. S005. Lineage (NCBI taxonomy): Bacteria > Pseudomonadati > Pseudomonadota > Gammaproteobacteria > Alteromonadales > Alteromonadaceae > Alteromonas > Alteromonas sp. S005. The sequence continues at coordinate 18,554 of NZ_JAZETN010000001.1, read as the reverse complement.
GCCCAAAAAATAAATATCTCCTTTTAAATCAATATATTGAAATCATTAGAAAGTAACCACTAGCAGGTATGAATTCTGCAACCTCACTTTTAGATTAATAAAATGAATAGCAGGTACAAAACATGCAATCAGGCAAAAGTATATTCCAACCAGGTCAAAACTGTTGGGTAGAGAACAAAGCTCGCTTCTCTACTCCTTTGATAGATTGCGGAAACTATTACAAAGCCTTGCATAGCTCAATTGTTAAAGCCAAACACAGTATTTTTATTGTCGGTTGGGATATAGACAGTCGCATTCGGTTGTTACGTGGTGACGATGAAGCTAACAGCGAAGCACCGAGTGTTATCAGTGACCTGCTCAAATGGAAAGCAGAGCAAAACCCAGACATCAAAATTTACTTACTGCGCTGGGATTCTTCCTTGGCCTTCTTCGCTCAACGTGAAATGTGGGCAAAAGAAGTGTGGGAAGAGAAAACGCCTGACAATGTTCAAACAGAGCTTGACGATACCATTCCAATGGGCGGCAGCCAGCATCAAAAAATTGTAGTTATTGATGACGAACTTGTTTTTTCAGGCGGTATGGATGTTTCGACTAACCGTTGGGATACCCGAGACCACCCCGTGGTATCCGAGGAAAGAGATGGTCCCGACGGCGAGTACGGTCCGTTACACGATGTTCAAATGGTTTCAAGCGGGCCTGTCGTCGCCGACTTTGCACAACTTGTTAGATGGAGATGGCAGCGAGTAGCTGAAGACACCCCTATTAATATTCGTGAAGATGCGCGTATTGATGAAAATGCGCCTTTGCCTGAAGCATGGCCAGAAGATTACCCGCCTCTTTTTGAAAACGTAGAGTGTGCCCTTGCCCGCACCATTCCGTTTATGGACGAAGTAGAGCCAGCACAAGAAGTACGTCATATGTTGCTTGATCTTATTGGTGAGGCTGAATCGGTCATTTATATCGAAAATCAGTTTACGACTCGCCAAGAAATTGCTGAAGCGCTAAACAGACAGCTGAAATTAAAGCCAGACCTTTCGGTTATCATTGTTAGTTCTTACGAGCCAAAAGGTAAGTTCGAATGTGAAGCATTTTGGGCAAGCCGTATCGAATTTAAAGCGATTCTGGAAAAAGGCATAGATCCTAAACGAGTAAAATTGACTTACTCTTCAATCGAAGACATGCAGGGGCGAAAAGCATACAAACGCATTCACTCTAAGGTGATGACCATTGATAACAAGTACCTTGTTATTGGGTCTTCAAACCTAAGTAACCGTTCAATGACCCTCGACACTGAAATTGATACGGTTTTGTTCGGCAATAGTAAAGACAACCAAGCGTGTATAGAGCAAGTGAGAAACGACCTACTTGCTGAGCATACAGGTCGTGATATAGATGCGATGCCGGAGATATTTAACAGCCAGTACCCTGTTGAAGCATTGATGCAAGATCAAATAGCACATGGTTATGTGCTTACCGAAGTTCGCGACGAAGTATTTACAGAGCACTCGGTTAAAAATGTATTTCGCGCCTTATCAGACCCAGAAGAACCGCTTATTTCAGTACCTACATTTGATGGTGACGCGCTACCTGCTCGCAACCCCAAGCGTCGCAGCATAATGATCTTAATTGGCATTGCCATTATTGCGGTACTTGGCGGGCTGATGTTTTGGGCCAGCCAGTCAATTCCGTGGTTAAGCTCAGACAGCATCAACGCCTTTTTAGAAAAAAGTAGAGGCACTTATTTTGCCCTTCCAACTGTTTTGCTCGTGTATGTAGTCGGCGGCGTTTTGTTCTTCCCGGTAACCGTACTATCTCTAGCAGTAGCCGCTATTTTTGGTCCAATTTGGGGGCCTATTTACGGCATTATGGGCGCGCTAATGAGTTCAGCAATTATGTTTGGTATCGGCAAGCTATCGGGTAACGCTGGGCTTAGAAAGATTGGTGGGCCAAAGGTTGCCGCAGTGGATGAAAAGTTGAAACGCAGTGGTGTAGTTGGCGTAGCAGCCATTCGAATGTTGCCGGTTGCACCATTTAGTTTGGTAAATTTGGTCGCGGGCATTTCATCTATAGGTATTTTTCAATTCTTGGTAGGTACGTTTTTAGGCATGTTCCCTCCAATGATAGCCAAAGGCCTTGTTGGCGATTCCATTGCGCAAATTTGGCAGAATCCATCTGTAAAAACTATTAGCTACCTAGTGGGAGGCATTATTTTATGGGGCTTAATGATTTGGGGGTCGCAAAAATTTGCGCGCTACTACCAAGCTCGAAAAGAGGCTAATACCGACACGGAAGAAGGCAGTAACAACTGTAAGGATGAGTCTGAAAAATGTGCCGCATAGTTACCTACAATATCCATAGCGGAGTTGGCAGGGATAAGATGCACGACTATAAGCGTATTGGACAGTTCCTTGCGAACAGCGGTGCTGACGTAGTTTTGCTTCAAGAAATGGATACGCGCCCTCCCGAACGAGATACAGCGCAAGATGTAAAAGACATCTGCGCTGGCAATACGTTTAAATTGATTCCCTCCCCAGCAATTAGAGAATCTGATGGGTGGTATGGCAATGCAATTTTGACCCGTTTTGATGTGTTGGAACACGACACCATAGATGTGAGTCAAACAGGTCGACAGCCAAGAAACGTGCAGATTGTTGAATTAAAGACTGAGAAAACGCCTCTGACGGTGGTGAATACTCACAAAGGGCTTAAGAAACTTGAGCGTCGTTCGCAGTTTTCTCTGCTCCACGAGCACTTGTCGCGGCGTTTAAAAGAAAAACAAACGCCGCTATTTCTAGCAGGTGATTTTAACGAATGGCAGTTTTTTTCAAAGGCCTTTAAAGCATTAAATGATTTACTATTACAACAGAAAATTGGTGCCACGTTTCCTAGCAACTTCCCTGTATTTTCTCTCGATCGCGTCTGGGTAACTGAAGATATTAAGGTAAAGTCATGTAGGAAACTAAAGAACGAAAAAACTAAGGTGTTATCCGATCATTTACCCGTATTGGTAGATATTGTTCTACCTGAAGCGTAAGCGAAAATGCTATTTTCAATAAATGAAAAGTGGGATTTTCTCGATTATGCCGATTTCGCTACAAAGGATGACGCCGCAAACTCTAGGGTACCGCACCAATGTTTGAGCGCATTCTCCTTTGCTACCACTTTTCGAATGATATCGATAATTTGCTGATATTCGTGCGTAGCTTTTCTCTGTTTGTTTGTAGCAGCTAGCACAGTTCGATGCATTTCAGGCTGGGTAATTTTTAGGGTAGAAACCAGCCCTGATTCTCTTAGATGAAAAATAGCTGAAGTGGGTAATATCATTACCCCTTCCCCTTGCATTACTTGCCTTAACCCTGTCATTAACTGCCCAGAATATGCAAGATCATGCTTAAGGCTTACTCCTGTAGCTTTCTCGTAATCAGCAATAAGCTGACCAAGTGCATCTTTATTTCCGGGCGATAAAAGAGGTAGTTCACTTATTTCCCAGAATTTTATCATTGATTTATCTTTAAGCTTGGCGTACTCGGGATAAGCTGGGGAACCAGTAAAAACGAGATGTAGCTCTTCTTGAATAAGAGGGGTCACGCTCATAAATTTAGGTTCTATCGCCTGCTGGTAGGTTAAAGCAATATCTACCTGTTTTGATTCGAGCCAATCGTTGATGGTGTATGAAGGCCCAGTGCTGATCTCTACTTTCAACGCTTTATGATTACTCGTTATTTCAGTTAATAACGGCAGGGAAAGTACGTTACCAATTGACGGAAGCATTCCTATTTTTATTACTTTTTGCTGTTCTCCCTGAAATGCTTGCAACGCTGATTTCACGTTGTCAATTTCACCCATTATTTTCTCTGCGTGTTTGTAAAATACTTCTCCAGCGGGCGTTAAGCTTATACCCGAAAAACTTCGTTCTAGCAGCGTTGCTTTGACTTCTCGCTCCAAGCTTGCAAGTTGCTGACTAATAGCAGGCTGAGCAATATCTAAGGCTCTTGCTGCTGCAGCAATACTGCCGCGCTGTACTGTGGTTATAAAGTAATGTAGCTGTTTAGAGTGCACTTAACCCCCTTTGGAAGGCAATAGAGAATAGCCCGGCGTAACTGCATTTGAAGTTAGCAAGGTATATGCCATTCCAATAGGTTATATGAAGCAAAAATGTAAATAAAAGCGCCCACAGATGGGTCTAAAAAATCTCACATTAGATACTACTTAAGTCTAATATCAAGAAAACCGTGAGTTTCCGAAGGGGTCAATATTTTTCTTATACCCCTGAATATTCTTCTTTCTTCCACCAGCGGCAAAGAGTTTTTAGCCTAGTCCCTGTACACGAGTTACACAATAACAATTACAAGATGTGTATGCATCAATGTGGTGCTCGTGCGTGCCTAGAAAGAGTGCAGATCCAATTAATTCGCATTCATAAATTAAGTAGCAATAAGCACGATTGGGAACACTAATGAATCAAAAGAAACTCCACACTGCAGTACGTTACGCACTTACCGGATTAACCCTTTTCACTACCTCAATGCTCGTACAGGCACAAGAAGCCAGCGAGGAAACTACAGAAGCTAAAGACTTAGAGCGTATAGCCGTTGTTGGCGCTCGTGGTGCGCCGCGCTCAGTAACAAGTTCGCCCGTTCCCGTTGACGTGTTAACCGCAGAAGACGTTGAAGCCGTCGCGTTTACCGATATGAACAACGTTCTAATGACCCTTGTACCTTCCTACTCTGTTGGCAGACAGCCTATCTCAGACGGCGGAACCTTTATTCGTCCAGCGACGCTTCGAGGCATGCCCACAGACAAAACCTTGGTTTTGGTGAACTCTAAACGCCGTCACAGAGCAGCGCTTGTTTCAATTGGTGGCTCTGGTACTCAGGGCCCAGATATCGCAACTATTCCTACAGCAGCAATCCAAAGTGTTGAGGTGTTGCGAGACGGTGCGGCAGCTCAGTATGGTTCGGATGCCATCGCAGGGGTAATTAACTTCCAGCTTAAAAACAATACTGAGGGCGGCTCTTTCACCATTGATTATGGTAGCTACTATGAAGGTGATGGCGACCAGATTACTGTTACAGGAAACAAAGGTTTCGCCCTTGGTGACGATGGATTCTTCAGCATTTCAGCCGAATACTCAGATAGTGAAGCGACCTATAGAGGCGAACAATATTGTGAACCATGGTTCTGTGTAGACGAGCAATCAGCCGAGTACATCGCTGATGCTACCGCTATGGCCAACAGTGTGCATGGTTCAGACGTAGTACAACCATGGGGGCAACCTAATACCAGCGGAAAACGCGTCTTTTTCAACACGGGTTACGCGCTAAGCGCTGAAGCTGAACTCTATGCCTTTGGTAACTATTCTGAAAGCGAAGGTGACGGGTCTTTCTACTATCGCTACCCTGGCAACGGGACTATTGAAGATATCCGTCTTGAAGACGGTTCTATTTGGAATCCTACAGAGTTTTTCCCTGGCGGGTTTACACCGCGTTTCTTTGGTGATGTCACTGATTATTCAATGGTGGGTGGCATAAAGGGCATGTCGGGTGATCTTACTTACGATATCAGTGGTCGTTACGGCAACAACGAAATTTCTTACACGCTAGCAAATACCATTAACCCTTCTATGGGCAGTGAGTCGCCTACATCGTTTGAGCCCGGCGATTTAACTAACGAAGAAACACAAATTCAAGCTGATTTCACCTACGACCTGAGTGAGTACGTACTCGCTTTTGGGGCTAGCTATCTAGACGAATCTTATGAAATTTCTGAAGGTGAGGTAAGCTCATATTTTGCAGGTCCTTACGCTACCTCTGATCCATATGGCTTTTGTGACGGAACTACCGCTACTACCGCAGGTTTAGCCGTTATCGCAAACGGCTCAACATTGGACTGTGCTGACCCAGATGATGCTGTCTATACCGTAGTTGGAGTAGGCTCTAACGGTTTCCCGGGTTATTCACCGGACTACTCCGGTTCATACGAACGCGATTCTTATGCTGTGTACACAGATATTTCAGGTGACATTACTGACGAGCTATTTGCCCAAGCAGCGTTACGCTATGAAGACTACTCAGATTTTGGCTCTGAGGTAGTTTACAAAGTCGCGGCATTTTATCAATTAAGCGACGATGTAGGCTTTAGATCTTCATTTGGTACAGGCTTCCGCGCCCCCACTCCTGGTCAGCAGGGTACAACTAACGTATCGACTCGCTTACCTAATGGTTTCCCTGTAGCAACGGGCTTATTCCCTGCTGGCGGTGATGTAGCACAAGCACTGGGAGCAAGGGAACTTTCGCCTGAAAAGTCGACGAACTTTACATTAGGTATGACGGCTAACTATGGTGACTTAACCCTTACCGTAGATTACTACAATATCAAATTAGAGGACCGCCTTTACTCTGTATCAACGCGCGATGTATCTACAACTGTTGTCACAGACCCAAATACTGAAGGTTACGATGCTTACCAAAATTACCTCGCCCTTGCTGGAGCTAACGTGTCCGGTGCTGAGTCAATCGGTGGTGTGTTCTTCTTCCAAAACGCATTCGATACTGTTACCGAAGGTTTGGACGTCGTAGGTACATACAAGATGGAAACTAAGTATGGCTCAACCGTTTTAACTGGCTCTGTAAATTACAATAAAACAGAGTTTGATTCAGACGCCAGCGAGTTCCTAGATCCTGAAGATCGGTTCGATTTTGAGAATAGTACACCCGAAATGCGCGGAGTTTTCTCAGTCACTCATAGCTATGACGTATGGTCAGCGGTTGCTCGCCTTAGCTACTTCGGCGAGTACGAAAACGCGGGGAGTGATGACGGAGAGAATGTAAACTTAGACAGTATTCAAACCTTCGGCGACGAGTTTATGTTTGATATCGAAGGCTCTTACCTAATTAGTGAAAACCTTACTCTTTCAGTAGGTATCAGAAATCTGTTCGACAACTACCCAGATGTAAGTACTAACGGCGATGCCTGTTGTGGTGAAGTTTACGACTCGGGTTCCATCGTCGACTGGCAGGGTGGGTACTATTACACACGCCTAGCTGCTCGTTTTTAACAGAGTAAAAACACCGGCGCAAGCCGGTGTTTACGTTTTTAAATAATTGTACATAAGAAAAAATTAATAGGTTACTCAATGTTCAAAACTGTATTACGTGGGGTGAAAAACTGATGGAAATAGAGCTACTGTGGTTTGTAGTTACTTTGTGTATAACCGGTGCTATTGCTGGTATTACCGCAGGTCTATTCGGCAATGGTGGAGGCTTTGTTGTTGTTCCTGCTCTCCTCGCTGTTTTTCCTTTCTTTACCCCTCCTTCTGAATCTCTCGTGAAAGTTGCGATAGGCACATCATTGGCATCAATTGTGGTTTCTAGCGCGCGTTCTGTTATGGCGCATAGAGCCAAAGGCGCCGTAGATTTTGACATCCTTAAGTCTTGGAGTATTTGGCTTATTCTTGGCGTTGGCGGAGGCTTACTAATAGCGAATAACTCTAGCGCTAATGGCTTAACCGTAGTATTCGCTGCAGGTGTACTGCTTTACTCTGTATATTTTCTTTTCCCTGAATTTGTTGTGCGTCCCGGTCTTGTGTTCGATATGCCTAAAGGCATAGGCAAAGCAGTGCTGGCATTTGTATTGGGCGGTTTCTCTGCGTTACTGGGCATTGGGGGCGGCACGCCAACCGTCATAACTATGGTGATGTGCCAACGTACTATTCAGCAAGCTGTTGCTACCGCTGCCGGCGTTGGCTTCCTGATAGGCTTACCAGGTGCCATCGGTTTTCTATTTATGAAGCATCCAGAAACGGCCTCTCTACCTGTTGGCACTATCGGATACATCAACATTCCAGCGCTCATTGCTATCAGCATAGGCGCAATCTTTACTGCACCTATCGGTGCGAAGATGGCACATAACTTTAGCGAAAAAAAGCTAAAGCGATTGTTTGGCATTTATCTCGTCATTGTTTCAAGCGCAATGTTCTATAAAGCCATTTAAAATAAAAAGGAGAATATCTGTGAGTTATAACCGTTCTAGGCGTTTATTTTTAGGTGGCTCGGCAGCAGCATCAGCCATAGGAGCAACTGGTTTTAGCAATTTGGTTAACGCCCAATCTACAAGTGCTGCGACAAGTGAAGCGTCATCTGTCATTTATGGTCCAAAACCTGGCGTAGCGAAACTAAACGCTAACGAAAACCCATTCGGACCTAGCCCAAAGGCGCTGGATGCCATTGCTCAAGCCTCTGCTCAAGGTGGTGCTTATTACGCTTATCCAGCAGCTATGACCCTGTTAGATATGATAGCCGAGCGTCATGGCATTACCCGCAAGAATATTTCACTAAGCGCAGGGTCTAGCCCAATTCTTTCCTACGCAGCCGTTGCTGCCAGTAAAAACGGTAAGATTCTTGGTCCGGATCTTTTTTGGGACACCACTTCAAAAGCACCTGAGAAACAAGGCGCGCCTGAAATTGTAAGAATTGCTAATACGGCAGATCTAGACATCGACCTTGACGCTCTATACGCCGCTATCAATGACTCTATCGGTATGGTACATATCTGTAACCCTAACAACCCCACGGGTAAAGTGCTTGATCCAGATAAACTTCGCGAATTTTGTATCAAAGCCTCTAAAAAGACACTTGTTTTAGTTGATGAGGCCTACAACGAACTCATCGAGGAGCCACCAAAGCATTCTATGATCCCACTTGTTAAAGCTGGCCACAATGTCATCGTAGCGAGAACCTTCTCAAAGATTTATGGTTTAGCGGGTATGCGAGTAGGCTATCTTATTGCTTCTGAAGAAAATACTGAATGGATTAATCGCTATGGTATGGGTGGCTACACATTGAACCAAGCGGGCCTAGCAGCCGCAATAGCGAGCTATAATGACGACGCCTTTTTAACGTTTTCTAAAGAAAAAATTTATGAAGGTAAATCTATGGTTATGGACGCCGTTAAGGCTAACGGTTTGACAGCTCTGCCCTCTAGTACTAACTTTATTTTTGTTAATCTTGGTGATGGCAATGCCGAGTATTTTCGACAAGCTATGGCTGAAAAAGACGTACTTATCCGAGGCATTTATCGTACTTACAATAATTGGTCTCGTGTAAGCATGGGCAAAATAGCTGACGTTAAACGTTATGTCGATGCAATGCCAGCTGCGTTAGAAAAAATGCAGGCAATGCAAAAAGGCTAAAAACATAGGGGCATGTGTCAGCTCAGATACATGCCTAGCGCTCTTCATTCCCCCCTAAGCACCACCCTTCTAATTCAACTAAAAGTCTAATACGCACAAAAGTCACCTTTGTCATATACTCAATTCTGTAAGTTCTCATGTAGAGCATGACTGCAATAATATTTTCAAAGGTATTGTTGCAGTAACGCAAAAGTTGCACATACTCTACTAAAAAGGCATCACGTTAAATGCCATTCAAGGAGGCTGTAAATGTCACTTTCTGTACTAGTTGCTGATGATTCCAAGTTGTCGAGGCGTAGTGTTATACGCTCGCTTCCCCAAGATTTAGAATACGAGATAACTGAAGCAACAAACGGACAAGAGGCAATAAATGCTCTCTGCGAAAACGAATTTGCGCTCATTCTTTTAGATCTTACCATGCCAGAAGTGGATGGCGTCGGCGTGTTAGAGCATCTACATGAAAAGTCTAACATGCCAAACGTTATTGTAATAAGTGCTGATTTTCAGCCGGAAAAGCAAAAAATTGTGATGTCTTTAGGCGCTAAGCGTTTTCTTCGCAAACCCTTAGATAAAGAAGAGTTGGCCATGGCACTGTTTGAGCTGGGGTATCTATGAGTATCGTACTACCACTGGATGAAGAGCAAAGAGATGCCCTTCAAGAACTTCTAAATATTTCGATGGGGCAAGCCGCGAACTCGCTCGCTCAACTTATTGAAACGAAAATCGACATTTCTATACCTAAAATCTCAGCCGTCACGCCAACTCAGCTCTACAGCCTTTTATTTGAAACCGAAGATGCCTTTTATACCCGTCAGTCTTTCTTAGGCGATGTGCACGGTGAAGTCATGTCCGTGCTGTCACAAGAAGGTTTGAGTGAAGTTGCTACTTTAATGGATTACGACGAACCGTTAAGTAAGGAAGATATTCAAGAAATCATTCTGGAGCTTTGCAATATCTTAGCGGGCGCATGTTTAGCTGGCCTTTCTGATCAGTTAGAGCTTACCACCAACTTGAACATGCCTACGTTGTTTTTACCCGATAAAGCGAACTTTGATGAGCTCCAGTGGCAGCATAGCTTGGTGATGGAAGTTCAGTTCGTTATCGCAATTTCCTCATTTAGCATGCGCGTTGTGTTTTGTTTGGACGATGAATCTCTTGCTCGCATGAAAAACACATTGGATGAGTTACTCGCATAATGTTTGAACAGCTGGTAGGTAAGTTACCTGTCGGAATTGGTGTAGTCGATGAAAGCTTTAACGTCGTTTATCTCAACGACTTCTTTTTAGATCGTCTCCCTCACAAAATGCGCGACTGTTATAAAGACACGCCTGTGGTTGAGTTGTTTCAAGGGCAAGGTAAGTTCCTTAAGCGTAGGCTAAAGTCGGTATTCGTATTACAGCACCCAAGCTTTAGCTATTGGGAGCAAAGACCGCATATATTTCCATTCAAAAGCTCTCGGCCTATTACGGGCGAAGAGACGCAGATGTACCAAAATATGGAAATTTTGCCTATTAAAGATAAAAAAACCGGGCAGCGTTTAGCCTGTATATTCTTGCAAAATGTAACCGCTCAAGCGAGCTATTTCAGAGCCCAGCAAAAACTTTCCGAAGCCCTAAAAAAAGAGCACGAAGCGCAGCGAAAGCTCATTCGCAAACTCGATACCGCCCAAAGCCAGCTTATACAAGCTGAAAAGATGGCCTCTACGGGGCAACTTGCAGCTGGTATAGCTCATGAAATTAACAATCCAATTGGCTTTGTAAATGCTAACCTCAATACGCTAGATCAATACGCATCGCACCTTCTTGCGATTTGTGACGGTGTTAAAGGGCAAATTGAGCTCTTTAATGACGAGCTTAAGGAACAAATAGATGCCTTATTTGAGTCGAATCACTATGACCTACTGAAAGACGATATTACTGAGCTAATTGCAGAGTCTACTGAAGGCCTTACACGGGTAAAAGATATTGTCGAGAACCTTAAAAACTTCTCACTAGAAACTGCCGAAGGTATGCAGACTGTAGATATTTGCGCCATATGTAATCAGCTCATCACGCTCATTTCAGCCCAATACAGCGCCCCCCAATATAAAATCGACTGTGAGAAAGAAAAGGTGGAGGTTATGGGAAATCCAGGACCATTAAAACAGGCGCTGATGAACGTAATGATTAACGCTGCACAAGCGGTAGACGGTAAGGGCTTCATAAAGCTCACTGTAATTGATGCTGCTCAATCAGTAACGATTAAAATACTGGACTCAGGTTGCGGTATCCCAGCCAAACACTTAAAACGCATTTTCGAGCCTTTTTTCACCACTAAACCCGAGGGGCAAGGTCAAGGACTGGGCCTTTCCGTAGCTTACACAGCCATAGAACAACACCATGGTAAAATATCTGTTAGCAGTAAAGAAGCAAAAGGAACTGTCGTAGAAATTACGATACCTAAAGCCCCAGCCGCGCCAGCGCCTTCAAGCGAAGAAAATGAAACGGAAGACTCTCAGACAGTTTAGACACTCATTGTTATAAAATGACAAAAAACTATTAACGCCTTAAGATATCGGGCTATCAGGCTTATTTAGCTCGCTAGCTTACTCGCTTCACACACTTTAAATATATACACACCTTCCTCATTAAGTGTTCGCGAAATACACCCTTCATTTAACAGGTAATTAAGGTGAGACAAACACTCGGCCACCGCGAACACCATGTTACGGCTTGAAAGCTTGCGCTTAAACATAACTGGTAATAGTTCCACTACCGTTCGAGGCTTCTCACAAGCATCTAATAATGCTCTAAGGTGCTCGTGGTGATGTGCAATGAGCGTGTCTACTCGCTCGTGAAGACCAATAAAGGGAAGCTTATGTGCGGGTAATACTGTTGTATTTTGCGGCAAACTTTTAAATTGGGGCAACGTATCTAGGTAATCAGCTAAAGTATTAGCGTCAGGCTCCGTTGAATAGGCGCCAATATTGGGTGTAATGATGGGTAGAATGTGATCGCCAGAAATAAGAATATTTTTCTTTTCATTGTAAAGGCAGGCGTGTTCAGGAGAATGGCCGCGACCAACCATAACTTTCCATTCATTGTCGCCAAGCGATAACGTCATACCATGTTTTAAACGGGTGTAACTTATAGGAATTGGCGACACAACACTGCTGTACCCGTTACCCTCGCCTGACGTCAGCTTTGTAATCATTGATTCATCAAGCCCTACCCGTCGATAATATAGTACATCCCTCTCATTAGTAGCACCGTTTCTACCTGCTGCGAAGGCTCGCGCAGTGAAATATTCAGTTTGGGTCATATAAAAGGGTACGTCACACTTATCAGCAATCCAACCTGCTAACCCTACATGATCAGGGTGTAAGTGCGTAACAATAACGCCAACGATCGGCTCGTCTAGTTGCTTAAATATACACTTCCAAAGGGATTTGGTGGTGGACGTTCCGATGCCAGTATCAATTACTACCCAGCCGTTTTCACCTCGAATCAAATACAGATTAATATGATCAAGCTCAAAGGGAAGAGGCATGGTTAGCCAAAGTACGCCTTCGGCTACTTCAATTACCTCGCCCGGTTCTACCTGTTTGTTGAATAGATACTCCATATCGCCCTCACTTTTTATAACCTGCATCTTTTCATATTCGCTGAGTCGTTCCACTGTTCCCAATGGCTGTTGAAATAGCTTTCGTACGACTGGCTTGTATCGATAAAGATTTACTCGATAATGCTTATGCGTAAGCTCAGAACTATGTTGTTCGTTTGATACCTTGGTTTTAATGCAAGATAATTAGAACAAGTCTCGTTCTAACTCGCTCTGCTTACAAAAACAAACATATCTGTCGAATAGAGATCTATAGGAGCCGGTGATAACAAACGTTATACTATGGTCTTCGGTCCTTATAGCACACGTACCTTGTTAACTTTTGTGCTTTGCACTGAATACGGAAGTTTGTGGTTATTAAAATTTAAGTAGTGTCGACGCCCGTAGGACTTTCCTAATAAATTGACACTTTAAAAAAGCGGTTAGTAAAAACAAATTCATGTCAGCCCCAGTAATACAGCAAGGGTTCATACTCAACAAAAGTACATTTACCCAGCGAGGTAAAGTATATGTTGAACTGTGGGTCAAAACCGCCAACAACACCGCTAGATTAATATCGTCCCCTCAAAACCCCACTTGCTTCGTGTCCCTTGACCAATCTGCAGCATTGAACGACATTGCAGCTCGCATTCCAGCTAAGATCAGCATTTCAGAAGATGGTTTTTACACACTAGAACAAGTTCCTGTGGCTACCGTCAAGACCGCCACCGAATCGCACATGCATCAGCTTCGTCAACGCGCCCAAGAGCACAGTATTGTATTGTATGAAGCCGATATTCGCGTAGCCGATCGCTATTTGATGGAGCGCTTTGTATATGGCGCAGTGGAGTTTGTTGCTCCACAAGTTGTTGATGATACGTCACAAATTGTTATAGAGAATGCGCAGATCAGGCCCTGCCATTTCAGAACTTCTTTTACATCGTTAAGTATAGATATTGAGTGTAATGAACACGAGGAGCTGTTCAGCATTGCACTCGCAGGTGAAGGAAAAAGTGTAGTGCTGCTTGTTTGCCCACCGAGTTTTATTGGGCAGACATTACAGGAGCAAGAAGACAGTCCATACACGCTCATTACGGTTGGGTCTGAGAAAGAACTGCTAGAAGCCTTTTTTTCACACCTTACCTCCTACGACCCAGACATTATTTTGGGTTGGAATGTTAAGCAATTTGATATGGCTGTGTTGGGCCGCCGTGCTAAGGCAAATTCGCTCAATTATGCTATTGGCCGCCATGGCCGAGAGGCTTCAGTAAGACAGTGGGAAGATCAGACACTCGTTGATGTGCCGGGACGATGCGTGATTGATGGTATCGAAGCACTTAAAACCATGACTTATCAGTTTGAGTCCTTTTCTCTTGACCACGTATCCGAAGAACTGCTCAGCGAAAATAAGCTTATTCAAGCGACCGACAAGCTTGAAGCCATTAAGCGTCTTTATCACGACGACCCTGTTGCACTTGCTAACTACAACTTTAAAGACACCGAACTGGTAAACCGCATTCAGGACAAAACCCAGTTTATTGATTTTTTAGCATTACGCAGCATACTTACGGGTTTAGATATGAGTCGCCCCGGTGGTTCGGTAGCGGCGTTTTTAAATGTTTATTTACCTAAGCTACACCGCAAGTATTATGTTGCTGGAGTAAGACCTGAAAATGGCGGTTTAGCTAGTCCGGGTGGTTATGTCATGCGCTCCCAACCTGGTCTGTACAAAGATGTTTTAGTACTCGACTTTAAAAGCCTATATCCTTCTATTATTCGCACTTTCAAAATTGACCCGTTAGGGCTTGCAGAAGGCCTCAAGTCTCCTGGCACCGCTATAGAAGGCTTTAAGGGTGCAGTATTTAGCCGTGAATCACATTTTCTACCTTCTATTATTGAAAACCTATGGCTTCAGCGCGACGAAGCCAAAAAACAAAAAGATGCGCCACGCTCTCAAGCGATTAAGATATTGATGAACTCCTTCTATGGAGTACTTGGTAGCGGAGGCTGTCCTTTCTACGACCCTCGTCTAGCGAGTTCAATTACTTTGCGTGGGCATGAGATCATGCAAACTACCGCGAGTTGGATTGAGGGACTAGGCTATACAGTCATTTACGGTGATACCGATTCAACCTTTGTGCATGTTGAAGGAAATACTGCTCTCGGTACGCCTTCTGAAACAGGTCGCGAGCTTGCAAAAATTATTAATCAGAAGTGGGCTGAGTTACTTAAACGTCAGTTCGACATTGACTGCCATTTGGAGATTGAGTTTGAATCTCATTTTTCTACCTTCTTTATGCCAACAATTCGTGGCTCTTCTGAAGGCAGTAAGAAGCGCTACGCAGGGATGAAAGACGGTGAGCTTGTCTTTAAGGGCCTAGAGAACGTGCGTTCAGATTGGACAGTGCTTGCTAAAGAGTTCCAATACGAATTATACAAAAGAGTCTTTACCAATGAACCTGTAAAGCAGTACATCAATAAAGCCCTAAACGCGGTAAAAGCGGGAAATATGGATGACAAGTTGATCTATAAAAAGCGACTTAGAAAACCACTTTCTTCGTATGTAAAATCTCTTCCTCCTCACGTAAAAGCGGCGAGACGGGCCGACAAGTTATTTGAAGAAAAGGGATTGCCACTTCGCTACCAATCTAATACTTCCATAGCCTATGTAATTACTGTTCAAGGGCCACAAACAGTAGAAACTATCTCTGCGCCGCTTGACTATGACCATTATATCGAGAAACAGATAAAACCCATTGCTGATAGTATTTTGCCAATGATATCCCTTAGTTTTGAACGCATAGCTAACACCCAACTTTCCTTATTTTAATTACGTTTATCTGTATGAAGATCTTTCAGGCTTCGTTACAAATTAACAAAAGCGTTCCAGCCTCAATCTTTTCTCCTATTAAGTTATTGTTTTTATTTTCAATACCTTACCTCTTTGGCACGACAAGTGAATAAAGTATCTGTGAGTAACTAAATAGGTTTGTGCGAAGGTTTAACTTCAATCAACATGCGTTCAATTTAGTGATTAGGGCAATTGATAGCCCGTGTTCGCAAACAGAAACAGAAGGAATTTGATTATGAAGATCACAAAGTTAAGTATGATTACTAGTGCCGTTGTTGCCGCTACACTTTCTGCATCAGCACTCGCAGGTCACCATGAAGAAAAAATTTCTAAGAGCTTTAATGCGCTCGACCAAGACGGTAATGGCTACATCGTAGGCTCAGAGTCATCAGGTATTATCGACAGCATGTTAGTATCAAAGATGGATACCGACGGTGACAGCATGGTTAGCCGCGCAGAGTTCAACACATTTGTTGATGAAAAACCATCTATGTTCAGTGATGAGGTTATCACTCAAGTTCAAACAGAAGGCACTACAGACGCTGTGCTAACTGAAGAAGGTAATCCAGCACTTTTTTCTAAAGCTGATAATGAAATGATTTCAGAAAAAAATAAGGAGTTGCGTACTGAGATGTCTGCAACAGCCAATACTCAGTTCACTAAAATCGATATGGATAGCGATGGTAAGATTAGTGAGAAGGAACTAGTAATGGCCGACGTTGAAGGCGACTTTGATTCAATGGATGAAGATGGTGATTCGTACATAACCCGTATGGAATACCGTACCTATTTTGAAGAGATTGAATCAGAATAGTTAAACTAAGTAATTCATAATATTCCCAACTATGTAGCCCCGCTTAAAGTGCGGGGCTTTTTTATTTTCTTTCTCGACATAAAGCCCACGAAACTCCTTAACTAGCCCCATTTAGAAAACGTCCTGCGACGAAACGTTAATATTACTCGTTGAACAACACCATATACGACTAACATCTTGTCGACAAAACTCATTTGCAACAATATTGTTAATAATGATTAAACATTTTGTAATGTAATTACGTGATATGTAATCAGCGCAATATTCGTAATTGTGTATTTCACTTAAGAATACTTAATAGTGGCTATCATAAATTACATTTAAATCAGATGCGTACGCGCATGGAGGCAAGAGACAATGGAATCAAAGTTACAGCTAAACACAGTACTTCCACTTCAAAAAAGTGAGTTTAGAGGTCCTAGTAATGCCGATCTCACATCACTCACAATTGGTCAATATTTCAAAAAGGTTGTCGACAATTATGGTGATAACCCTGCAATCATCGTAAAACATCAAGATGTTCACTGGACCTATCTGCAATACTGGCGTGAAGTAGAACGCGTGGCTTGTGGTTTAATTGCCAATGGTGTGGAGCCAGGTGATCGAGTTGGGATATGGTCCCCCAATAACATCGAATGGTCACTGGTACAAATGGCCACGGCCCGGATTGGCGCGATTATGGTGTGTCTCAACCCCGCTTATCGTCCTGATGAATTGGCCTTTGCTATCAACAATGTTGGGGTAAAGCATTTAGTGATGGCGCAGTCTTTTAAGCAATCAAATTACGTCGCCATGCTGAAAGAGCTTGCACCTGAAATAGACAGCCAAGATAAGAACACACCAAAGCGTCCTCTAACGCTTGCTAAGCTGCCTTCACTTAAATATGTATACACGATTGGCGATATGACTGTAAAAGGATTAGAGGCTTTTTCTGCATTGCAAATAGAACCAACAGCAGCGCTTCAATCTAAATTGGAGGCCGTTGAATCGAAACTTAGCGCAGACGACAACATCAATATCCAGTTTACTTCCGGCACGACGGGAAACCCGAAAGGCGCAACGCTAACGCACGGAAACATTCTAAATAATGGGTTATTAGTATCACAAGCAATGAGGTTCACACACAAAGACAAACTTTGTATTCCAGTACCGCTCTACCACTGCTTTGGAATGGTATTAGGCAACTTAGTTTGCTTAGCATCAGGAGCATGCGCAGTATTCCCTGGAGAGTCTTTCGACCCTGAGACAACGCTGCGTACGGTAGCAGAAGAAAAGTGTACGGGATTACATGGCGTACCAACCATGTTCATCGCCGAGCTCGAACTTTCCAATTTCAAGAGCTTTGACCTGTCAACATTAAGGACGGGCGTTATGGCAGGAAGTACTTGCCCTGAGGAACTAATGCGTAAAGTGCATAGTGAATTTCATATGACCGAAGTCGTTATAGGTTATGGTCAGACAGAGTGTAGCCCTATCAATCATATTACTGACATTGACTCGCCATTTGAAAAGCAAGTAAAAACAGTAGGACGCGCTATGCCCCATACAGAAGTGAAGATCATAGATCCCCAAGACAATACGGTGCCTATTGGAGAACCTGGCGAAATCTGCGCGAGAGGCTACTGTGTGATGAAAGGTTATTGGGGCGATGAGGTTAAGACGAAAGCCACCATAGACGATGAAGGTTGGCTTCATTCAGGCGATATTGGAGAAATGGATGAAGAAGGCTACGTCACTATTGTTGGTAGAATAAAGGACATGATAATTCGTGGTGGCGAAAACATTTATCCAAGAGAAATTGAAGAAGTCTTATATCAACATGCGGATGTGTCAGACGCCGCTGTCTTTGGTATTCCTGACAACAAATATGGCGAGCAAGTCTGCCTATGGATTAAGGCAAAGGAAAATCGACATATAGACGAAGATCAGATACGCGACTACCTTAAATCCAAACTAGCCTACTTTAAAGTCCCCAAATACATCAGCGTAGTGAAAGAGTACCCCATGACAGTAACAGGAAAGCTTCAGAAGTTTAAAATGCGCGAATACATGATAGAAACACTGAAGAAACAAGCCCTACAAACCGAAGCATAACCCCATTATTTTTGTTTCTTCCAAAC